>NZ_JBVHGJ010000003.1:0-690129 GCF_055561875.1 Streptomyces sp. NPDC022552
AACCCGCAGCACGACCGGACGAAGGCGTTCCTGTCCAAGGTGCTGTAGTCCGGAGGTCGGGAAGGGGCGGTACGGGATTCCGTACCGCCCCTTCCTCGTACGCGCTACTTCACGGCCAGCACGAGGGTGTCCGAGGGCGAGGCCCAGACCGGGCGGGCCTCGGCGAAGCCGGCGGCACGGAGGATCTCGGCGTGGCGGCGGGAGGACGGCATGTCGCCGTCGGCGTGCTCGCCGTAGATCTCGAAGCGGCGGGCGGTCGGTTCGGCGAGGACCGGGTCCTGGGCGGCGACGGCCCACCACGCCGCCCAGTCGAGAGCGCCGGCGGCCTTGGCGCGGTCCATGGCGGCGTGGCGGTGGGCGCGCTCGGCGGCGTTGATCCGGGGAGTGGTCTCGTCGATCATGTGGTCCGCGTTCATGAAGACACCGCCGTCCCGGACGAGGCCGGCGAGCTGCCCATAGAGCGCGGTGAGCGGTTCGGTGTGCAGCCAGTGCAGCGCGGTGGCGGTGAGCACGGCGTCGTACGAGTCGTGCGGAAGCGTCGTGACCCACTCGGGGTCCTTGAGGTCGGCGGTCACGAAGGTGACGCGCTCGTCGCCCTCGAAGTACCCCTCGGCGATGGCGAGGAGGGCGGGGTCGAGGTCGACGCCGACGCCGGTCGCCTTCGGGAACCGCTTGAGCAGCCGATCCGTAATACTCCCTGTACCGCACGCCAGGTCCAGGACGCGGGGCTCCGGCCCCACCACGGCCTCGACCATGTCGAGCATCACGCGGAACCGCTCCTCGCGGTCCGGCATGTACCACTCCTGCTGACGGTCCCAGCTCTCCTGCCAGGCCGCCCAGTCGGTTCCGGTCGTCGCCGCGTCCGTCATCCCTCAACCTCGCCCTCTTCGTAATACCCTCGAAGGGGGAACATCCATTACCCCCTCCGCACCCGACACTAGACCTCCGCCGTAAGGACTACAAGTGGAACTGGCCTATTACTCGGATTACGCCGTGCGTCTGGTCAACACCGAGGAGCCGGCCCGCAGCAAGGACGCCCTCACCTCGGTCGAGGCTGTCCGGGAGCTCTTCGGCACGGCCTCGCAGATGGCCCGGCGGGTGACGGATGCCGATGTGACGCGGTTCCGTTCGGTACGGGCCCGGCTGCGGGCGGTCTTCGCCGCGGCGGACGAGGGCGACCACACCCAGGCGGTGGACCTGCTGAACTCGCTGCTCCTGGAGTTCCCCGTCAGCCCGCAGATCTCGGGCCACGACTACCTGGACGAGGAGGGGCATCCGCGCTGGCACATGCATCTCGCCGACCACCCCTCGAACGCGACCTCGGGTTACGCGGCGATCGCGGCGATGGGGCTGGCCTTCCACCTCACGGAGTTCGGCGCCGACCGGCTCGGCCTCTGCCAGGCGTCGCCGTGCCGCAACGCCTACCTCGACACCTCGACCAACCGCTCCCGCCGCTACTGCTCGGACCGGTGCGCGACCCGCGCCAACGTGGCCGCCTACCGGGCCCGCAAGCGCCTGGAGGCCGAACGGTCGGACCGGACCGGCCTCAGCGCGGAGAACAGCCAGGCGAGCACCACCGGTACCGACCGCTGACGCCCGGGCGTGACGGGCCGGTACCGCGCCCGTACGCGCCCGAGGACCAGCTCGGCCGGTACGGCACCGAAGACGCGGCTGTCGCCCTCGGCGTCCGGGTTGTCCCCGAGCACCCACCAGCCGGCGGCCTGTCGCTCGATCAGACGCTTCACGATGAGGAGATCCTGCTGGAGCGGGTGACGCAGCACGGCCACGCTCCCGGGCCGCAGCCGTCCGCCGTAGTGCACGAGGAGCTGGTCGCCGTGGAGCAGCGTGGGCACCATGGACACCCCCGTCACCTCGGCGATCCCGAACAGAGGCCCGGCCTCCCGCCCCGCGTCCGTCATTCCGGCACCTCCCGATCCGATCGTCCACTCGTACACGAGTCCCATGGTGACCCTGGACTTTTGTCCTAAGCCCTAGGGGGCGCTCGCGAAAACAGCCTTCTCGGGGAGTAATCTCCCACCTGAGAAGACGATCACGAGGAAGGACAGCTCAATGCTCTCCCGCCTGTTTGCCCCCAAGGTGAAGGTCAGCGCCCACTGCGACCTCCCCTGCGGTGTCTACGACCCGGCCCAGGCCCGGATCGAGGCCGAGTCGGTCAAGGCCGTCCAGGAGAAGTACCAGGCCAACGAGGACGCGCACTTCCGCGCGCGTGCCACGGTCATCAAGGAGCAGCGCGCGGAGCTCGCGAAGCACCACATCTCGGTGCTGTGGAGCGACTACTTCAAGCCCCCGCACTTCGAGAAGCACCCGGAGCTGCACCAGCTCATCAACGACACCCTGAAGGCCCTCTCGGCCGCCAAGGCGTCGACGGACCCGAAGACGGGCGAGAAGGCGCTGGAGCTCATCGCCGAGGTGGACCGCATCTTCAAGGAGACGAAGAAGGCCTGACCTCCGGTCACGCCCTCGGACCCACGGCCCCCTCGGCCACGAGGTCTCCAGCCCGCACCCGGCCCGCTCGACCGCCGAACATGGCGACCGTGACGGTCCGGGTGCGGTCTTTTTCCCGGGCAACAGGTCAACGACGTGGATCCGCAGGACGAGTCGGAGATCGCCGTCACGGGGACCTGGCCTAGCCCCTGTCGAGCGGGGCGCTCGCCTCCGGCAGACGCGGTACGGCCGGTGCCGGCAGGGTGAGGGCGCGGGCGAGAGCCGCGCACACGGGGGCGGCGAGGCCGGGCAGGTGTGCGGACGCCCAGGCGGTGGCCAGGTGGAGGAAGTCGGTCAGGTCACGTTCCGCGTCGGCAAGCAGGCGGCGCAGATCGGGGAGGGGAAGCTCGATCACCGGGCTGTCCGGCCGCTCGGTGTCCACGGTCAGACGCACCACGTCGCCGACGCGTTCGGCGATCGGCGAGGGGTCGTGACCGAAGGCGGCCCAGCCGTCGCCGTCGAGGACGTCGAGCCAGTCACGGCGTTCGTCCAGCCCGTTGCAGCAGCCCGGCACCAGCACGACTCCCGTCGCCGTGTCGGCCACCCGGAGGCCGCCGGCGACGAAGAGGGTGTCCATGGTGAGCAGACCGTGAAGGAAGCTCCCCAGCGGGTCGGTGGGCCGCGGCGGTCCTCCGTCCTCCGGCTCCACGTCGTTGCACTCGGCGATACGCATGACGGCCGTGCCGACCTCGGCGGCGCCGAGTGCGCCGCTCAGCGCCATGAATCCGTACGCACCGCACTCGATCACGGGCCACAGCTCGAAGCCATCGGTGGCACTGGTCTCCAGGACGGGCTGCAGAACGATCACCCGGAGAGTCTGCGGCATCGCCACCCGGCGGCGCACGGCGCGAGTGCGGGGAGCTTCCTGTCAGCGCTGCGTCCACAGCGTGAGTGCTGCTCCGCCGACGGTGGTCGTCAGGGCAACGAGCCACCCCGGAATGCGCTGGACGGTCAAGTGCATTCCTCCGAGGCGATGTTCACGCGCTCGGTCAGTCCTCGAACGGCTCCGGGGACCAGCGGAACCAGGCTTCGGGGCCCTCGATGTGGAGGAGGAACTCCGGGACCGGGACGCCGTCCGGGGACTCCAGGGTCACGGCGGACCTCACGGCGTCGTAGGCGGACTCCCAGGCTTCCGTCGCCCCGTCGTCGTCGGGGCCTTCGAGGATCGGTTCGAGCAGGGCCAGTTCGCGCGCGAAGAGGTCCTTCACCGTGTCGTACGCCGGGCCCGGCGTGAAGCGGCCGTTGAGCCATGGGAAGTCGCCGCCGGTCACCGTGATCTCGCCGGCGAGGCCGTCGGCGGAACGGACGCACCAAGGGGTCATCGGCTGGGGTCCACCGGGAGGGTGTAGCGGAGTTTCGGTTTCGCCGTGGCGCCCAGGCGGTCGTAGAAGCGGATCGCACCCTCGTTCCACGTCGGGGTCTGCCACTGGATCTCCGTCAGGCCGAGTGCCCGGGCCTCGGTCTGGAGGGCGGTCATGAAGAGGGGGCCGAGGCCCAGGCCGCGTTCCGTCGGGGAGAGGTAGAGGCAGTCCATGTGGAGGTACTCGGCGCCGTCCCACGTGGAGAGTTCCGGGGCGCAGGTGGCGTAACCGGCCAGGCGGCCGTCGGGGAGTTCGGCCACCAGGCAGCGCAGGCGGGGCCGTTCCGGCCCGAAGAGGAGGCGGCTCAGGCGTTCCGCGAGGCCCGGGGCGGGCGGGGCGGCCTTCTCGTACGCGGCGTGCTCCGCCGCCAGTTCGGCCACCCGGCCGAGGTCCTCGGGGCGCGCGGGCCGTACGCGTGCGGCGGTCGACCGGGGGCTCGCCCCGTGGCCGTTCGCGTCTGGTGAGCTGCCGCCGTGATCCGTCATGCCGTCATCATGCCCGCCCCCACTGACATCCCGTGCCGGCGGAGCCACTGACGGTACGGGGAGGCGCGCAGAGCCGCCTCGCGGTAGGCCTCCGTGAGGTCGGCGTACAGGGGGTCCAGAAGGGCCTCCTCACGGGCGTACAGGAGGAGACGTACGGCCAGGGGATCGTCGCGCAGAGGACGGATCGCCATGTCCTCGCGTGGCAACGATGTCGGCTGGCAGGGCGCCACCGCCTCACCGAGGGCGATCAGGGACGCCGCCGTGTGGTAGTCGCCGTGGAGCAGCGGCGGGTCGATGCCGGCCTCGCTCAGGACGCGCCGCAGCCCGTCCCACTCGCCGTCCACCGTCGGGTCGACCATCCAGCGGTCCTCCGCCAGGTCGGTCAGCTCCACCACCGGCAGCGCGGCGGCCGGATGGTCGCGGGCCAGCGCCACGAACTGCGGCTCCCGTTCGACCAGGACCCGTGCCAGGAGGCCGTCCGGCACCCGCAGCGGGCAGCCCTCGACCTCGTGGACGAAGGCCACGTCGAGCTGGCCCGCCGCGACCGACCGCAGCAGCGCGTTGGCGGAGACGTCCATGTGGAGCGCGATGTCCGTGCCGACGAGCCCCTGGCGCAGCCGGCGCAGCCAGCCCGGCAGGGCCCTGCTCGCCGTCGATCCGACCCGCAGCCGCGGACCGTCGCTGCGCGCCGCCGCGGCGCGGGCCTCGGTGATCAGCGTGGCCATCTGGTCGACCAGCGGGCGGGCCCTGCTGAGCACCGAGCGGCCGAGCGGTGTGGGCCGGCAGCCGGTGCGCCCACGCGTGAAGAGCTCCGCGCCGAGGGAGTTCTCGATCCGGCGCAGCTGGGTCGTCAACGAGGGCTGGCTCATGCCCAGTTGCCGCGCCGCCTTGTGCAGGCTGCCCGTCTCCGCGATGGCGCAGAGTACGCGCAGATGCCTCACCTCCAGCTCCATGCCCCGAGGGTAGGGCGGTACCCTGCACCGCACCAGACACCCACATCACTCCAATTACCCTTGAATCACAGGGAGTTGGACCTATCCCTCGGACCTGTCCCGGCGCGGCGGTGATGCGTTCGCGTTATCCCCTGCTGCCATCATCCGCACCCGCCCCGGCTCCCCCGACACTCTCCCCAACCGACCAGGAGGAGCCCCCCCCATGAGACACCCCAAGGTCCTCACCGCCTCGCTCGCCGCCACCCTCGGCCTCGGACTCGCCGCCGCGCTCGGTGCCGCACCCGTCGCCTCCGCCGCGCCGTCCGGCTACGCGGCCTACGCCGGGTCCGCCGAGGACGCCAAGGCGACCAAGGCCTTCCACGAAGCCGTGATGAAGTCCGTGGCGAAGAAGCGGGCCGCCAACCCCGGCGCGGCCGCCGTCACCGTCGTCTACAGCGCCTCCAACGCCCCGAGCTTCCGTACGCAGATCTCCCGCAGCACCCAGATATGGAACAGCTCGGTGGTCAACGTACGGCTGGTGGAGGGCAGCAACCCGGACTTCCGCTACTACGAGGGCAATGACCCGCGTGGCTCGTACGCCAGCACCGACGGCCACGGCAACGGCTACATCTTCCTCGACTACCGGCAGAACCAGCAGTACAACTCCACCCGCGTCACCGCCCACGAGACCGGGCACGTCCTCGGCCTCCCCGACCACTACTCGGGCCCGTGCAGCGAGCTGATGTCCGGCGGCGGCCCGGGCACCTCATGCCAGAACGCCCAGCCCAACACCCAGGAGCGGGCGCGCGTCGACCAGCTCTGGCGCAACGGCCTCGCCACGGCCTTCAAGGCGTTCTGACCCCACCAGGACCCGAACCGGACCCACACCTCGGCGGGGCGGACGGCAGCGGCCGCCGTTCGCCCCGCCGAGAGCGAACATCCTTGGATCCGGGGTGTGTTGTGTGAAAGCTGGGAGGACACATCCCGGATCCCGGAGGCGTTCATGACCGCCGAGCACACGAACACCCTGTACGAGGCCGTGGGCGGTGCCGACGCGCTGCGCCGGCTCTCCGAGACGTTCTACGAAGCGGTCCTGGCCGACCCCCTCCTCGCGCCCGTCTTCGCCGACTTCACCGCCGCCCACGTCCAGCACGTCGCCGTATGGCTGGCGGAGGTCTTCTCGGGGCCCGCCGGGTTCACGGCGGAGCTCGGCGGGCATCAGGCCCTGCTCCGCGCGCATCTCGGCCTCGGCATCACGGAGGAGCAGCGGCTGCGGTGGATGGAGTTGATGACGGCTGCCGTGGAGAAGGAGCTGCCGGACGACGCCCTGCTGCGCGACCGGGTGGTGGAGTACTTCGGCTGGGGGACGCGGATCGCCAAGGACGTGTCCGCCTCGGCGCCGGGCACGGATCTCGGCGAGCCCGGCCCCACCCCGCGCTGGGGCTGGGACGGCCTCGCCTGACGGCCGCCCCGCCACGTGGTGGCATCCCCTGTGATGGGGCCGAAGACACCACCGCTTTCGCCTCAGGGCAGGAGGTCGTTCAAGAGCCGTCGCCAGGCCGTCGTCAGGCCGTCTGGAGCAGGTGGCGGCCGAACGCCGCGCCTTCCGGCAGTTGGCGCCTCACCCGGTCGAGCGCCTCCTCGAAGTCGCCGCCCGCGATGCCCGACTCGTAGGCCGTGCCGCCGTAGTGCAGCGTCAGGCTCAGGTCCGCCCGCTCGCCGAGCGTCAGCAGGCAGCTGAGGGTGGCCTGCTGGGCGGCGCCGTCCACGACGACGGGGAGCGGCAGGTCCCACTCCAGGACGCAGCCGGTGAGGGCCTCGCCGGCCTTCTCCGCCGCGCTCAGGGCGGCGAAGCCCGCGCCCGTGTACTCGACTCCCCTGATGCGGGCGGACACCTGTCGTCCGTCCACCGTGATCACGATCGCTTCCGCGCCGCTGCGGTCCCGGTACCAGCCGGTCCAGACTTCCGTCGACTCCGATGACATGCGCGGACTGTAGCGGTCTGACCGGCTCCTTCGCGCGGCCGGTCACCCTGTGGTCGGACTTCTCCCGGTCTCGCCGTTCTTGCCGGTCACGTGCGGGGTAGCGGCTTCCGTGCCGTCGTCGGGGACTCCCGCCGGGGTCCCGTTCGCGACCGCTCCCGCCGTCTGCGCCGAGGCATCGCCCGGCTCCCCGCCCTCCCCTTCGGCGTGATCGGGCCGGACGTAGAGCGCGCACCGCGGGTTACGGCACGGCTGCACTTCCCACTCCGGCACCCAGGCCCCCAGGACCTTGTGCCGCTTCGCGACGATGCCGAGGGACTGTCCGCAGGCCGTACACGAGGGCGTGGCCTGCGGGTCCCGTACCGTACGCGGGGTTTCGCTGCCCATACCTCCCAGGGTAGGACGCGCCCCTGGTCACCGCTTCCTGGTGTACGTACGGACGAGCACGCCGTTGTCGAAGGTGCGCACCTCGCCCAGTTCGAAGTCGCGGGGCTCGAAGCCGGCGCCGAACATCGGCATGCCGGAGCCGTAGACCTGGGGGTACGTCTTGATGACCAGCTCGTCGATCTCGTCGACCAGGGCGCCGGCGATCTGCGAACCGCCGCAGAGCCAGATGCCGAGCGGGCTGTCCTCGGCCTTGAGCTCGCGCACGCGGCCGACCAGGTCGTCGGAGATCAGCTCGACGTTCGGGTCGGGCGACTCGGTGAGCGAGCGGGTCGCGACGATCTCCCGCAGGTGGGCGTAGGGGCTGGTGATGCCGATGTCCAGGGCGACCTTGTAGGACTTCACGCCCTGGATGACGGTGTCGAAACGCTTGTTCTCGGAGTCGATCCCGAGGGCCTCACGCCCTTGCGTCGAGATCGTCTCGGCGTATTCGCCCTTGAGGAACTCCAGGAACGGCGCGTCCACGAACTGGTACATGGACGCGGCGTCACCGTCGGGGTCACCGATGAAGCCGTCGATGGAGCAGGCGATGAAGTAGGTGAGCTTGCGCAAACCGATCCTTTTCGTCATTCGAGAGGTGAGCTGCGGTCGCAACCACGACGGCTATAGTGCTTCACCTGTAGTGGTTGCGCAAGAGCTATCTTCCGAAGAAATCCGAAAAGAAGCGGAACCAGGAGGTCCGGTGGCCAGGAACCAGGAACGCCGCACGACGCTGCTCGACGCGGCGATCGAGGTGCTCGGGGACGAGGGCGCCCGCGGGCTCACCTTCCGGGCGGTCGACGCCCGGGCGGGCGTCCCCATGGGCACCTCGTCCAACTACTTCACCGACCGGGACCAGCTGCTCTCGCAGGTCGCGGACCGGATCTTCGTCCGCATGACCCCGGAGCCGGACTCGCTGGTCGCGGCCATGCGGCCGAAGCCCAGCCGTGAGCTCGTCGTCGAGCTGATGCGCTGGCTCGCCCGGCGGATGGCCGCCGAACGCACCTGCTATCTGGGCCTCTTCGAGCTCCGGCTGGAGGCCACACGGCGTCCGGAACTGCGCACGCAGCTCACGAAGGTGCTGCGCGCCGATCTCGACTACAACATCCGCACGCACGTCGAGACCGGAATGCCGGGCGACGCGGACACGGTCCGGCTGCTCTACTTCGCCCTGACCGGACTGCTCTTCGACCACTTCACGGTCCCCGGGCTCCACGACGACCGCGAACTGGACGCCCTCATCGAGACCGTGGTCCGCCGGATCGTTCCGGAGGACTGACCGGTCAGCGCGTCCGTCGCGTGACGAACTCCGACAGGGCGAGCAGATCTCCGGCCGCGGCCAGATCGGGGACCGCCCGGGAGAGCTGCTGCACCGCCCGGGCCATCCGGTCGGCCGCCTGGGCCTGCGCCCAGTCCCGGCCGCCCGCCCGCTCGACCGCGTCAGCCGCCGCCCGTACGGCGGGGGCGTCCAGTTCCTTACGGGAGTACAGCTCGGCCAGCTCCTCCCCCGCCGCGGTCCCCGAGGCGAGCGCCGCCACCACAGGCAGCGACTTCTTGCGGGCGACGAGATCCGCTCCGGCCGGCTTGCCCGTACGCTCCGGGTCGCCCCAGATGCCGATCAGGTCGTCGATGAGCTGGAACGCGAGCCCGGCCTCCCGGCCGAAGGCGTCCATCGCCGCGACCTCCTCCCCGCCCGCGCCCGCGTACAGCGCGCCGAGGGCGCAGGCGCAGCCGAGCAGGGCGCCCGTCTTGGCGGTGGCCATCGCCACGCACTCGTCCAGGGTGATCTCGTGCGGGGCGCGCCGCTCGAAGGCGCAGTCCATCTGCTGGCCGGCGCAGAGCTCGATGACACAGGCGGCGAGCCGGGCCGAGGCGGCGGCCGCGACCGGGTGTCCGTCCTCGGCGAGCAGCCGCAGTGCGAGGGCCAGCACGGCGTCGCCCGCGATCAGCGCTTCGGGGATGCCGAACACCGTCCAGGCCGTGGGCCGGTGCCGGCGGGTCGGGTCCTCGTCCACGATGTCGTCGTGGAGCAGGCTGAAGTTGTGCGCGAGCTCCACCGCGGCGGCGGCCCGCACGGCGGGCGCCGGGTCACCGCCGAGCGCGCGGGCGGCGGCGAGCACCAGAGCGGGCCGGATGGCCTTGCCCGCCCGCCCGTCGGCCGGGGAGCCGTCGGCCTGCTCCCAGCCGAAGTGGTACATCGCGACCCTGCGTATGGAGCGCGGTAACGCCTCGATGGTGGACCGCAGTTGGGGATCGACGACGCTCCGCGTCTGGTCGAGGAGCGCCACGGCGTCCTGGGGGTCGGCCACGGCGTCCGCCCGGGTCATGGTCACAGTTCCCTCTCTCGTCGGGGCTCGGTGCTCCTACGGCGGTCGTGACGGGGGCCCGGTCGGCACGGCCCCCCGTCACGGTCACCGGGGTCGGCGCGTCAGCGCCAGCGGCTGACCTCCACGTTCTCCAGGACTCCCAGGGCGTCGGGCACGAGGATCGCCGCCGAGTAGTAGGCGGTGACCAGGTAGGAGATGATCGCCTGCTCGTCGATGCCCATGAAGCGGACGGACAGGCTCGGCTCGATCTCGTCCGGGATGCCCGTCTGGTGCAGGCCGATCACGCCCTGGTCGGACTCGCCCGTGCGCATACAGATGATCGACGTGGTCCGGGCGTCCGAGACCGGGATCTTGTTGCACGGATAGATCGGCACTCCGCGCCAGGTCGGGATCCGGTTGCCGTTGATCTCGATGGACTCGGGGACGAGTCCGCGCCGGTTGCACTCGCGCCCGAAGGCGGCGATGGCGCGCGGGTGGGCGAGGAACATCTTGGAGCCCCGGCGGCGGGAGAGGAGCTCGTCCATGTCGTCCGGGCTGGGCACGCCGTCGTGGGGCTGGAGGCGCTGTCCGTAGTCGCAGTTGGAGAGCAGACCGAACTCGCGGTTGTTGATCAGCTCGTGCTCCTGGCGCTCGCGCAGCGCCTCGACCGTGAGCCGCAACTGCTGCTCGGTCTGGTTCATCGGCTGGTTGTAGAGGTCGGCGACCCTGCTGTGGACCTTCAGGACCGTCTGCGCGACCGACAGTTCGTACTCGCGCGGCGAGGCGTCGTAGTCCACGTACGTGTGCGGGACGGTCGCCTCGCCGACGTGGCCCGCGGAGAGGTCGATCTCGGCCTCTCCGTACTTGTTGGTGCGCTGGTGGGGCAGCGCGGCGATGCTCGCGAGGTGGTCGGCGAGCGAGGTGACCCGCTCGGCCAGGTTGCGCACGTCGTCACGGGTCAGTTCGAGGACGGTGCAGGCGGTGGCCGCGCGGGCGGTCCACTCCCAGGTGGCGTCGGCGTGGGTCAGCGCGCTGTCGCCGAAGTACGAACCGTCGGCGAGGACTCCGAGGATCGCCTCGTCGCCGTACGGCCCCTCGCCGATCTGCTCGATCTTGCCGTGCGCCAGGAGGTGGACACGGTCGGCGGGCTCGCCGGCGGCGGCGATCACCTGACCCGCCGCGTACTCCCGCTGACTGCATCGCGAGGCGAGCTCGGTGAGGGCCTCCTCGTCCTCGTAGCCACGCAGCGCGGGGAGTTCGCCGAGTTCGGCGGGGATCACCGCGACACGCTCTCCGGTCTGCACGAAGGTGACGCGACCGTCACCCACGGAGTAGCTGAGCCTCCGGTTCACCCGGTACGTACCACCCTGGACCTGCACCCACGGCAGCATGCGGAGCAGCCACCGGGAGGTGATCTCCTGCATCTGGGGCGCGGACTTGGTGGTGGTAGCCAGGTTCCGCGCGGCGGCGGTACCGAGACTCTGCTGCGGCGCTGTCTGTTCCGCGCGGACCTCGTCGCCAACCGAACCAACGGACATGGAACTCCCTCTCGATGTGAATGACCTGCGAGAGGAAGCCTTCCAGCACGCAGAGTGCCTGCGCCATTACACAAATGAGTGGGAGTGATCGGCTTCCGGCTGGGCATGTCTGGGTCCCACTCGAACAGCGCAGCCCCGCCCGCCCCATGGCCCGGTGTCCGGATCGGCTCGCACAGGGTCCGAACGGATGGCCGCGGAGTCTCTCGCTCCGGTACTCCGTTACCCGGGGCGCTTCGCTCCCCGTCCCGTTCCGCTCATCCCGAAGGAGGCGGTCATGGCCCCACCCATGTCGGCGACCAGGTTTCTCAACGCCCTTCGCGCCGAGGGCCTCTCGGTCGTCCAGGTCGGCGAGTGGCGTACGCACAACCGCAACCACAAGGGCCCCTGGGGCCCGGTCCACGGCGTGATGATCCATCACACGGTCACCCGGGGCACCGCGAACACCGTCCGGATCTGCCGGGACGGCGACGACGCCCTGCCCGGGCCGCTCTGTCACGGCGTGATCGCCAAGGACGGCACGGTCCATCTCGTCGGCTACGGCCGCGCCAACCACGCGGGAGCCGGCGACGACGACGTCCTGCGGGCGGTCATCGCCGAGCAGGGTCTCCCGCCGGACAACGAGGTGAACAGGGACGGCAACCGGCACTTCTACGGGTTCGAGTGCGAGAACCTCGGGGACGGGGTGGACCCCTGGCCGAAGGTCCAGCTGGAGGCCATCGAGAAGGCCGCGGCGGCGGTCTGCCGGGTGCACGGCTGGACCCAGCGCTCGGTGATCGGCCACCTGGAGTGGCAGCCGGGGAAGGTCGACCCGCGCGGCTTCACGATGGCCTCGATGCGCCGGCGGATCGGCGAGCGCCTGCGGTAGCCGGGGCGGCCGGGCCGCACGGGGCGGCTGCGGGCGGCCAGGCGGCCGAGGTGGCCGCCAGGCGCGCCCCGCCCCCACCGGCGGCGACAATGGCCGGGTGAACGCGTTCGACCTCTCCGGCCTGCGGCCCCGGCTCCCGTCCCCCCTGGAGCCGGTCGAGGACGAGCGCTTCACCCGGCGCGGCCTGCGCCTGCTGCTCAAGCGTGACGACCTGATCCATCCGGATCTGCCGGGCAACAAGTGGCGCAAGCTGGCACTCAACCTGCGGGCGGCCGACGGCCGTCCGGTCCTCACCTTCGGCGGCGCGTACTCCAACCATCTGCGCGCGACGGCAGCCGCCGGACGGCTGCTCGGCTTCCACACCATCGGGGTCGTACGCGGGCAGGAGCTGGCCGACCGCCCCCTGAACCCCTCACTGGCCCGGTGCGCGGCGGACGGGATGCGGCTGATGTTCGTGGACCGGGCCACGTACCGCGCCAAGTCGGACCCCGAGGTGCTGGCGGGCCTGCTCGCGCAGTCCCCTCCGGGGACGTACGTCGTGCCGGAGGGCGGCAGCAACGCGCTCGCCGTCGAGGGCTGTGTGGAGCTCGGTCGCGAGCTGCGCGGGGCGGCCGACGTGGTCGCCGTCGCCTGCGGCACAGGGGGCACGCTCGCGGGCCTGGCGGCCGGTCTGGGCCCCGGGCAGAGGGCGCTCGGTGTCCCGGTCCTCAAGGGCGGCTTCCTGGGCGAGGAGATACGCGCCCTGCAACGCGCCGCGTTCGGCGGCTCCCGGGGCGAGTGGAGCCTCGACGAGCGCTTCCACGGCGGCGGTTACGCCCGTACGACACCGGCTCTCGACGCGTTCGCCCAGGAGTTCGAGGCCTGGCACGGACTCGCCATCGAGCGACTGTATGTCGCCAAAATGCTCTACGGACTCGCCGCCCTGGCCGAGGAGGGCGCGTTCGCCCCGGGCACCACCGTCGCGGCGGTGATCACCGGCGCCCCGCGGTGACGCCCCGTCGGGACACCGCTCCCCGCCCTCAGGCCGTCCCCTCCCGATACGCCGCCGCCTCCTCCAGGTCGAGGCGGCGCAGCAGCGTCCGCATCATCTCGTCGTCGATGCGCCGCTCGTCCCTGAGGCGGACGAACACCTCGCGCTCGGCTTCGATCATCTCGCGGGCGAGCCGGCGGTAGGTGTCGTCGGCCGTCTCGCCCGTCACCTCGTTGACGGCGCCGAGGCGCTCCCACACCGCGTTGCGGCGCCGTTCCAGGACCGTGCGGAGCCGGTCGGCCAGCGGCTGCGGCAGAGCGTTGCGTTCGTCGGCCAGCAGGGCGTCCAGGCGCTCCTCCGCGGCCTGGGAGGCCTCGCTCTGGGCCTGCGCCTCGGCCAGGGTCTCCGCGTACGTGTCGCGGCCGGGAAGCTTCAGGAGGCGGATCAGCGGCGGCAGGGTGAGGCCCTGCACCACGAGCGTCCCGATCACGGTGGTGAAGGTGAGGAAGAGGACGAGGTTGCGGGCGGGGAACTCCTCCCCGTGCGTGGCCACCGGGATGGAGAAGGCGATCGCCAGCGAGACCACGCCGCGCATGCCGGCCCAGCCGACGATCAGCGGCGCCCTCCAGTCCACCTCCGGCTCCCGTTCCCTGATCCGCGCCGACATCCAGCGCGGCAGGAAGGTGGCGGGGTAGACCCAGACGAAGCGGACGACGACCACGGCCATGAAGACCCCCGCGGCGTACCAGGCCGCCTCGCCGATCCCGTACCGCCCGAGTTCCTGGACGACGTACGGCAGCTGTAGCCCGATGAGGGCGAAGACGGCGGACTCCAGGATGAAGGCGACCATCTTCCACACGGCCTCCTCCTGGAGGCGGGTCGCGAAGTCCACCTGCCAGTTGCGGTGTCCGAGGAAGAGGCCGACGACGACCACGGCGAGGACACCGGAGGCGCCGACCTGCTCGGCGGCCGCGTAGGCGATGAAGGGGATCAGGAGCGAGAGGGTGTTCTGCAGCAGGGCCTCGCCGAGGTGGCAGCGGAGCCAGTGGATGGGGACCATCAAAGCCAGACCCACGCCGATGCCGCCGACCGCCGCGAGCGCGAACTCGCCGATGCCGCCCGCCCAGCTGATGCCCTCGCCGACCGCCGCGGCGAGCGCGACCCTGAACGCGGTGATGGCGGTGGCGTCGTTCACCAGGGACTCGCCCTGGAGGATGGTGGTGATCCGGTTCGGCAGGCCCAGCTTGCGGGCGATCGCCGTCGCGGCGACCGCGTCCGGCGGCGCGACGACCGCGCCGAGCACGAGCGCGGCGGTCAGCGGCAGGTCCGGGACGAGGAGGTACGCGAGCCAGCCGACGGCGACGGTGGCGAAGAGGACGTACCCGACCGAGAGCAGGGCGACGGGCCGGATGTTGGCCCGCAGGTCGAGGTACGAGGAGTCCACCGCCGCCGTGTAGAGGAGCGGGGGCAGGATGAGCGGCAGGATGATGTGCGGGTCGAGCGTGTAGTCCGGGACGCCGGGCACGTACGAGGCGGCGAGGCCGGCGGCCACCAGGAGCAGCGGCGCCGGTACCGGTGTCCTGCGGGCCACTCCCGCCACCACGGCACTCCCCGCGACGAGTGCCACCAGCTGCAATGCGTCCATCCCTCGGTCCCCGTCCCCGGCTCGTTCCACCACGTAACCTGGCCATCATGAGCGAGTGCCCTCACGTTGCCGAAATGCCGCGCCCCGAACCGGTGCCGCTGACCGACACCTGCCCTGAATGCCTGACCGACGGCACGCACCCCGTCCAACTGCGGCTCTGCCTCAGCTGTGGGCACGTGGGATGCTGTGACTCCTCGGCGGGGCAGCACGCCACCGGGCACTTCTCGACCACCGGCCACCCGGTGATGCGGACCTTCGAGCCGAACGAGCGCTGGCGGTGGTGTTTCGTGGACGGTTCGATCGTCTGAGGGGTGGGTACGACAATCCTCCGCCGGTCGCTCGCAATTGGGCCCCGCAGACCTCTAGCCACTGTCCGTACTCATGGCCTTACCATGAGTGACAGACGGGGGCGGGGTCCCGACCGGGGCCCCCGGCGACACGGCAGCATGGATCGCGATAGCGTCACGGCGGATTGCGCAACCGACTGCGTACCGCCCGGTTCGGGGGGCTTTCTCCCCCGGGCCCCGAATGAGCTTGTGCCACCTTGGAGGTGAGGGTGTCCCAGATCGCAGGCGAGCCCGGGTCCCAGGACTTCGTGGAAGTCCGGCTGCCCGCTGCGGGTGCCTACCTGTCCGTGCTGCGTACGGCCACGGCCGGCCTCGCGGCACGCTTGGACTTCACCCTCGACGAGATCGAGGACTTGCGGATCGCCGTCGACGAGGCGTGCGCCATCCTGCTCCAGCAGGCCGTACCGGGCTCCGTCCTCAGCTGTGTCTTCCGGCTCGTGGACGACTCGCTCGACGTGACGGTCTCGGCGCCGACGACGGACGGGCGGGCTCCGGAGCGGGACACCTTCGCCTGGACGGTGCTCTCCGCGCTGGCCGGGAAGGTCGAGTCGTCCGTGGCGGACGACAAGACCGTCTCCATCAGCCTGTACAAACAGCGCGGCGCGGGGCCAGGCCCGGCGTGAGGAGCGGGGACGCGACGGCCGGCATCCCTGAGCAGCAGGCGCGGCCGCATCCGGAGGTCGAGGTCGAGGTCGCTACGGAGCAGGCGGTCCAGATGAGCGAGCACGAGCAGCACAAAGAGGTCCTCAAGGACGCCGAGGACGCGGAGCACGCCGAGGTCTCCGGGGCCACGGCGGTCTCCGGGGCCACGGAGGTTCCTGAGGCCGCCAAGGTCTCCGGGGCCGCCGAGGTCTCCGAGGTTCATGAGGCTTCCGAGGACTCCGAGGTCCACGAGGTCTCCGAGTCGCACGAGGCCCCGGATCCGCACGACCGGAGCGGGGCGCGCGCGCTCTTCGTCGAGCTGCGCAAGCTCCCGGAGGGTTCCCCGGAGAAGGCGGAGCTGCGCAATCAGCTGGTACGGATGCACCTGCCGCTGGTCGAGCACCTGGCCCGGCGGTTCCGTAACCGGGGCGAGCCGCTCGACGACCTGACACAGGTCGCGACGATCGGTCTGATCAAGTCGGTGGACCGCTTCGACCCGGAGCGGGGTGTCGAGTTCTCGACGTACGCGACACCGACGGTCGTCGGCGAGATCAAGCGGCACTTCCGGGACAAGGGCTGGGCGGTGCGCGTGCCACGCCGGCTGCAGGAGCTGCGGCTCTCGCTGACGACGGCGACGGCGGAGCTCTCCCAGCTGCACGGCCGCTCGCCGACGGTGCACGAGCTCGCGGAGCGGCTCGGGATCTCGGAGGAGGAGGTCCTGGAGGGTCTGGAGTCGGCGAACGCCTACTCGACGCTCTCCCTGGACGTGCCGGACACGGACGACGAGTCCCCGGCGGTCGCGGACACGCTCGGCGCCGAGGACGAGGCCCTGGAGGGGGTCGAGTACCGGGAGTCGCTCAAGCCGCTCCTGGAGGACCTGCCGCCCCGGGAGAAGCGGATCCTGCTGCTGCGGTTCTTCGGGAACATGACCCAGTCGCAGATCGCGCAGGAGGTCGGCATCTCGCAGATGCACGTCTCCCGTCTGCTGGCGCGCACGCTGGCCCAGCTCCGGGAGAAGCTGCTCGTCGAGGAGTAGGAGCCGTCACGCCTCGCCGCGGCGGCCGATGCCCAGGGCTTCGGTCGTCGCGGGGTTGACGAGCAGGACCAGGCCGCCGACGGCGAGGGCGGCGAGGGCGATGCCGGCCGGGATCATGGCGCTGTTCGCCTGGAGGAGCTGCCAGGCGACCGGCAGCGCCAGGATCTGGGTGATGATCGCCGGCCCGCGGCTCCAGCTCCGCCGCAGCAGCAGTCCGCGTGCCGCGACCCCCGGGATCAGACCGAGCGCGATCAGAGTCGCGCCGCCCATCAGCGCCTGCGTCAGGCCGTCCGGGTCGCCGGTGAACGCCGTCACGAGCACGTACACGCCCCCGATCACCAGCGCGAGGGCTTCGATTCCGGCCACCGCCGCCGCCGCGGTCAACCGGGCGGGTCGGGGAGTCTGCTCCGTACTGCTCATACCAGGCAGGGTAGCCGGGGCCCGGGTGCGTACCGTGGGCCAGGGGCCGTCCCGCGGGGGCGTCCGCCTGATGGCCACGACTGGGATCGGTACCGCCGGGTAGGTACGCTGGCGGCCATGCGCGCACTTCTTGTGGTCAATCCGGCAGCCACCACCACCAGTGCCCGCACGCGTGACGTCCTCATCCACGCCCTCGCGAGCGAGATGAAGCTGGAGGCCGTCACCACCGAGTACCGCGGGCACGCCCGGGACCTCGGTCGCCGGGCCGCCGAGTCCGAGGACATAGAGCTGGTCGTCGCTCTCGGTGGCGACGGGACGGTGAACGAGGTCGTCAACGGACTGCTCCACGGTGGGCCGGATCCGGACAGGCTGCCGGGGCTCGCGGTCGTCCCGGGCGGCTCGACCAATGTCTTCGCCCGGGCGCTCGGACTGCCCAACGACGCCGTCGAGGCGACCGGCGCGCTGCTCGACGCGCTCCGTGAGCGCCGTGCACGCACAGTGAGCCTCGGGCTCGCGTCCGGTACGCCCGGGACGGAGGACGAAGGGGTCCCGTCCCGCTGGTTCACGTTCTGCGCCGGATTCGGTTTCGACGCGAGTGTCATCGGGCGAGTCGAACAGCAACGGGAACGCGGCAAGAGATCCACGCACGCGCTGTACCTCCGCCAGGTGTTCCGTCAGTTCCTGGAGGAGCCCAACCGCCGACACGGAACGATCACCCTGTCCCGCCCCGGCGAGGCGCCGGTCGAGGACCTGGTCCTGTCCATAATCTGCAACACCTCCCCCTGGACCTACCTGGGCAATCGTCCGGTGTACGCGTCTCCGGAGGCCTCGTTCGAGACGGCCCTCGACGTGCTCGGACTGAACCGGCTCTCGGCCCCCGCGGTGGCCCGGTACGCCACTCAGCTGCTCACTTCCAGCCCCGAACGCGGCCCGCACGGCAAGCACGCCCTGACTCTTCACGACCTCACCGACTTCACCTTGCATTCGAAGGTTCCACTCCCTCTCCAGATGGACGGAGACCACCTCGGACTGCGTACGAGCGTGACGTTCACAGGCGTTCGCCGTGCACTGCGTGTGATTGTGTGAGTGGAAGGGCCTAAAGTCCTTTCACTCGAACGTTTAGGCTGCCATCCACCCCTTAGAAGTACGGCTGTGACCTAGTCGACACCGAGGAATCAAAAAAAACTTTCCGGAAGGGGTTGTATCCGCTGCCGAGGTTTGCGAGTCTCTTCTTGGCGATCGGGACGGCCCGCAAGACCGGCCTCCACTGAGAGCCAGAACCCCTCCTCAGTCCAAGGACCACACCAGTTCATCTGGCAGTCGGCCCTTCACTTACGGGGGGATTCGTGAAAGCGTTCACATTCACAAGCAACCAGCTTGTAACACTCAGAGAGGTAGCAGCCATGGACTGGCGTCACAACGCCGTTTGTCGTGAGGAAGACCCCGAGCTGTTCTTCCCCATCGGCAACACCGGTCCTGCGCTGCTGCAGATCGAGGAAGCCAAGGCCGTCTGCCGCCGCTGCCCCGTCATGGAGCAGTGCCTGCAGTGGGCGCTCGAGTCCGGCCAGGACTCCGGCGTCTGGGGTGGCCTCAGCGAGGACGAGCGCCGCGCGATGAAGCGCCGTGCCGCTCGTAACCGGGCGCGCAACGCCAGCGCCTGAACACCCTGAAGAGCCTGAGGCAGGCGGCGCGTACATCGCGTACGCAATCACCGCTCCCGAGCCGCAGCGCGCAGCAGTAACCCACAGCATTCGAGCCCCGGACCGATTCCTTCGGCCCGGGGCTCGCTGCTGTTCGGTGGCGCGCGCCGGGGCGTTCGGCTACTTCTGGGACCGTACGGGGATGTCGAGGACGACCCTGGTCCCGCGCTCCGCGCCCGGCTGCATGTCGAACGTGCCGCCCAACTCCCCCTCCACCAGGGTCCGTACGATCTGCAGGCCGAGGTTGCCGGCGCGCTGCGGGTCGAAGCCCTCGGGCAGACCGCGGCCGTCGTCCTTGACCGTGATCAGCAGCCGGGCGTCGGCGCGGGGTTCGCCGCGGACGGCCGTGACCTCGACGGTGCCTTGCTCACCCTGTGCGAAGGCGTGCTCCAGGGCGTTCTGGAGAATCTCGGTGAGGACCATGGAGAGCGGGGTGGCGACCTCGGCGTCGAGGATGCCGAAGCGGCCGTTGCGCCGGCAGGTCACCTTGCCCGGGGAGATCTCGGCGACCATCGCGATCACCCGGTCGGCGATCTCGTCGAACTCCACGCGCTCGTCCAGGTTCTGGGACAGGGTCTCGTGGACGATGGCGATCGAACCGACCCTGCGAACGGCCTCGTTGAGTGCCTCGCGCCCGCGGTCGGAGTCCATCCGGCGCGCCTGGAGGCGCAGCAGCGCCGCGACGGTCTGGAGGTTGTTCTTCACCCGGTGGTGGATCTCCCGGATGGTGGCGTCCTTGGTGATCAACTCTCGCTCGCGGCGCCGCAGTTCGGTGACGTCGCGGAGCAGGACGAGCGAACCGATGCGGGTGCCCTTGGGCTTGAGCGGGATCGCGCGGAGCTGGATCACGCCGCCGTTGCCCTCGACCTCGGCCTCGCGCGGGGCGTAGCCGGAGGCCAGTTTGACCAGGGCCTCGTCGACGGGGCCACGGGAGGGAGCGAGTTCGGCGGTGATCTGCCCGAGGTGCTGGCCGACGAGGTCGGCGGCGAGGCCGAGCCGGTGGTACGCGGAGAGGGCGTTGGGCGAGGCGTACTGGACGATGCCGTCGGCGTCGAGCCGGATCAGTCCGTCGCCGGCGCGCGGCGAGGAGTCCATGTCGCTCGCCTCCCCGGGGAAGGGGAAGGTGCCGGCGGCGATCATCTGGGCCAGGTCGGAGGCGGACTGGAGGTAGGTGAGCTCCAGACGGGAGGGGGTCCGCACGGTGAGCAGGTTGGTGTTGCGGGCGATGACACCGAGGACGCGGCCCTCGCGGCGTACGGGGATGGACTCGACCCTTACGGGAACCTCCTCGCGCCACTCCGGGTCGCCCTCGCGCACGATCCGGCCCTCGTCGAGGGCGGCGTCGAGCAGCGGGCGGCGGCCGCGCGGAACCAGATGGCCGACCATGTCGTCCTGGTAGGAGGTCGGGCCGGTGTTGGGCCGCATCTGGGCGACGGAGACGTAGCGCGTGCCGTCGAGGGTAGGGACCCAGAGAACGAGGTCGGCGAAGGAGAGGTCGGAGAGCAGCTGCCACTCCGAGACCAGCAGGTGGAGCCACTCGAGGTCGGACTCACTCAGAGCGGTGTGCTGGCGGACGAGGTCGTTCATGGAGGGCACATGAGCGAGCGTACCTGCGGAATCGAGGGGCGATGAACCTGGATCTCGCGGCCTTCGTGTTGGAGGATGGACCGGGAACGCGGCCTTGCCGATGGATGGACAGACGAGAATGGTCTAGTCCACAATGGCGAGGCAGCATTCTTTCGAATACCTCCGCCCTCCCCGCACAGGAGGGCGGACGAGGTGATCGGCGCTCTCTGCCCTGACTGCGCCGAGACCTCCCATCACGGCCGTGGGACCGCACATCCTCGGCCGAGCAACTCCGGGCTGCGGTGCCGGACGGGTTGAGGGTCCCGTCGGGCGCCGTAGCCCGCGGGTGTTCTCGGGGCCTGTGGATACTGCCGGGCCCGTGTGTGCCGCCTCGCCCGCGGGGCCGCGGAGGCTGGAAGGCTCAGCTCGCGGCCGGCGCGGCCGGCCAGGCCAGCATCGCCGCGTGCGCGACCGCCTCCAGCTCCGCCCTGGTGGCACCGTCCCTGGACTGCTGGGACATGCCCTGGAGGACCGCTCCGTACAGCCGGGCCAGCGCGCCCGCGTCGGTGTCCGCCGGGAGCTCGCCCGCGTCGACACCCTGCCGGATCCGCGCCTCGAACGACGCCAGGTTGGTGTTGCGCCGCTCACGCAGGGCCTCCTCGACCTCCGGGGTCGAGCAGTTGGTGGCGGCGGAGATCATCAGGCAGCCGCGCGGGTGGGACGGGTCGGTGAAGACGTCAGCCGCCTCCACGAGCATCCGGCCGAGCGCGCCGCGTGCCGTCGGCTCCTCCTCGAACGCCTGGCCGCCGTACGCGCCGTAGCTGACGGCGTACACCTCCACGACCTCCTCGAACAGGGCCTTCTTGTCACCGAAGGCCGCGTAGAGGCTCGGAGCGCTGATGCCCATGGCGCGGGTGAGGTCGGAGACGGAGGTGGTCTCGTAGCCGTGCTCCCAGAACGCCATCGTGGCCTGCTCCAGCGCCGTCAGGCGGTCGAAGGAGCGGGGGCGGCCGCGCTGTTTCGTCGTCATGGGCCAATTCTATAGCGGGCGTTACGGAAGGGTGCTACGGTTCTTTCTGTAACGACCACTACGGAAATGAGGGGGGCGTCCGATGGATGCGCTCACGGGGAAGACGGCACTGGTCACGGGCGGCAGCCGGGGCATCGGGCGGGGCATCGCCGAGCGGCTCGGGCGGGACGGCGCGCGGGTCGCGGTGCACTACGGGACCAATGAGACGGCCGCGAAGGAGACCGTCGCGGCGATCGAGGCGGCGGGCGGCGAGGCCTTCGCGATCGGTCAGGAGCTGGGGGTGCAGGGGGACGCGGCCGCGCTCTGGGAGCGGTTCGACGAGCTGGCCGACGGGCTGGACATCCTCGTCAACAACGCCGGGATCGGGACCTCACGGCCGTTCGCCACCATCGACGAGGCGGAGTACGACCGGGTCTTCGCGGTGAACACGAAGGCGGCGTTCTTCCTGGCGCAGCGAGGGGCCGAGCGGCTGCGCGACGGGGGCCGGATCATCAACATCTCCACCGGGCTGAGCCACGCGGCGATCATGCCGGAGCTGATCGCGTACGCGATGTCCAAGAGCGCCCTGGACACCTTCACGCGCTATCTGTCCAAGGTGCTGGGCGGCCGGGGCATCACGGTCAACGCGGTGGCGCCGGGGATCGTGGACACGGACGTCAACGCGGACTGGCTGCGGGGGAACGAGGAGGCGTGGGCGGGCGCGGCGGCGCTGTCGGCGCTCGGGAAGGTCGGCACTCCCGCGGACATAGCCGATGTGGTGGCTTTCCTGGCCTCGCACGACGGGCGCTGGGTGACCGGTCAGTGGATCGATGCCACGGGAGGCTCGATCGCCTGACGGAGGAGGCAGGGCCCGGGTGGCTGCGTGGGGCGCGCCGTTCGACCATGGGGAGGGCACCCGTCGGCACCGTCCGCGGGTCGGAAGGGCCTGAGCGAACGGCCTTCGCTCTGCTAGATTGAACTTTGATTGGTCTATACCACCAGGCCCCTCACCAGCCCCTCACCAGATCGGCAGGCAAAGCGTGGAAGTTGTCATCGTCCCGGACGCCACGGCAGGCGGAGAGCTCATCGCGGACGGCATCGCCGGCCTCCTGCGCCGCAAGCCCGACGCGCTGCTCGGCGTTGCCACCGGCTCGACTCCGCTGCCCATCTACGAGGCCCTGATCGCCCAGGTCAAGGCCGGTTCCGTGGACGCCTCGCGCGCCCGGATCGCTCAGCTGGACGAGTACGTCGGGCTGCCCACCGGGCACCCGGAGTCGTACCGCTCCACCGTGCTGCGCCAGGTCGTCGAGCCGCTCGGGCTCTCCGAGGGCGCCTTCATGGGCCCCGACGGCTCGGCCGAGGACGTCCAGGCGGCCTGCGAGGCGTACGACCAGGCCCTGCGCGACGCCGGCGGGGTCGACCTCCAGATCCTCGGCATCGGGACCGACGGGCACATCGGGTTCAACGAGCCCTGCTCCTCGCTCGCCTCACGGACGCGGATCAAGACGCTCACCGAGCAGACCCGTGTCGACAACGCGCGCTTCTTCGACAACGACATCGAGCAGGTGCCGCACCACGTCATCACCCAGGGCATCGGCACGATCCTGGAGGCCAGGCACCTGGTGCTCCTGGCCACCGGCGAGGGCAAGGCAGACGCCGTGGCCCAGACCGTCGAGGGCCCGGTCGCCGCGCTCGTACCGGCGTCCGCGCTCCAGCTGCACCCGTACGCCACGGTCGTGGTGGACGAGGCCGCCGCGTCCAAGCTGAAGCTCGCGGACTACTTCCGCCACACCTACGCCAACAAGCCCTCCTGGCAGGGCATCTGAGGGCCGGTACGGCGAGAGGGGCCCGGCACCTGGTTCCAGGTGCCGGGCCCCTCCGCGTATGCCCCTCGGACCGGTCTCAGACCCCGGCGATGGCCTCCGCCGCCGCGCGGCCGCAGACCCGGGCCGCGCCGTGCGTGGCGATGTGCAGCGCGCCCCGGGGCTCGGCCTGGTTCAGGCCCATCTCCACCACGACGGTGTCCGGTCGGGCCGCGAGCAGGGCGTCGAGGGCCTCGGTCATCCACGCGTGCCGGTGGGCGTCCCGTACGACCGCGACGATCCGGCGCTCCCCCGCGGCGGCGAGCACGGCGTCCACCGAGGGCTCGTCGTAGGCACCCGTCTCGGTGCCGGGCAGCAGCCGCTCCAGCTCCGCCGCGACCCCCCAGGGCGTCTCGTCGCCCACGGCGATGTTGGCGACCGGGGTGAAGGCGGCGACGTAGGGGGCGACGGTGACCGGGGTGTACGGCCCCTCCCCCGTCGTGACGGTCAGGGCCCGGCGGGCCGCGACGAGTCCGATCTCGGTGCCGGGCGCGGTCCCCTCCTGCACTGCCGCGCCCGGCCCCGATACAGCCCCCCTGGCCCGGTGCGCCTGGGTCCAGGCCGCCAGGGCGCGTACCCGCGCCGCGGCGTCGGCCAGCCGCTCCTCGGGCAGTTCACCGGTCCGTACCGCTGCGACCAGCGCGTCGCGCAGCCGCAGAACGGTGTCCTCGTCGGCCAGCCCGCCGCCGACGCAGATCGCGTCGGCGCCCGCGGCGATCGCGAGGACGGATCCGCGCTCGATGCCGTACGTCGACGCGATGGCCTGCATCTCCATGCCGTCGGTGACGATCAGCCCCTCGAAGCCCAGCTCCTGGCGCAGCAGACCGGTGAGGATCTGCGGGCTCAGGGTCGCCGGGCGGTCCGGGTCGAGCGCGGAGAGCAGGATATGCGCGCTCATGACTGCTTTGGTACCCGCGGCGATCGCGGCGCGGAAAGGCACCAGCTCACGGGCGTGCAGTGTGGCGAGGTCCACATCGATCCGGGGCATCGCGTGGTGCGAGTCCACGTTCGTGTCGCCGTGCCCGGGGAAGTGCTTGGTGCAGGCGGCGACACCGACGGCCTGGAGGCCCTCGACGTACGCCACGGTGTGCCGGGCGACCAGATCGGGGCCGTCGCCGAAGGACCGGACGCCGATGACCGGGTTGTCGGCGTTGGAGTTCACGTCGGCCGACGGCGCCCAGTTGAGGTCGACCCCGCAGGCGGCGAGGCGGCGGCCGAGCTCCTCGGCGACGGCCCGGGTGAGGTCGACGTCGTCGACCGCGCCGAGGGCGTAGTTGCCGGGGAAGGAGGAGCCGTTCCGGACCTCCAGGCGCGTGACGTCCCCGCCCTCCTCGTCGATCGCGACCAGGACGTCGTCGCGCTCGGCCCGCAGCCGGGCGGTGAGCGCGGCGAGCTGCTCGGGGGAGGCGATGTTCCGGCCGAAGAGTCCGACGGAGGAGAGGCCTTCACCGATCCTGCGGAGCAGCCAGTCGGGCGCGGTGGTGCCGAGGAAGCCGGGCTGGAGGACCGTGAGCGCGTCCCGGGTCAGGGTGTCCGAGGCGGTTGCGAGTGTGGTCATGGGCGGCGTCATCCCTTCACCGCGCCGGCCGTCAGGCCCGCGGCCATCTTGCGCTGGACGAGGAGGAAGAGGATCACGATGGGAACGGCCATCATCGTGGAGCCCGCCATCATCGGGGCGTACTCGGTGCCGTTCTTCGTGATGAAGTTGCCGAGCCAGACGGTCGCCGTCTGGTTCTGCTGGCTCATGAGCATCAGCGCGTACAGGTACTCGTTCCACGCCTGGATGAAGCCGTAGACGGACGTGGCGACCATGCCGGGGGCGAGCAGCGGGAAGACGACCCGGATGAACGCGCCGGTGCGGGTGCAGCCGTCGACCTGGGCGGCCTCCTCCAGCTCCTTGGGGATGTTGACGATGAAGCCGCGCAACGTCCACACGGTGAAGGGGAGGATGAAGGTCAGGTACGTGATGATCAGGCCGCTGATCTTGTCGTACTGACCCAGGTCGTTGAGCATCAGGAAGACCGGGATGATCATCGCGACGAGCGGGACCATCTGGACCGCGAGGATGCCGACGATGACGATCTTGCGGCCGCGGAAGGCGAAGCGGGAGATGGCGAGCGCCGCCAGCATGCCCACGACGATGCCGATGACGACGACCACGGACGAGACGATGAGGCTGCGGGTGACCGGGCCCCAGAAGTCGGCGATGTCCAGCGCGCGCTTGAAGTTCTCCAGCGTGAAGGTGGAGGGGAAGAAGTGCGGGTCGGGGTCGATGGCGTCCTTGGCCGGCTTGAAGGCCGTGTTGACCATCCAGTAGACCGGAAAGCCGAGCGTCACGAAGACGAGGAGCCCGATGAGGTTCCAGCCGAGCTTGGACTTGCGTCGCCGGGTGACGGGGCGCGGGGCCACGGCCGGGGCGGCCGCGGGGACGGCGGGAGCAGCGGTGTCCGTGGTCACTCCACTTCTCCGATCTTGAGCATCTGACGCATGTACACGGCGACCACGCCGAGCAGCAGGACGACGGTGACGAGCGCGATCGCGGAGCCGGTGCCGTAGTCGTTGACGACGAACGCCTTGTCGAACGAGTACGTGGTGAGCAGCTGGAACTCCGCCTCGGGGTGGCCGTTGCGCATCACGTAGACCTGCGGGAAGACGCCCATGTCCCAGATCACCGAGAGCGTCGTCAGCATGACGATGATCGGCTTGAGGATGGGCAGCGTGACGAAGCGGAAGACGCCCCAGGCCCCGGCGCCGTCGAGGCGGGCGGCCTCCTCCAGCTCCTTGGGGACCTGGGTCAGGCCGGCGCTGAGCGTGATGACGACGAAGGGCACGGCGCCCCAGACGACGAGCAGCATGATCACGGCCAGGCCCTGGGGGCCGCTGGCGAACCAGTTGTGGCCGATCATGTCGACGCCCGGGATCCTGCTGAGCAGCCAGTTGAGGACACCGTAGTCGGCGTCGAAGAGCCACTTGAAGATGGCGGTGGCGACGATGATGGGCATGCCCCAGCTCGCCACGAGCACGATGTTGATGAGCGCCTTCACCCAGCCGGAGACCCGCTGCAGCAGCAGCGCGATCAGCATGCCGAGGACCATCGTGAGGACGACGGCGCCGCCCGCGAAGATCACGGTACGCAGGACGACGGCCCAGAACTCGCCGTCACCGAGGATCTTGGTGAAGTTGTCGACACCCGACCACTCGGCCTCCTGGAAGCCCCAGAGCTGGGGCTGTCCGAAGGCCTGGAAGGAGAGCGTGACCAGGCGTACGAGCGGATAGCCGAGCACCAGGAGCAGGACGAGCAGGCAGGGCGCGAGCAGCAGCCAGGGGGTCCCACCCCCGCCCGCGGTCGGCTTCTTCCCGGGCTTCGGGGTACCGGCCCCGGAGCCGGATGGTGGCGATTGCCGCACCGGCGGCACCTTCGCGGTGGTTGTGTCTGCGGCACTCATCCCGTGCTCCTCAGCGATCCCTCTCGTGGTACGGGCGGCAGGGCCCCGTCGTCGTGACGGGGCCCTGCCCATAGGTCACTTGGTGTTGATGACCTTGTCGATCGCGGCGTCCGCGTCCTTCGCGGCGACATCGACCGACTTCTTGCCGTTGGCGATCTCGATGAGCATCGTCTTGAGGATCTGGGCCTTCTCGACCTGGCCCCAGCCCGGGGCGGTCGGCACGAACCAGCTGGACTCGGCGGCGGTGGCCGGGACCGTGGTGGCCGGGTCGGCCTTCAGCGGGGCGAGGTCCTTCTTGTTGTTGGGCAGGTTGCCCTTGGCGGCGAGGCCCTTCTGGCCCTCGGCGCCGGTGAAGGCGGCGATCCACTCGGCCGCGACGCCCTGCGCCTTGGACTTGACCGGGATGGCGAGGTCCGAGCCGCCGAGGAAGACCGGGAGGGCCTTGCCGGACGGGCCGGGCATGACGAAGTTCTCGACCTTGTCCTTCAGCCCGCCGACCTTGTCGTTCTCCGGGGTGGCGGAGGTGGCACCCTCCCAGCCGGCGGCGAACATCGTCGCGGCGTTGCCCTGGCCGAAGACGACGGGACGGTCGGCCTCGTCCTTCGTCTTGTCGCCGTGCATGTACTTGTCGAGGATGCCCTTGTACTCGTTGAGGCCCTTGAGGGACTCGGGCGAGGACAGGTTCGCCTTCCAGGTCTCGCCCTCCTGCTTGGCGATGGAGCCGCCGGCGCCGTAGACGAAGGCCATCGCGCCGTACCAGTCCGGTGCCGGCTGGTACCAGGCGCTGAACTTGTCGCCCTTCTTCTTCTGGATGGCGTCGAGCGCGGCCGTCAGCTCGGCCCAGGTCTTCGGGGCGGCCTTGACGCCGACCTCGGCGGCGATGTCCTTGCGCCAGGTGCCCACACGGCCACCGGCGTAGTACGGGACGCCGTAGGTCTTGCCGTTGTAGGTGACCGACTCCTTGAGGGCGTCGAGCCACTGGTCCGAGTTCTCGAACTTGGAGGCGTCGACCTCGGCGAAGGCACCCTTGGCCATGTAGCTGATCATCTCGGAGTTGCCCATCTCGACAACGTCCGGGGCCTTGTCCGTGGCGAGCACCGCGTCGAGCTTGGTGTTCTTGTCCGGCCAGCCGTAGTACTCGTGCTTGATCTTGATGCCCGGGTGCTTCTTGGTCACCGCGTCGTCGGCGGCCTTGACCAGCTCCGGCCAGTTGTTCTGGGCGTCGACCGTCAGCCAGACGGTCAGCTCCTTGGCGTCGCCGCCGGCGTTGTCACCGCTCTTGTCGTTCCCACCACACGCCGCGATGGAGACCATGATGCCCGCGACGCCGATCGCCGCGATGAGCTTGCGCTTCACGCCACCCTCCTCAGGGATGCCTGCAACCCCCCCACCGCGCGAAGACATACGTCGAGTAGTGCTCGTGGGGCTGGGACCTGGTCTTTAATGGTTTAGACCAGTACCCGGAGCTTGGCCTAGACCTTTAGGGGTGTCAAGGGTGTATAAGAAGGGCAGTCGGGTCCGTTATCGGACCGACACCTGAGGGAGGGCGACGACCCGTGACCGGTCCGTGCCACCATGTGAGCCGCGACAGACGGAGGAGCCGGTGACGGCAGCAGCACAGGAGTCGGGAAGGCAGGCCATGGCCACGGACGCGGGCAGCACGGAGAAAGAGGGCGGGGTCGCCACCCGCACCGCCCGCGTGCCCAAGTACTACCGACTGAAGCGGCATTTGCTCGACATGACGGAGACCCTGCCGCCCGGCACTCCCGTCCCGCCGGAGCGCACACTCGCCGCGGAGTTCGACACCTCGCGCACCACCGTGCGCCAGGCCCTGCAGGAGCTGGTCGTCGAGGGCCGGCTCGAACGGATCCAGGGCAAGGGCACGTTCGTCGCCAAGCCCAAGGTCTCGCAGGCGCTCCAGCTCACCTCGTACACCGAGGACATGCGGGCGCAGGGCCTCGAGCCCACCTCGCAGCTCCTGGACATCGGGTACGTGACGGCCGACGACACCCTCGCCGGGCTGCTCGACATCTCGCCCGGCGGGCGCGTGCTGCGGATCGAGCGGCTGCGGCTGGCGAGCGGTGAGCCGATGGCGATCGAGACCACGCACCTCTCGGCCAAGCGCTTCCCGGCGCTGCGCCGTTCCCTGGTGAAGTACACCTCGCTCTACACGGCACTGGCCGAGGTGTACGACGTGCACCTCGCCGAGGCCGAGGAGACCATCGAGACCTCGCTGGCGACCCCGCGCGAGGCGGGCCTGCTCGGTACGGACGTGGGCCTGCCGATGCTGATGCTCTCCCGCCACTCGCTGGACGCCCAGGGCGAGCCGGTCGAGTGGGTGCGCTCGGTGTACCGCGGCGACCGGTACAAGTTCGTGGCCAGGCTCCAGCGCCCCAACGGCTGAGCGGAGCACGCCGTTTCGGCGTGAACCGATGCCCCGGCACATCCGTGAGGAGTGTCGGGGCATTGTCGTGTCCGCCGGGCCGCGGAGATCGACACCCGTCCGTTATTCGGACGGGGGTTCCATGGAACGAAACAGTCCCCTAGATTTCACGCGCATTACGCAGGTGATCCATGCGATCCATGGTGTTCAGCGAGGGGACGGAGTCGCCGTATGTCTGAAGTGACACAAGGGAAACAACCGGTCGTCACACCGGTCCGCGTGGTGGTGGCGCTCTGTCTGATCGCGCCGTTCGTGGCGATGTTGTGGGTGAGCTCGTACGCGAAGGTCGAACCGACCTTCGTCGGCATCCCGTTCTTCTACTGGTACCAGATGGCCTGGGTGGTCATCTCGACCGCGCTGACCATGATCGCTTACAAGCTGTGGCAGCGTGACCAGCGCGCCCGCAAGGAAGGTGCGTCGAAGTGAAGGACGGCGTGAACGGCGTCGCACTCGCCGTCTTCATCTTCTTCTTCCTGGCCGTCACGGTCATGGGCTTCCTCGCCTCGCGGTGGCGCAGAGCCGAGAACGAGAACAGCCTCGACGAATGGGGTCTCGGCGGCCGCTCGTTCGGCACCTGGGTGACCTGGTTCCTGCTCGGCGGCGACCTGTACACCGCGTACACCTTCGTCGCCGTCCCCGCGGCGATCTACGCGGCGGGCGCGGCCGGCTTCTTCGCCGTGCCGTACACGATCCTGGTCTACCCGCTGATCTTCACCTTCCTGCCCCGCCTCTGGTCGGTGTCGCACAAGCACGGATACGTCACCACCTCGGACTTCGTCCGCGGCCGCTTCGGCTCCAAGGGCCTGTCGCTCGCGGTCGCCGTCACCGGCATCCTCGCGACCATGCCGTACATCGCGCTCCAGCTGGTCGGCATCCAGGCCGTCCTGGACGTGATGGGCGTGGGCGGCGGCGAGACCACGCACTGGTTCATCAAGGACCTGCCGCTACTCATCGCCTTCGGCGTCCTCGCGGCGTACACCTACTCCTCGGGTCTGCGCGCCCCCGCGCTCATCGCCTTCGTGAAGGACACCCTGATCTACATCGTCATCGCGGTGGCGATCATCTACATCCCGATCAAGCTGGGCGGCTTCGACGAGATCTTCGCCAAGGCCGGCGAGGCGTACGCGACGATCAACCCGGCGACCGAGAAGCCGCGCGGCGCGCTGGTGCCCGGCGAGATGGGCCAGTGGGGCTACGCGACGCTCGCGCTCGGCTCGGCGCTCGCGCTCTTCATGTACCCGCACTCGATCACGGCGACGCTCTCCTCGCGCAGCCGTGACGTGATCCGCCGCAACACCACGATCCTGCCGCTCTACTCGCTGATGCTGGGCCTGCTGGCGCTGCTCGGCTTCATGGCGATCGCCGCCGGGGTCAAGGTCTCCAACGGCCAGCTCGCGATCCCGCAGCTCTTCGAGAACATGTTCCCGGACTGGTTCGCGGGTGTGGCCTTCGCCGCCATCGGCATCGGCGCCCTGGTGCCGGCCGCGATCATGTCGATCGCCGCCGCCAACCTCTTCACCCGCAACATCTACAAGGACTTCCTGAAGCCGGACGCCACGCCGGAGCAGGAGACCAAGGTGTCCAAGCTGGTGTCGCTGCTGGTCAAGGTCGGCGCGCTCGCCTTCGTCCTCACCATGGACAAGACGGTCGCGATCAACTTCCAGCTGCTCGGCGGCATCTGGATCCTGCAGACCCTCCCGGCGCTGGTCGGCGGTCTGTTCACCCGCTGGTTCCACCGCTGGGCGCTGCTCGCCGGCTGGGCCGTCGGCATGGTCTACGGCACGGCGGCGGCGTACGGCGTGGCCAGCCCGACGCAGAAGCACTTCGGCGGCTCGTCCGCCGAGATCCCGGGCATCGGCGAGATCGGCTACATCGGCCTCACCGCCTTCGTGATCAACGTGATCGTCACCGTCGTCCTGACCTTCGTCCTGAGGGCCGTCAAGGCGCCGGACGGCGTGGACGAGACCTCCCCGTCGGACTACACGGCGGACGCGGGCGACGCGGGCGTCAAGCCGCTGCCGAAGGTCGGCGCCGGTCACTGACCGTTCCGGTACGCGCGAGGGCCCGGGATCTCCGAGAGGAAATCCCGGGCCCTTCGCCGTGCCCCCGAGGCAGACTGCGCTCATGGACCTCACCATCAGGGCGGTACGGCCCGAGGAGCACGAAGCCCTCGGTGACATCACCGCGCGCGCCTATCTCGACGACGGACACCTCGACTTCGGCGAGGACGACGACTACCTCCATCTGCTGCGGGACGTGACCCGGCGGGTCGCGGAGTCGGAGGTCCTGGTGGCGGTGGACCGCGCGGGCGTCGTGCTCGGCGGGGTGACCTTCGCCCGGGGCGGCGAGGAGTGGGCCGACATCGCGGGCGAGGGCGAGGCCGAGTTCCGGATGCTCGCCGTGGCGAAGGACGCGCGGGGCCGGGGGGTCGGCGAGGCGCTCGTACGGGCCTGTGTGGAGCGGGCGCGGGAGAGCGGGGGATGCCGTCGCGTGGTGCTCTCCACGCAGCCCGGGATGGCCTCGGCGCACCGGATCTACGAGCGCATGGGCTTCGTCCGTACGCCCGGCCGGGACTGGAGACCCGTGCCCGACTTGGACCCGCTGCTCACCTATGCCCTGGAGCTCTGACTCGCCAACGACACAACATGTGGGGGGTGCTTCGAGGGGCGCCCCCCACATGTATGCTCATGCTCGCTGTCCTCGCAGGGGAATCCGGTGGAAATCCGGAACTGTCCCGCAACGGTGTGGTTTCTGCGTGCTTGTGCGCGCGGGCCGAGTCCGAAGACCTGTGGACAGCGCGCCCGGTCCGTCCGTTCCGGGTGCCACAGACGTCCGGGCCTCGCGGAGTGGGCCGTGGCGCGGCCTCCCCTGTCCACGGGTGCGGCCGCCGCCCGCCTCCCTCCGCCGGCCCCGAGCCGAGCGAGGAGAGCCCCCACGTGACCATCGCGCCCGCCGATCCGGCCGCAGCGATCGAGAGCGACGGCAACGAGAGCGACGGACCCGGGACCGTGCTTCTGCGGACCCTGACCGACCTCACCGCCGATCTCACCGACACCGACCCGGGCAAGGTCGCCGCCGCCGCGCTGCGGGGCCGCAACGCCGGTTCGGACGAGGCGGAGCTGCGCGAGCTGGCCACGGAGGCGGCCGCGGGTCTGATCGCCGAGGACCCGGCGTACTCCCGGCTCGCCGCCCGGCTGCTCACGATCACGATCGCCGACGAGGCGGCCTCGCAGGGCTCGGTCACCTTCTCCGCTTCCGTCACGGTCGGTCACCGTGAGGGCCTGATCGCCGACCGTACGGCCGAGTTCGTCCAGCTGCACGCCGAGCGGCTCGACGCGCTCGTCGACGCGGCCGCGGACGACCGCTTCGGCTACTTCGGTCTGCGGACCCTCTACTCCCGCTATCTGCTGCGCCACCCGATCACCCGCCAGGTGATCGAGACCCCGCAGCACTTCATGCTGCGCGTCGCCTGCGGCCTCGCCGAGGACGACTCCACGCGCGCTCTGGACGAGGTCGCCGCGCTGTACGGGCTGATGAGCCGGCTCGACTACCTGCCCTCCTCCCCCACGCTCTTCAACTCCGGCACCCGCCACCCGCAGATGTCGTCCTGCTACCTCCTCGACTCCCCGCTGGACGAGCTGGACTCCATCTACGACCGGTACCACCAGGTCGCGCGCCTCTCGAAGCACGCGGGCGGCATCGGGCTCTCGTACTCCCGCATCCGCGCCCGCGGTTCGCTGATCCGCGGCACCAACGGGCACTCCAACGGCATCGTGCCGTTCCTGAAGACGCTGGACGCCTCGGTGGCGGCCGTGAACCAGGGCGGGCGGCGCAAGGGCGCGGCCGCGGTCTACCTGGAGACCTGGCACGCGGACATCGAGGAGTTCCTGGAGCTGCGCGACAACACCGGTGAGGACGCCCGGCGTACGCACAACCTGAACCTGGCCCACTGGATCCCGGACGAGTTCATGCGCCGGGTCAACGCGGACGCCGAGTGGTCGCTCTTCTCCCCGGCGGACGTGCCCGAGCTGGTCGACCTGTGGGGCGACGAGTTCGACGCCGCGTACCGGGCCGCCGAGGCGAAGGGCCTGGCCCGCAAGACCATGCCGGCCCGTGATCTGTACGGCCGGATGATGCGGACCCTGGCCCAGACCGGCAACGGCTGGATGACCTTCAAGGACGCCTCGAACCGCACGGCCAACCAGACCGCGGAGCCGGGCCACACGGTCCACTCCTCCAACCTCTGCACGGAGATCCTGGAGGTCACGGACGACGGCGAGACGGCCGTCTGCAACCTGGGCTCCGTCAACCTCGGCGCCTTCGTCGTCGGTTCGGACATCGACTGGGAGCGGCTCGACGCGACCGTCCGTACGGCCGTCACCTTCCTCGACCGGGTCGTCGACATCAACTTCTACCCGACCGAGCAGGCGGGCCGTTCCAACGCCCGCTGGCGGCCGGTGGGCCTGGGCGCGATGGGCCTCCAGGACGTCTTCTTCCAGCTGAAGCTGCCCTTCGACTCCGCCGAGGCGCGTGCGCTGTCGACCCGTATCGCGGAGCGGATCATGCTCGCCGCGTACGAGGCGTCCGCCGACCTCGCGGAGCGCAACGGGCCGGTACCGGCCTGGGACAAGACCCGCGCGGCCCGCGGTGTCCTGCACCCCGACCACTACGAGGTGGAGCTGAACTGGCCCGAGCGCTGGGCGGCCCTGCGCGAGCGGATCGCGGCGGTCGGCATGCGCAACAGCCTGCTGCTCGCCATCGCGCCGACGGCGACGATCGCCTCGATCGCGGGCGTGTACGAGTGCATCGAGCCGCAGGTCTCCAACCTGTTCAAGCGCGAGACGCTCTCGGGCGAGTTCCTCCAGGTCAACTCGTACCTGGTGCAGGAGCTGAAGAGGCTCGGCGTGTGGGACGCGCAGACCCGTGAGGCGCTGCGCGAGTCCAACGGCTCGGTGGCCGGCTTCACCTGGGTCCCGGCCGAGGTGCGCGAGCTGTACCGGACGGCGTGGGAGATCCCGCAGCGCGGTCTGATCGACATGGCGGCGGCCCGTACGCCGTTCCTGGACCAGTCGCAGTCCCTGAACCTGTTCCTGGAGACGCCGACGATCGGCAAGCTGTCGTCGATGTACGCGTACGCCTGGAAGCAGGGCCTGAAGACGACGTACTACCTGCGCTCCCGTCCGGCGACCCGGATCGCCCGCGCGGCCCAGGCCAGCGCCCCGATTCCCGTACAGGCGACCCCCGAAGAGGCCGTCGCCTGCTCCCTCGAAAACCCCGAGTCCTGCGAGGCCTGCCAGTAATGAGCTCGAACGAACAGAAGAACCTGCTGGACCCGGGCTTCGAGCTGACCCTGCGTCCGATGCGTTACCCGGACTTCTACGAGCGCTACCGGGACGCGATCAAGAACACCTGGACGGTGGAGGAGGTCGACCTCCACTCCGACGTCGCCGACCTCGCCAAGCTGACGCCGGGTGAGCAGCACATGATCGGCCGGCTGGTCGCGTTCTTCGCGACCGGTGACTCGATCGTCGCCAACAACCTCGTGCTGACGCTGTACAAGCACATCAACTCCCCCGAGGCGCGGCTGTACCTCTCGCGCCAGCTGTTCGAGGAGGCCGTGCACGTCCAGTTCTATCTGACGCTGCTCGACACCTACCTGCCCGACCCGGAGGACCGCGCGGCGGCCTTCGACGCGGTGGAGAACATCCCCTCCATCCGCGAGAAGGCGCAGTTCTGCTTCAAGTGGATGGACTCGGTCGAGAAGATCGACCGCCTGGAGACGCAGGCCGACCGCCGTCGCTTCCTGCTGAACCTGATCTGCTTCGCCGCGTGCATCGAGGGCCTGTTCTTCTACGGCGCCTTCGCCTACGTGTACTGGTTCCGGTCCCGCGGTCTGCTGCACGGCCTCGCGACCGGCACCAACTGGGTGTTCCGCGACGAGACGATGCACATGAACTTCGCCTTCGAGGTCGTGGACACCGTCCGCAAGGAGGAGCCGGAGCTCTTCGACGACGCGCTCCGGCAGCAGGTCACCGACATGCTGAGGGAGGCCGTCGAGGCGGAGCTGCAGTTCGGCCGGGACCTGTGCGGCGACGGACTGCCGGGCATGAACACCGAGTCGATGCGCGAGTACCTCCAGTGCGTCGCCGACCAGCGCCTCCAGCGGCTGGGCTTCGCCCCGGTGTACGGCTCCGAGAACCCGTTCGCGTTCATGGAGCTCCAGGGAGTCCAGGAGCTGACGAACTTCTTCGAGCGCCGCCCGTCCGCCTACCAGGTGGCGGTCGAGGGCTCGGTGGACCTGGACGAGGACTTCTAGTCCCCACGCGTTCCGGGTGTACGCGACGAAGGGCCCCGCTCCGGGGGGAGCGGGGCCCTTCGCCGTACGCCGGGGTCAGTCGTTCGGGACCGTCTCGTAGCGCGGGGTGCCCTCTTCCATCTGGCGGAGGGCGTCCTTGCGGTCGCGCTTGGAGAGCTTGTCGATGTACAGGAAGCCGTACAGGTGGTCCGTCTCGTGCTGGAGGCAGCGCGCGAAGTAGCCGGTGCCCCGGACCTTGATCGGGTTGCCCTGGGCGTCCTGGCCGTGGACCTCGGCGAAGTCCGGGCGGGCCAGCGAGGCGTACGCGGTCGGGACCGAGAGGCAGCCCTCGTTGGAGTCGTCCAGATTGCGGCGGTCGGCCGGCAGGTCCTGGAGCACCGGGTTGACGACGACGCCGGTGTGACGGACGCCCTCGTCGTCGGGGCAGTCGTAGACGAAGACCTTCAGGTCGACGCCGATCTGGTTCGCGGCCAGGCCCACGCCCTCGGCGGCCTTCTGGCTGGCGAACATGTCGTCGATCAGCGCCGCGAGCGTGTCGTCGAACTCCGTGACGTCCTTGCACTCCCGGTGGAGCACCGGGTTGCCGACGACCGTGATCGGGCGTGCCGTACCGCGCTCGCGGTACGCGAGCTCGCGCGCCTCGCAGTCCTCCGTGTCGACGACGAAACCGTCGTTGATCTGCTCGTCAGTCTCCTGCTGCGCCATTCCGCCGCACGCCTTCCTCAGAACCCCAGTCGATGGTCCCGTACAGCCTAAGGGCAGGATCCGGGCGGTTCAGCAGACCTCTTCGAGATCCCGCCACTCACGGCTGTCGGGACTGTCCGCCACCCAGCCGTCCAGCAGGCCGCGGACCAGACCCACGGGCGCGGCGATCCCGCACTCCCGTTCGGGGACCCAGAGCTCGCCGGGCGAGCGGTGGCCGAGGGGGCCGGGGTGGCCCGGCTCGCTGTGGTCGTGCGGGTCGAGGTGCTCGCCCTCGCCCTCGGCGCTGGGCATGGTCGACTCCGAGCAGGCGCGGCAGAGCAGCCGGACCGACGAGGACCAGTCCTCCGCGGCGAATCCGGCGTCGGCCGCGAGCTGCTCCAGGGCGTCCCGGTCGGCCTCGGTGGCGGCCTCCAGGAGGACCACCCAGGTGGGGACGGGTGAGGGCGCCCAGAGCTCGATCTCGTCGAAGACGGGGTAGGACGGGCCGGCGCTGGTCGTGCGCTCGCCGTTGGGCACGCCGTCGTGGAGGACGACCTCGCCCCAGCGGCGGCCGGAGGACGGCAGCGGGATGGAGAGCACCTCGATACGGGCCGGGTCCAGCCGGCGGCCCCACACGACCTCGGCCTCGCCCTCCGGCGAGAGCCGGACGGCGGCGCTGCCCAGCTCCATCCCGGCGGGCTCACCGGTCCCGGCGGAGGCCCCGGGCACCTTCAGCCCGTACGCCTGCCAGGCGCGGCGGGCCAGCGGCCAGTCCTGGAGCGCGGTGGCGGCGATGCCGACGTTCCACCAGTCGGGGGCGCCGGTCTCCTTGTCGAGGAGCGCGACGGCGCGCAGCCCGGCTGCCCGGGCCTGCTCCCAGTCGTGGCGGAACTTGTGCAGCAGCGCCAGGTTGAACCAGGACTCCGAGAGCCAGGGCTCCAGGTCCGCCGCGCGCGTCAGGAGCGCGCCCGCGTCCTCGTACCGGCCGTCGCCGATCAGCGTGAACGCGCGGTCGGTGGCCTGCCGCCACGAGGCGGAGGGCCGATGCCGTACCTTCCCGAAGATCCTCACGATTCCCGCCTGCCGGTCGCTTCACCCTCTTGTTCGCATCCAACCATGCCCGGTTGGACGCGCGCTCATTACCCATGGGTTACCCAGGAGGGACGGGGGCGACGCCCCCGGTCACACCGCCTCGTGCGAGGACTCTGGCGAGGGATTCGACGACCTCGGGGTGGTGGTCGCGGGCGGTGGAGAAGCGGAGCCGTTCGAGGGCGGCGAGCGACCCGGCGGCCCCGGCGTCGGCGCCTGTGAGGTCGTCGTAGGCGTTGACGGTACGGACGATCCGGGCGGGCAGCGGCTGGTCGCGGTACGGGTCGGCCTGGCGCTCCACGACGACGGCGACGGCCGCGGGGACGCCGGTCTGGCGGACGACCGCGGCGCCCAGGAGCGCGATCCGGCGCTGCTCCTCGGCCGGGAGGAGGGCGGTGGCGCCTTCCGGGACGGGGTCGACGAGGGAGAGCTGCCCGATGTCGTGCATGAGGGCGGCGTACTCCAGGACGGTCAGATCGGGCCCGGAGAGGCCCAGCTCGCGGCCGACGGCGCCGCTGAGCGCGGCGACGCGGCGGGCGTGCCCCGGTGAGGTGCAGCCGGCGATCTCGGTGGCGCGGGCGAGCGAGGCGATGGTCTGCCGGTTGGTGGCGCGTACGGCCTCGTACCGCCGGAAGGAGACCTGGGTGAGCAGCAGCGGCACGCAGAAGACGGGCAGGGCCCAGAGTCCGGCGGCGGCCACGCCGAGGGCCATGACGGCACCGGTGGCACAGACGGCGGAGCCGATGCCGATCAGGGCGCGGAGCTCGTCGCGGAGCAGGGGAGCGTACGGGAAGCCGGTGCGGGCGCGGAGCATCACGGCGGCGAGGACGGCGTCGCACAGGGCGGTGAGGACGAGGAGGAGCGCGAGGAAGAGGGCGTAGGCGGGGCCGTGGCCGAGGCGGGCGGTGACCTCGCCCGAGTTGTAGAGCGGCTGGAAGCAGAGGGCGGCGAAGCCGACGGTGAGGATGCGGCGGGCCTGGTGGTCGAGGTCGGGTTCCTTGCCGCGGGCGATGTGCGGGACGGTCCCGACGAGCCCGCCGGCGACGACGACGGCGATGATCTGGAGGGCGCCGTGGGTGGTGGCGTGCCCGGCCTGTTCGCCGAGGAGGGCGTACGCGAGGGCTCCGGCGGCGGCGAGCGGCGCGGGCTCCCGTCCCCGCAGCTCGCCGAGTGCGGGGGCCGCCCCGCACTCTGGCGGGGCGCCCCAGCGGGTGAGCTCGCCGACGGCGATGAGGACGCCGAACGCGAGGGCGTTGCCGGGGTCGCTGACCCCGTTCCAGAGCGTGAAGCCGAAGCCGGTGGCGGTGAGCACGAGCGCGGCGCCGTGGACCGCCCCGAGGGCGAGTCTCCCGGGCCGGCTCACGCGCGGCCGCCGGGGGGCACGTGCGCGTGGGGCGCGACGCGGGCTCGCGGGCGCCGTGCCGGGTGGGCCGCGCGGTCGCCGAGGGCGGTGATCGCGTCGGGGGCGGGCGGCGGTCCGGCCTCCGCGCGGGGCGCCCGCACGGTGTTCGGCGCCGTGGCGGGGACACGCGCGGGCGGAACGTTTCCGGGCGGGGCTCCGGGGGCGGTGGCCCTGTTCGCCCGAGCGTCGGCGGCGGCCCCCGCGCGGGCCGGGGACGGGCTCGCGCCCGGCGCGGGCCGACGGGACGGTGGGGCCGCCGTGCCCGCCGGGTCGGGCTCGTCGGCCGTGACCGTCGTCTGCCAGCCGTGCCGGTCGAGCGCGCGGACCAGGGCGCCCACCATCCGGGGGTCGAAGTGTGTACCCGCGCACCGTTCCAGCTCCGCCACCGCCGTCGCCACCGGCCGGGCGCGGCTGTAGGACCGGGTCGAGGTCATCGCGTCGAAGGCGTCGGCGACCGCCACCACCCGGGCGAACTCGGGGATCTGGCTCCCGCTGAGCCCGTACGGGTATCCGCTGCCGTCCATCCGCTCGTGGTGGTGCAGGATCGCCGCCCGCGCCTCCTCGAGGAAGCCGATGCCCCGGACCATCTCGTGTCCGTACTCCGGATGCAGTTCGATGATCCGTCGCTCCTCGGGGGTCAGCGGCCCGTCCTTCCGCAGCACCCGGGTCGGTACTCCGAGCTTGCCCACGTCGTGCAGGATCCCCGCGAAGCGGAGGATCTCCAGGCGCTCCTCCGCCATACCCAGTTCGTGGGCGATCAGTACCGACGCCCGGCCGACCCGTTCGCTGTGCCCACGGGTGTACTTGTCCTTGATGTCGACGGCCTGCACGAGAGCGCGGATCGTCGCCTGGTGCGCGCCGCGTTCACGGTGGTACTGGGCGAAGACCCAGCAGGAGATGTACATCGGCAGCAGGACGAAGAGCGCGGCGGCGGGGCCGTACGTGCTGCGCCAGAGCACCGCCATCATCAGCCCGGCGAGGCCGTGCACCGCGTACGGGGCGAGCGCGCGGCCGAGCTGCCCCCGCCAGGCCGTGCGCGGCGGGATCCTCTCGGCGGCGATCCGGATCCCGCCGTCGAGGGCCGTCAGGACCAGGCAGAAGGTGAGCGCGGAGGCCGCGGCCGGGAGCAGGGCGTACGGGAAGTCGGGGGTGTGCGCCCCGTTCCCGAGGGCCTCGTCCCGGCCCAGGGTCTCCGCGACGAGCGCCGCGGCCCAGACGGCGATCAGGAGCTGGGACGTCCGCCAGATCCGGCGCACCCCCGCCGGCGACTGTTCGATGCGGGCGACCAGCGCCCCGGGCAGCGCGGTGAGCGCGGCGGCGGAGGGCGGCAGGAGCAGCGCCGAGGCGAGCAGGACGGGGAAGAAGGAGCCGGCGCCCATGGACGCGGTGGCGCCGCCGAGCAGCCGGCCGAGGACGGGGCAGCGGGCGGGGAACTCGCACAGGGCGTACAGCCCGGCGAGGAGCGCGACGGCGCTCCAGGGGGTGTGCGCGCCGGGGCGCAGCGCGGGCAGCGCGCAGCCGACGGCGCCGACGAGGGCGCAGCCGATGTACACGCGTGCCGCTCGCGGAATCACCATCACGCCCATCACGCCTGTCACGCTAGCGAGTTGAGCGGGGCACGCGGGGCCACGACGGCCGATTCGCACCATCGGGTGATACAAGCTGATGTATGCGCGAGGGCCGCCGTGATCACCTCACGGCGGCCCTTCGTCGACGCGCGGGGCTACTCCTGAGCGGTCGCCGTGACGTCCTGCTCGGGCACGGCCTGGCCCGAGCGGATCAGATCGATGCGGCCCATCACCTTGGCCCGCAGATCGGTGGGCACGTCGTCACTGCCGCAGCAGCGCTTGACGAGCTTCTTCACCGCCTGCTCCAGGCCGTACTTCTCCAGGCACGGGGAGCACTCCTCGAAGTGCACCTCGAACTTCGTGCAGTCACTGTCGGGCATCTCCCGGTCGAGGAACTCGTAGAGATGATCCAGGACCTCTGAGCAGTCCGTCTCGTGCGGCTCTCCGCAGCTCATGAGCCCGAGCCTTTCAGATCGTTCGACGACTCTCCGGCGCCCGCGGGAACGAGCCCGCGGTCGCGGGCGTAGTCCTCGAGCATGCCGCGCAACTGGCGGCGGCCCCGGTGCAGTCGGGACATCACCGTACCGATGGGTGTCCCCATGATGTCCGCGATCTCCTTGTACGCAAAGCCCTCGACATCCGCGAGATAGACGGCGATGCGGAATTCCTCGGGGATCGCCTGAAGCGCTTCCTTGACGTCGGAGTCCGGCAGGTGGTCGAGGGCCTGCGACTCGGCGGAGCGCAGTCCGGTCGACATGTGCGACTCGGCACGGGCGAGCTGCCAGTCCTCGATCTCCTCGGCGGCGCTGCGCTGGGGCTCGCGCTGCTTCTTGCGGTACGAGTTGATGAAGGTGTTGGTGAGGATGCGGTACAGCCACGCCTTCAGATTCGTACCCTCGCGGAACTGGTGGAACGAGCCGTACGCCTTGGCGTACGTCTCCTGCACCAGGTCCTCGGCGTCCGCGGGATTCCGCGTCATGCGCAGCGCGGCGGAGTACATCTGGTCGAGGAATCCGAGGGCGTCCCGCTCGAAGCGCGCGTTGCGCTCCGCGGTCGTCTCCTCGGGGCCGTCGTCGGTCCCTGTGTCGGTCCCAGTGACCGGACCCACCTCCTCCAGCGCTGCGGCGAATCCGAATGCGGACCCGCTCGATTCGGAGGATAGACGAGGAACCGCTCCGCCCGCCGCCCGAATAGTGGCGGTCTTGGGAGCGGGCAGCACTGTCCAGTCGAGGTCAGCGGCCTGCGCGCGCTCGGGGCAGATGGTCGAACCCATGCGACGGACTCCCTCTTCCTTGCTCTCACACCGACATGGGGCACAACCGTGGTCGCACGCGCAACATTCCCGCCCTCAGGAGCGGAGTGACGCGACCCACGAGGCGACCTCGCCGACGATGAGCGCGAGGGTCTCCTCCGGTGTCACGGGGGCCCGCTTGGCGGTGGCGAAGCCGTGATCGCCGTACGGCACCTCGACGAGCCGGTACGGCCCTTCGGGGAATTCTCCGGGCTGCCCGAAGGAGTCGTTGCCGCCCTGGACGACGAGGGTGGGCAGGTCCGTCCCGAGCAGTTCGTCGGCCCGGGACTTCTCGGGCCTGCCCGGCGGGTGCAGCGGGAAGCTCAGCGCGAGGACGGCGGCGGCGCCGAGCTCCTTCCCGGTCCGGCAGGCGACCCGCGCGCCGGCGCTGCGGCCGCCGGCGATCACGGGGAGGCCGGGCCCGGTGAGGGCGGGCCAGATCCCGCGCCAGCCGGTGTCCAGGGTCTTCGGCGCCGGCGCCACCTTCTTCCCGGCGACCCGCCACGGCTGCTCGACGAGCGCGACGGTCACTCCTCGGGCGGGCAGCGCGCCCGCCAGGGCCTGGAGGTCGCGCGCCTCGATCCCGCCCCCGGCCCCATGGCTGAGGGCGAGGACCGCCCATGGCTTCTTCCCGGTGTACCAGGTGATCCGGGCGTCCCCGGTGTCGGTCGGAACGATCTCGCTCTTGGTCACGCCCCCATCCTGCCGCGCGGGGGCGTCCCAGCCGTGCTCAGAACAGCGTGCCGACCTCCGGGCCGTCCAGTTCCGTCATGAGCTCCGGCCCGTTGTTGCGTACGTTGCTCACCGCCGTGGCGACCGGGAACGCCCGCATCAGCCCCTCGCGCGGTGCACCGAGGAGCCCCTTGAGCTCCTCGATGTCCGTGCGCCGCGGGTCCAGCCAGGCGTCCCAGCGGTCCGGGGTGAGCATGAGGGGCATCCGGGGGTGGATGGCGGCGAGCGAGTGGGGGCCCTCCTCGGGGGCCACGCCGAGCGGCCCCTGCTCCGCCTCCGTCGTGACGACCGAGCACGTCACCCACCAGGCCGCCGGATGGTCGTCGGGCAGGGTGCGGTCGCGCCAGAACTCGTACAGGCCGGCCATCGCGAAGACGGACCCGTCCGCGGGGGTGACGAAGTACGGCTGCTTCCGCGTCCGCTTCTTCTTCCCCTCCACCTCCAGCTCGCGCTCGCCGGCCCCGGTCACCCACTCGTAGTAGCCGTCGGCGGGCAGGATGCACCGGCGCGCGGCGAAGGCCCGCTTGAAGGACGGCTTCTCGGCGATCGTCTCCGCCCGCGCGTTGATCATCCTGGCCGCGCCCTCCGGCGTCTTCGACCAGGAGGGCACGAGGCCCCATTTCAGTCTCCGCAGCTGGCGAACCGGCCGCGGCGAATCCGCGTCTTTGAGAGGACGCTCCAGTACCGCGTAGACCTCCTTGGTCGGGGCCACGTTCCAGTCGGGAGCCAGGGTCTCCTCCGGCTCCCACTTCTCGACCTCGAAGATCCCCACCAGGTCCTCGGGCCGACGACTCGCTGCATACCGTCCGCACATACGTGCCACACTGCCACGATCCCGATCCGATCCCGATCTCGTCCGAGGAGCCAGTCCAGAAATGACCGAAGTCCTCGGTACGCAGCCCGCCCCGGAAGAGTGGCTGGTGATCGTCACCGGCGTGGCCGCGCTGCTCGCCACCGTCCCGCGCGCGATATGGCGGCTCTCGCGGAACGCCGTCACCATCGCCCACGAGGGCGGCCACGGTCTGATCGCCCTCCTCACCGGCCGCCGGCTCCAGTCCATCCGGCTCCACTCGGACACCAGCGGGCTGACCGTCTCGCGCGGCCGCCCCACCGGCATCGGCATGATCCTCACCGCCGCCGCCGGCTACACCGCCGCCCCGCTGCTCGGTCTGGGCGGCGCCTGGCTGCTCGCCGACCACCGGATCACCCTGCTCCTCTGGGTGGCGACCGCGCTGCTCCTGGCCATGCTGGTGATGGTCCGGAACGCGTACGGGATCTTCACCGTCCTCCTGACGGGCGCGGCGTTCCTGCTGATCTCCTGGCTCACCGGTCCGGACGTCCAGTCGGCGTTCGCGTACTCCGTCGTCTGGTTCCTGCTCCTCGGCGGGGTGCGCCCGGTCTTCGAGTTGCAGGGCAAGCGGCGCCACGGAGGGGCTCCGGACTCGGACGCCGACCAGCTCGCGCGCCTCACCCACGTCCATCCGGCGCTCTGGCTCTTCTTCTTCCACGCGGTCGCGATCTGCTCCCTGATCGGCGGAGGCCGCTGGCTGCTGGGGCTGTAGCCGCCGCGTGCCCCACTAAAGTGAGGGGCATGACCGATACCTCCCCGCACTCCGACCTGCACACCGACCTCTGGCCCGCCCCCTATGCGAGCGGTGCCGTCGACGCGACCGTCACCGTGCCCGGATCGAAGTCGGTCACCAACCGCGGCCTGGTCCTCGCCGCGCTCGCCGCCGAGCCGGGCTGGCTGCGCCGCCCGCTGCGCTCCCGCGACACGCTCCTGATGGCGGAGGCCCTGCGCACGCTGGGCGTGAAGATCGAGGAGGGCGTGGGCCCGGACGGCACGGGCGAGGCCTGGCGGATCATCCCGGCCGGGCTGCACGGCCCGGCGACCGTGGACGTCGGCAACGCCGGGACGGTCATGCGCTTCCTGCCGCCGGTCGCCGCCCTCGCCGACGGCCCGGTGCACTTCGACGGCGACGCCCGGTCCCACGAGCGCCCGCTGCACGGGGTGATCGACGCGCTGCGCGTGCTCGGCGCCCGGATCGACGACGACGGGCGTGGCGCGCTGCCGATGACCGTGCACGGCGGCGGGGCGCTGGACGGCGGCCCGGTGGAGATCGACGCCTCCTCGTCCTCCCAGTTCGTCAGCGCCCTGCTGCTCTCGGCGCCCCGCTTCAACCAGGGGGTGGAGGTACGTCATGTGGGCGCCAAGCTCCCCTCCCTCCCCCACATCCGGATGACCGTCGACATGCTCCGGGTGGTCGGCGCCCAGGTCGACGAGCCGGAGACCGGCGGCGAGCCGAACGTCTGGCGGGTCTCCCCCTCCGCCCTGCTCGGCCGCGACCTGACCGTCGAGCCCGATCTGTCGAACGCTCAGCCGTTCCTGGCCGCGGCCCTGGTCACCGGAGGCCGGGTGACGGTCCCCGACTGGCCGTCCAGGACCACCCAGCCCGGTGACGCGCTGCGGGAGATCTTCACCGAGATGGGTGGCTCCTGCGAGCTGACCGAGGCGGGGCTCACCTTCACCGGCACCGGCCGGATCCACGGCATCGACGTGGACCTGAGCGAGGTCGGCGAGCTGACGCCCGGCATCGCGGCGGTCGCGGCGCTCGCCGACTCGCCCTCGACGCTGCGCGGCGTCGCGCACCTGCGGCTCCACGAGACGGACCGGCTGGCCGCGCTCACCAAGGAGATCAACGAGCTCGGCGGCGATGTGACGGAGACCGAGGACGGGCTGCTCATCCGCCCGCGCCCGCTGCACGGCGGTGTCTTCCACACGTACCACGACCACCGGATGGCGACCGCGGGCGCGATCATCGGCCTCGCGGTCGAGGGCGTGGAGATCGAGAACGTGGCGACGACGGCCAAGACCTTGCCCGACTTCCCCAGGATGTGGACCGAAATGCTCGGAGTCTGAGCCATGCGGCGCTACGGCAAGCACACCGACGAGGACGACATCCGCCAGCGGCCCAACCGCAAGGGCAACCGTCCCCGTACCAGCATCCGTCCCAAGCACGAGGACGCGGTCGAGGGCATGGTCCTCACCGTGGACCGCGGCCGGCTCACGTGTCTCGTCGACGACCGGATCGTCCTGGCGATGAAGGCGCGCGAGCTGGGCCGCAAGGCCGCGGTCGTCGGCGACCGGGTCTCGATCGTGGGCGATCTGTCCGGCGAGAAGGACACGCTGGCCCGGATCGTACGGATCGGTGAGCGCAGCTCCGTGCTCCGCCGCACGGCCGACGACGACGACCCGTTCGAGCGGGTGGTCGTCGCCAACGCCGACCAGCTGGCGATCGTCACCGCGCTGGCCGACCCCGAGCCGCGCCCCCGGCTGATCGACCGCTGTCTGGTCGCCGCGTACGACGGCGGGCTCACCCCGCTCCTGGTCCTGACGAAGTCGGACCTGGCGAAGCCCGACGAACTCCTGGAGATGTACGGAGCGCTGGGTGTGCCGTACGTGGTCACCACGCGCGACGAGTTCGTGGACGGGGTCGCTGCCGAGCGGGTGCACGAGCACCTCAAGGGGCGGACGACCGCGTTCGTCGGACACTCCGGCGTCGGCAAGACGACCCTGGTCAACGCCCTGGTCCCGGAGGACCGGCGGCGGAGCACCGGCCACGTCAACGCGGTGACGGGGCGCGGCCGGCACACCACCACCTCGGCGCTCGCCCTCCCGCTCGACGACAGGGAGGGCGGCTGGGTGATCGACACCCCGGGCGTGCGCTCCTTCGGCCTCAACCACGTCGACCCGTCCCGGGTCATCCTCGCCTTCCCCGATCTCGTACCCGGCACGGAGAACTGTCCGCGGGCGTGCAGCCACGACGAGCCGGACTGCGCGCTGGACGCGTGGGTGGCCGAGGGGCACGCGGATCCGGCGCGGCTGTACTCGCTGCGGCGGCTGCTCGCGACCCGGGAGCGACGCGAGGGTGACTGAGTCGCCCACGTTTGCGTTCCACCGCTGCTGGTAAGTGCATAATCGCACCAAGTGCGACGAAGCAGTCACCTACGGCGCGGGAGGCACTGACGATGGCGTGGCTGCTCGTGGTGGTCGCCGGGTTCCTGGAAACGGGATTCGCGGTCTGCCTGAAGCTCTCGCACGGTTTCACCCGGCTGTGGCCGACGATCGCGTTCGCCTGTTTCGCCCTGGGCAGCTTCGGACTTCTGACGCTGGCGCTGCGCAAGCTGGACGTGGGCCCCGCGTACGCGGTGTGGACCGGCATCGGCGCGGCCGGGACGGCGATCTACGGGATGGTCTTCCTCGGTGACGTCGTGTCGACGCTGAAGATCGTGTCGATCACGCTGGTGATCGTCGGGGTGGTCGGGCTCCAGCTCTCGGGGTCGGCGCACTGACCCTCCTCGAAGAGGGGAGCCGGGGCGACGACATAGGAGAGCGCCAGCCGCAGCACGATCTCGCACGAGTTCCGTACGTCTCCGTCGCGGCCTTGGAGCGCCGTCGCGGCGCGGTCGCGGGCGAGGCCGAGGAGGTCGGTGGGGGACGGTACGCCCGCGTCGGCACGGCGCTGCGCGGGCACGGCGGAGGCACGCGATCCGGCTCTGGCCGGGCGGGGCACGGGGAGCCGCTCCCCCCAGCAGCCGGTGAGCAGGGCCCGCAGAACGGGCCGGGTGAAGGCCTGGGTGACGGTCCACTCGGCGACGGCCGCGAGGTTGCGCCGGGGCGACGGGGGTCCATCGGGAAGTCCGGGCGAGGGTGCGGCCAGGATCCGTTCGACGCCTTGGAGGTACGCGTCGGCCTCGCGTCGTACCAGCGCGCGGGCCAGGCCCTCCTTGCTGCCGAACTCGTTGTAGAGGGTCTGCCGGGAGACGCCCGCGGCGGAGGCGACGTCGACCATCCGGACCGCGGACCAGGGCAGCCCCGAGAGCGACGCGAGGGCGGCATCCAGCAGGGCCTCACGGGCAGTCGGCATCGTCGCCTCCCGGCCAGAACGGTTCTGCGCTCAGAGTTGACGGGCCGCCACGCAGTGTCAAGGGCTCCCGCGGGGCCACGTCCCTTCGAGGGATAGAGTTTCGACCATGGCCGATTACCACGACGATCTGCGTCTCGCCCATGTCCTCGCGGATGCCGCCGACGCGGCCACCATGGACCGGTTCAAGGCGCTCGACCTGAAGGTCGAGACGAAGCCGGACATGACGCCGGTGAGCGAGGCGGACAAGGCCGCCGAGGAGCTGATCCGCAGTCAGCTGCAGCGGGCGCGGCCGCGCGACGCGATCCTCGGCGAGGAGTACGGCGTGGAGGGCACGGGCCCGCGCCGCTGGGTGATCGACCCGATCGACGGCACGAAGAACTACGTGCGCGGGGTGCCGGTCTGGGCGACCCTGATCGCGCTGATGGAGGCCGGTGACACGGGCTTCCAGCCGGTGGTCGGCGTGGTCTCGGCGCCCGCGCTCGGGCGCCGCTGGTGGGCTGCGAAGGGCGCGGGGGCGTACACGGGCCGCAGCCTGACCTCGGCGACGCGGCTCCAGGTCTCGAAGGTCGCGGACCTCGGGGACGCCTCGTTCGCGTACTCCTCGCTCAGCGGCTGGGAGGAGCGGGGCCGCCTGGACGGCTTCCTCGACCTCACGCGCGCGTGCTGGCGGACCCGGGCGTACGGCGACTTCTGGCCGTACATGATGGTCGCCGAGGGCGCCGTGGACCTCTGCGCCGAGCCTGAGCTGTCGCTCTGGGACATGGCGGCGACGGCGATCGTGGTCCAGGAGGCGGGCGGCACGTTCACCGGCCTCGACGGCCGGCACGGTCCGCACAGCGGCAACGCGGCGGCGTCGAACGGCCTGCTCCACGGCGAACTGCTGAGCTACCTCAACCAGAAGAGCTGACACACCCGGCCCGAGGGGCGCCTCGCGGCACCTCGCACACCCCCTCAGGCCGCCTCGCGCGCCCCCTTGTCAGGCCCTCGGCCCGCTGCGACTCTGAGAGTCCCCCCACTTGTGAACTTGTGAATTCGTTCTCGTTGAAAGCGGGAGCGAATCACCGAGGAGGTGGCTCCCTTCATGCTCGTCCGTGACGCCATGAGCACGGTGGTCCTGACCATCGGCCCCGCCCACACCCTCCGCCAGGCCGCTCGGCTGATGTCGGCGCGTCGCGTCGGCGCGGCGGTCGTCCACGACACCGACGCCGGCGGCTTCGGAATCCTCACCGAGCGCGACATCCTCAACTCGATCGGCGCAGGCCAGAACCCCGACCACGAGATCGCGGGCTCCCACACCACCACCGACGTCGTCTTCGCCGCACCCGCCTGGACCCTGGAGGAGGCGGCCGCCGCGATGACCCACGGCGGCTTCCGCCACCTCGTCGTCCTCGACGGACACGGGCCGGTGGGCATCGTCTCCGTACGCGACATCATCCGCTGCTGGACCCCGGCACATCACCACGCGACGACCATGGCGAGCTGACACGAGAGAGGGCCGGTGCGCGATCGCACACCGGCCCTCTCCCCTTCACGACAAGCGCACCCTCGGCCACGCAGGGCCTGGACCGCGGCCTCCAGCCGCTTGCCCGTCGATCCTATGATAGACAATGTCTAAGTCAAGTAGGCATCCAAAGTCACACCCGTTCGGGATCTTGGACCCCCGCTGTTACTCTGGCTCCTATGAGTGACCTGTTGGAACGTCTGCGCGGCCGCGGCTGGCGAATGACAGCGCAGCGGCGCGTCGTGGCCGAGGTCCTCGACGGAGATCATGTCCATCTGACCGCCGACGAGGTCCACGCCCGTGCCGTGGCGCGGCTGCCGGAGATCTCCCGGGCGACCGTCTACAACACGCTGGGCGAGATGGTCACGCTCGGCGAGGTGATGGAGGTCGCGACGGACGGCCGCGCCAAGCGGTACGACCCGAACGCCCATCGCCCGCACCAGCACCTGGTCTGCGGCCGCTGTGGCGCGATCCGTGACGTCCACCCCTCCGGCAACCCGCTGGCGGACCTCCCGGACTCGGAGCGCTTCGGCTTCACGATCTCCGACGTCGAGGTCACCTACCGGGGCCTCTGCCCGAACTGCGCCGCGATCGCCTGAGCACCACGCGCCGCCGAAGCCCCCCACCTCGGTGGGGGGCTTCTTCGTGTGCCCGCCGGGTGCCGAAGTGCACGCGAACACGACGAAGGCCCGGATCCAGTGACTGGATCCGGGCCTTCGTTGCTACTGAGTAGCGGGGACAGGATTTGAACCTGCGACCTCTGGGTTATGAGCCCAGCGAGCTACCGAGCTGCTCCACCCCGCGTCGGTGAGCCCAACCTTACGGGACGGCCACGACCAGCGCAAATCACTTAAGCGGTGAGCTCCTGGTGCAGCGCCTCGCTCAGTCGCGCGGCCCGCTCGGCCACCTCCGCCGGACCGAGTTCCACGGCCCGCGCGCACCAGCGCCGGCCCTCCGTCAGCTCTCCGCGCCGGGCCGCGAGCAGCGCGAGCCGCAACGCGGCACGGCCGTGTCCGGCGCGGGCGGCGCGGGTCCACCACAGGGACGCCTCGCGCTCGCTGCCCTCGCGGGCCAGGAGCAGGCCGAGGTTGAAGGCGCCGTTGCGGCTGCCCGCCTCCGCGGCCTCCCGGTACCAGTGGGCCGCCTCCGCCACGTCACCGCGGGCCGCGGCCAGCATGCCCACCCGCACCTGGGCACGCCGGTGCCCCTGCTGGGCGGCGCGCTCGTACCACTCCTCGCACTCGGTCTTCTCCTCGCGCGGGGCGCCGAGCGCGGGCGGGCCGGGCTCGGGGCGGCGCGCGTCGAGGACGCTCGCGAGCCGGAACGCTGCCTCGGCACTGCCTCCGCCCGCCGCGCACCGCAGATGGCGCTCGGCGGTCTGCTCGTCGCCGTCGCGCAGGCTGGCGATGCCGACCTGGAGGGCGGCCTCGGTGTGCCCGGCCGCCGCCGCGCGCTCGTACCAGCTCAGTGCCGTACGGTCGTCGTCGCGACCCGCGTAGAGGATGCCGAGGTTGAAGGCGGCGTCGACGCTGCCGGCCTCGGCCGCCTTGGAGAACCAGGGCTCGGCGCCGTTCGCGTCGCCGGCCTGGAGGAGGAGCACGGCGAGCGCGTTGGCGGCCTCGCGGTGCCCCGCGTAGGCGGCACGGCGGTACCACTGCTCGGCCTGCTGGTTGCGGTCCTGGGCGGCGCAGAGCAGCCCGAGGTTGTACGCCCCGTTGACGTCGCCCGCGTCCATGGCGGCGCGGTACCAGCGCTCCGCGGTCTGCTGCTCGCCGCGGGCGGCGTGCAGGGCGCCGAGCGCGTTGGCGGCGTTGCCGTCCCCGTCCTGGGCGGCGCGCAGCCACCACACGGCGGCGCTCTCCTCGTCCCCGGCGTCGCGCAGCAGGAATCCGAGCGCGCAGGCGGCCTTGGCCTCGCCCTCCTTGGCCGAGCTCAGGTACCAGCGGCCCGCCTCCTTCAGCTCGCCGCGCTTCTCCAGGATCGCGCCGAGGTGCAGCGCGGCCCGGCGGTGCCCCCGCGCGGCCGCCTGCCGGAACCACTGCTCGGCCTCGCCGAGCTCTCCGGCGGGGGCGGTGGTGGCACCGGCCGCAGGGCCGTTCGCCGTACCGGCGCCCGTGCCGGGGGCGGCGTCGCCACGGGCAGCCGTGCCGGCGACGGCCCCGGGCGCGGTGGGCGCGGCCGTGCCGGGGCCCGCGGCGGGGGCCGTAGCCGCTGTCGCGCCGCCCAGGCGGCCCGGGCCGTCGCCCTCCGTCGCGCGCCGCTCCAGGGCCAGGGCGAGGCGGTACGCGGCCTCGCGGTGGCCCTGCTCGGCGGCGGCGCGGAGCCAGCGCTCGGCCCCGACGTCGCTGCGGTGCTCCAGGAGGTCGGCGAGGGCGTACGCGCCCAGGGCGTGGCCCTGCTCGGCGGACTGGCGCAGCCAGTACTCGGCGGCGGGCTCGTCGCCGCGCTCGCGGTGGTGACGGCCGAGCGCGTGGGCGGCGGGAGCGGAGCCCGCGACGGCGGCGACCCGCCACCAGCCGGCGGCCTCCTCCGCGTATCCGCGCTGATGCAGCAGGACGCCCAGGTTGTTGGCGGCGGCGCGGTCCCCCTCGGCCGTCGCGCCGCGCAGATAGGGCTCGGCGCCGTCGAGGTCGCCCCGGCGCAGCAGGAGCGCGCCGAGCACGCTCATGGACGCGGCATCGCCGTTCTCGGCGGCGCGACGGTGGCGTGCCTCGGTCTCCGTGTCGCTCTCGGTCTCCGTGTCGGCGGTGGTGTCGACGGCGGCATCGACGGCCACCGCGGCCTCGATGATGTCATCCGCGGCACGTCGCGCGTGCCGCTGCACAAACCGCCCTGTCTCCAACAGAGTTGCCCTGTCCCCCATAAAAACCATCGTCGCACCACCCGCAACGCGCGTACACCTGGTATACCGCAGCCAGTGAGGTCACTTCAGCGTTTTGTCGACATGCCCACAGAGAGATAAGTCAAACACGACTCACCCCAACTCGCCCCATCCCCACCGCTCTTCGGGGCGTCGCGCGCCCCCTCGGGAACACACGACTAGGGCCCGGATCCTGAAGGATCCGGGCCCTAGTCTTCAGTAGCGGGGACAGGATTTGAACCTGCGACCTCTGGGTTATGAGCCCAGCGAGCTACCGAGCTGCTCCACCCCGCGTCGTTGTTCCTCAAAGGTATCACGACGCGGGGTGGCTCCCGACCACGGCGATCAGGGGGCCGGTGGGCTCGCGCTCGAGGACGGCGTCGGCTCGGTCGACGGGGTCGCCCCCGGCTTCGGCTCCGTACCGCCCGGCTTCTGGTCCGTCGAGGGCAGCTTCGCGCCCGCCTCCGCGGCCCGCTGGAGGGCGTCCTGCAGGGCGTCCTGGGCCTTGCCGTAGGCGGTCCAGTCCCCCTTCTGCAGAGCCGCCTCGCCGTCGTCCATCGCCTTCTGCGCATCGGCGATGGCCTGCTTCAGCGCCGCGTCGTTCGTGGTCGGCGTCGTCGGCGGCTTGGTACCCGGCTCCTCGGGCTGCTCGGGCGGCGTGGCGCCGTCCACCCCGAACACCGCGTTCAGGGCGGCGGTGAGGTTGTCCTCGAACACCGTGGTGTCCTTGGTCGTGTCACCGTCCGGCTGGTCCGCGTCCACGTACGACACCGCGACCTTCTTCAGCAGCGGGTAGTGCGCGTTGCGGCCCTGGGCGTAGACCGGCTCGACGTACAGGAAGCCGCCGTCGAGCGGCACCGTCAGCAGGTTGCCGTACTGGATGTCGGAGTCGGCGCCCTTCATGTCCCGGACGAAAGTGGCCACCGACGGAAGGCTGTTGAGCTTGTTCTGCACCTGCTCGGGTCCTGGGACCTCGGAGGTGACTCTCAACAGCCTTATGCGGCCGTAGTCCTTGCTGCCCGCGTCGGCGTCGACCGCCATGAAGCCGCCCAGGTTGGGCCGCCCGTTCGGGGTGAACGTCGTCGTCAGCGAGAACTGCTGCTGCTTGTCCCCGGGCATCTTCATGCTCAGGTAGTACGGCGGGACCGCGTTGCCGTCCTTGTTGGTCGGGTCGTCCGGCACCTGCCAGGCGTCCGAACCGCTGTAGAACTGCGCCGGGTCCTTCACGTGGTACCGGGTGAGCAGCTCGCGCTGGACCTTGAACATGTCCTGCGGGTACCGCAGGTGCTGCATCAGGTCGGGCTTGATCGCCTCACGCGGCTGCACGGTGTCCGGGAACGCCTTCATCCACGTCTTGAGGACCGGGTCCTCCGTGTCCCACTGGTAGAGGGTCACCGTGCCGTCGTAGGCGTCGACGGTGGCCTTCACCGAGTTGCGGATGTAGTTGACCTGGTTCTGCTGGGCGACCACCGCGCGCTGCTGGTTGCCCACGGTCAGGGAGTCCGCCGTGGTGTCGCCGAGCGTGGTGCGCGAGGCGTACGGGTAGCCGTTGGTGGTCGTGTAGGCGTCGACGATCCACTGGATCTTGCCGCCGACGACGGCCGGGTAGGCGTCGCCGTCGATGGTCAGCCAGGGCGCGACCGCCTCGACGCGCTCCTTGGGCGTGCGGTTGTAGAGGATCCGCGAGCCCTCGCCGATGGCCCCCGAGTAGAGGATCTGCGGCTCGCTGAAGGCGACCGCGTACGCGGCGCGGTTGAAGGTGTTGGAGAGGTTGACCCCGCTCTTGCCCTCGTAGCTGGTGGTCTTCTCGCCGTTCTCCTCGTAGTCCAGCTCCTTCTGCGGCCCGCCGACGATCGAGTACTGGTCGGTCTTCTCGCCGTAGTAGATCCGCTGCTGGTACGGGCCGAGCATCCCCGTGGTCGGCAGGCCGGCCTCGGTGAAGACCGGGGAGCCGTTGGCGTCCGTCTGCGTGCCAGCGGCCATGATCGCGCCGTAGCCGTGGGTGTACGTGAAGTGGTCGTTGATCCAGTTCCGCTTCGGGATGCCCTTGATGTTGAGCTCACGCAGGCCGACGACGGTGTCCTGGCCCTTGTAGCGGTCGACATCGAGGGTGGTCGGGAACTGGTAGTACTTCCGCTTCTGCTCCAGCTGCTGGAACGTCGGCGAGACGATGTTCGGGTCGATCAGGCGGTAGCTGGCCGCCGTGTCGGAGTTCGCCCGGAGCTGGTCCTTGGCCTTGACCGTGGACTTGCCCGAGTAGTTCTCCGGCTCGGTGGAGTCGATGGCGTACGCCTTGCGCGTGGCATCGATGTTCTTCTGGATGTACGGCGCTTCCTTGGCCTGCTCGTTCGGCTGGACCTGGAACTTCTGCACGATGGCCGGGTACAGGCCGCCGATCAGGATCGCCGACAGAACCATGAGGCCGAAGCCGATCACCGGCAGCTGCCAGGTGCGGCGCCACAGCGTCGCGAAGAAGAGCACGGCGCAGATCACGGCGATGCAGAACAGGATCGTCTTCGCCGGGAGGTACGCGTTGGCGTCGACGTACCGCAGACCCGTCCAGTTGCCGGCGGCCTTGAAGTCGCTGGACTTCACGGCGAGGCCGTACCGGTCGAGCCAGTACGCCACGGCCTTCAGGGAGACGAAGACGCCGAGGAGCACCGACAGGTGGCCCGTCGCGGCGGCGGTGGCGCGGGCACCGGGGCTGGTGACGCGCAGTCCGCCGTACAGGTAATGCGTCAGGGCGGCGGCCACCAGCGACAGGACGGCGGCGGCGAAGCCGAAGGCCAGCAGCGAGCGGTACCAGGGCAGGTCGAAGGCGTAGAACGACACGTCCAGCTGGAACTGGGGGTCCTTCTCGCCGAAGGGCACGCCGTTGACCCACATGAGCCAGGTCCGCCACTGGCCGGAGGCCGAGGCGCCGGCGATCAGGCCCACGAGTGCGGTGATCGCGAGGAGCACCCACTTCTTGTAGGGCGCCAGACCCATCCGGTACCGGTCGAGGCTCTGCTGCTCCAGCGACATCGCGCTCAGCGGCGGCCGGAGGCGGTGCGCCAGCCAGATGTTGAACCCGACGGCGAGCGCCATGAGCAGACCGAAGACGGCGAAGAGGCCGATCTTGGTCCACAGCGTGGTGGTGAACACGGACGAGTAGTGGACGGAGCGGTACCAGAGCCAGTCCGTCCAGAACCCGGCGAACATGACGAACGCCATGGCCAGGACGGCCAGCACACCCAGGGTCATGAGCAGCGTGCGGGCGCGCCGGGACGGCCGGCCGACTCTGATCCTTGGCCCGGACGGACCTCCGCCGCCTCCGCGGTCCGGCATCTGGAAAGCCAACGTGCGCCCCTCGAGGTTGATGCGTCGATAAAGCAGGCCCCGCGATCGTAGAGCCCACTGATGCAACTTACTGAGGCTTTACCTAGTTCCCGTCTTCGGGGGAAGAGGAGGCAGGATGTTGTCCATGTCCAACGTTTCCCCCTCCGGCACCCCCATGGCCGCGAGCCCCCTCACCCGCGCGGTGCTCGAGATCGACGAGTACGCCTCCGGCCTCGGCTGGGACCGTCCGGCCCGGCTCTTCGCCCTGGTCGACACCGCCCGACTGCGTGCCCAGGAGCCGGGACTGGCCTCCCAGCTCGGCCTCGAGAACGACGAGGCGGCGGCCGCCTACACCCCCATCGAGCAGGAGGAACTGCCGAAGGGGAAGCCCCTCGACGAGTTCCTCGGCACCATCGCCTGGCCGGACGCCGTGGTCGGCTGCGCGCTGACCGTGGAGCGGCTGATGCTCCCTCCGTCGGCCGAGGCCTCCGTGCCGGAGGGCCTGAACGAGGCCGCTCTGGCGAAGTGGGTGGCCCGGCACCCGGACCGCCAGGAGGTCCGGATGACCGTGGCCGTGCTCCGTGACGGCGCGCGGGAGGCGGCGATCCGGCTGCGCGAGAAGGACTCGCCGAACGAGGTGCTGACCGGCGCGGACCTGGTGCCGGGGCTCGCGGAGGCCCTGGCGGCGACCTTCGAGGCATGAGGCCGGCCGCGTACGCGTGACGAAGGGGGACGCCCCGGTCGGTGACCGGGGCGCCCCCCTTCGTTCGTGCGGGCCCGTCCTAGCTCTTCGAGCAGCTGGGCAGGTTCTTCGTGTCGCCGTTGCGGAGCTTCTCGAGCGACTTCGTCGCGTCGTCGATGGTGTTCACCTTGATCAGGGTGAGGCCGTCGGGGATGTCGGAGGCGGCGGTCGCGCAGTTGTCGGCCGGGGTGAGGAAGTACTCGGCGCCGGCGTTGCGCGCGCCGACGAGCTTCATCTCGATACCGCCGATGGGGCCGACCTGGCCCTTCTCGTCGATGGTTCCGGTGCCGGCGACGAACTTGCCGTCGGTGAGGCTCTCCGGCGTCAGCTTGTCGACGATGCCGAGCGCGAACATCAGTCCGGCGCTGGGGCCGCCGACGTCGGCGAGCTTGATGTCGATCGTGAACGGGAAGACGTGGTCGGTACCGGCCTGGATGCCGACGATCGCCCGGTCGCCCTCCTGGGACTTCACCGTCGTGACGGTGACCTTCTCGGTGGCGGTGGGCTCCTTGCCGGCCTTCTCCGCCGCCTCGGCCTCCTTGGTGGGGACGATCGTGAACACGACCTTCTCGCCCGGCTTGTGCGTGGTCACCTGCTTGGCGACGTCTCCGGGCTCCTTCACCGGCACGCCGTCCACGGCCTTGATGACGTCCCCGGCGTGCAGCTGCCCCTGGGCGGGGCTGTCCTTGACGACGGAGGCGACGACGACCCGGGTGGTCACCGGGATGCCCAGCTCACCGAGGGCGGCGACCTTGGCGCTCTCCTGGGACTGGCTGAACTCCTCGGCGTTCTCCTGGGTCGACTCCTCCTCGGTCTTGCCGTCCGGGTAGAGGGTCTCCTTGGGGACGACCACGTTGTCGTGGGCGAGCCAGCCGTAGACCGCCTCGACCACGTTCATCCGGTAGTCCGCGCTCGTGACGCGGACGGTCGTCATGTTGAGATGCCCGTCGGTCGGGTACGTCTTGCGACCAGAGATCTGAAGGACGGGCTCGCCCGCGGCCTCCCCGAGGGTGTTGACCGTCGGGCCGGGGCTCATCTCCGCGTACGGCACCGGGACCAGGACGCCCACACAGAGCAGGGTGATCAGGACCAGGGTGGAGGCGAGCATCGTCGCAGTGCGGCGTGGCATGGAACGACAGTACGGGACCGGTCTGTGAGTGCACCCGTGGGGCGGGTCCGTACGAGGCGGTCGGCGGAGGGAACTCAGCCGGAGACGTGGCTACTGCGTACGGGGGACGAGGGTGCGGCCGGAGCCAGATCGCGTTCGGCGACCTCGAGGCCCGCGTGGGTCCGCTCCATGGCGTCCCGGAACCGCGCGTAACCGGCGAGCTCGGCGACGTCTCCGATGGTCTTGTTCCGCTGGGCCCAGCTTCCCCATATCGCCGCGCCGACGACTGCGAAAAGCGGAATCAGCAACCAGGCGAGCGCTGCCATCCCGACCTCCCATCCCCAAATGAGCGACCGCAACCGACCGTGACCGGCCGATCAGCAGACTAACGATCTGCAGCATCAACGCTGCTGCCGGGGGGCCGGTTACGCAAATCGGGGCGTTCGACTACGGCATGTCGGCGCGGCGCCTTGCCAATCCCCGTGCCCGAGGGCCGAGCCGGTACCTGCCGGCCGGAGGCTCAGCGGGCCCCTCAGCACGCCCCGACCCACTCCTCGGTGCCGTCGGAGAACTTCTGGTGCTTCCAGATGGGGACCTCGTGCTTGAGGTCGTCGATGAGCTTGCGGCAGGCCTCGAAGGCCTCTCCGCGGTGCGGGCAGGAGACCGCGACGACGACCGCGAGATCGCCGACGGCCAGATCGCCCACACGGTGGACGGCGGCCAGCGCGCGGACCGGGTAGTCGGCGACGACCTTCTCGGCGACCCGGCGCAGCTCGTCCTCGGCGGAGGGGTGGCAGGAGTAACCGAGCGCGTCGACGTCCGCGCCGCCGTCGTGGTTGCGCACCGTGCCGACGAAGAGCGTCGTGCCGCCGGCCGCGTCGTCGCCGACGGCCCGGAAGACCTCGTCGACCGAGAGCGGGGTGTCACGGATCGCGAGGAGCTTGATCGGATCCGCCGCGGTCTGCTCGCCGGGGTGGTCATGGGTGCGTGCCATGCGCCCATGGTGCCGTACCGCACGGACATCGCGGAATAGCGCTTTCCACCGGTGGACCCGACCCTCCGTAGGAGGGTCCTACATGCCGCGCCGCTTCCGCATCTGGCGCACCAGCGCCGCCGTGCCGAGCAGTGCCACCGTCGCACCGGCCGCTCCCGCCGCCGTCGCGTCCTTGCGGCCGAGCCGGCGGCCCGCGACGGTGTGCCGGCCCTCGACCTCCTCCAGGAGCGCGGCGAGCACCTCCTCGTTGGTCCATGTCGGCCGCCAGCCCGCGTCGTGCAGCCGTCCGACGCTGACCACCCACGGGTGCATCGTGTACGCGAGGTCCCCGGCCGGGGACGGGGTGAGCCCGATCCGGTGCAGCCGGGCCGCCGCGCCGAGGGCGACCGCGGAGGGCAGCTCCATGCGCCGGATCCCGGAGAGCTCCTCGACCTCCTCCTGCTCGAGCCAGCCGTCGCAGCCGACCGCGAACTCCCCGTCGACCTTCTCGAGCGCCGCGTACTCCAGCGCGCTGACCAGGTCCTCGACGTGGCAGAACTGCCAGGTGGGGCGTGAGCCGGCCACGACGAGCAGCCGGGGCGACTCGAAGTAGCGGGTCAGGGCCGTGTCCGTGCCGCCCACCAGGACCGCCGGCCTGACGACGGTGACCTGGAGGCCGGGGTGGGCGCGGGGCGCGCGGCGGCCGAGCCGCTCGATCTCCAGCATGTCGCCGACGCCGGTGGCCTCGGCGGTCGCCCGCAGCTCGGCGTCCTCGGAGAGCGGGATGTCGTTGTCGGGCAGTGCGCCGTAGACCATCGCGGAGGTGCAGAGCACCACCCGGCGCACGCCCGCGGCCGCGGCCGCCGTGAGGACGGTCTGCGCGCCGCGCACGTTGTAGGCCGTTCGGGCGGCGGCGTCGGATTCCAGGTCGAGGTCGACGGCGAGGTGCACGACCACGTCGGCGCCGCGCAGCTTCTCGGCGATCGCCGGGTCGCGGACGTCGAGGATGTGCCACTGCGCCTCGGAGACCTCGCCCCGGCGCTCGTCGATCGCGATGACCTGCTTGATCTCCTCGGACGCGGCGAGGCGCCTGGTCAGCAGGTCGCCGACCCCGGAGGCGGCGCCCGTGACCGCGACCACGGGGCCGCGCCCGGCGGGCCGGGTCGAGATGTTTCGCGCTGCGCGAACCTGAGGATCTGGGGAACTCACCGGGCGTCTCCAGCGGTTGTCTTCAGTACGTACCCGAATGACGCGTACGTACCAGGTGGCGTCCATCCTGCCGCAGGCCACGGCCCGGCGGAGCACCGAGCCCAGATCCGGCCCGGATGTCTACGCTGGTGGTGTGCAACCGGGCATCGAGCCGAGCCAGGAAAGCCGCCGTCGGAAGGAATCCGGCGGCCCTACGAGCCGAGGAAACCTGTGAGTGACTCCCCATTCGGATTCGGCCTTCCGCCGGAGGAGCCGGAAGACGGCGACGAGGGCAAGAAGAAGGACCCCGCCGGAGGTGGCCAGGGGTCCGGTGGCCAGGGTGGCGGCAACCCGTTCGGGGCCAATCCGTTCGGCTTCGGCGGTCTGCCGGGCATGGGCGGTCCGGGTGGCGCGGACAACCCGTTCGCCGCGATGTTCGGCTCGCTGAACCCGAACGACCTGGGTGCCGCCTTCCAGCAGCTCGGCCAGATGCTCTCGTACGAGGGCGGTCCGGTGAACTGGGACATGGCCAAGCAGATCGCGCGCCAGGTGGTCGCCCAGGGCACGTCCGACGGCACCAAGGACGCCAGCGTGGGTCCGGCGGAGAAGGCCGCGGTCGAGGAGGCCGTGCGCCTGGCCGATCTGTGGCTCGACGGCGTGACGTCGCTGCCCTCCGGGGCGAACACGGCCGTGGCGTGGAGCCGCGCGGAGTGGGTCGAGGCGACGCTGCCGGCCTGGCAGCAGCTGGTCGACCCGGTCGCCGAGCGGGTCGGCACGGCCATGGGCGATGTACTGCCCGAGGAGATGCAGGCCATGGCGGGCCCGCTGATCGGCATGATGCGGTCGATGGGCGGCGCCATGTTCGGCCAGCAGATCGGGCAGGCCGTCGGCGCGCTCGCGGGCGAGGTCGTCGGTTCGACGGATGTCGGTCTGCCGCTGGGCCCGGCCGGCAAGGCGGCTCTGCTGCCGCTGAACATCGAGACGTTCGGCAAGGACCTGGGCGTCCCCAAGGACGAGGTCCGGCTCTACCTCGCCCTGCGCGAGGCCGCCCACCAGCGGCTCTTCGCCCATGTGCCGTGGCTGCGCTCACATCTGTTCGGCGCGGTCGAGGGCTACGCCCGTGGGATCAAGGTCGACACGTCGAAGCTGGAGGAGGCGGTGGGTCAGCTCGACCCGACGCACCCGGAGCAGCTTCAGGAGGCGCTCCAGCAGGGCATGTTCCAGCCCGAGGACACGCCGGAGCAGAAGGCCGCGCTGGCCCGTCTGGAGACGGCGCTCGCGCTGGTCGAGGGCTGGGTGGACGCGGTGGTCCACGAGGCCGCGAAGTCCCGGCTGACCTCGGCGGACGCGCTGCGCGAGACGCTGCGCCGCCGCCGGGCGAGCGGCGGTCCCGCGGAGCAGACCTTCGCCACGCTGATCGGTCTCGAACTGCGTCCGCGCCGGCTGCGGGACGCCTCGCGCCTGTGGGCCTCGCTCACGGACGCGCGCGGGGTCGACGGCCGTGACGACCTGTGGGAGCACCCGGACATGCTGCCGACGGCATCCGACCTGGACGACCCGGACGGCTTCGTCCACCGCGAGCACCTCGACTTCTCGGAGATCGACAAGATGCTCGGCGAGGCGGCCCGCGGGGACGGCGACGACGAAGGCAAGGACGACAGCGCCAAGTGAGCCTGCACGACGACGCCGTTCTCGTACTGAAGTCGTACGAGAGCCAGGACGAGCTGCGCGAGCTCTATCTGGACCATCTCGCGGCGCACGAGGACGGCATGTGGAAGGCGTGCGAGGCCGGGCATCTGACGGCCAGCGCGCTGGTGGTGGACCCCGTGCGCGGGCGGGTTCTCCTGACGCTGCACAAGAAGCTCGGTATGTGGCTGCAGATGGGTGGCCACTGCGAGCCGGGTGACGCGACGCTGGCGGAGGCCGCGCTCAGGGAGGCGGCGGAGGAGTCCGGGATCGCGGGTCTGACGCTGCTGACGGGCGGGCCTGTGCGGCTCGACCGGCATCCGATCCCGGCGCCGTGCCACTGGCATCTGGACGTGCAGTACGCGGCGCTGGCTCCGGCCGGCGCGGTGGAGGCGATCAGCGAGGAGTCGCTCGACCTGCGCTGGTTCGCGTACGACGAGGTGGCGGCGGTGGCCGACACCTCGGTGGTGCGGCTCCTGGAGGGCACTCTCGCCCGCCTGTAGGCAGGCGGGCGAGCGGCGGACATGCGTAAGGGGCGGCCTCCTGGGAGGCCGCCCCTTACGTCTGCTTCCGTTCCCGGTGCGTCAGTTCCAGGCGTTGTTCTGGTTCTGGGCGCGGGAGCCGTGCTGCCCGGCACCGAACTGGGCGGCGACGCCCTGGCCGATGGCGGCGTGCTGCGGCGGCATGACCTCGCTGGGCTGGACGAGGGCGAAGCCCTGTCCGAGGAAGCTGAGCTCCCAGCCCTCACCCGTGTCGCCACGGCGGCGGCGGATGTTCGAGTTGTGCGTCTGCGCCTGCATCTGCACCCGCAGCCCGGTGGACCAGGCGACGATCGCGTCCGCGTCGACGTTGACGTACTTGTCCGGCGTGACGTGCATCGTCAGCGGCTGGCCGGAGGTCATCAGAGCGACCTTGCCGCGGCCGGAGATGTTGAGCTGGTACTTGCCGGTGCCGGAGACGCCGTACTGGCTGTCCACGGCGATGACCTCGGTGTGCAGGGTCGAGTCCAGCGCCAGGACGTAGGCGCTGTCGACGGTCATGCCCTCCTGCTCGACCTCCACGACGTGGATGTACTGGGCGAGGTTGGCAAAGTAGACCGTGCCCTGGCCGGAGCAGCGCATGAGGTCGAGGCCCTCACCGGTGCGTGCCTGGGCGCGTCGCTGACTGGACGTCTGGTACTCGCCGTCGAAGTCGACGAGTCCCTGGTAGGCGACCATGGCGCCCTTGCGGGCGAGGATGTCGTCCGAGCCGGTCAGCGAGACCCGCAGCAGCTGCGGGTTCTGGATGACGTACCGTTCCTGGCTCTGCTGCTCGGCGTAGTTGAAAAGCGGGCTCTGCATGGTGTGTTCTCGCTCCCCCTCAGCCCCGGATCCGCAGGCGGTCGGTGCTGTCCTCGCTCGGCTGTACGACGACGATGCCCTGGCCGGAGAAGGCCATCTGGAACGCCTCGCCGCTGCCCCGCCCGATCAGGGAAGAGGCCTTGAAGCTGCGCTTGCCCTTGACCTTGAGCGACGGCGACCAGGCGACGAGCGCGTCCGGGTCGACGTACGTCTCGTCCTCGCCGCGGCCGCAGTCGACGACGATCGGCGTGCCGCGCGAGGTGATCGCGACCCAGCCGGTACCGGCGATCTCGACGTTGAACAGGCCCTGGCCGGCGAACTTGGCGAGGCCCTTGACCTTCTCGACGCCCCACTGGAGGTGGGCGTCGAAGGCCAGCAGGTTGGTGCCGTTGACCGAGAGCGAGTCGTTGTTGAGGTTGATCACGACGACGTCCGCGCCGTAGTCGGCGAGGTAGAGCAGACCGTCGCCGGAGCACTTCATGATGGGCGCGCCCTCGCCGGTGATCCACTGCTGAGCGACCTGGCGGGCGGCCGGCGGGTTGGGCTCGTAGGTGACGAAGCCCTCGTAGGCGACCATCGAGCCGGTGCGCGCGTACAGGTCGTGGCCGGAGGCCATGGCGACCTTGAGCATGGTGCGGCCGTGGTTCTCCATCCGGGCCGCCATCGGGGTCGGGGCGAAGCCCGCGAGTTGCTGATTCATTCTTCGGGCTCCCTCAGACCTCGTACGGCTGGACGACGATGAAGTTGCCGGGAGCGCCCCGGAACTGGAGGTTGACGGTCTCTCCGCTGTGGCCGGGGTACGCGTTGCGGCGCAGCCTGACCTGGCTGGAGAGGATCACCTGGGACGCGGACGACCAGGCGATGACCGCGTTGCAGTCGGCGAAGGTGGTCGGCGTGACGGGCAGGACGACGGGGACGCCGTGCGTCTTGACGACGACGGTGCCGGTGCCCTGGAACTGCATCGTGAACAGGGCGCCGCCGGGGATGCCGTGGCCCTCGATCCTCCGTACTTCGTACTGGAGGGACTCGTCGAAGGCGAGCACGTTCTCGGCGGAGACGCAGATGCCGTCGCCCTGGAGCTCGATCGGGTGCAGGTGGGCGCCTTCCTCGGCGAGGAAGACCTGGCCGCGGCCGGTGCAGCGCATGAGCTGCATCTCCTGGCCCGTGGCGTTGCCGACGATCCGGCCGGTGAAGCCGGCGCCCTTGTGGCTGAAGTCGACCTTGCCCTGGTACATGACCATGCTGCCCTGGCGGGCGAGGACGGGGACGCCGCCCATCTGCAGGTCGACCCGCATGAGCTGCTGGTTCTGCGGGGCCCAGCGGGCGCCGGTCGCGGTCTCCTTGAAGGGCTGGAGCGCGGCGGCGAGCCCGGCGCCGGTGGCGGGAGCGCCCTGGGGCATTCCCTGGGGCATGCCGTGGGGCGCTCCGCCCATCTGGCCGGGGACCTGCCCGAACTGGGGCTGCGGCTGGCCGTAGGGGGGCTGGCCCGGGACCTGGCCGCCGGGGACCTGGCCGAACTGCGGGGCCTGCGGGGGCTGGCCGTACGGCGAGGGGGCCGGAGGAGCCATCGGGGCGCCCATGGTGGGGGCCGCGTGCATCGGCTGGACCGGAGCCTGCGGGGCAGGGGCCGGAGCGGGCGCCGGTACGGGGGCGGCCGGCGGGGCGCCGAACTGCGGGGCGGGCTGGGGCGCCTGGGGCGCGGCCGGCGCACCGAACGCCGGCGGCGCGGCGGCCTGCGGCGGCGCGCCGAAGCCGGGGGCCGCCTGCGGTGCCTGCGCCGCGGGCTGCTCCTCGGCGACCTCGCCGCCGAAGTTCTTCAGGAGCGCGTCCAGGCCGCCGTCGAAGCCCTGGCCGATGGCGGCGAACCGCCAGACGTCCTTGAGGTAGAAGTCGCCCAGCATGACGGCGCGCTCGGTGGAGAACTCCGTACCCGTGAACGGGTATCGGACGACCTCCTCACCGCCCGCCACGATCCGGATGTAGCCGGGGCCGATCTGCGACATCTGGCCGGCGCCGTCGATGGTCGCGGTGAACGACAGCTTGTGGATGTTCGCCGGGATGCGGTCCAGCGTGACCCGGAACGACTCGGTGTCGCCCGACTGCGCGCCGAGGAGCTGGATGGACTCCTCCGGGGACTTCGGCTGGTTGAAGAAGATGAAGTACCGGTCGTCCGAGAGCTGCTCGTTGGCGTCGAGGCCGAAGCAGCTGATGTCGAAGGTCAGCCCGGGCGCCGCGATCTGCACACCCACGTACAGATCGGTTCCCGGTGTGAGATCACTGATCTTGGCCTTGTGGCCGCGTTGGAATTCCCTGGCCATGCGTAACGACCGTCCCCCATCCCGAAATGTGAATGCGTCGCGTCAGGCTAACGGCTACGTGCGACATTGAGCCAAGCCGGTACGTATTCGGTACAGGACTGAAGCGGTTCCGGCTACTCCTCGCGGGCGGCGGGCAGGTGGGGCAGCCGGTCGGCGGCGACGACTCCTTCGAGGTAGCCGCGGGCACGCTCGGTGCGCGGGTACGCCTCCAGGAGCCGCCAGAACCGGGGGCCGTGGCCCGGCACCAGGAGGTGCGCCAGTTCATGGACGAGGACGTAGTCGACGACGTACTCGGGCATGCCCTGGAGCCGGTGCGAGAGGCGGATGCTGCCCTCCGAGGGAGTGCACGAGCCCCAGCGGGTGTTCTGGTTGGTCACCCAGCGTACGGATGTCGGCCGTGCCCGGCCGGCGAAGTACTGGTCGGACAAGCGCTCGGCACGCTCGGTGAGTTCGGCGTCGCCGAGGACGCTCTTGCTCTCCTGGGCGGCCAGCTTGTCCAGCATGACCGTCACCCAGCGTTGCTCCTCGGCCTCGGACATCCGGGCCGGGATGAGCACGATGGTCCGGTCGCCCTCGCGGTAGGCGGAGACGGTTCTCCTCCGCCGGGAGCTTCTGCGGACCTCGACCGCACTCGTCCCCGCACCGCGGGGCGGCTGGTTGGTCACGCTGCGCTGTGGGTCGGCGGGCACGGCCCCGACGTTACCCGCTGTCAGCGGGGGAAGTCCTGCCTCCGGGGCGGTTTCGGCGGTGATCCCGTCACACCGTGCACCATTTGAATGATTAATACCCCGCCCCTGTGGACAACTTTCCGTGTCCGCTTCGGCTCCCGGGCAATCTGACGGCGGAGGGAAGAGGCGACCGATCAAGATCACGGGGGCGGAAATGCATCCGATGCTGAAACCCGCGCTGCGAAGGGCGTGGCGCGATCTGCGAAGTGTGCAGTTCGGGGCGACGTCCTCGCACGCGGTGGTGGTGGGCCCGCTCGACACGACCACCGGCAGCCTGCTCGGGCTGCTCGACGGCACACGCGGGATGACGCTGTTGCGGGCCGAGGCACGGGCACTCGGACTGCCGGACGGATGGCTGGAAGGGTTGCTCGACCGGCTCGCGCGGGCCGGGCTGATCGCGGACGCCTCGGCCGGCAGGCCGGGAAAGTCGGCAGGCGCCGGGCGCCCGGACGGCGCGCTCGATCCCCTGCGCGCCGATCTCGCCTCACTCTCCGTGGTCCACCCCGAGCCGGACGGGGCGTTACGGCGCGTGGCCGCCCGTCGGGCGGCGCGCGTCCAGGTCCGCGGCGCGGGGCGGGTCGGCGCCACGGTCGCCGCCCTGCTCTCGGCCTCGGGTGTGGGCAGGGTGGAGGTGCTGGACTCCGGATGCGTGCGGCCCTGGGAGGTGGCGCCGGGCGGACTGCCGGCCGAGGCGGTGGGCGAGCGCCGGGCCGCGGCGGCGCACCGGCTCGTGGCGCGGTCGGCTCCGGGCGGCCGCCCGCCGCGGGCGGGCAGACGGGTGACGGGTGAGGGCGGCCAGGAGCCAGGGCTCTCACTCGTCGTGGTGACACCACGGGACGGCCTCGCCGCCTACCTCCCGGACCCTCTCCCCGCCGACGGCTGGATCACGACGGGCACGCCTCATCTCTACGCGGGGGTCCTGGAGGCGACCGGTGTGGTGGGGCCGCTGGTGCTGCCCGGAGGGACGGCCTGCGCCCGGTGTGCGCAGGAGGAGCGGACGGACCGGGAGCCGGTGTGGCCCCGCATGCTGGCACAGTGGCGCTCGGGCCCGCCCCCTCAGGTGCCGGCCTGTGATCTGGGTCTCGCGACCGCGGTCGCCGGGCTGGCCGCGGCCCACGCGCTGGCCTTTATCGACGGTGAGTTGCCCGCGAGCACGGGGGCGCGCTGGGAGGTGTCGCTGCCGCTTCTCGAGTGGCGCGTGGAGCGGATGAGACCGCATCCGGCGTGTCCGTGTGGGGCGCTGCGGCGCGAAGAGGGGGAGCATGCCTCGGGGGCCGGAAGCCCGCACGACACAATGGCGAGGTAACGGTCCTGTGGGGCACGGCAGTCTGGGAACTGGAGGGGCGCATGTCTGATCTTCCCCGGAAGGCGGTCACCCGGACCGCCAGGTTGGCCGCGTTGCCCCTGGGCTTCGCCGGACGGGCAACCTGGGGTCTGGGCAAGCGGATCGGTGGCAAGTCCGCGGAGCTGGTCGCACGAGAGCTTCAACAGCGCACGGCCGACCAGCTGTTCAAGGTGCTCGGCGAGCTCAAGGGCGGGGCGATGAAGTTCGGGCAGGCGCTGTCCGTCTTCGAGTCGGCGCTCCCCGAGGAGGTGGCAGGCCCGTACCGGGCCGCCCTGACCAAGCTTCAGGACGCGGCGCCCCCGATGCCGACGAGGACGGTCCACGGAGTCCTGGAGGAGCGGCTCGGCGAGGAGTGGCGGGAGCTGTTCCTGGAGTTCGAGGACAAGCCGGCGGCGGCCGCGTCGATCGGGCAGGTGCACCGGGCGGTGTGGCACGACGGCCGCGAGGTCGCGGTGAAGGTGCAGTACCCGGGGGCGGGCGAGGCGCTGCTCTCCGACCTGACGCAGCTCAGCCGTTTCGCCCGGCTGCTCGGCCCGCTGATCCCCGGTATGGACATCAAGCCCCTGATCAACGAGTTGCGCGACCGGGTCTCGGAGGAGCTGGACTACGACCTGGAGGCGCAGGCGCAGCGGGAGCACGCGGAGGTGTTCGCGGGCGATCCCGATGTCGTGGTGCCGTGTGTGGTGCACCAGAGCGACCAGGTGCTCGTGACGGAGTGGATCGACGGGATCCCGCTGTCGGAGGTGATCGCGGACGGTACGGAGGAGCAGCGGGACCGGGCGGGTCAGCTCCTGGCGCGGTTCCTCTTCTCCGGCCCGGCCCGCACGGGGCTCCTGCACGCCGATCCGCACCCGGGCAACTTCCGGCTGCTGCCGGGCGCCGACGACGAGGAGGGTCCGGAGAGCTGGCGGCTCGGCGTGCTGGACTTCGGCACGGTGGACCGGCTGCCGGGCGGGCTGCCGGAGACGATCGGCACCTGTCTGCGGCTGACCCTGGAGGGCGACGCCGACACGGTCTACGAGCTGCTGCGCGAGGAGGGGTTCGTCAAGGAGTCCATCGCTCTCGACCCGGACGCGGTCCTCGCGTATCTGCTGCCGATCATCGAGCCGGCGGAAGCCGACGCGTTCGGGTTCACACGGGGCTGGATGCGGAACCAGGCCGCCCGGATCGCCGACCCCCGCTCCCCCGCACATCAGCTGGGCAAGCAGCTGAATCTGCCGCCGTCGTATCTGCTGATACACCGGGTGACCCTGAGCACGATCGGTGTGCTCTGCCAGCTGAACGCGACGGTGCGGCTGCGCGACGAACTGGAGGAGTGGCTGCCGGGCTTCGTCCGGGCCGAGTAGCGGCCCGGCGTGCGCCGGGCGGAGCCGGGAGGGCCGTCACCACCAGGAGGAGTCGAGGCGGCCCTCGATGGACCTGATGTTCTCGCGCGCGCAGGCCTCGCAGAAGTACTGGCGGGCTCCGTTCTCCACCGAGCAGGTCCAGGTCACCGGGAGTTCCTCCGTCGTCGTGTCGCAGCGGGCGCAGACGTAGGGTTCCTCGGACTTCCGGGCGTCGTTCACCCTCCTGACGATAGTCCGGCCAGGGCCGGGCCGCGCAGCAACGCACCGCGGGGGCCGGTCCGTTCGGACCGGCCCCCGCGTGGTTCTTTCGGGTCAGTGCATGACAGCCATGGCGAGCGCGCGCCGGGCGCGCAGCGAGACGCGCTCGGCCCGCTTCTGCATCCGCCGGGCGGCGACCAGGCGCAGGGCCTGGCGTTCCGCATCGGCTTCCCGCAGAAGGTCGTGCATATGAGCACGAGCCAGGGCTTCTGGGATGAGTTGCATTTCACGGGTCCTGTTCTGACGCGAGGCGTTCGCGCCGGAGATGGTGACGTCTGTGGTGGCGGAGCCGGAAGGCTCGCTGGTGGAAGGGGTCATCGGGGCCAGCTTCTGGGGATCGTGCGTGAGGGGTCGGTCGATGGTTCCGGTGACGTTCATGCCGCGACCGGGTTCTTGCGCGGGCGGCCACGCGGCCGCTTGCGGGCGACGACCACGCCCTGGACGAACAGCTCTCCGCCCCAGACGCCCCACGGCTCACGCCGCTCCTTCGCACCGGCGAGGCAGGCCTCCATCAGCGGGCAGGTACGGCAGAGGGACTTGGCGTACTCGACGTCGGCCGGGGACTCGGCGAAGAAGACCTCCGGGTCGAACGAGCGACAGGGGACGGGTACCCCGAGGTTCTCGATGGCGTCGTCGAGCGCGGTGAGCGCGGTGAGGGGGGTCAAGGTGGAGTCCTCCGTGAGGCCGGGCGGCGGGATCGTTTCGGAAGGCGGTACGGACGGGGCGTGCGCTTCGAGTTGCACGGGTGTTGTTCCTCGTCTGGTCGTTCCGGCCTGGTGGGCCGGGGTTTCGGCTGGTACCGGGTGGTGCTGGTCCCGAGGCCCCTTCGCTCCGTCGTCCCCGTTCGGGGACAAACAGAAGGGCCGCGGATCCCGGGTGGGGTTCCGCGGCCCTGAAGGCGCCGGCCTGATTCAGATCAGGCTGGATCACTCCAGGGTTCGAGCCCACGGAAGGCCCACATCGTGTGGTGCTGCGTCGTCTGCTGCTTGGTTTCGGCACCGGTCGCCGCAAAGCCATAGGCCGTGGCCTTGACTGCTGCTACTCCTGCTTCCAGTGCCTTGGTCGGTCGCTCGTCGCGCTCCATGACGGGAAGACCCGCGAGGTCGGCAGCCGGCCGCAGGGAAGCGGCGGCGCCGGCCACGCCGGCGCCGGACAGACCGGTGCCAGGAAGACCGCTGCCAATGAACGCCGAGGCGGAGAGGCCGAGCGAGCAGGCGGAGACGACCGAGCGATCGGTCATTTTGTCGGTGCTGACGAAGCTGACGGTGGTGCTGTTGATGTTGCTGATCACTGGAATCGCCTCCTCTCGGCGTCTCGGAGGGCTCGGTGTGAGCCGGACCCTCATGTTTATTTGGACAAGTACAGCACGAAGACAGGGCTTCGGAGAAGCCGCTGTTTCCGTGGTTAAGAACCTATGGGGCTTGACGGGGCGGGCGCAAACTATTTTTTCGACGAGTTTTCCTCAGCTCTCCTCGTCGACTCCTCCACCACCCTCACCTGGCTCTTCGCCCGCGCAGAGGGCGAGAACGTCGGCTCCGAACCGGTCCAGCTTGCGCGCGCCGACCCCGGCGATTCCGGCGAGCTCGCCGCCCGTGGCGGGCACGCGCTCGGCGATCGCCATCAGCGTCTTGTCGGTGAACACGCAGTACGCGGGCTGCCCGAGCTCTTTGGCCCGGTCGCCGCGCCACTCGCGGAGCCGCTCGTAGAGCGCCTCGTCCATGTCGGAGGGGCAGTCCTCGCAGCGCATCAGCTTCATCTCGCCGGCCTCGGTGAGCGTGGCACCGCAGACACGGCAGAGCACCGGGCCGCGGCGCTTGCGCTTCGCGCCGCCGAGGCCCCGATCCAGGGAGCCGGCGCCGCTCGACCCGCCCGCGCCGCCCGCGCCGCCCGTGCCCGCGCCGAGGGCGCCTGAGCCGGGCCGCAGCCCCTTGAGGAAGCGGGTGGGGCGGCGGGAGGGGCGGCCGCCCGGAGAGCGGGAGAGCGCCCAGGAGAGCGTGAGGTGGAGCCGGGCGCGCGTGACCCCGACGTACAGCAGGCGGCGTTCCTCCTCGACCTGCTCGTCGGTCTTGGCGTACGTGATCGGCATCATGCCCTCGGTGAGGCCGACCAGGAAGACGGCGTCCCACTCCAGGCCCTTGGCCGCGTGCAGGGAGGCGAGGGTGACGCCCTGGACGGTCGGGGCGTGCTGGGCGGCGGCCCGCTCGTCGAGCTCGGCGACCAGGTCGGAGAGGGTGGCGCCGGACCTGGCCCGGGCGAAGTCCTCGGCGAGCCTGACCAACGCGGCGAGGGACTCCCAGCGGTCGCGGACGGCGCCCGAGCCGGCGGGCGGATCGGTGGTCCAGCCCTTGGTGGAGAGCACGGCGCGGACCTGGGAGGGCAGGTCCTCGGCGTCGTCGAGCAGCGAGTCGTTCCCGCCGGCGCGGGCGGCGCCGCGCAGGGCGATGCCCGCCTCCCGTACCTCCTGGCGCTCGAAGAAGCGCTCGGCGCCGCGCAGCTGGTAGGGCACGCCGGCGTCGGCGAGCGCCTGCTCGTAGACCTCGGACTGGGCGTTGATGCGGTAGAGCACGGCGATCTCGCCGGCCGGGACTCCGGCGGCGATCAGGTCGCGGATGCGGCGGGCGGTGCCCTCGGCCTCGGCGGGCTCGTCGGCGTACTCGGTGTAGGCGGGGTCGGGGCCCGCCTCGCGCTGGGAGATCAGCTCCAGGCGGTGCTCGGCGGCCCGGCCGCGGGCCTGGCTGAGCAGCCCGTTGGCGAGGTGGACGACCTGGGGCGTGGAGCGGTAGTCGCGGACCAGTTTGACCACCGTGGCGTTCGGGTGCCGGGTGCGGAAGTTCAGCAGGTGGTCGGGGGTGGCACCGGTGAAGGAGTAGATCGTCTGGCTGGCGTCGCCGACGACGCAGAGGCTGTCGCGGTCGCCCAGCCAGAGATCGAGGAGTCGCTGCTGGAGCGGGGAGACGTCCTGGTACTCGTCCACCACGAAGTGCTGGTACTGGCGGCGGATCTGGTCGGCGATGTCGTGCCGGTCCTGGAGGATGCCGACCGTGAGCAGCAGCACGTCCTCGAAGTCGATCACCGAGCGGTCGCGCTTGAGCTGCTCGTACATCGCGTAGATCTGCGAGATCTCGGCCGGGTCGCGCGGCGCCTCGCGGACGGACTTGGCCACGACGGCCGGGTAGTCGGCGGGGACGGTCTGGGTGACCTTGGCCCACTCGATCTCGCTGGTGACGTCCCGCAGCTCGTTCCGGTCGAGCCGGACACGGCAGCGCGCGGCGGCCTCGGCGACGAGCTGGACCTTGCGCTCCAGGAGCCGGGGGAGGTCGCCACCGACGACTTTCGGCCAGAAGTACTGGAGCTGACGGAGGGCGGCGGAGTGGAACGTACGCGCCTGGACACCTCCCGCGCCGAGCTGCCGGAGCCGGCCGCGCATCTCTCCGGCGGCCCGGTTGGTGAACGTGACGGCCAGCACACTGCCGGACTGGAGTATCCCCGCCCGCACCCCGTAGGCGATGCGGTGCGTGATCGCCCGGGTCTTGCCCGTGCCGGCTCCCGCCAGCACGCACACCGGACCGTGCAGGGCGAGGGCGACCTCGCGCTGCTCGGGGTCGAGCCCGTCGAGCACCGCGTCGGCCGACTCGGGGACCTGCGGGAAGAGAGTGGAGTGCGTTGCTGCTGTCACCCCGCCATGCTGCCAGGTCGGGGCAGGGGGGTGCGGTGCGTTGTCCACAGGGCGGGGCGGCCGGTCATACGAATCGGGAATGGCCGCGGGACCCCGTACGTTCTCACTGGGCGGACCCACCCGACCCACCCGCATCCGCTAAGAAGAGGAGCGCCTGGCCATGCAGGGCACTGTGACGATGTACAGCACCACGTGGTGCGGCTACTGCCGTCGGCTGAAGAGCCAGCTCGACCGCGAGGGCATCGCGTACACGGAGATCAACATCGAGCAGGACCCGGACTCGGCCGCGTTCGTGGAGAAGGCCAACGGAGGCAACCAGACGGTGCCGACCGTTCGCATCCTTCCCACCGCCGGGGGCGGCGAGGTCGTCATGACGAACCCGAGCCTCGCGCAGGTGAAGCAGGCGCTCAGCGCCTGATCGCGCGCGGCCGGACACGGAAGGGCCCCCCGCCGGAGCACCGGCGGGGGGCCCTTTCGCGTCCAGGGCGGCGACCGCGTGTACCCCACATCTCCTCGCGCAGACACCAGTTCAACCGTGAAGAGCATCACACCTGCGAAGTTTTGATCGGCCCCCGACGCCGCACCTATGCTCTCCCCTCGACCGTGATTTGCGTCTGCACAGCCAGGTGGGGAAAGTCCAGTGCTCAACCAGAAGACCCCCGTCGCCGCAGCGCCGCGCGAACCTGCCTTCGCGCCGAGCGTCCCGCCGCTCCCGGCGAGCGGAAAGTCCGGACGCCTCCATGTTCTCGACGGCATGCGCCTCGCCGCGGCGGTCATGGTGGTGATGTACCACTACATGGCGTACGGCGGCTGGCCGAGGCCGGTCGAGGAGATCTTCCCCGAGACCTTCTTCACCGCCTCCTACGGCTACCTGGGCGTCGAGCTCTTCTTCCTCATCAGCGGCTTCGTCATCTGCATGAGTGCCTGGGGCCGGCCGCTGAAGGACTTCTTCGTCTCGCGCGTGGTGCGTCTCTATCCCGCGTACTGGTTCGCCGTCATCGCCACCAGCGTCGCCGTCGCGGTGATCCCCGGCGGCCGGGGCCACCTGCCCTGGAACGACATACTCACCAACCTGACGATGCTCCAGGAGCCGCTGGGGGTCGCCCCCGTCGACGCCGTCTACTGGACGCTCTTCGCCGAGCTCCGCTTCTACCTGCTCTTCTCGCTGCTCGCCTGGTGGGGGCTGACGTACCGCAGGGTGCTGCTGTTCTGCTGCGTGTGGGGCGCGGCCACCGTCCTGGTCGCACCGGCACCGCCCGGCCCGCTGCGCCTGCTCCTGATGCCGGAGCACAGCTGGTTCTTCATCGCGGGCATGGCGTTCTACCTGATGTACCGGTTCCGCCCGAACCTGATGCTCTTCGGCGTCATCGGGGTCTCCTACTGCGCCTCCCTCGCGCCCGCGATCGACACGCACAAGCGGCTCGGCTTCCTCGGTGACCGGCCCGCCTGGCCCGTGCTCGTCCTGCTCGCAGCCTTCTTCGGACTGATGACGCTGGTCGCCACCGGCAAGCTCTCCGGCATGCAGTGGAAGTGGCTGCCGATCGCGGGGGCGCTGACGTACCCGTTGTATCTGCTGCACGAGTTCATCGGCTGGGAGTTCTTCCGCTACTTCAGCCATGCCACGCCGCATGTCTCCCCGTGGGCGCTGATCACCGCCGTGTTCGTGGGGATGCTGGCGCTGTCGTACCTGGTGCACCGTCTCGTCGAGCGGCCGCTCGGCCGGTACCTGAAACGCAATCTCGCCCGCATCTGAGCCCATGCGAGGAGGCCCCGTCCGGCAGTGCCGGACGGGGCCTCTTTTCAGCCAGTCAGGAGCCGATGCGGCGCCGGCGGATCAGACGGCGTCGCCAGGCTTCGGGAGCGGCTTGCCGTACCAGAGCTCGATCAGACGCGAGGCGATCGAGATGCCGTACGGGGGAAGCACCTCGCCCGACTCGAAGCCGGCGGCCAGCTCCTCGCGCGAGAACCAGCGGGCCTCGTGGATCTCCTCGCCGTCCACGTCTATCTCCGAGGACGTGGCGTGCGCGAAGAAGCCCAGCATCAGGCTGGACGGGAACGGCCAGGGCTGGCTGGCGACGTACTCCACCTCGCCGACCGTGACACCGGCCTCCTCGAAGACCTCGCGCACGACCGACTGCTCGATCGACTCACCGGGCTCGACGAAGCCCGCGAGGGTCGAGAAGCGGCCCTCGGGCCAGTGGACCTGGCGGCCGAGGAGGATGCGGTCCTGGTCGTCCGTGACGGCCATGATCACCGCCGGGTCCGTCCGCGGGTAGTGCTCGGCGCCGCAGGCCTGGCAGCGGCGGATGTGCCCGGCGGCCGCGATCACCGTGCGCTCGCCGCAGCGGGAGCAGAAGCGGTGGAGCCGCTGCCAGTTCTCCAGGGCGACGGCGTGGACCATCAGGCCCGCGTCCCGCGGCGAGAGCAGCAGACCCGCCTCGCGCAGCCCCGCGGGCCGGGCGGACTGGTCCATGCGGCCGGGCAGGGCGTCCTTCTGGAGGGCGAAGTAGGAGACACCGTCGGTGTCCGTGCCCAGGAAGTAGCGGTGGGTCTCGGTGACGGGGGCCTCGAAGGCCGGGGTCATGACGAGTTCGGTACGGCCGTCCGGGGTGTCGTCGATCAGCACCTGCCCGCCCGAGACCACGAAGACACGGGTGGTCGGGTGGCTCCAGGCCGCCGCGAGCCAGGCCTCGTCGAGACGGTGGTGAGCGGCACGGTCGATGCCGCTCGGAGCGGTGAGCGAGATCGGCCGGTCCGCGAACTGGCTGTTCAAGGTGGACACAGGTACTTCCAACTCCCCCGGATCGTTGTGTGGGTTCATCGCGCGGCGGTGTGCAGGGCGGCGGGCAGGTCGTCCCACAGATGGGCGGTGGTCTCGACGCCCTTGAGGAGGAGGTCGAGCTCGATCTTCTCGTTGGGGGCGTGCCAGCCGTCGGACGGCACGGAGATGCCGAGGAACAGCACCGGCGCGCCCAGGACGTCCTGGAGGTCGGCGGCCGGGCCCGAGCCGCCCTCGCGGGTGTAGCGGACCTTGGCGCCGTCGAAGGCGCGGCTCATCGCGCCCGCGACCGCCTTGAGGGCGGGATGGTCCAGTGGCGTGAGGCAGGGGCGGGTCGGGGCACCGAAGACGATCTCGTACCGGATGCCGGCGGGGACACGGGCGGCGAGCCACTCCCGTACGGCGAGTTCGATCTTGGCCGGGTCCTGACCTGCCACCAGCCGGAAGGAGAGCTTCAGCTGGGCGGAGGCGGGGACGATCGTCTTGCCTCCGGGGCCCTGGTAGCCGCCGCCGATGCCGTTGACCTCGGCGGTGGGCCGGGCCCAGACGCGCTCCAGGGTCGAGAAGCCGGTCTCGCCGAGGGTCCCGTGGGACTTGGCCGTCGTCAGCCAGGCGACCTCGTCGAAGGGCAGCTCGGCGATCAGGGCCCGCTCGGCGTCGGAGAGCTCGGTGACGCCCTCGTAGAAGCCCGGGATGGCGACGTGCTCGTCCTCGTCGTGCAGGGCGGCGACCAGGCGCCCGGCGACGGTGGCCGGGTTGGGCACGGCGCCGCCGAAGGAACCGGAGTGGATGTCCTGGTCGGGGCCGTACAGCTCGATCTCGCAGTCCGCGACGCCCCGCATGCCGGTGCACACCGTCGGGGTGTTCTCGGACCACATGCCGGTGTCCGAGACGATCACGGCGTCGGCGGCGAGCCGGTCCGCACGGGCCTCGACCAGGGCGCGGAAGTGCGGCGAGCCGGACTCCTCCTCGCCCTCGACGATCAGCTTGAGGTTGACGGCGGGCGCGGTGCGACCGGTCGCGGCGAGGTGGGCGCGGACCCCGAGGGTGTGGAAGAAGACCTGGCCCTTGTCGTCGGCGGCACCGCGCGCGTACATCCGGCCTTCGGTGACGTGCGGCTCGAAGGGGTCGGTGAGCCAGCCGTCCTCGCGGGCGGCGGGCTGGACGTCGTGGTGACCGTAGACGAGGACGGTCGGGGCGTCCGGGTCGCCGGAGGGCCACTCGGCGAAGACGGCGGGAGCGCCGTCCGTCTCCCAGATCTCGACCGTCGTGAAGCCGGTCCCGGACAGCTTGTCCGCGAGCCACTGCGCGCTGCGCCGTACGTCCTCGGCGTGGGCGGGCTGAGCCGACACGGAGGGGATGCGCAGCCAGGCCATGAGGTCGTCGAGGAATGCGGCACGGTGCTGCTCGATGTACGTGCGCACAGCCTGGGTACGTACGGTCTGGACGGCGCTGTCCGGGGTGTCGCTCATGCTCCTGAGCCTATCCGGCGCCCGGGGTGGGTCTGTCGGGGGCCGGTCCGCCCAGGAGGATCCCCTCCAGCTCGGCACGGCCGGGGAGGGCGCGGGGGCGGACGACCTCGCCTGTACGGACGTAGACGAACGCGGCGGCGATGTCGTCGGGGTCGAGGCCGTGCTGCTCCGCCCAGGCGAGCCGGTAGATGGCCAGCTGGAGCGGGTCGGCGGTGCGGAGGTGGCTGGTCTTCCAGTCGACGATCTCGTACGCGCCGGTGTCCGGGTCGCGGTAGACGGCGTCGATCCTTCCCCGGACGATCCGGCCCGCGAGGGTGAGATGGACGGGGACCTCGACGCGGTACGGCGTCCGGTGGGCGTACGGGGTGAGGGCGAAGGCGTCCTTTAGCGCTTCGAGGTCCCGCTCGTCGGCGATCTCCGGTTCGCCGGCGAACTCCTCGCCGCCGGGGAGCTCGTCCGGGCCGAGCATGGGGAGCGGGAGCTCCTCGAACCGGGACTCCACCCACGCGTGGAACCGCGTACCGCGCCGGGCGGCGGGCTGCGGCGGCCGGGGCATGGGCCGTGCCAGGTCCTGCGCGAAGCCGTCGGGGTCGGCGGCGAGGCGGAGGACCTGGGAGGCGGACAGGTAGGCGGGGAGGAGGACGTCGCGGGTGGTGGCGCGGGAGCGGCGCAGTTCTGTGGTGAGGGCGGTGAGGTCGCGGTCCCAGGAGGCGATCGTTCTCTGGTCCTCGGGGGCGAGCAGCCGCTCGGGGGCCCGCGGGGCGGGGATCTCGTCGGCCACGCGCTCGTCGTCCCGGAGAGGCACGTCGTCCCGGAGAGGCACGTCGTCCCGGAGAGGCTCGTCGTCCCGGAGAGGCTCGTCGTCCCGGGGAGGCTCGTCGTCCCAGGGGGGTTCCTCGTCGTCCCAGAGGGGTTCCTCCTCGTCCCGGACCGGTTCCTCGTCGGGCCAGAGGTCCTCCGGGTCCTGGGGTGCGGGCCCTTGCGCGGGCAGCGTGGTCGTGGGCTGCGCCCACAACGCGGCGCGGACCTGCTCCGCCGCCTTCCTGCGGCGCCGGAGGGAGGTCTCGTCCAGGGGGAGGGGCCAGGCCTGGTCCGCGAGGTGTTCCGTCAGGGACGGGTTCTCGGCGTCCTTCTCCGGTTCGTCCGCCCAGGCCTCGATCTCGCCGTGGCCCGCCGCGCAGTGGTCGTACAGGGCGTGGAGGAAGTCCGAGGGGCCCCGGGGCTTCTTCTGTGCCGGGCCCCACCAGTGCGCGGAGCCGAGGAGGAGGGAGCGGGGGCGGGTGAAGGTGACGTAGCCGAGGCGGAGCTCCTCGGTGTGCTGGTGGTCGCGCATCGCCTCCTTGAAGCCCTTCAGGGAGGCGGCGTCCCAGCTGTCGATGTCCGGCAGGGTCGCCGCGTCGCCGCGCAGCGCGTGCGGGAGCACCTGCGGCTGGGAGGTCCACGACTCGCGGGACCTGGTGCTGGGGAACTGGGCGGAGACCAGGCCGGGCACCGCCACGACGTCCCACTCCAGGCCCTTGGACTTGTGGGCCGTGAGGACCTTGACCGTGTTCTCGCCGCCCGGGAGCGCGTTGTCGAGGCCCTTCTCGTACTGCGCGGCCGTGCGCAGGAAGCCGAGGAAGGCCAGCAGCGTCGCCTCGCCGTCGAGGGAGGCGAAGCCGGCGGCTGTGTCGAGGAAGTTCGACAGGGTCTCGCGGCGCCGGGCGGCGAGCGCGTGCGGGGAGGCGGAGAGTTCGACCTCGAGGCCCGTGGTGGCGAGGACCCGGTGGAGGACGTCCATCAGGGGGTCGGCGAGCGAGGAGCGCAGGGCGCGCAGCTCGGCGGCGAGCCGGGCGAAGCGGACCCGGGCCTCCGCCGAGAACGGCAGGCCGTCGTCCTCTCCGCCGGAGTCGAGGAACGTGTCGAGCGCGTCGGCGAGCGAGATGACCTCGGCCGGGTCGACGCCCTCGACCGCCGCCGCGAGCCGCAGGTCGGTGTCGGCGTCGTCGTCCCCGCCCCGCTCCCGGTGGACGAGCACGCGGGCCCGGCGGCCGAGGAGGGCCAGATCACGGGGGCCGATGCGCCAGCGGGGGCCGGTCAGCAGGCGGACCAGGGAGGCGTTGGCCCCGGGGTCCTGGAGGACCTCGCAGACGGCGACCAGGTCGGCGACCTCGGGGAGGTGGAGCAGCCCGGAGAGGCCGACGACCTCGACCGGTACGTCACGGGCGACGAGCGCGGCCTGGATGGCGGGGAAGTCGGTCGCCGTCCGGCACAGGACGGCGATCTCGCCGGGCTCCTTGCCCGTACGGACCAGGTGGGCGAGGGAGTCGGCGAGCCAGTCGATCTCCTCGGCGTGGGTGGGGAGCAGGGCGATCCGTACCGAGCCGTCGCGCTCCGCGCCGGGCGCGGGGCGCAGCGCCTCCACGCCCGCGTGCATGGCGCGCAGGGGCGTGGCGAGGCCGTTGGCGAGGTCGAGGAGGCGGCCGCCGCTGCGCCGGTTCTCGGAGAGTGCGTAGCGGGTGGCGGGGCTGCCGTCCTCGTACGGGAAGTGGGCGGGGAAGTCGTCCAGGTTGGCGACGGAGGCGCCGCGCCAGCCGTAGATCGCCTGGCAGGGGTCGCCGACCGCGGTGACGGCGTGGCCCGTACCCCCGCCGAACAGGCCGGAGAGCAGCAGCCGCTGCGCGACGGACGTGTCCTGGTACTCGTCGAGCAGCACCACCCGGAACTCGTCGCGCAGGAGGGCGCCGACCTCCGTGCGCGTGGTGGCCAGTTCGGCGGAGAGGGCGATCTGGTCGCCGAAGTCGAGGAGGTCGCGGGAGCGCTTGGCGGCTCGGTAGCGGACGACGAGGTCGAGCAGCTCGCGGCGGGCGGCGGCCGTCTCGGGGACCTTGCGCAGGTCGGCGTTGGTCAGCTTGGCCCGGGAGAGCGCGTCGAGCAGCTCGGAGTCGTACGCCCTGAGGTCCTCGGGCCGTACGAGATGTTCGGCGAGCTCGGCGTCGAGGGCGAGGAGGTCGCTGACGAGCGTCGGGAAGGACTTGGTGAGCGCGGGGTACGGTCCGGGCGCCTCGCGGAGCACGCGCGCGGCGAGCTGGTAGCGGGTGGCGTCGGCGAGGAGGCGGGAGGTGGGCTCCAGACCGATGCGCAGGCCGTGGTCGGTCAGGAGCTGGCCCGCGAAGGCGTGGTAGGTGGAGATGCGGGGCTCGCCCGGGGGATCGTCCGGGTCGATGACGTCGGGGTCCGTCACGCCGGCGCGGACCAGGGCGGTGCGGACGCGTTCGGCGAGTTCACCGGCGGCCTTGTTGGTGAAGGTCAGACCGAGGACCTGTTCGGGGGCGACCCGGCCCGTGCCGACCAGCCAGACCACCCGGGCGGCCATCACCGTCGTCTTGCCGGAACCGGCTCCGGCCACGATGACCTGCGGGGCGGGCGGCGCGATGATGCAGGCCGTCTGCTCCGGGGTGAACGGGATGCCGAGAAGCTCCTTGAGCTGCTCGGGGTCGGTGATGCGTGCGGTCACCTCAGAGAGGCTAACCGGCCCCACCGACAGAGCCGACCGGCCGCGCGGCTTCCCGCAGGGCCCGGGCCGGCCCCGCGCCCTGGTCCGTGGGTCTCAGGCGGGCATGCCCGGGTCCAGCTTCGCGATGTCCACCGTCTCGTTCGCCGGCGGCACGACGACCTTGACGGGCTTGTCGTAGTCGGACAGGAGGAGCGTGCTCGGCTCCTCGCCACCCGTCTTGACGATCTTGAGGATGTAGGGCTTGCCCTCCTGCGCGACGGAGACCGTGGTCGTCCGGCCGCCCGGCTTCTTCTTCACGAGGGTGGCGACGGGCACTCCCTCGACCTCGGCGTCCGGCCCCCGGGTCATGCCCTTGCGATCCTCCTTGTTCTCACCGAGGTCGTCCAGCACGGCGTCGAGGTCGCAGACCCCGCTCAGATCGCTGCCGCCGGGCTGCCCGGGTGTGAATTTGATCCAGCGTCCCTCGACGAGCTCGATCGTCGCGTCGATCTGGGGCGGGGGCACGCCCTGGGAGGTCATGGAGACCCTCCAGAACTTCTCGTCGCCCTTCAGATACGTGATCCGGTCGGCCTGGCGCAGTTCGCCGGTGCCGCCGTCGACCTTCATCAGCCCCGTGCAGTTGTTCTCGTCGTCGAGCGCGATGTCGAGGTCCAGAGGCTGCCCCTCGGACACGACCCGCCCCTCCATGCGGAGGGAGGTCGCGGACTGGGTCGCCTTGACGGCCCGGTCGGCGATCGCGTCGGGCGTGAGGTCCTCGAAGGGGTCGGGCGCGGGGGCGAGGGCCGGGGCGGCGGCCACTGCCGGCGGGGCTGTCCGTGCCCAGGCGGCGGGGCCGGCGAACCCGGCTGTCGCGACCGCCGCCGCGGTGCATACGGCGGCCGCCGCGGTACGGGCCCTGCGGTGGGTGGACGGCGCCATGCGAGCCTCCTCGCGGATTCCCCGTTCACCCACCAGGGTGAGCCCCGGGGCCCGCGCCCGCGACTTCGCCGGGGCGGGCGCACACCGGGAGGGGCTTCGTCGACGGCGTTCGCCGGCCACGTTCGTCGGCGGCTCAGCCGCGTGGGTCAGCCGCGTGGGTCAGCCGCGTTCGTCAGCCGCCGAGCTTCGCCGGGTCCACCACCTGGTCGGCCGGCGGGGCGGTGGCCGTCACCGGCTTGTCGTAGTCGGAGAAGACGATGGTTCCCGGCTCGTCGCCGCCCGCCTCGACGGTCTTGAGGATGAAGGGCTCGCCCTCCTTGGCGACGTACATGGTGAACGTCTCGCCCTTGCTGTCCTTCTTCGTCAGGGTGGCGGCGGGCTTGCCGTCCACCTCGGCGTCGGGGCCCTTGGTCATGCCCTGCCGCTGGGCCTTGTCCTTGTCCATCTGCTTGATCAGGGCCTTGATGTCGCAGAGGTCGGCCAGTTCACCGGCGTTCTTCTTCGACATCTTCATCCAGCGGCCCTTGAGGAGCTCGGCCATGGCCTTGCCGTCCTCGGCGGAGGCGCCGCCCTCACCGGCGGAGACCTGCCAGAACTTCTCGTCGCCCTTCATGTACATGATCTTGTCGGCCTGCAGGATGTCGGCCTTGGCGTCCTTGAGGCCGATGCTTCCGGTGCACGCGCCCTTGTCGTCCAAGGCGATGTCGATCGTCATCTGCTCGCCGTCGGCCTTGCCGTCGCCGACCATGTGCAGCGAGGACGCGCCCTTCGTGGCCCTCACGGCCCGGTCCGCGATCGAGTCGGCGTCGAGACCCTCGAACGGGTCGACCGGGGCCTTCGTGGTGGTGGCGGAGGCCGCAGGCGTCTTGGTCCCGCCCTGAGCCTTGGTGTCGTCCTTGTCGCCCTTGGAACAGCCCGTCACGGCGACGACGGTGGCCGCGCAGACCATCGTCGCGACCCAGATCTTCCGGTTGGCCCGCATGTGTGCACTCCCTGTGGTTCTTCTTGACTCCCGGGACTGTCCGACACCTGTGAGGTCCCTATGGATGCACCGCGGGGATGTGACCTCGGCCACGGGGGCCACGACAGCGTGCGCGGCGCCGCCTGGCGAGGCGCTACTCCACGACGTGGCGGCCCTCCGGCTGGGCGCTGCAGGCGGACCGGAAGGTGCAGTGGGTGCAGTGCTGGCCGGTGGTGGGGGTGAAGCGCTCGTCGAGGACGCGACCGGCCGCGGTGGCCAGGAGATCGCCGACCCACTCCCCCGCCAGGGGCTCCTGGGCCTGGACCTTCGGCAGCGTGTCCCCGCCCTCCTTCTTGGGGGCGGGCTGACGGAGCTGGACGAGCTCGGCGCCGCCCGGGTCGGGGCGGTGCCCGTCGAGGACCTCGTCCAGGGCTCCTTCGCGTACCGCGAGCTGGTAGACGGCGAGCTGCGGGTGGTGCGCCACCTCGTCCCTGGTGGGAGCGGACTTGCCGGTCTTGAAGTCGACGACGTACGCGCGGCCGTGCTCGTCGGTCTCCACGCGGTCCATGGAGCCCCGGATCCGGACCTCGTACGCACCGGCTTCGAGGGTCACGTCGAAGTCGTGCTCGGTGGCGGCGGGTGTGCGGCCGCCGCGGTCCATGACGTGCCAGCGCAGGAAGCGTTCGAGCGCCACGCGCGCGTGCTCCTTCTCCTGCGCGGACTTCCAGGGCGCGTCGAAGGCGAGCGCGTCCCAGACCGAGTCGAGGCGCGCCATGAGGACGTCGAGGTCGGCGGGGGTACGGCCGGAGGCGACCTCGTCGGCGAGGACGTGGACGACGTTGCCGAAGCCCTGGGCGGCCGTGGCCGGGGCGGCGGCCTTGACCTCACGGCCGAGGAACCACTGGAGGGCGCAGCTGTTGGCGAGCTGGTCGAGCGCCGAGCCGGAGAGGGCGACGGGGTGGTCCCGGTCGCGCAGCGGGACCCGGCTGCGGGTGGGCTCGAACAGGCCCCACCAGCGGTCCGGGTGGGCGGCCGGGACCAGTGGCTGGCCCTCGTCGTCGGTGAGCGCGGCCAGCTTGGCGAGGCGCTGTGCGGCGGCGTCGCGCAGCGCATCGGAGGCGGCCGGGTCGACGGTGGTGGCGCGCAGTTCGGCCACGAGCGCGGCCACCGCGAGGGGACGGCGGGGGCGGCCGGAGACGTCCTTGGGCTCGGCGCCGAGTTCGGTGAGGAAGCGGGAGGGCTGGTCGCCGTCGTCGGCGGGGGCCTTGACGGCGGTGACGACAAGGCGGTCGCGGGCGCGGGTGGCGGCGACGTAGAAGAGGCGGCGCTCCTCGGCGAGGAGGGCGCCGGGGGTGAGGGGTTCGGCGAGGCCGTCACGTCCGATGCGGTCGGCTTCGAGGAGGGAGCCGCGGCGGCGCAGGTCGGGCCAGAGGCCCTCCTGGACCCCGGCGACGACGACGAGACCCCATTCGAGGCCCTTGGAGCGGTGGGCGGTCATCAGGCGGACGGCGTCGGGGCGGGACTGGCGCCCGGAGAGGGTGTCGGCGGCGATGTCCTGGGCGTCGAGCTCTTCGAGGAAGTTGAGCGCGCCGCGGCCTCCGACGCGGTCCTCGGCGCGGGCGGCGGTCTCGAAGAGGGCGCAGACGGCGTCGAGGTCGCGGTCGGCGTTGCGGCCCGCCGCGCCGCCGCGGAGCGCGGCGCGCTCCAGGCGGCCGGACCAGGGGGTGCCGTTCCAGAGCAGCCAGAGCGCCTCTTCGGCGGTGCCGCCCGCGGCGAGGCGGTTACGGGCCTGTTGGAGCAGTTCCCCGAGCCGTTTGGCGCCCCGGGCGTACGACTGGTCGTGCGCGACGAGCCGCTCGGGCTCGGCGAGCGCGCGGGCGAGCAGCACGTCGGAGGGCGGCGGCACCTTGTTCCCGCCGGCCCGCTCCTCGTCCCTCAGCGCACGCCCGAGCCGCCGCAGGTCGGCGGGGTCCATCCCGGCGAGCGGCGAGGCGAGAAGGGAGAGCGCGGTCTCGGTGTCGAGCCAGGCGGCGCCGGTCCGGTCCGTACGGACCGGGTCCGCGCCGAGCCCGTCCGTGCCGGCCGGGTCCGTGGCCGTACCGACCGGGTCGGCGCCGAGCCCGTCCGTGCCGGGCCCGTCCGTACCCAGCCCCTCCGTGCCGGGCCCGTCCGTACCTCCCCCATCCGGGGCGGGAACCTCGGCGGCAGGCCGCTGCTCGTCCCCTTCGGGTGCGCCGGCCGCGGTTTCACGGGGGTCCGGCGCGCGGTCCGCCGGGGTGGCTGCCGCTCGGAGGGCCAGGAGCAGGGGGGCGACCGCGGGTTCGTGGCGGAGAGGGGTGTCGGCGGTGTCCGTCTCCAGGGGGACGCCCGCCGAGGTGAGGGCGCGCCGGAGGGTGGGGACGGAGGCCGTCGCCCGGACGAGGACCGCCATGTCGTGCCAGGGGACGCCGTCCTCCAGATGCGCGCGGCGCAGAAGGTCGGCGATGTTGTCGGACTCCGTGGAGGCGGTCGGGTACGTGAAGACCTCCACCCGGCCCCCGCCGCGCACGGCCCCCAGGTCGCGGTGCGCGCGGACCTTGTCGCCGGGCAGGCGGGGCAGCGGCATTCTCCGGGTCAGCTCACGGGTCGCGTCGAGCAGCTTCTCGCCCGAGCGCCGGGACCGCGTCAGGACCCGGACCTCCGCAGGCCGCCCGTCCGTGCCCACGAACGTGTCGGGGAAGTCCAGGATGCCGTTCACGTCGGCACCCCGGAACGCGTAGATCGACTGGTCGGGGTCGCCGAAGGCGACCACCGTCCTCCCGCCGCCCGCCAGCGCCCTCAGCAGCCGCACCTGCGCCGGGTCCGTGTCCTGGTACTCGTCGACGAAGACCGCGTCGTAGTCGGGGAGCGTGGTCCGTTCCGACAGCAGCACCGCCCGGTGCACCAGCTCCGTGTAGTCGAGCACCCCCTGGAGGTCCAGGACGTCGAGGTACTCCGCCAGGAAGCCGGCCGCCGCCTTCCAGTCCGGCCGCCCCACCCGCTGCGCGAACTCCGCGAGCGCCCTCGGCCCGAGTCCCAGTTCGCGGGAGCGCGCGAGGACCGCCCGTACCTCGTCGGCGAAACCGCGCGTGGTCAGGCAGGCCCTCAGCTCGTCGGGCCACCGCACCCGCGCGAGACCCGACTTCTCCAGGTCGAGCTGGCCCGCCAGCAGCTCCCGTACGGCGAGGTCCTGCTCCGGTCCCGACAGCAGCCGCATCGGCTCGGCGAACAGCTCCGCGTCCTGGTGCGCGCGGATCAGGGCGTAGCAGTACGAGTGGAAGGTGGTCGCCTGCGGCGGCCGTACGTCGCCCACCCGTCGCCCGCCGCCGGCCTTGCCGGAGAGCGCCGCGCGCTCGCCCGCTCCGATGCGCCTCGCCATCCGGTCGCGCAGCTCCACCGCCGCCTTGCGGCTGAAGGTGAGCACGAGGATCCGCTCCGGGTCCGCGCCCTTCTCGATGCGGGCGGCGACGGCCTCCACGAGCGTCGTCGTCTTTCCGGTGCCCGGTCCGGCCAGGACGAGAAGCGGTCCGCCCGCGTGGTCAACCACTTCCCGCTGCGTTGCGTCAAGGACAGGGGGATCCACCCGCTCCGGGGCCGTACGCACCAGTCGGTACGCGCCCGTGGTCCGCCCCTGGTACGGCGTACGCCGAGTGGTGGAGGAGGAACTCACGTGGATCGACCGGTCCTGAGCGAAGTGGTGGAGAGGTGGAGAGGTGTACGGGGCGAACGACGACGTTACGGGATACGGAGGGCACCCGTGCCGTACTCCGTACGGGCCTCCGTACCGTCATCGGGCCGCCCGGCCCCTCCAGCCATGGGCAAAGCTGTCACGTGTGAGTTCCCGCACGCGGCTCCGCGTCCGCACCGCCGGCGCCGTCCTCCTCATGCGCACCGCCAGGACCGTGCGCACCGCTCGCCCCGTCCCAGCGTGCTCGTCGCATGTCGAGCTTCGGCACATGCCCCTCGGCCGAGCGCCCGGCCTGGCGCAGGGGCGTGCCCTCGTCCCTGTAGTGCCCGAGGGCGCGCAGCTCGTGGCCCGGCAGCAGCGTGCCGTCCGCCCGCACCACACGCCACCACGGCACCGCCCCGCCGTAGAGGGCCATCACCCGGCCGACCTGGCGCGGCCCGCCCTCGCCCAGCCATTCGGCCACGTCGCCGTAGGTCATCACACGGCCCGGCGGGATCAGCTCCGCAACCTCGAGGACCCGCTCCGCGTACTCCGGAAGCTCCACCACGCTCATCCGCCCCATCCTGCCTCACCCCACCGACAACGCCCCGTTGCCTCCGCAGGCCGCCGCTTCATGCCACCATCGTCCGGGCGGTGACTGGTGATACGAGATCAAGAGCGACAAGACGAACAAGAAGAACAAGAATTCGTACAAGCCGACGAACGTGCGGAACGTACGACACAGGCAGAGACGGACATGGTGATGGGGCACGACGCTCAGCCTCCTGAGGAGGAGGCGCGCCCCGGCATGCCCGCCCACGGCACGCCCGCCACCGAGAGCGCCGCCGACAGCGCCCCGGAGAGCGCCCCGGAGAGCGCCCCGGAGACGACCGTTCCCGAGACGCCCGTTCCCGAGACGCCCGTTCCCGGCGGCCGCTCGGGACACGGCCGCGGTCATGGGCGTGGCCCCGCGCACGGTCCCTCCCCCGAGCTCCTCCCCGACACCGTCACCGAGGGCGAGCCCAGCGAGCGTGTCTCCCAGGACGAGCCGCTGCTCGCCGCCCGGGTGCACCGCCCGTCCGACCTGATGCGGCTGCTGATCGGTGCCGTCGCGATCGCGCTGGTCATCGCCATCGCCGCCTTCGCCCACGGCACGACCTCCGGTCTGGAGGAGGACATCAACAAGGGCGCGGGCGGCGCTCCCGACGTCTTCGTCAAGATCGCCGGACTGGTCTCCAGCATCGCCGTGCTCCTCGTGCCGGTCGCCTTCGCCATCGAGCGGCTGATCAAACGGGACGGGCTGCGGATCGCCGACGGCGTCCTCGCCGCCGTCCTCGCCCACGGAGTCACCCTCGCCACCGACCTCTGGGTCGCCAAGGCCGCGCCCGGCACCATCCAGGACGCGCTGACCCAGCCCGCGACCGGGGGCGGACTCACCGACCCGGTGCACAACTACCTGGCACCCGTCATCGCGTACATGACCGCCGTCGGCATGGCCCGGCGGCCGCGCTGGCGGGTGAGCCTGTGGGCGGTGCTACTGCTCGACGCGTTCACGATGCTGGTCGCCGGGTACACCACCGCGTTCTCGATCATCCTGACCGTGCTGATCGGCTGGACCGTCGCGTACGGAACGCTGTACGCCGTCGGCTCCCCCAACGTCCGCCCCACCGGTCAGACGCTCCTCGCCGGACTGCGACGGGTCGGCTTCCGGCCGGTCACGGCGCTGCGCGCCGAGGGCGCGGGCGTGCCCGACTCCGCCGACACCGGGGACCGGGGCCGCCGGTACATCGTCACGCTGGAGGAAGGACCGCCGCTCGACGTCACGGTCGTGGACCGCGAACAGCAGGCGCACGGCTTCTTCTACCGCGCGTGGCGGCGGCTGACCCTGCGGGCGATCACCACCCGCCGTTCGATCGTCTCGCTGCGCCAGGCGCTGGAGCAGGAGGCGCTGCTCGCGTACGCGGCGATCGCCGCCGGAGCCAATGCGCCCAAGCTGATCGCCACCTCGGAGCTCGGTCCGGACGCCGTGATGCTCGTCTACGAGCACCTGGGCGGCCGGACCCTGGACTCCCTGGACGACGACGACATCACCGACGAGCTGGTGCGCAGTGCCTGGCGCCAGGTGCGCGCGCTCCAGTCGCGCCGGATCGCGCACCGGCGGCTCGCCGGGGACGCGATTCTGGTGGATCGTTCCGGCAAGGTGATCCTGACCGATCTGCGCGGCGGTGAGATCGCCGCCGGCGACCTGATCCTGCGGATGGACATCGCCCAGCTGCTCACCACCCTCGGCCTGCGGGTGGGGGCCGAGCGCGCGGTGGCGGGCGCCGTGGACGTCCTCGGCCCGGACGCCATCGCCGACTGCCTCCCCCTCCTCCAGCCGATCGCGCTGAGCCGCTCCACGCGCGCGACGCTCAGGCGACTGGCCAGGGAACGGTCGAAGCGGGAGCGCGAGGCCGTCCTCGCGGCCTCGGAGGCGGCGAAGCGGGCCCGGGTGGAGGCCGCGGCGGCCGCCCCGGAGGCGGCGACCGCCACCGAGCTCAAAGCCGAGCGCAAGTCCGACCGGAAGCTGGAGAAGGCGGAGAAGCAGGCCGAGAAGCGGGCCATCGACGAGGCACTCGACGACGCCCGCGAGGAGGACCTGCTGGCGCAGATCCGCCGGCAGGTGCTGCTGATCCGGCCGCAGGCGCCCGTCGAGCCGGTCCGTCTGGAGCGGATCAAGCCGCGGACCCTCATCAGTCTCATCGCCGGCGCCGTCGCCGCGTACTTCCTGCTCTCGCAGATCGCCCGGACCCCGCTGTCGACGATCAGCTCCGCCGACTGGCGGTGGGTGGCGGCGGCGGTGCTGTTCTCGGCGCTGAGCTACATCGCCGCCGCGATGAGCCTGCTCGGCTTCGTACCGGAGCGGGTCGGGTTCTGGCGGACGGTGGTCGCGCAGGTCGCCGGGTCGTTCGTGAAGATCGTCGCTCCGGCTGCGGTCGGTGGTGTCGCGCTGAACACGCGGTTCCTCCAGCGCTCGGGGGTGCGGCCGGGGCTCGCGGTGGCGAGCGTCGGCGCGTCGCAGCTCTTCGGGCTCGGGGCGCACATCCTGCTGCTGCTCGCGTTCGGCTATCTGACGGGTACGGAGAAGTCGCAGTCGTTCACCCCGTCGAGGACGGTCATCGCCGGGCTGCTGACGGTGGCGGTGCTGGTGCTCGTGGTGACAGCGATCCCGTTCATGCGGAAGTTCGTCTCGACGCGGCTGCGGTCGCTGTTCGCGGGTGTCGTGCCGCGCATGCTGGACGTGCTCCAGCGGCCGCTGAAGCTGCTGACGGGCATCGGCGGGATGCTGCTGCTGACCGGTGTCTTCGTGCTCTGTCTGGACGCGTCGATCCGGGCGTTCGGGCACGACAGCCAGGGGCTGAGCTACGCGAGCGTGGCGGTCGTCTTCCTGGCCGGCAACGCGCTCGGCTCGGCGGCGCCGACGCCGGGTGGTGTGGGTGCGGTCGAGGGCGCGCTGACGTTCGGTCTGGTCGCGGTCGGCCTCCCGCTGGAGGTCGCGACTCCGGCGGTGCTGCTGTACCGGCTCCTGACGCTGTGGCTGCCGGTGCTGCCGGGGTGGCTGTGCTTCAACTGGCTGACGAAACGGGGCGCGCTCTAGCCCGCGGGCCGTGTGGGGCCGACCGCGCAGTTCCCCCGTCCCCGCGGGGGCGGGAACACCCGTGTGGGTGTTCCCCCGCGCGGGGGTGGTTCGTACGGCTCACCATGGATTCATGCCGACTTCCGCCGCGCAGCGCGCCGCCCTGCTCCTCGCGACCACCGTGTTGCTCGCCGCCGGGGTCACCGGATGTTCGGACAGTGACAGCGACTCCGCCTCCGACGGCCCCACGGATCTCGCCGGGCTCGGCACGCAGCAGCTGGAGTGGGCGCCCTGCCCACCCCCGTCCGCCGCCGAGGGTGGCGGCCCCGCGCCCTCCCCGCTGCCCGGCGGCACCCCCTGGGAGTGCTCGTTCATGGACGCGCCGCTCGACTACTCCGACCCCGACGGCGAGACCATCGAACTGGCCCTCATCCGCGCCCGGGCCCGCGACCAGGACCGTCGCATCGGCTCCATGATCTACAACTTCGGCGGCCCCGGGGGCTCCGGCGTCACCGGCCTGCCGTCCTTCGCCCCGGACTACGAGAAGCTCCGCACCCGCTACGACCTGGTCTCCTTCGACCCCCGCGGCGTCGGCCGGAGCGCGGACGTCCAGTGTCTGTCCGACAAGGAGCTGGACGCCTACTACGCCATGGACTTCACCCCGGACGACGCCGCCGAGGAGCGGACCCTCTCCGACGCGCAGAAGAAGTACGCCGCCGGCTGCGAGGGGGAGTCCGGCACCGTCCTCCCCCACGTCGGCACCGAGAACGCCGCCCGCGACCTGGACCTGATGCGCCAGGTCCTCGGCGACGACAAGCTCCACTACTTCGGCATCTCGTACGGCACGGAACTCGGCGGCGTGTACGCGCACATGTTCCCGAAGAACGTCGGCCGCGCCCTCTTCGACGCCGTCGTCGACCCGAACTCCGGCACCGAGGCGGGCGCCCTCGGTCAGGCCAGGGGCTTCCAGCTCGCCCTGGACAACTTCGCGAAGGACTGCGTGGACCGCGGCGACGAGTGCACGCTGCCCGGCTCGACGGTCGACGAGATCGAGGCGGGCATTCTCGACCTCCTCGCCGAACTCGACAAGAAGCCCATCCCCGGGATCGGGGACCGCAAGCTCACCCAGACGCAGGCCACCAACGGCATCGCGCAGGCGCTGTACTCCAAGGAGTTCTGGCAGTACCTGGAGCAGGGTCTCGACGCGGCCGACGGCGGCGACGGCGCGCTGCTGCTCGCCCTCTCCGACTCGATGAACGGGCGCGACCAGAACGGCAGTTACAGCAACATCCAGGCGGCCAACGCGGCCATCAACTGCGTGGACTTCAAGGAGCGCTACACCCTCGGCCAGGCCAAGGAACGGCTCCCCGAGTTCCGTGAGGCGTCGGCCGTCTTCGGCGACTACATGGGCTGGGGTCTGTCGAGCTGCTCCCAGTGGCCGGTCCCGGGGACCTGGGAGCACCCCGACGTCTCCGCGCCCGGCTCCGCCCCGATCCTGGTGCTGGGAACGACGGGCGACCCGGCGACGCCGTACGAGGGCACGCGCGCGATGGTGAACGCGCTCGGGAAGGGCGTCGGCGTGGAGCTGACGTACGAGGGCGAGGGCCACGGCGCGTACAACGGCGGCAACGCGTGCGTGCAGGACACGGTCAACGCGTACTTCCTGGACGGGAAGGTGCCGGCCTCGGGGACCGTCTGCGAGTAGTCCCCGCCGCGCCGCCTAGGATGGCGGCTTCCGGTACGGATCACGGGGGTTGCGCGACATGTCCATACGGATACGGGTGGCCGCTCTGGCCGTCACCGGGCTGCTGGCCGCCGGCTGTACGAGCCCCTCAGGCGATACGGCACGGCCGTCCACCGACGGCAAGCCGTCGCGGGGGGCCGCCTCGCCCCCCTCCTCGCCCCCGGGCACGCTCCCCGCCTCGCTCACGGGCCAGCGCCCCTCGTGGAAGCCCTGCGCGGCGCCCGAGGGCGGCGAGAAGCCCGGCGCCGACTGGCGCTGTGCCGACGTCCGGGTCCCCCTCGACCACGACCGGCCCGACGGCGAGACGATCGAGATCGCACTGATCCGCAAGGAGGCCCGCGACAAGAGCGGGCGGATCGGCTCGCTGCTCTTCAACTTCGGCGGCCCGGGCGCCTCGGGCGTCGACATCCTCCCCCGTGCGGCCCAGGAGTACGGCGGGCTGAACCGCCGTTACGACCTCGTCGGCTTCGACCCGCGCGGCGTCGCGCGGAGCGCCGGCGTCGTGTGCCGGGACGACAAGGAGCTGGCCGCCGCCGAGTTCGGTACGGACGTCACGCCGGACACGGCGGCCGAGGAGGCCGCGTTCGTCGAGGACGGCGCCTCCTTCGGCGCCGGCTGCGCCCGCCGCTCCGGCACGGTCATCCCGCACACCACGACCAGCAACACCGCCCGTGACCTGGACCTGATCCGGCACGTCCTGGGCGACGACAAGCTGAACTACTTCGGCATCTCCTACGGCACCCAGCTCGGCGCCGCCTACGCCCATCTCTTCCCGTCGCGTGTCGGCCGGACCGTCCTCGACGCGGTCGTCGACCCCACGGCCGACGGCACGGGCCACGCCCGGAACCAGACGATCGGCTTCCAGCGGGCCCTGGACAACTACTTCAAGAGCACCGGCGTGAGCTCCGCGGAGGGGACCGCCCGGACCGTCCGGCTCCTGGAGGGGCTGGACCGGGAGCCGTTGCGCGTCGGCGACCGGAGGCTGACCGAGGGCCTTGCCGTCACGGGCATCGCGATCACGCTGTACGCGCAGAGCAACTGGCCCCTGCTGACCTCCGCCCTGGAGAAGGCCGAGCGCGGCGACGGCTCCGAGCTGCTGCGCCTCGCCGACTGGTACAACGACCGGGACGAGAAGGGCCATTACGGCACCCAGTCCCACTCGCAGCGGGCGATCTCCTGCGCCGACTCCAGCGAACGCCCCACGAGCGCGCAGGCGAAGGCCCTGCTCCCCGAGTTCCGCAAGCTCTCGCCGGTCTTCGGAGCCTTCCTGGCCTGGGACACGGCCGGCTGGTGCGCCGACTGGCCGGTGAAGGGCGAGCGGGTCGACCCGGACGCGAGCGCCCCCGGTGCCGGGCCGATCCTGGTCGTCGGCACGACCGGTGACCCGGCGACCCCCTACGAGGGCGCCGAGCGGATGGCGAGGGAGCTGGGCGCCGGCGTCGGCATCCTGGTCAGCAACGAGGGCGAGGGGCACGGCGCGTACGGCACGTCCTCCTGCGTGACGAAGACGGTCGACGCCTACCTGCTCGACGGCAAGGTCCCGGCGTACGGCAAGCGCTGTTCCAGCGGGACGGCGCGCAGCGGGGCATGAGAGAGGGCCCGGACCTGATGTCAGGTCCGGGCCCTTCCTCACAGGGTCTCGCGTCCTAGTAGACCGGCTTCTCGGGCTCGATCTGGTGGACCCAGCCGATCACGCCGCCGCCGACGTGCACCGCGTCCGCGAAGCCCGCGGACTTGAGCACGGCGAGGACTTCCGCACTGCGGACACCCGTCTTGCAGTGCAGGACGATCCGCTTGTCCTGCGGCAGGTCCTGGAGGGCGGTGCCCATCAAGAACTCGTTCTTCGGGATCAGCCGCGCGCCGGGGATCGAGACGATCTCGTACTCGTTGACCTCCCGGACATCGATGATGTCGATGTTCTCGCCCTCGTCGATCCACTCCTTGAGCTGCTTGGGAGTGATCGTCGAGCCGAGCGCCGCCTCCTGGGCCTCCTCCGACACGACGCCGCAGAAGGCCTCGTAGTCGATGAGCTCGGTGACGGTCGGGTTCTCGCCGCAGACCGCGCAGTTCGGGTCCTTGCGGACCTTCACCTGGCGGTACTGCATCTCCAGGGCGTCGTAGATCATCAGCCGGCCGACCAGCGGGTCGCCCACGCCGGCCAGGACCTTGATCGCCTCGGTGACCTGGATGGAGCCGATGGACGCGCACAGCACGCCCAGGACGCCGCCCTCGGCGCAGGACGGGACCATGCCCGGCGGCGGGGGCTCCGGGTAGAGGCAGCGGTAGCAGGGGCCGTACTCGGACCAGAAGACGGAGGCCTGGCCGTCGAAGCGGTAGATCGAGCCCCAGACGTACGGCTTGTTCAGCAGCACGCACGCGTCGTTGACGAGGTAGCGCGTGGCGAAGTTGTCCGTGCCGTCGACGATCAGGTCGTACTGGCTGAAGATGTCCATCACGTTCTCGGCCTCGAGCCGCTCTTCGTGGAGGATCACGTTCACGTACGGGTTGATGCCGAGGACCGAGTCCTTGGCGGACTCCGCCTTGGAGCGGCCGATGTCCGCCTGGCTGTGGATGATCTGGCGCTGCAGGTTCGACTCGTCGACCTCGTCGAACTCCACGATGCCGAGCGTGCCGACACCGGCCGCGGCCAGGTACATGAGGGCCGGCGAACCGAGGCCACCGGCGCCCACACAGAGCACCTTGGCGTTCTTCAGCCGCTTCTGCCCGTCCATCCCGACATCCGGGATGATCAGGTGGCGGGAGTACCTGCGGACCTCGTCTACGGTGAGCTCGGCAGCCGGCTCGACCAGGGGTGGCAGCGACACGGGGACTCCGTTGGTCGGTATGTCAGTACGGTTGTTCTCCCCGTAACACTGCCACGGCCCTTCTCATTCCGAGACACCCGGTCCAATGCGCGAGACGATTTCGTCCCAGTAGCCGGGCAGAGTCTGGAACGCACCGGTCTGTCCGAACCGGTCGGCGTGACCGGCCTGACCTGTGTGATCGGTGAAGAAGATCGTGCCCGCGCCCTGCCAGCGGGCGATCCGCATCGCCTCGTCGAGGTGGCTGCGCGGCACCCCGTGGACGAGATGGACGAACTTCTCCGGCGGGTACTCGGCCGTCCACTCGGCCACCTGCGACCAGCGGTAGTCCGTCCACGCCCCGGTGAAGGTGACCAGCTGGTCGGCGGCCTCGGCATAGCCCGGGTACGGATGGGTGCCGTGGCTCAGGACGAGATGCGCCTCGCCGTCGAGCGCCGCCTCCAGGGTCGCCGTGAGGCGCCTCACCTCGGGCAGGTCGGCCCGGTCCGTGGGACAGCGGTCCAGATAGAAGCCGTCGACCTTGTACCAGTCGAGGAAGCGGTGGGCGTCCGAGACGATCTCGCCGAAGGCGCGCGAGCCGTGGCGGAGGTCCAGATGCCCGAGCACCCTCACGCGCGCGTTCTTGAGCCGGCCCGCCGCCTCCAGACAGTGCGGGTCGGGCCGGTCCCCCGGCCCCTCGGCGACGTTGAGCACGGCCCAGTGCAGGGGGGTGCCGGGGCGGGCCAGTTCCGCCCACTCGACGCGGGCGAGGAGCGGGTGGGCGTAGCCGGGGACGCCGACGCCCATCTCCTGCTCCTGGACGGCGCCGACGGTCGTCGTGGGGGTGGTCAGATGCGGCATGCCGCCTCCATCCAGATGTCGGCGAGGGATTCCTCGAGGTTGATCCGGGGCCGCCAGCCGAGCCGGTCGCGGGCGGTGCGCACGTCGGCCTGCTGCCAGCTGCCGCAGCCGTCGGGGTACGGGTAGGGCGCGGCGGCCAGCTGCTCGGCGATGCTCTCGGTGCGGGGGGCGCCGATGACGGGTCGCTGGGGTGGGCCGTCGAGTTCGTGCAGGGTGCCCCCGTAGCCCGCGACCCTGGCGAGGACGGCTGCGGCGTCGCGGAGCTTGACGGCACGTCCGGTGCCGATGTTGACGACGCCCTGGGCGGCGGAGAGCGAGGCCGCGTGGACGGCGCGGGCGACGTCGCGGACGTCGACGAAGTCGCGCTGGACCCCGAGGCCGCTGAGCTTGAGCTCGCCGTCGCCGGCCTGCATGGCGCGGCGCATGGCCTCGGCGAGGCGGCCGAGCGGGGAGCCGGCGGGGGTGCCGGGGCCGACCGGGGAGAAGACCCGGAGGACGACGGCGTCGAGTCCCGACCCGAGGACGAGTTCGGTCGCGGCGAGCTTGGAGACGCCGTACGGGCCGCCGGGGCGGGGCACGGCGTCCTCGGCGGTGGAGGAGCCGGGCTGGGAGGGACCGTACTCCGAGGCACAGCCGACCTGGACGAGCCGCGCGCCGCAGCCGCTGCGACGCAGGGCCTCGCAGACGGTGGCGACGGCCACGGTGTTGTGCCGCGTCAGGTCACGGGCTCCGCCGCGGGTGGCGCCGGCGCAGTTGACGACGACTCCGGGGTGGACGGCGTCCAGGAAGCGGGTCAGGGCGCCGGGGCTGCCCCCGGCGAGGTCGAACCGTACGTCGGCGTCGTCGCCCCGGCCGAGGGCGGTGAGGTGCACGGCCGGGTCGGCGAGCAGCCGGTCGGCGACGAAACGTCCGAGGAATCCGTTGGCTCCGAGCAGTAGCACCCTCATCGTGCGGCCCCTTCGTGCCGACCGGCCGTTGCGGGAAGTTGGGAGGTCATGTCTCTTTCGTCTCCTTGGGATGGGGTCCTGCGCGGTGGGTGCGCCCGCGGCGTCGGCTCCGCGGGTGCGCCGGGGTTCAGGGGGTCTGGTGCCGGTCCGGCCTGATCAGGGGGCGGGGGCCGGAGCCTGGGCGTGGGCCGAGGCCCGGGAGAGGGTGGCGGTGGCGTGGGCGAGGAGGCCGAGCGCCGCGCCGCCGCAGACGAGGGCGGGTACGGCTCCGGGGCCCCAGGTGTCGACGAGGGCGCGGACGGGGGCGGCGAGGAGGTCGGCGCCGGGGATCCGGCCCGCGAGGACGCTCGCGAGGGCGAGGGCCTCGGCGGCGCAGGCGGCGGCGAGGCCGCTCGCGGCGGTCTCGGGGAAGCCGTGGACGGTGAGGAGCCGGGCGAGCAGGAGCAGGGTGCCGAGGGCGAGGGCGCCGGGGGCGAACCCCGTCAGGGTCAGCAGGCCGGCGAGGGCGGCGAGATGGAGCGCGACGGTGGCGAGGAGCACCGGGCGCGTGCCGGCGGCGAAGTCCTCCAGGCCACGGCTGGCGGCGAGCCTGCGGCGGGCCCTGGTGGCGAAGAGCCGGGCGCACCAGGCGGCGGGGGCGACGGCGAGGGCGAGGCCGAGGAGGGGGGCGGGGGTGACGGGCCAGGCTCCGTCGGGTCCGCCCGTGAGGGTCGCCTGGAGGAGACCGTCCCCGCCGAGCGCGTACGCGAGGAGCCAGAGGGTCCAGACGCGGGCGGCGGGGACGGTGCGGCCGGCGGCGCGCAGGGGGCCGCGCCGTACGGCGACGGCGAGCGCGGCGGCCAGGCCGAGGGCCCCGGCCGCGCCGACGGCGAGGCGCACGGGCCCTTCTGTGAGCGCGAGTCCGGTGACGGTGAGGGCGGTGACGGCGCCGGGCGCCAGGGCGGCCAGGGTCCACCCGGCCCACCCGGCGTGCGCCTCGCCCTCCGGCGCGGGGCGCGCGGGCGCCCCGGTTCCACGCGGCACGCGCGCGTACAGCTCTTCGGCGAGCGAGAAGACGTCCCGGTGCCGGAACCGGGCGGCGGTCCGGTCGGTGACGCCGTGCGCTTCGAGCCCGGCGGCGATCTCCAGCGGGTCGACGGCCCGCTCGCACAGCTCCCGGTGCCGGTGCATGAGCGCCTTGACGGGGTCGGCGGGGCCCCGCCGGGCGGGCTTCGGCGGGCCGTCGCCGACCGCATCGGGAGCCACGGCGCCCGGGCCCGGAGCGGCCTCCGGGGCGCCGTCCCGCGGGTGCGCGGCAACCGTGGCCTCCGGGGGCGTGGCGCCCCGGGCGTCGAACGCCTCCGGCGCGGGAGCGGTGGGCGGGTCGCCCTGCGGGCGGACGTCCTCGGTGCGCGGGCCAGGGACGGCACCGGGCTGCGGGTCGGGGGTCCGGCGCGCGCCCCCTGGCGACCGGAGGTCGAGGCCCTCACCGCCCGACAGGGGCGCCGCGGGGGGCGTGGTTCCGGGGGCGAGCGCCTCCGGACGCCACGCCCCGGCGCCGGGGTCGGGGCGGCAGGTCGCCCCCGAACCCGACCCCGTTCCCGTGGCCGTGCCCGTTCCCGTGGCCACCGTGGCGGAGCCCTCGTGTCCCGCGTCGGTCCCGTGTCCCAGGGGGGCCGGCCTCTCGGGGGCTTCGGTGGCCGTGACGGAGACCGTCACGGCCACCGTCAGGGCCTTCGTCTCGAGGAGCGCCTCGGAGCGGGAGTCCCAGGGGCCGGGGGTCGTGGGGGCGGCGGGGCCGCGCATGGGGGTGCCTCCTTCAGGCATCGGGGTCTCCCGATCCGCTGGTCGCGCTCACGGGCTGGTCCGCCCAGGTGCCCGGGACGTACGCCTCGGCCGGGTTCGCGAAGGGGATGCCGTCCGCGGCGCGGCGGCGCACCGGCGAGTGGGAGAGAAGTTCGAGGTAGATGCCGCGGAACGCGGCCAGGTTCTGCTCGACGGTGAAGAGTTCGAGCGCGCGGGCCCGTGCCGCCGCCCCCAGCCGGTACCGGCGCTCGGGGTCGCGCAACAGCGCCAGGCACGCGTCCGCGAGCGCCCGCGGATTGCGCGGGGGCACGACGAGTCCCGTGCCGCCGATGACCTCGACGACCGCGCCGACGTCCGTCGAGACCGTCGCCCGCGCGCAGAACATCGCCTCGACCAGGCTGATCGGGAACCCCTCCACGACGCTGGAGAGGACGACGACCGCCCCCGCCGCGTACGCCTCGGCGAGCGTCGGCGCCTCCGGCCCGCCGATCTCCTCGAAGGAGACCGGGTTCTCGCCGACGGCGTGCGCCCCCGGCGCCTCGTCGGGGAAGAGCTGGGCGGCGAGCGCCTTGCAGTGGGCGACGTACGCGTCGGCCCCGGGCTCGCGCACGGGCGCGGCGATGATCCGCAGCCGTACGTCCGGCTGGGCCTTGCGCACCTCCGCGAATGCGTGCAGCAGGGCGATCAGGTCCTTGGCGGGTTCCACCCTGCCGACCCAGACGAGGGTCGCCGGGTCACCGCTCTCCTCGTCCTCGCCGACCTCGGTGAACCGCTCGATCTCCATGCCCGGGTAGACCGTGCGCAGCTTGGCGCGGTCGGCCCCGCACCGTTCCTGCCAGCGCCGGGCGTGCGTGTTGCCGGGGGTGAGGAGCGCGGCCTGCCGGTAGACCTCGCCGGCCAGCCGGCCCTGGAAGGCGGCGAGCAGCGCACGGACGGGAGCGGACCGGGGCGCCTCGGTGGCGGCGAGGTAGTGCGCGCGCAGCTGGACGCCGTACTCGGTGACCAGCAGCGGAGTGCCGAAGAAGCGTTTGGCCAACAGGCCGGGCAGGGCCGCGGAGCCGCCGGACGCGGCGTGGCAGAGGTCGACGGCGCCGAGGCCGTCCTCGCCGTACCAGTCGAGCGACAGCGGGCGCAGGGCACGCTCCAGCTGGTCGACGGTGTCGAGGTAGTCGGGCACGGTGGCGTCGGCCACGCCCCGGCGTGCGCCGGGCGCACGGCAGGCGGACTCCAGGGTGCGGACGGCGAGTTCGGAGCGCAGGGCCGCGTAGAGGCCGCCGCGCTCGCAGGCGAGTTCGGCCAGTCCGTAGAGTCCGTCGGCGAAGCAGCGCGCGGCGGTCGTGTCGTCCTCGGCGCAGACGCCGGTCACGAGCGCGCCGAAGTGCTCGGCGAAGCGGCGCCGTTCGCGCCGCCCGTAGGTGTGGCCGTCGTCCTCGGGGGCCCAGAGCGAGGCCGTGCGGACGCGCCGGACCTGCGGGGGGAGGTCGACCCAGCCGCTCTCCTCCTGCCGGGCGCTGCGGCTGAGGGCGTACACGTCGAACTCGTGCGGCACGAGCCCGCGCACGAGCCGGTCGCACCAGAGCCTGGACTCACCCGTGGCGTACGGGTAACCACCCTCCGTAAGCAGTCCGATCCGCATGAGTACACCCCCGATCTCGCTTGACTCCCGGCCACCGTGGTCCGGCGACTCGCAGCGGGAAGAACGTAAGCGGATGTACCGGTGGCGCGACGGACGGTTGTCCGTCGCGCCACCGGAAGGGGTGAATACACGTAACTTTCACACCCCGGTCGCGTTCCGTCGCGCTACGGGGCGTTTCGATCACACGGAGTCATGCTGCGGCCAGCTCCTGGCGGCGCCGGACGGCGTCGCCCGCGGAGCCTCCCGGGGACTCCTCAACTCCCGGGATGCACCCAGGGGTTGGGGCGGCACTTGATGCCCTCGACGTCCAGGGACTTGGTCTGCTGCTGCATCACGGGCGCGAGGGAGCCGGGCGTGCGGCAGCTGACGTGGCCGTGACCGAGCCGGTGTCCGACCTCGTGGTTGATGAGCATCTGGCGATAGGCGAACATCGCCTTCGCGCCGAAGGTGTCCGACCCCTGCGCCCAGCGGAACGCGTTGATCATCACGCGGGAGGTGGACGCGGAGTCGCAGGACACGTTGTCGACGGTGGTGTCCAGATCGGACTTCGCGCACCAGACACCGGTGGTGCCGGGGCTGGCGAGCGTGATCACGAACTCCGGGTCCCCGCTGGAGATCCGCTCGAAGGTCATGGCGCCCTTGCCGGCCCAGCTGCGCTCGTCGTTCAGGGTCTTCTGCACGGCCTCGGCGAAGAGCTTCGGGTCGAGCCCGAGCCCCTTCTCCACGTCGACCCGGTACCGGATCTTGCGCCCCTTGCCCGGCGCCTTCTCGAAGCCGCCCACGGCCTCGAACTCGCCCGAGCCCTTCAACTTGGGGTCGATGGGGAACTGACGGGCCATCAACTGCTCGTACGTGGGCGGCTTGGCGGGTGCGGCGGGCGCCGCCTTCGGGGGCGCGGGCCGTTGGTCGGAGCGCGACGCACCGCCCTTGTCGACGGCCCGGTCCGTGGGCCCCTCCGCCGAGCGGGCGACGGCGGTTCCGGAGCCCTGGTCGGTGACCTGCCCGGCCACGACGACGGCGAGGACCGTGGTGACGGCTGCGGCGGCGATGCCGGTCAACGCCCGGCCCATGCCGCCCGTCTTGGCCGGCGGCTCCTCGGGAAGCTCCTCCGGAACGTCGTCGGGGAGGGTCTCGGGGTCGCGCTCCCGACGCGGGGCAGGGATGAAGGGGGTGCGCCCGGTGGTCTCGGTGGCCCGGGCCTCGTCCGGCGCGTTCCCGCGGATGCCCGGCCGGTCGCCGTAGCGCTCGGGCGGCCGGGGGGCCGTGTCGGCGTGTTCGGGGTGCCCGCCCCGTACGGCCGTGTCGACGGGGGCGGTGTAGACCGGGGTGCCGTGCATCGGCGTGTCCCAGACGGGACGGCCGCCGCCCTGACCGCGCGGGCCGGGCTGCGGCGCCCCGTACGCGCCGGGTCGCTGCCCGTAGGTGCTGGGCCCTTGTCCGTAGGTGCTCGGCGCCGCCCCGTACGGGCCGGATCCCTGCCCGTATCCGGACGAACCCTGCCCGTACGTATTCGGGCCCGGCCCATGGCCGCCCTGGGTGTTGCCGGTCTGCTGTCCGCGGGCCCCCTGGGCGTACGGATCCGAGGGGTGCGTGCCCCGTCGCGGCTCCTGGTACCGCTCCTGGGGGCCCGTGTCCTCGCCGCCCTGTGCGCGCCTTCGGCGTCCCGTCCCCTGACCCGCGGCTTCCCGCCGCCCCGGATCCGCGGGAGGAGCGGGCGCGGGTCCCTTCCTACTATGTCGTCCCACGCCCCGGATCAGCTCCCGCCACTGTCGCCGCTGTTGCCTGTGTCGCCGCTGTCGCCGCGCTTCTCTGCGTTCTCTACGCGGTCGTCGCTCTGTTCGTTCAGTTCGATCAGTTCCCGTACGGCCTGCGCGACCGTCTCGGGGTACTCCATCATGGCGACGTGCCCGGCGTCCGGGAGGGTCAGGAGGCGCGAACCGCGGAACGCGGCGGCCGCCCTGCGCGCCATCCGGTACGAGACGAGCTGGTCACGGCCGCCGTAGATGAGCAGCGTCGGCGCCAGCACCCGTTCGGCCTGCCGCCAGAGACCGTGTTGACCGCCGAGCGTGTACGCGTCGACGATGCCGCGCGAGGAGCGGGCCATCACGTCCCAGAAGTACGGGAGCTCCAGGCGCCGCTCCATCTCCTCCACGGCGTGCCGGAAGCCCTCGTCCGAGACCCGGCCGGGGTCGCCGTAACAGAGGGCGAGTATCCCGCGGACCCGCTGCTCCGGCGTCCAGCCCCTGGTCAGCTTCGCGAAGAGAGGGGCGACGCCCGGCATGGCCAGGATCACGGTCGGCCAGGCGGTGCGCTGGGCGCGCAGCTCGGGCAGGGCCGGCGAGACGAGGGTGAGGGTGCGGACCAGGTCGGGGCGGACGGCGGCGACCCGGGTGGAGACGGCTCCGCCGAGCGAGTTGCCGATCAGATGGACCGGGCCGCGGCCGGAGGCGTCGAGGAACCGGATGATGGCCCGGGCGTGTCCGGTGACCGAGTAGTTGCCGTCGTCGGGCGGCGGGGAGTCGCCGAAGCCGGGCAGGTCGACGGCCTCGCCGTCGACGAGGTCGGCGAGCAGCGGCATCAGCGCCGACCAGTTCTGGGACGAGCCGCCCAGGCCGTGGACGTAGAGCGCGGGCGCGAGTCCCGGCCGATCGCCGGGGCGCGCGCGGACGGTGAGCGTGAGCCCGGGCAGTGTCACGGAGCGCAGCTTCTCGCCGTCGGCGACCCGTACGGCGCGGGTCCGCGACGAGGACGGTGCGGCGGCGGTCCGGGTCTCCGGCAGCTCGGTCGACGACATGGCCGCAATATTACGAGACGATCACGCGGGGGCGTGTGTGTGTGGCGTCACAGGTTCGGGTGCGCCGCGCGGAGTGTGCTCCTACGCTCATAGAGAGGGCCATCGGAGAGGACCCGCATGCTGGAAGGAATCCGCATGACTGTCGATCCGAACGAGCCGGACACATTCGCCGAGGAAGAGGACGACGTGCTCGACGAGGAAATCCCTGAGGCCGACGCGGCCGAGCAGCGCGCGGAAGTGCAGCAGCGCGAGGACGAGCGGCACACCCATGTCGAACGGGACTCCGCGAACGAGGCGGACTCGTCCGAACAGGCACGTGTCGTCGCGCTCGACGAGGACGACTACCGCTGATTCGTTCGGTTTAATGTTGGATCGCCTATCGCCCTCGACGTCCGGTCCGTGAAATTCTGCGTCCGCACCGCGCACAGCCGGGTTACCCAAAAGTACGATGGCGGGCGCGGCGCCACACAGCGCATGGATCGATTTTTGGGAGGCGGCGTGACAGCCATCGAGCAGACAGAGGCAGCACGCCCTCGGGGCACGCGCCTGCCGCGCCGAGCCCGACGGAACCAGCTCCTCGGGGCGGCCCAGGAGGTGTTCGTCGCCCAGGGGTACCACTCCGCAGCGATGGATGACATCGCGGAGCGCGCGGGTGTCAGCAAGCCGGTGCTCTACCAGCACTTCCCGGGGAAGCTCGAGCTCTACCTGGCCCTGCTCGACCAGCACTGCGAGTCGCTGCTCCAGGCCGTGCGCACGGCGCTGGCGTCGACGACGGACAACAAGCTCCGGGTCGAGGCCACGATGGACGCGTACTTCGCGTACGTGGAGGACGAGGGCGGCGCGTTCCGGCTCGTCTTCGAGTCCGACCTGACCAACGAGCCGGCCGTGCGCGAGCGCGTGGACCGGGTCAGCCTGCAGTGCGCCGAGGCGATCTCCGACGTGATCGCCGAGGACACCGACCTGTCCAAGGACGAGTCCATGCTGCTCGCCGTGGGCCTGGGCGGTGTGTCGCAGGTCGTCGCTCGCTACTGGCTCTCCAGCGAGTCGGCCATCCCGCGCGACAAGGCGGTGGCGCTGCTGACCTCGCTGGCGTGGCGCGGTATCGCCGGCTTCCCGCTGCACCCGACGGACGGCCAGCCGCTCAACGACGGCCGCTGAGCCCGCGTGTTCGCTCCTGGCGTTCCGCCGGTGCGCCGTACGGATCGCCTCACCGGGCTAATGTGTGCAGCGTACGGCGCGGGAGACGCGCAACGCTGACCGTTCGGAGGGACATAGCCGTGGAGGTCAAGATCGGCGTGCAGCACGCACCCCGGGAGATCGTTCTGGAGAGCGGGCAGTCCGCCGAGGAGGTCGAGAGCGCGGTGGCCGACGCGCTGGCCGGCAAGGCGCAGCTGCTCAGCCTCACGGACGAGAAGGGCCGCAAGGTCCTGATCCCGGCCGACAAGATCGCGTACGTGGAGATCGGCGAGCCGGCGGTGCGCCGCGTGGGCTTCGGCGCGCTCTGAGACGTACGGAGCACAGGAGAAGGGCCCGGCGGATTCGATCCGCCGGGCCCTTCGTCCGTCCGGGTGGGCTCCGGGTCCGGCGCGGTGCGCGGATGCGGGCCGAAGGTGCAGGTGAGGCGGGCGAGGAGGATTGCGTCGGAGTCGGCCCGGGTAGGACCGCCTACGACCGAATGTCCCGCCCCGCACCGCACGCGAGGTGATCCCGTGTTCCTGGAAGCCCTCGGCTCCGCCCTGCTCGGACTCGCCCTGGCCTGGGCGGCCGTGCACCGGCTGCCCGACCGCCTCCCCGCACGAGGGGTCGTTCTCACCACGGGCACGCTCGGCGCCGTCTTCGGCGCCCTGGTGACCCATGGCGCGCTCGGCCCGGGCCACGCCCTGGCGACGCTCATCGGGGCCGTGGCGATCGCGACGGTCCTGCTCTCGCTGCTGATCCGCCCGGCCACGCGCCGTCTGCGCCGATCAGCGGCGGCGTGAACAGCGCCCACCCGCCACGTACCGGAGCCTCCACGGAACACACGTCGGCGGCCCCGCGGCCTGAACCGCGGGGCCGCCGACGCGCTTGTCCGGTGGTGACGCCACCGGTCGTGTCGTGACCGACCGGCCGTGGCGTGACGGACCGGTCGTGGCGTGACGGACCGGTCGTGGCGTGACCGGTGGCGGGGTTACGCCGCCAGGCCCAGCGCGGCCATACGCTTCGTGTGCGCCTCGGTGATCCGGGAGAACATCCGGCCGACCTCGGCCAGGTCGAAGCCGGCGGCCATGCTGTCGACTCCGCCGACGAGCATCGTGGAGAGGGCGTCGCGCTCGGCGACGACCCGCTGGGCCTGCGAGAGCGCCTCGCCCATCAGCCGGCGCGCCCACAGTGCGAGCCGACCGCCGACGCGCGGGTCCGCCTCGATCGCGGCGCGCACCTTCTCGACGGCGAAGTTGCCGTGGCCGGTGTCGTCGAGGACCGACAGCACGAGCCGCCGCGTGTCGGAGTCGAGCCGGGCCGCGACCTCCCGGTAGAAGTCGCTCGCGATCGAGTCACCGACATAGGCCTTGACCAGGCCCTCCAGCCAGTCCGACGGCGCGGTCTGACGGTGGAAGTCGTCCAGGGCCTTGGCGAACGGCTCCATCGCCGCCGTCGGCTCCGCGTCGACGGCGGCGAGCCGGTCGCGCAGCTGCTCGAAGTGGTGGAACTCGGCGGAGGCCATCTTCGCCAGCTCCGCCTTGTCCGCGAGGGTCGGCGCGAGCTTGGCGTCCTCGGCGAGCCGTTCGAAGGCGGCGAGCTCGCCGTAGGCCAGCGCGCCGAGCAGGTCGACGACCGCGGCGCGGTACTGCGGCTCGGCGGAAGCGGTGGCCCAGTCCTGGGCTGCGATCCCGGTGAGCCCTTCGGCGGTCTCTTCCGTGGTCGCTTCCGCGTTCTCTTCGGCGGGCGTGGCGTTGTCAGGCGTCTCCATGAAGCGCACAATAGCCCGCTCCCCGGCGCGCTCAAGGCGCTGGTCAGTCACTGTGACCGCGCCCTCATCATCAATTCTCCCAACACACATGCGCGAATCCGGGGTACAGTGGTAAAGCGCCTGCTGAGTATGCGGACAAGTTTTCGCACGTTCGGACGTACTCGGTGGGCCGACTCATGAATGAGGATGCCCGGTCGGTGGCCCGACTGGCTCCGACCCGACAGCCCTCCCCGCGCACCCGCAGGAGGGTCCCTCAAGCGGCACGACGCTCGAGCGACGGCAGTGGTCCCGCGCCACCCGACTGTGATCCTTTCCTCGATCCGGTCGGAAGCGAATCGGCACGGTACGACCCCCAGCGTTCGCCTCGCGCCGCGTCTCACAGAAGAGGCAGCACCCTGACTACGACTTTCCGAGAGCTCGGGATCCTTCCCGAGACGGCCGAGGCGCTCGAAGCCGTCGGCATCGTGACCCCCTTCCCCATCCAGGAGATGACCCTTCCGGTCGCCCTCTCCGGCACCGACGTCATCGGCCAGGCCAAGACCGGCACGGGCAAGACCCTCGGTTTCGGCCTGCCGCTCCTGGAGCGCGTCACCGTCCCCGCGGACGTCGAGGCCGGCCGGGCCAAGCCCGAGCAGCTGACCGACGCCCCGCAGGCCCTGGTCGTCGTCCCCACGCGCGAGCTGTGCACCCAGGTGACCAACGACCTGCTGACCGCCGGCAAGGTCCGTAACGTCCGCGTGCTCGCCATCTACGGCGGCCGGGCGTACGAGCCCCAGGTCGAGGCGCTCAAGAAGGGCGTCGACGTCATCGTCGGCACCCCGGGCCGCCTGCTCGACCTGGCGGGCCAGCGCAAGCTGGACCTGTCCCACGTCAAGGCCCTCGTCCTCGACGAGGCCGACGAGATGCTCGACCTGGGCTTCCTGCCCGACGTCGAGAAGATCATGAACATGCTTCCGGCGAAGCGCCAGACCATGCTGTTCTCGGCCACCATGCCGGGCGCGGTCATCGGTCTCGCCCGCCGCTACATGTCGCAGCCGACGCACATCCGCGCCACCTCGCCCGACGGCGAGGGCGTGACCGTCGCCAACATCAAGCAGCACGTCTTCCGTGCGCACTCGATGGACAAGCCGGAGATGGTCTCCCGCATCCTGCAGGCCAACGGCCGCGGACTCGCGATGATCTTCTGCCGTACGAAGCGCACGGCGGCCGACATCGCCGAGCAGCTGCAGCGTCGCGGCTTCGCCTCCGGCGCGGTCCACGGCGACCTCGGCCAGGGCGCGCGTGAGCAGGCGCTGCGCGCCTTCCGCAACGGCAAGGTCGACGTGCTCGTCTGCACCGACGTCGCCGCGCGCGGCATCGACGTCGAGGGCGTCACCCACGTCATCAACTACCAGTCGCCCGAGGACGAGAAGACGTTCCTCCACCGCGTGGGCCGCACCGGCCGCGCGGGCAACAAGGGCACGGCCGTCACCCTGGTCGACTGGGACGACATCCCTCGCTGGCAGCTGATCAACAAGGCGCTCGGGCTGGACTTCCACGAGCCGGTCGAGACGTACTCCAGCTCCCCGCACCTGTACGAGGAGCTGGACATCCCGGCGGGCACCAAGGGCGTCCTGCCCCGCGCCGAGCGGACCCGTGCGGGTCTGGGCGCGGAGGAGCTGGAGGACCTGGGCGAGCCCGGCGGACGCGGTGGCCGTGGTGGCCGTGGCGCCAAGCAGGCCGCCCCGGTGGCCGAGGAGCGTCCGGCCCGTACGCGCGCCCCGCGCCAGCGTCGCCGTACCCGCGGTGGCTCCACGCTCGACGAGACGGTCGAGACGACAACGACGAGCACGGCGACCGAGGCCCCGGCCGCCGTCGCCGCCGCGGTGACCGAGGACGCGGCGGCCGAGCCGCGCACCCCTCGCCGCCGTCGTCGCACCCGTGCCACGGCCGGTGCGGTCGCGTCCCACGCGTCCGCGCCCGTCGCCCCGGCCGCTGCCGTCGCCCCGGTCGTGGAGGCTCCCGCCCCCGCCGCCGCGGCTCCGGTCTCCGTGGTCGCGCAGGCCAAGCCGGTGGACGAAGCCCCGAACGCGGCCCCGCGCCGCCGTCGTACGCGCATCGTGAAGCCCGAGGCCGAGACGGTCACCTTCCAGACCGTGGAGACCGCGGCCGCCGCCCTCGCGGCGGCGAAGCCGGCCGCCAAGGTCGCCGAGCCGGTGACCGAGACCGTCGAGGAGCCCAAGAAGGCCCCCCGCCGCCGCACGGCGAAGAAGGCCGTCGCGGCCGAGGTCGTCGAGGTCGTCGAGGCGGCCCCCGCCATCGCCGAGGTCGTCGAGGAGCCGAAGAAGGCCCCCCGTCGCCGTACGGCCAAGAAGGCCGTCGCCGCCGAGGCCGTCGAGACCCCCGCGGTCGAGACCCCGGCCGTCGAGCCCGCCGTCGAGGAGGCCCCCAAGGCCCCGCGCCGCCGGACGGCCAAGAAGGCCGTCGCCGCCGAGGCCCCGGACGCGTCCGAGCCGAAGACGGCACCCCGCCGCCGTACGGTGAAGAAGGCAGCCGCCGCTCCGGCGGAGGCCACCGTCGCCACCGAGACCGCCGAGGCCCCCAAGGCCCCCCGCCGTCGCACGACGAAGAAGGCCGCGGCCGCGCAGCCCGAGGGCTGACGCGCCGTCGCACCTTCCGCAGTGGCCCGGTCCCTCCCCAGGGACCGGGCCACTGTGCCGTCCGGCCGCCGCTGAACAGCGGTTACAGTCCCTCTATGAGCAAGCCCCGGTCCCTGGCGCTGCCACCCCGCACCCGTGCCTACCGGCTGGAGACCACGCGCGGCGGCTTCGCCGTCCTGGACACCGCACCCGACGGCGAGACCCGCGGCACGGTGCTGCTGCTGCCCGGGTACACCGGCAGCAAGGAGGACTTCCTCGCGCTGCTAGGCCCCCTCGGCTCGGACGGCTTCCGCGCCGTGGCCGTCGACGGTCGCGGCCAGCACGAGACCCCCGGGCCCCGCGGGCGCCACGCCTACAGCCGCCGTGCCCTCGCCCTCGACGTGGTGGCGCAGGCCGCCGCGCTCGGCGACGGACCGGTGCATCTGCTCGGCCACTCCTTCGGCGGACTGGTGGCCCGGGCCGCGGCGGAGCTCGCGCCCGCCGCGTTCCGCTCGCTGACCCTGCTCTCCTCGGGACCCGGCCGGGTCGCCCGCCCGCAGCGGATCAGGGTCCGGGCGCTGCGCGGTGCGCTCGCCCTGCTGCCCAAGGAGCGGGTCTGGCTGGCGACGCGCTGGCTGGACAGCCGCGGCGAGGAGCCGGAGAGCGCCGACCCGCCGGAGATCGTGCGGTTCCTGCGGCGGCGCTGGATGGCCACCCGGATCGCCCAACTGGCGGGCGCGGGACGGCTGTTGCTGCGCGACCCGGACGGTACGGCACGGCTCGCCGCGCTGACGCTGCCGGTGCACATCGCGTACGGCGCGGAGGAGATGGTCTGGCCGGTGCCGCATCTGGCCGCGGCGGCGACGAACGTGGGCGCGCACCACACGGTGCTCGAGGGCGCGGGCCACTCCCCCAATGTCTCGCATCCGGAGGAGCTGGCGGCGCGCCTGGCGGCGTTCTGGGACCACGTGGACGCGAGGGCGGGAGCCGCCGACGAACGCGCCGGCGGCTAGTACGGCTGTCGGTACCGCGGCTAGAACTGCGCCTGGAGGTGCTGCCAGAAGCCGTCGCGCAGCGCTCTGCGCAGGGCCGCGTGCCCGCGCAGCGAGCGGCTGAGGAGCTTCTCCGCCTCGATGAGCAGGTCCTGGTCGACGGGTCCCGGCAGGTACGGGTGTCCGGGCAGCAGCTCGGCCATCGCGTCGCCGCCGCGTTCGGCGAGCCAGACCGCGGCGATCTGGGCGCCGACGAAGCGGACCTCTTCGCGGGAGGGCGGCGGCTCACCCTCGTTCTCGTACGTCGTGACGGGGCGTCGGGTGACGTACGGGCGGCAGAAGTCGAGGTCGAAGGTGCGGCGGCTGTCGACCTCCCAGAGCAGCGGCTCGGCCTGGTTGCGCCCTTCGGCGGCCTCGATGCCCCAGAGGTGGACGCGGGCCCCGTAGCCCTGGGCGGCCTCGACGGCCGGGACGAGGTCCTCGTCGCCGCCGACGAGCGCGGCATCGCTGATGGCGCGGTGCCGGGCGAGGGACTCCAGGTCGGAGCGGATGAGGGAGTCGACGCCCTTCTGCTGGTTGTTGGAGTTGAGGTTGCCGAGCCGGACCTTGACGTCGGGGAGTTCGGCGATGGTCTGCTGCTCGGGGGTGTGGATCCGGCGCCGGGCGCCGTCGTACCAGTAGACGCGCAGCAGCCGGCTGTCCGCGAAGATCGTGCGGGCCTTGTCGATGAAGGCCTCGATGAGTCCCTCGGCGTCGAGGTCGAAGGAGCGCCGGTCCTCGGTGCCCGCCACAAGCAACCCCGCCGCAGCATAGACGTAACCGGCGTCGACGAAGATGGCATGGGTCGAGGGGGTCTTCGCCACTTCGGCCAGCATCCGCCGGAGGAGCTCATTGGTGTGCTCCAGGCGGTCGCGCAGGTCGTGGACGGGGTCGCGGGGCGGCGTGGGAGAAAGCTCTGCGTCGTTCATACGCGGCTCATTCTCCGCCGCTCGGGCGGTTCCCGCCAACGTCCCCTACGACTTAGTAGTTAGCCATCCAAAAAATTTCCTTAGCGTAGGGAATGTTTGCAGGATGCATCCCGTTGGACATGTCGTAACACGTACCACAGTTCTCCAACAGGAGGATCAACTCCAGACGAAGGGAGAAGCCCATGCGCTTCGAAATCCTGCGACTCGACGACATCGACGGCACGCCCGTCGACCGGACCGTCGTGGACGCCGCCTCCGTCAACCGGATCGTGCAGCAGGCCGCTTCGATCGGCCAGCGCATCTGGATCCGCCCGGCCGAGACCTCGGCCTCATAACAGGCACCGCTCAGACGCACCGCGCCCCCGCACGGACTCCGTGAACACCGGAATCCGTACGGGGGCGCAGTGGCGTGCGGGGGCTGCGGGTCAGGCGCCCTGGATGACCTGGGTGACGCCGTTGATGATCTGCTGCACGGCGATGGCGGAGAGCATCATGCCGGCGAGCCGGGTCACGAGCACGACGCCGCCGTCCTTGATGACACGGATGATCAGCAGCGAGTAGCGCATGGTCAGCCAGAGGACGACGTGCATGGCGACGATCGCGGCCCAGACGGAGACCTGCGCGCCGACACCGTCGGCGTGCTGCACGGCGAGGATCACCGACACGATCGCACCGGGCCCGGCGAGGAGCGGCATGCCGAGGGGGACGAGGGCGACGTTGACGTCCTTGGTCTGCTTGGGCTCGTCGGTCTTGCCGGTGAGGAGGTCGAGCGCGATGAGCAGGAGGAGCAGACCGCCGGCGATCATCAGGGCGGGTACGGAGACGTGGAGATAGGCGAGGATCTGCTGCCCGAGGATCCCGAAGACGGTGATGACACCGAAGGCCACGGCAACGGCCTGCCAGGCCATGCGCCGCTGCACCTTGGCGGGGCGGCCGGAGGTGAGGCCGAGGAAGATCGGGGTGATCCCGGGCGGATCCATGATCACGAACAGGGTCAGAAACAGCGAGCCGAATACGGCGACGTCGAACACGGTGTGCCTTGCGTGGTGGGGTGTACGAGTGGGTGGTCGGGGGGGGCGCCCCGGTGGGCGTGGGGCGGCGACGGACCGGGCCCTGCGGGGATCCGGGCCCGACGGGGATCCGGGCCCGGCGGGCCCCGATCCCTGCCGGGATCGGAATTTTGTGGAGGCCTGATCCCTGCGGAGGCCTGGCCCTGCGGACTCGGATCCCTGCCGGGGCCGGGTCTCTGGCGGAGGCCTGGTCCCTGCGGAGAACGGGCCCTGCGGGTCCGGATCCCCTCCGGGAGTCGGAATCCTGCGGAGCCCGGCCCTGCCGGCCGGGTCAGGCCCTGTCGGGGCTGGGTTCCGGCGGGGTGGGTCCGGCGCCGGTCGTCGGGCGTCCCGGCGAGGGCCTTGGGACCGGAACCGACCGGGCGGACTCGGCTCGGCGCGAGCCGGACCCGAGTCGGGGCACCGCCACCGTCGGAGGCTTTCCGGCAGGGGCTGCCGGCGGCCGTGCGGAACGGACCCGGCCCGGCCTCGCGAGAGGCCTTCAGCGGGCTCGCCGGGAGGGTCGTGAGCGACCGAGGGGCCCAGTGCGCCCGGTACGGGCTAGGGGCGTCCGCCTGTGCCGGGCACCGGGAAGGCGCCCGTGGCGCGGCGGGTGATCTCGCCGTAGATCTCGGGGTCCGTCACGTGCTCACCGAGGCGGCACGTCTTCCGGCTGCCGTGGTAGTCGCTGGACCCCGTGGTCAGCAGCCCGAGCTCCTTGGCCAGCCCTCGCAGCCGCGCCCGCGTCGCCTCGTCGTGGTCCATGTGGTCCACCTCGATGCCGTCGAGGCCCGCCTCCGCGAGACGCGCGATCGCGGACTCCGGGACGACCTCGCCCCGCTTGACCGCCGCCGGGTGCGCGAAGACCGTGACACCGCCGGCCGCCTTGACCAGACGGATCGCCTCGAACGGGTCGATCTCGTGCTTCCGCACGTACGCCCGCCCCCCGTCCGCCAGCCATTCCTGCGTGAACGCCCCGGACACGTCCCGTACGACGCCGAGTTCGACCAGCGCCTCCGCGACGTGCGGGCGGCCGACCGAGCCGTCCCCCGCGATGCGGGCGACCTGCTCCCAGGTGACCGGGACGCCGAGCTCCTGGAGCTTGCCGACCATCGCCCGCGCGCGCGGCACCCGGTCGTCCCGGACCAGCTCGCGCTCGGCGGCCAGCTCCGGCTCCCCGGGGTCGAAGAGGTACCCGAGCATGTGCAGACCGACCCCGTCCACACGGCAGGACAGCTCCATGCCGGTGACGAGCGTCAGCCCCTCGGGCAGCGCCGCGATCGCGTCCGCGTACCCGCGCGTGGTGTCGTGGTCCGTGAGGGCGACGACGTCCAGTCCGGCCGCCGCCGCGTTGCGGACCAGCTCCGCCGGGGTGTCCGTACCGTCCGACGCCGTGGAGTGGGTGTGCAGGTCGATGCGCACGACGCGTTGCTCCAGGGCTCAGGGACGGACGAAGGGGACGCTCCAGCATAACGGGCGCATCCGACCTCACCCGCCCGGCCTCGGCCCCCTGGAACCCCTGGAACTCCTGGATCCCCAAACCCCCTGTCCCCGGCTACGACAGCAGACGCGGCGTCAGCGCCCCGCACGGCAGCAGTTCCACTTCCGCGCCCGCGTCCCGCAGGTCCGTCAGCACCAGCTCGTCGTACATCAGCAGTCCCGACTGTTCCGGCCACACGATCGCCCACAGCCACAGGCCACGCGCCTCACCCGCGAAGACCGCCCGGTCCTGCGGGGTCCCGTTCACGTGCCAGAGCGGTGTCGGTCGCCCCGCGGCGAGCACCTTGGTCTGGGCGGGCTTGTCGATGGCCATCCCGGGACCGGGGTCGGGCCCGTCGATCCCCGCGTACCGCGCTCCGAGTCCGACGCCCAGCTCCTCCGCCACGAGCAGCAGCTCGCCGATCCCGCCCAACGGCCCGGGTCCCGAGCAGGCGACGGCGGTCGCGCGTCCGCCACTGCGATCGTCACCGGCGTACGCGACCCCGGTGAAGAGCCAGCCGACGGGTAGAGGCCACGGCATCCAGACCGGCACCTGTGCCCGGTGCACCACCACACCGAGGGCCTCGACGCTGGGCGGGATCACGGGCTGCAGCGGGTGCACCGAACCATGCACGTCGCACTGCCAAGAATCGGCAAAAAGACCGGGCGCCCTGACCCGGCCACCGCACTTCGGGCAACTGGGTTCGCCCCTCATAGAGCCCAACGGTCCTACCCCTCCGCGCCCGCGTCAAGGACGATCACCCGTCCGGCCCGACCAGTTCACCCCGAGTGATAGACGCCGGCGGCGCCAAGTCGGCCCCGCGGCACACCGATGGCCGCACCGGTATCGATGGCCGCACCGCTACCGACGGGCGCACCGCTCCCGACGGCCACACCCGTACCGACCACCCCTCCGCCACCGAACGCGCCCCACCGGTCAGTCCAGCGCCACCGAACGCCGCAGCGGGTCACGCAGGTCCGTGCCGTTGGTCAGCCAGCGCTCCTGGAGCGCGTCCGCCCCGTGCACCCGCTTCCACGCGGCCTCGTTGGACGTCATCGGCAGCAGCGGCAGGAACCGCACGGGATCCATCGGGTCGTCGAGGTCCAGATCCTCCACCAGGCCGCCCGGCTCCGCGACGAGCACCGAGCTGAACGGGGCCCCGGGCCAGAGGGGTTCACCCACGTCGAGCGAGGCGCCGGCGGCCACGACGACACCCTCGACCTGCGGGGTGGACGCGAGCACGGCGAGCGGGCGCAGCACCTTGTCGGTGTCGGCGAGCCCCGCGCGTACCGAGAGCACCAGCTCCGCGCGCGGGCCCTTCACCGGATCGGCCAGCGCGGCCGTCGGGTCGGTCATCGGATGCGCGGACATGCCGAGGGTGACGTACCGCACGAGGTCGCCGTCGATGAAGCGGAGCACCTCGATCCGGTCCGTACCGAGAAACGTCACCGCGGCGCGCGCGTCCGGTTCACCGAGCGCCGAACGCAGCCGGGCCTCGACCAGAGCAAGAACTTCTCCCATGCGGCGAGCATAAAGCGCGTGGGAAACGGGCAATGGAAGGGATTGACCCTCTGTCGGCTGATAGTCTTGGCCGCTGGTCGGTACTCCCGACCAACTCGTCATCCCCCAAGGGGGACCGGCTGGAGGAGGTGGGGCTGCGTGGATCGAAGTCGATCGGGCAGTACCAACCGCTCTTCCGCCCCGCACCTGAGCCCGGTGCGTTCCTCCCGGTGATCTGAGGCCTTCCGCACCCGGTCCGCCCACCGTCACCCGGCATCTCGCACGACGGAAGAGCACTTCGCCTTTGCCTGTCTGTAGCGAACGCCGTCACCGCGATCCCGCGGTGCCGCCCGCTTTGTGGACGACGTAGCTCCACGTCCCCATTCCGGGCTGTGCCACGTCTCGCCGACGGCTTCTCCGTGAAGGAGCATGCCAAATGTCGATGATCCGTGACCTGCGCGCCGCGGTCCGCCCCTCCCTGCGCACCTCCCTGCGCAAGCCCACCGCCGGCGGTGCCTCGCCGTACGCGAACTACGACGCGACCCGCGACCCGTCCGCCTCCAGCGCGGTCGTGGACTGCGCGGTCTACCGCGACGGGCGTCGCGTGGACGACCGCGCCTGCCTCACGCCGCGTGGCGCGATGCGCCAGGTGCGGGAGAGCGGCGGCTTCGCCTGGATCGGTCTGCACGAGCCGACCGAGGCCGAATTCGCCGGTATCGCCGCCGAGTTCGGGCTGCACCCGCTCGCCGTCGAGGACGCCGTCCACGCCCACCAGCGGCCGAAGCTGGAGCGGTACGACGACACCATCTTCACCGTCTTCAAGACGATGCACTACGTCGAGCACGCCGAACTCACCGCCACCAGCGAGGTCGTCGAGACCGGCGAGGTGATGTGCTTCACCGGCCCCGACTTCGTCATCACCGTCCGGCACGGCGGGCAGGGCTCGCTGCGCAACCTCCGCCACCGCCTCCAGGGCGAGCCCGAGCTGTTGAGCAAGGGCCCCTCGGCCGTCCTGCACGCCATCGCCGACCATGTCGTCGACGGCTACATCGCGGTCGCCGACGCCGTCGAGCTCGACATCGACCAGATCGAGATCGATGTCTTCTCGCCGCCCGCGAAGGGTTCCACGCGCGGCACGGACACCGGGCGGATCTACCAGCTCAAGCGTGAGGTACTGGAGTTCAAGCGGGCCGTCACCCCGCTGCTGCGCCCGATGGCGCTGCTGAGCGAGCGCCCGATGCGGCTGGTGGACCCGGACATCCAGAAGTACTTCCGTGATGTCGCCGACCACCTCGCGCGCGTGCAGGAGCAGGTCGTCGCCTTCGACGAGCTGCTCAACTCGATCCTCCAGGCCAACCTGGCGCAGGCGACCGTCACGCAGAACGAGGACATGCGCAAGATCACCTCATGGGCGGCGATCATCGCCGTCCCGACGGCGGTCTGCGGCGTGTACGGCATGAACTTCGACCACATGCCGGAGCTGGAGTGGAAGTACGGCTACCCGATGGTGCTCGTCGGCATCACGGTCATCTGTTTCGCCATCCACCGCACACTGAAGCGCAACGGCTGGCTCTAGGCCGCGCGCCGGCCGGCTCTCGATAGGCTGCGGGGCATGACAGACAAGCTGCTCGGGCCCGCCCTCGTCGAGGAGGCCACGAAGAAGTCCGGCCTCATCTGGGTCCGGGGCGAGGCCGCCCCCGCCCGGGCCCTCTGGCACGTCTGGCACGAGGGCGCGGCGCACGTCGTCGGCGACGGTCCGGGCGAGCAACCGCTCCCGGGGCTGGTCGCGGGCTCGACGGCCGAGGTCACGGTCCGCAGCAAGGACAAGGGTGGTCGCATCGTCGCTTGGACGGCGGCGGTGAGCGAACTGGCTCCCGGCACGGAGGAGTGGGACGCGGCGGTCGCCGAGCTGAAGGGCAAGCGCCTGAACGCGACGGACGGCGAGGCGATGCCGGAGCGCTGGGCGCGGGAGTGCCGGGTGCTGCGGCTGTCCCCGCTGGACTCCACGACGGACCTGCCGACCGGCTCGCTCGCGGCGGTCCCGCAGCCCTCGGAGGCGCTCACGCGCCGCCCCGCGCCCGCGGCCCTCCCCCGGCTGCTGCTCAAGCGCCGCAAGCGCTGAGCCCCGGTACCGCAGGGCTCAGGTACGCGGCAGCTGCTTGCCGTAATCCAGCGTCTGGCCCGGCGCCGGGGCCTCCAGCGGGAAGTCCTTGTCCCACTCGGACAGCACCACCACGCCCGCTCCGCCGCCCCGCGCGAACTGGAGCGGGAACGGGGTGCCCTCCAGGGCGACGTCCAGCGTGCCGCCCTCGCCGTCCTCGCCGCCCTTGACCTTGACCGTACGGATGCCGCCGATCTTGTCGCGGTCGCCCTTCACCACCTCGCCGTGCAGGCCGATCAGCCCGTCCAGGAGCAGGTCCATGTCGGTGAAGCCGCGCAGCTGCTTGTACGAGGGGTCGTCCTGCGGCACCTTGACGTACTTGTCGTCGAGCTTGTCGGCGGCGTCGCTGTCGGCCTCCGAAGGCTCCGCGGACCCCTGGCTTCCGCCGTCCCCGTCGCCGCTCCCGCCTTCGCCGCCGCCCTCGCCGTGCGTCCAGAACGCCGCGTCGGCCTTCATGTAGAGCGCGTCGCCGATCCGCAGCAGCTCGAACGTGCTGTTCTTCGTCACGACCGAGCCGGTCGCGCCGTCGTCCTTGAGGCGCATGTTCAGCTTGAACGTGCCGCCCTTGCTGACCAGCGTCCCGGCCAGCCGGACCGCCTTCGCACGGTCGGCCGCCGACTGCGCCTTCTCCTCGATGGCGTCCGGGGAGAGCCTCCCGACCCCGTTCGTCCCCTCGTCCGGGTCCTCCGCGCACGCGCTGAGTCCCGCCGCGAGACCGGCGCACAGCGCCAGCGGCAGGACGACCCTGCGGATGCGCGATGCAGTGGGGAGTGACGTCACCGGCGCTGCCTCTCGTCGTCGATGGTGGGGGGACGGCAGACCGCAGCGTACCCGGGACGCGCGCCGTCGCCGCAGGCAGCCGTACGGGCGCTCTGCCGGGGCGCCACGGATGGGCACGGGCTAGCCTGAACCCGGCATAGCTCAGCATTGACCCGAATCGAGCGGCACCGAGGAGGCGCGTGGCATGGCGGCAGGCGCCCCCCGGATCTTCGTCTCCCATCTCGCCGGAGTCCCGGTCTTCGATCCCAACGGCGACCAGGTCGGCCGGGTCAGCGACCTCGTGGCCATGCTCCGGGTGGGCCGCCGCCCGCCCCGGCTGCTCGGCATGGTCGTCGAGGTGCTCAGCCGCCGCCGGGTCTTCGTCCCGATGACGCGGATCACGGGCGTGGAGTCCGGCCAGGTCATCACCACGGGCGTGGTCAACATGCGGCGCTTCGAGCAGCGCCCCACCGAGCGGCTCGTCCTCGGCGAACTCCTCGACCGCCGGGTGCGGATCGTCGGTACGGACGAGGACGTCACCGTGCTCGACGTGGCCATCCAGCAGCTTCCCGCCCGCCGCGAGTGGGAGATCGACAAGGTCTTCGTACGGCGCGGCAAGCCGGGGGCGCTGCGCCGCAAGGGCGAGACGCTGACCGTGGAGTGGTCCGCGGTCACCGGCTTCTCCCTGGAGGAGGAGGGCCAGGGGGCGGAGAACCTGGTCGCCACGTTCGAGCGGCTGCGCCCCGCCGACCTGGCCAACGTGCTGCACCACCTCTCCCCGAAGCGCCGCGCCGAGGTCGCCGCCGCCCTCGACGACGACCGGCTGGCCGATGTCCTGGAGGAGCTGCCGGACGACGACCAGATCGAGATCCTCGGCAAGCTCAAGGAGGAGCGCGCCGCGGACGTCCTGGAGGCGATGGACCCCGACGACGCGGCCGACCTGCTCTCCGAGCTGCCGGAGGAGGACAAGGAGCGGCTGCTCACGCTGATGCGCCCCGACGACGCGGCGGACGTGCGGCGGCTCCTGGCGTACGAGGAGCGGACCGCGGGCGGTCTGATGACCACGGAGCCGATCGTGCTGCGGCCGGACGCCACGGTCGCGGACGCCCTGGCCCGGGTACGGCAGCAGGACCTCTCGCCGGCGCTCGCGGCGCAGGTGTACGTGTGCCGGCCGCCGGACGAGACGCCGACGGGCAAGTACCTGGGCACGGTGCACTTCCAGCGGCTGCTGCGCGACCCGCCGTTCACCCTGGTCAGCTCGCTGGCGGACAGCGACCTGCCGCCGCTGTCCCCGGACACCCCGCTGCCCGGGGTCGCCAGCTACCTCGCCGCGTACAACATGGTCGCGGCGCCGGTGGTGGACGAGAGCGGGTCGCTGCTCGGCGCGGTCACCGTCGACGACGTTCTCGACCATCTGCTGCCGGAGGACTGGCGCGAGACCGAGTTCCACGGTGAGGAGGCCGTCCATGGGGGCTGAGCGCGCGCCGGAGCGGGAGCGGGAGCGCTCCATGCCGCGGATCCGGCTCGACCTCCCGCGCGAGCGGCGGCCCAGGTTCCTTCCGGAGTACGACCCGGAGGCCTTCGGCCGGGTCTCGGAGCGGATCGCGCGCTTTCTCGGGACGGGGCGGTTCATCGTCTGGATGACGATCACCATCGTCGTCTGGGTGCTGTGGAACATCTTCGCGCCGTCGTCGCTGAAGTTCGACGAGTACCCGTTCATCTTCCTGACGCTCGCCCTGTCGCTCCAGGCCTCGTACGCGGCCCCGCTGATCCTCCTGGCGCAGAACCGGCAGGACGACCGGGACCGGGTCAATCTCGAGCAGGACCGCAAGCAGAACGAGCGGTCCATCGCCGACACCGAGTACCTGACCCGGGAGATCGCGGCGCTGCGGATGGGGCTGGGGGAGGTGGCGACCCGCGACTGGATCCGCTCGGAGCTCCAGGACCTCATCAAGGAGATGGAGGAGCGCCAGGACGGCCACCGGGGCGGCGCTCTTCGGGACCATCGCGGTCTATTCCCCTCCGGCGGCGATCGCGGAAGTGACGTACCCGACCGCTGACAGACTTTCCGGCGCCGGTGGTCCGCGCCGTACCATCTCCGTATGGCTACGGAAGACGCGGTGCGCGAAGCACTGGCGACGGTGAACGACCCCGAGATCAACAAACCGATCACCGAGCTCGGCATGGTGAAGTCGGTGGAGATCGGATCCGACGGCAGGGTCGCCGTCACGGTCTACCTCACCGTCTCCGGCTGCCCGATGCGGGAGACGATCACCCAGCGCGTCACGGACGCGGTCGCGGGGGTGGAGGGCGTCACCGGCGTCGACGTCACGCTGGACGTGATGAGCGACGAGCAGCGCAAGGAGCTGGCCTCGGCCCTGCGGGGTACGACGGCCGAGCGCGAGGTCCCGTTCGCCAAGCCGGGCTCGCTGACCCGTGTGTACGCGGTCGCCTCCGGCAAGGGTGGCGTCGGCAAGTCCTCCGTGACCGTGAACCTGGCCGCGGCGATGGCCGCCGACGGTCTGAAGGTCGGTGTCGTCGACGCCGACATCTACGGGCACTCGGTGCCCCGCATGCTGGGCGCGGACGGCCGTCCGACCCAGGTCGAGAACATGATCATGCCGCCGTCGGCGAACGGCGTGAAGGTCATCTCCATCGGCATGTTCACCCCGGGCAACGCCCCGGTCGTGTGGCGCGGCCCGATGCTCCACCGCGCGCTGCAGCAGTTCCTCGCGGACGTGTACTGGGGCGACCTGGACGTCCTGCTGCTGGACCTGCCCCCGGGCACGGGCGACATCGCGATCTCCGTGGCGCAGCTGGTGCCGAACGCCGAGATCCTCGTCGTCACGACCCCGCAGCAGGCGGCCGCCGAGGTCGCCGAGCGGGCCGGCTCGATCGCCGTCCAGACCCACCAGAAGATCGTCGGCGTCGTCGAGAACATGGCGGGCCTGCCGTGCCCGCACTGCGACGAGATGGTCGACGTCTTCGGCACGGGCGGTGGCCAGAAGGTCGCGGACGGCCTGACGAAGACCACGGGCGCCACGGTGCCGGTCCTGGGCTCGATCCCGATCGACGTCCGCCTGCGCGAGGGCGGCGACGAGGGCAAGCCGGTCGTCCTGTCCGACCCGGACTCCCCCGCGGGCGCGGCGCTCCGCTCGATCGCCGGCAAGCTCGGCGGCCGCGCCCGGGGCCTCTCGGGCATGAGCTTGGGCATCACCCCGCGCAACAAGTTCTAGGACGCGTCGGGGGCGTCCGTTCCCCCGGGACGGACCGATGGGCACGCCGGCCGCATTCGGCCGCGCAACGTGAAGGGGCGCCGCTCACATCGAGCGGCGCCCCCCCGTCGTGCCTGGGACGTGGCTACGCGTACGCGTCCAGGTCCTCCACCCCCGAGAACCCCAGCCCGTACGCACTCATGCCCCGGCCGTACGCCCCGATGTGCACCTCACCCGCGGACCCGGCCAGCACCCACCCGAACTCCGACTCCCGGTAGTGGAACGGCACCGGAACCCCGTCCACCGGCAGCGACAGCGTGGACCACTCCGGGCCCTCCAGGTCGTCCGCCAGCTCGAACGCCGTCTCCGTCTGCTGGTCCAGCCAGTCGTCCCGCAGCGCGTGGTCCAGCTGCGCGGGCCAGGTGTACGCCAGGAGTCCCGAGCCGGCCAGCCAGGCGGCGGAGGCGACCGTGGTCGCGTCCAGTACCCCCGTACCGTCGCCCGTCCTGCGCACCGGGCTCGCCGCGACCGTCACGACGACGGCGAAGCGCTCCTTCTCGGCCCCGCTCGCGTCGGACTTTATGGACGGCTCGTCCCCGTGGCCCATCGAACCGTGCTGAACGGTCCCGTCCGCCGCCGTGCCGACCTGCATCAGCCAGCGCGGTCCGGTGAACGCGTCGTCGAGTCCGTACCAGGTGAAGGGTGCGCGCAGATAGCCTTCGGCCGTACGCCGGGCTGCGGGCACTCCCTCCACCCGACTCGTCGTCTCCATCTCGGCCGCCTCCTCGATCCGTCGTGCCCGCGTCGGCGGACAACAGATGGAGGATAGCCACCGGTTGGCGTCAGGTCGTGTCAGCCCAGGTGGTCAGGTCGCGTCGGAGTCGTACGGCGGGCGCTCGTCGGTGCCCGGCTTGTCCTGCTTCTTCAGCAGGTCCGGCGAGCCTCCCCCGTGACCTTCGGTACGGGAGGTGCCCCCAACGGACGCCGGAACCGCGGGAGCCTCGGCCTCGCGCCCGTTCACCGCGTCCGCGACCTCGTTCATCTCCTTCTTGAGGTCGAAGCTGCTGCGCAGCTCCTTCAGCTCCTTGAGGTCCTCGTTGCCGTCCAGCTGCTTGCGCAGGAACGTCTTGGGATTGAGGTCCTCGAACTCGAAGTCCTTGAACTCCGGCCCCAGCTCCGAGCGGATGTCCTGCTTCGCGCTCTCGGAGAACTCGCGGACCTTCCGGATGAAGCGCGAGACGTCCTGGATGACCTTCGGCAGCTTGTCCGGGCCGAAAACGAGTACGGCGAGGACCACGAGCGTCACGAGCTCGAGTATGCCGATGTCGTTGAACACCTTTGCTGCTCCTTACACGGGGTCCGGGGCCCGCTCCACGGTACCCGCCGAAACAGCCGGGCGGGTACCTTGCGGTGTCCCCCACATGGCGTTCAGTCGCCCTGCGAGGAACCGAGCGTCAACGTCTTGGTCTGTTCTTTGCCACCGCGCAGCAGCGTCAGCTCCAGCCGGTCGCCGGGGCGGTGGGCGCGGATCTTCACGATCAATTCCTCGCCGCTGTGCACCCGCTGGCCGTCGACCTTGGTGATGACGTCACCGGGGCGGACGCCGGCCTTGGCCGCCGGGCCGCCGGGGGTGACCGAGGCGGAGCCGTCCTTGCCCTTCTCGCCGACCCGCGCGCCGTCGCCGTTGAACTGCATGTCGAGGCTCACACCGATGACGGGATGGGTGGCCTTGCCGGTGTTGATGAGCTCCTCGGCGACGCGCTTGCCCTGGTTGATCGGGATGGCGAAGCCGAGGCCGATCGAGCCGGACTGCGCGCCCTCGCCGCCCGAACCGTCGCCGGCCGCGCGGATCGCACTGTTGATGCCGATGACGCGCGCCTTGGAGTCGACCAACGGACCGCCCGAATTGCCCGGGTTTATCGGGGCGTCGGTCTGGAGCGCGTCGACATAGCTGATGTCGCTGCCGTCGCCCTTCTCCCCGCCGGCCGTGATGGGGCGCTCCTTGGCGCTGATGATGCCGGAGGTGACGGTGTTCTGGAGGTCGAAGGGGGCGCCGATGGCGACGACGGGGTCGCCGACGCGGACGTTGTCCGAGTTGCCGAGCGGCAGCGGCTTGAGGCCCGAGACCCCGGTGACCTTGACGACGGCGAGGTCGTAGCCGCTGTCCTTGCCGACCAGCTTGGCGTCCGCGGTCTCGCCGCTGCTGAAGGTGACGGTGATCTCGCCGGAGGCGGCGGCCGCGTCGACCACGTGGTTGTTGGTGAGGATGTGGCCCTGAGTGTCCAGGACGAAGCCCGTGCCGGTGCCGGAGGAGCCCGCGCCGCTGACGTGGAGGGTGACCACGCTCGGCAGGGCACTGGCGGCGATCCCCGCGACGCTGTCGGGGGCCCGGCCGGAGTTCTCGGCGTCCGCCTGGGGCAGCTCGACGGTCGTGATGCCGCCGTTCCGCTCGACGTACGCGCCGACCGCGCCACCGAGGACGCCGGTGAGCAGCGCGAAGGTCAGCGCGCCCACGAGGGCGAGCCCGCGGCGGGAGCGGCGGCGCTTGGCGGGGGGCTCGGCCGCGAGAGTCAGCGGGGCGCCGGAGGCACCGGGGGCTCCCCACGGGTCGTACTGCACCCACTGCGCGTGCTGCGGCGCCGGGGGTTGCGGGGAGACCGGGTGCGGCGCGACGGGCTGCGGGGCGGTCGGCTGCTGGGGTACGGGAACTCCGTGGGCCGGAGGGGCCACGGGCCGCTGCACGGGCGGGGCGGGGGCCCAGGGCCCTGGCCCGCCGTACGGCGGGGTGCGGTACTCGTCGGGCGCGTGCAACGGCTGCGGCTGCGCCTCCGGCCCACCCGGTCCCTGAGCCTCGACCCGCCCCTGCGGCTCGCCCTGCGCCTGCTGCGGTACGGACACGGCCTCGTGCGCCACGCCCTCCGGGGCCGGGGCACCAGGGGACTGCGCCGTCACGGCCTCCCCGGACGCCGGCGTCGCGCCCTCCGCGGTCACGGCGTCCCCGGCCTGCGGCGTTGCAGTGTCCGGGGCGGCCTGCGCCTGGTGCGGTACGGGTACGGCGGCGGGCGCGGCCTCGTGTGTCACGGCCTCCGGGGCCGGGGCGTCCGGAGTCTGCGGCGACGTGGCGTCCGGGGTCGCGGGAGCGGCGAGGGTGAAGTCACCCTCGTCCGCGACCGGCGCTTCCGGTTCCGGTTCCGGTATGGCCGCCGGCGGCGTACTCGTCGGCCGGCTCCACCACTTCGGCTTCTGGCCGGTCGGCTTCCCGTCGTTCATGCTCTCCCCGCAACAGCTGGCCTGTCCGCGCCCGCCTCGCGGCGGACACCCGTGACCTGGATTCAACCAGGTCCCGGGTCAGCGGTGGGAGGTGAGCGGTGTCGTCGTCGGGCTCGGGGCCGCGAGCGGGGTCGGAGCCGGGGTGACCCCCGGTCCGCCCAGCGCGTCGAACCCGGACGTGAACGACAGCCGCAGGGCCGGTCCCGTGGGCCGTACGAACGGGGAGAGCTCGAGCACCGACGGTGCGGACACGCCCTGGAGCCGGACGCCCTCGGTGGGCGTCGCGCCACCCGGCAACAGGGGTCCCGCGGAAACCGGTCCCGTGGTCGAACCGACGCCGATCCGCCTGGTCGAGGAGTCGGCTGCCGCCCTCTCCTCCGTACGCCCGCCACGACCGGTCGCCGTGCCCAGGGCCGAACCCGTACCGGATCCCGTGCCCGAGCCCGTACCGGAGACCGAGCCCGCGGCCGTGGGGCCGCCCGAGGCGGGGGCCCGCAGCGGGGTGACGTTGGTGCCCGTGCCTTCGCCGCGCGCGCCGATGTTCGGCGTGGACTCCAGCGGAAGGGCTCCGCCGAGCGCTATCGCGGCGAACGAGACCGCGCTGGCGGCGGCGATGCCGAAGCGCCGGCCCCGCCAGGACGAGCGGTCGTGGTCGGGCCGTCCGACGGCGTGGATACGGAAACCGGAGTGCGGGGAGACCGCCCCGGCCGTCGCGAAGCCGTCCGACTTCACTCCGCCGAGGTCGCCGAGGCCGCCGATGCCGGGGCCACCGGAGCCACCGGAGCCGCCCAGGCCGAAGATGTCGTCGAAGGGTCCCCCCCGACGTTCGTCACCCCCCGGAGGGCCCCCGGGCAACCCCTGAAGGCGTGCGAGGAGCCCCTCCGAGGGCGGAGGGGGTGCGGTGGAGGCGAAGACGCTCTTCAGCCGGCGCTGGGCGTCGGCCTCCGCCTTGCATTTGGCACAGGTCGCGAGGTGCGCGAGGACCCGCTCGCGGGCGTCGTGGCCGAGCTCCCCGTCGACCAACGCCGCGAGCCTGTCCCCGAGGTGCTGCTCCGCGGGGGTCGGGCCGGCAGGACTCATGCTCACGCCGTTCCGCCCTCCCAGCCGACGACGGCCAGCGCGCGCTCCGCCCGGGCTTCGGGGGAACGGTGCTTGAGCGCCTTGCGCAGGTGCGAGCGGCCACGGTGGATACGACTGCGGACCGTGCCGAGCTTCACACCGAGCGTGGCGGCGATCTCCTCGTACGAGAGGCCCTCGATGTCACAGAGCACGACCGCGGCCCGGAACTCGGGCGCGAGGGTGTCGAGGGCCTGCTGGACGTCGGCGTCGAAGTGCGTGTCGTTGAACGCCTGCTGCGGCGAGGGCTCGCGGCTGGGCAGCCGCTCGGCCGCGTCGTCGCCGAGGGCGTCGAAACGGATCCGCTGCTTGCGGCGGACCATGTCGAGGAAGAGGTTCGTGGTGATGCGGTGCAGCCAGCCCTCGAAGGTGCCCGGCGTGTACGTCGACAGCGAGCGGAAGACGCGGACGAAGACCTCCTGCGTGAGGTCCTCGGCGTCGTGCTGGTTGCCGGTCAGCCGGTAGGCGAGGCGGTACACGCGGCCACTGTGCGTGCTGACGATCTCCTCCCATGTGGGCGGAGTCCACGCCTGCGATTCCGCATCCGATGCGAAGGTCGCGGTGGTGGGAGCGGAGTCGGCAGTGTGGATTCGGTCAGCGGTGTCGGTCACGGATTTCGGCTCACCCGCCGACCTGAGAAGACGCCGAAGCACTCCTCCCCGATCCACAGGCGCAGCCGCACCTCCCCTGTCGGCTCTGGTGGTGTCCAGTGGAGCCCCTACCATAGCCACCTCGCCCGTTAGCTCCGGATAAGAATCTTTACGCGAATTTGGGGACCGGGCAGCCCGCCGCCCTCATCGACGTCCTGCCCTGGTGAACGCGCGGTCCCATCTGCGGGTTCCCGTGTGCAGCGGATACAGTCACCGTTGCGCCAACTACGGGGACAGGAGAGGGCCATTACCGCCAACCGGCAGACGAGCTGGGCGTTCGCCGACGCCTTTGTCGCCGAGGACGAAGCGCTGCGCTGGGCCCGTGACCGGGCCCGGGAGACAGGGCTGCCCTCGGTGTCACCGGGCACCGGCGCCGCCCTGCGCCTGCTGGCCGCGACGGCCGACGCGAAAGCGGTGGCCGAAATCGGTACCGGCACGGGCGTCTCCGGAATCTATCTGCTGCACGGCATGCGACCGGACGGGGTCCTGACGACCGTGGACCTGGACCCCGAGCGTCAGCAGTTCGCGAAGACGGCCTTCCGGGCGGCGGGTTTCGCCGGGAACAAGGCACGTTTCATCCCCGGCCGCGCCCTGGACGTCCTGCCCCGGCTGGCAGACGGCGGGTACGACCTCGTCTTCTGCGACGGCGACCGGCTGGAGGCCCTGGACTACCTCGCTGAATCGTTGCGCCTGCTGAGACCCGGCGGTCTGGTCTGCTTCGAGGGCGTCTTCGCGGACGGCCGTACGATCGACTCGGCGGCGCAGTCGGCCGAGGTGCTGCGGATACGGGAGCTGCTGCGGGCGGTCCGGGAGAGCCAGGAGCTGCTGCCGTCGCTGCTGCCCGTGGGAGACGGCCTGCTGTGCGCGGTGCGGCGCGGCTGACGGCCTCCGTCAGGCCCCCGGCGCGGAGACACTCCGTACCGCGAACCACCCCCGACACACCCCTGCCCCGGCGCGGTGGGTACCGTGCCGGGGCAGGAGTGGACAATCCTGGCTTGTCGCGTCAGCCGACTACCTGCTTCAGGGCGTCGCCGAGGGCTTCGGCCTCGTCCGGCGTCAGCTCGACGACAAGCCGACCGCCGCCTTCGAGCGGAACGCGCATGACAATGCCCCGCCCCTCCTTGGTCACCTCGAGCGGGCCGTCGCCCGTCCGCGGCTTCATGGCCGCCATGCTTGTTCCCCTTCCTGAAACCAGCTCTTCGTCAGCCGACGGCCCCTGATCGGGAGCACACGTCACCGGCATCGAACACATTGCTTCCAGGTCATTATCCCGCATCACAGGACCCGATGACCAACATCAGGTTGCATCGCTTGCGCAACGCGCTTCCGCAAAACCGCCCTTTTCGGCGATCAGCCTGCGATACTTCGCCGCTGCCGTGCCGCTCCTTCGCCGTCGGCCTTTGACGCAGCTCACATGTGCGAGGCGGGTGATCTCCGCCATGCTGGGCACGTCAGGGACGCAAAGACGCGAAGGGAAGCCCCGATGGCCGACACCGTGCTGTACGAAGTGACCGACGGACTCGCCACGATCACGCTCAACCGGCCGGAGGCCATGAACGCGATGAACGTGGAGGCGAAGGTCGCCCTGCGGGACGCGGCGGAGGCGGCCGCCGCGGACACCGCCGTACGGGCGGTGCTGCTCACGGCGGCGGGCGACCGGGCGTTCTGCGTGGGTCAGGACCTGAAGGAGCACGTGGGCCTGCTGATGACGGACAAGGAGACCGGCTCGCAGGCGACGATGAACACCGTCCGGGACCACTACAACCCGATCGTCAGGGCGCTGACCGGCATGAAGAAGCCGGTCGTGGCGGGCGTGAACGGGGTCGCGGCAGGCGCCGGCTTCGGCTTCGCGCTGGCGGCGGACTACCGGGTGGTCGCGGAGTCCGCCGCGTTCAACACGTCCTTCGCGGGGGTGGCGCTCACCGCCGACTCCGGCATGTCCTGGACACTGCCCCGGCTGATCGGTGCGAGCCGCGCCTCCGACCTGCTGCTCTTCCCGCGCTCGATCAGTGCCCAGGAGGCGTACGAGCTGGGCATCGCGAACAAGCTGGTCCCGGCGGCCGACCTCGCCGAGGAGGCCCTGAAGATCGCCCGCACCCTCGCCGAGGGCCCGACGGTGGCCTACGCGGCGCTGAAGGCCTCCCTGGCGTACGGGGCGGACCACTCGCTGTCCGAGGCCCTGGAGAAGGAGGACGAGCTCCAGACGGCGGCGGGCGCGTCCGAGGACCACACGATCGCGGTCCGGGCGTTCCTGGCGAAGGAGAAGCCGAAGTACGTCGGGCGCTGAGCGCCTGACGCGAAGGGCGGCCCAGGGCCGCCGGAGCCCCACGGGGAACCCCGTCGATCGAGTGGTGCGCGCGTCTATATGATCCGCACACCGCTCGATCTGTTCGAGTGCGTTCTCATCTCTCTTCACACGCACATCACCTGGGGGGTTCCGTGCGTTCTTCATCCGCGTCGCGATCCGTTCGCGGCGCACTCACCGGCGCCCTGGCACTCGGCCTGGCGTCGGCCGCTCTCTCGTCCCCGGCACGGGCGGCGGACGGCTGGGACCGCTGTCCCTCCGGCAAGGTCTGCGCCTTCAGCAAGCCGCTGTACCAGGGCGACATGCTCGTCATCAGCAAGCCGATGTACTCCCTCGGCGCCTGGGACAACCGCATCCGCTCCTTCGTGAACCTCAGCGCGGACGCGGTCTGCTTCTATCCGCAGCCCGGCTTCGCTCCCGAAGGGTCCGTGCACTTCTACACCTCGGAGTCCTTCGACGAGAGCGCGTACCCCGAGCTCGACCGCGCCGCCAGCTCGATCGACGTCGGGCCGGAGGCGGACGACTTCTGCGGGTCCGAGAGCCGGATCCCGACCTGGTACGGCAGCGACTCCGTTCCGAAGCTCCGCCCGGCCTCGTCGTCGACGCTCGGCGCGTTCGGCGACATCGACGACGACCGCTACGCGGACCTGCTCACCCGTGACGCGGTCGGCGGGCTGTGGACCTCTCACACCTGGGAGAGCGCGGGCACCACGCAGCGCATCGGCGGCGGCTGGCAGACCATGACCAAGCTGACCCGTCACGGCGACCACGACGGCGACGGCAACGAGGACGTCCTCGCCCGTGACTCCGCCGGTGTCCTGTGGTTCTACCCGGGCAACGGCAAGGGCCTGTTCAAGCCCCGCGTCAAGATCGGCGGCGGCTGGAACAGCATGCGGGACATCGCCGCCGCGGGCGATCTCACCGGGGACGGCAGGGCCGACCTGCTCGCGTCCGACAGCGCCGGCGACCTCTGGACGTATCCCGGCAACGGCCGCGGCTCCTTCGGGGCGCGCAAGAAGGTCGGCGGCGGCTGGAAGGTCATGAACGAGCTCGTCGGCGTCGGCGACATGAACTCCGACAAGCGGGCCGACCTCGTCGCCCGTGACACGGCGGGCCGACTCTGGCTCTACCCGGGGACCGGCCGCGGCACGCTCGGCACCCGCAAGCTCATCGGCTCCGGCGGCTGGAACTCCCTGAAGGAGCTGGCCGGTCTGGGCGACCTGACGGGCGACGGACGGCCGGACCTGGTCGCGCACGCCCCGGGCAGCGATCCATGGGACCGGACGACCCCCATGTACCTGCGGGTCTACCCGGGCAGGGCGGACGGCGGCCTCCAGGCCCCGAGGACATTCGCCCAGCTCCGCTCCTCCCACGTCGTCTTCTGATGCCGGCCCTCACTCCCGCATCGAAAGGAGTCCGAACCATGGTCGGAACCTCTCGGGCCCGGCGCGCTCTCGGCGCGGCCGTGGCCACCCTGGCCTCACTGGCCACTCTCGTCACCGCGGCACCGAACGCCGCGGCGGACTCGTCCCGGTGCCCGGCGGGCAAGTTCTGTGTCTTCCAGTACGCGAACTACCGGGGCGAGATGAAGATCTTCTCGTCCAGCCAGGCCACCCTGGGCGTGTGGAACGACTCGATCTCGTCCCTGGTCAACAACTCCGGTCTGTACGCGAGCGCCTCCACGGGCCCGAACCACTCCGGCGACGACTCGCTGTACATCAGCCCGCACAACGGCCCGATCGACCTGGGCGGGGGCGCGTTCGACGGCAGGCTCGACAACAAGATCAGCTCGATCCGGATGGCGACGACCGACTGGGAGCTCTCCTACGGCGTCCCCTGGATGGACTGGCTGGCACCCAGCGCGCGCCCCGAGCCCACGCCCGTGACCATGTTCGGAGACCTGGACAACAACTGGGTCCCCGACCTCCTCCACCGCGCCGAGGACGGCAGGCTGTGGTTCCTGCCCGGCGATGCCCCCAGGGGCACCACCGGCGCCCCGAAGGGGCGGCTGATCGGTGGCGGCTGGAACGCGATGACGCAGCTCGTCCGGCACGGCGACCACAACGGCGACGGCAACGAGGACGTGTTCGCCCGCGACAGGGCCGGTGTGCTCTGGTTCTACCCCGGAAACGGCCTGGGCTCGCTCAAGACCCGCGCCAAGATCGGCGGGGGCTGGAACAGCATGCGGGAGATCGCCGCGGTGGGTGACATCACGGGTGACGGCCGGCGTGACCTGGTCGCCCGGGACACCGCCGGCGTGCTCTGGACGTACCCCGGCAACGGGCGCGGCTCGTTCGGGGCGCGCAAGAAGGTCGGCGGCGGCTGGAACGCCATGAACCGCCTCGTGGCGCCCGGCGACATGAACGGGGACGGCAGGGCCGACCTCGTCGCCCGTGACGGCTCGCGCTCGCTGTGGCTCTACCCGGGCAACGGTCGGGGCACGTTCGGTGCCCGTACGAAGTTGCCGTACGCCTGGCCCGCCAACGAGCAGCTGCTGGCGGTCGGGGACGTGACCGGGGACGGCCTGTCCGACCTCATGCGGACGATCAACTACCGCGACCTGTACGTCGACGCCGGAAACGGCCGGGGAGGCATCGGCGCCCCGTCGTACCTGACCGGCTTCGACTCCGCCGACGGCGTCCACGTCTTCTGACGCGGACGGCGGAAGCGGCGGGAACGGCCTGCGTGGCACGGAGCGCCCCTAGCGGGCGCTCCGGGCCACGCAGGCCTCGAGGTGGTCGTCGACGAGGCCGCAGGCCTGCATCAGGGCGTAGGCCGTCGTCGGGCCGATGAAGCGGAGGCCGCGCTTCTTCAGGGCCTTCGCCAGGGCCGTCGACTCGTCGGTCACCGCCGGGACGTCGGCGATCGTGCGGGGTGCGGGGCGGCCGGCCGGGTCCGGGGCGTAGGACCAGATCAGGCTGTCCAGCTCACCGGGGGCCCACTCGGCCAGCACCTTCGCGTTGGCCGTCGTCGCGTCGATCTTGGCGCGGTTGCGGATGATCCCCTCGTCCGCGAGGAGCCGCTCCCGGTCCGCCTCGCCGAACTCCGCGACGGAGGCGATCTTGAAGTCGGCGAAGGCCCGCCGGAAGCCCTCGCGGCGGCGCAGGATCGTGATCCACGAGAGCCCGGACTGGAACGCCTCCAGGCAGAGCCGCTCGAAGAGGGCGTCGTCCCCGTGGACCGGACGTCCCCACTCCTCGTCGTGGTACGTGACGTAGTCCTCGGTCGACAGGCCCCAGGGGCAGCGCAGCCGCCCGTCGGGGCCGGGGACCGCCTCGCCGGTCACCGGTCTTCCCCTTCGTCCTTGCGGAGGGACGGACCACCGGACGACGGACCGCCCGACGACGGGCCACCGGACGACGGGCCCGGCCTGCCGGGCCCCGACGCGAGCGCGGCCTCCAGCTCGGCGATCCGGGCGTCCCGCTCGGCGAGCTCGGCGCCCAGGCGCCCCAGGACGTCGTCCACGTCCGCCATGCGGTACCCCCGCGCCGTCACCGGCAGGCGAAGCGCCTCGACGTCGTCGCGGTCCACGGGGCGGGCCGCCGGCAGCGGGTCCACCAGCTGCTCGGGCGCCACCTCGGGCAGCACCTCGCTGTCGCCCCCGCCGACCACCGCGAGGGTGACCGCAGCGACGACCACGACCATCGCGATCAGCAAAAACCAGAACACCAGCGCGCCTCTCCCAGGAGTGGAATTCGTCCCGTGGTCGATCGTGCCATGCGCCGCCGACAGTTAGGGTCGCAGCGAACGGACGCGAGGGAGGACAAAAGGGATGCTGCGCTTGGGACGGCGTGAATTCGGGCCGCACGAGCCGGTGATCATGGCGATCGTGAACCGGACCCCGGATTCCTTCTACGACCAGGGCGCCACCTTCCGCGACGAGCCCGCTCTCGCCCGCGTCGAGCAGGCGGTGGCCGAGGGCGCCGCCATCATCGACATCGGCGGCGTGAAGGCGGGCCCGGGCGAGGAGGTCTCGGCCGAGGAGGAGGCGCGCCGCACGGTCGGCTTCGTCGCGGAGGTACGGCGCCGGCACCCGGAGGTCGTCATCAGCGTCGACACCTGGCGCGCGGACGTCGGCGAGGCGGTCTGCGAGGCCGGTGCGGACGTCCTCAACGACGCGTGGGGCGGGGTGGATCCGCGACTCGCCGAGGTCGCGGCGCGGTACGGCGCCGGCCTCGTCTGCACCCACGCGGGCGGCGCGGAGCCGAGGACCCGGCCGCACCGGGTCGAGTACGAGGACGTGATGGCCGACATCCTGCGGGTGACCGTCGGACTGGCCGAGCGGGCGGTCGGACTCGGGGTGCGGCGCGACGGGATCATGATCGACCCCGGCCACGACTTCGGGAAGAACACCCGCCACAGCCTGGAGGCGACACGACGGCTCGGCGAGATGACGGAGACGGGGTGGCCGGTGCTGGTGTCCCTGTCCAACAAGGACTTCGTGGGAGAGACGCTGGATCGGCCGGTGAAGGAGCGGGTGCTCGGCACCTTGGCGACGACGGCCGTCTCCGCGTGGCTCGGGGCGCAGGTGTACCGCGTTCACGAGGTGGCCGAGACGCGCCAGGTGCTCGACATGGTGGCGTCCATCGCGGGGCACCGGGCGCCGGCCGTCGCGCGGCGGGGGCTGGCGTAGGTACGGAAGGGGCGGGGCGCCTGCGGCGGGCTGTTTCCCCACCCCGCCCCTTCCCGAACCGGGGCTCCGCCCCGGACCACGCGCCTCAATCGTCGGCGAGGCTCATGTTTCCTACCGGCCCGTTTCCTTCGACACCAGGGCGACCGCTTCGTCCACGTCGTCCGTCACGTGGAAGAGCAGCAGGTCCCGCTCCGAGGCCTTGCCGCCCGCGACCACCGAGTCGCGGAGCCAGTCGACGAGACCCTTCCAGTACTCCGTACCGAAGAGCACGATCGGGAACCGGGTCACCTTGCGCGTCTGGACCAGGGTGAGCGCCTCGAAGAGCTCGTCCAGGGTGCCGAGGCCGCCCGGGAGAACCACGAACCCTTGCGCGTACTTCACAAACATCGTTTTTCGGACAAAGAAGTAGCGGAAGTTCACGCCGATGTCGACGTGCGGGTTGAGCCCCTGCTCGAAGGGGAGCTCGATCCCGAGGCCCACCGAGATGCCCTTGACCTCCCGCGCGCCCTTGTTCGCCGCCTCCATGGCGCCCGGGCCGCCGCCCGTGATCACCGCGAAGCCGGCCTCGACCAGGGCGCGGCCGAGCCGCACGCCCGCTTCGTACTCCGGCGAGTCCGGCTTCGTGCGGGCCGAGCCGAAGACGCTGATCGCGCTCGGCAGTTCGGCGAGCGCGCCGAAGCCCTCCACGAACTCGGACTGGATGCGCATGACCCGCCAGGGGTCGGTGTGCACCCACTCCGAGTCGCCCTCGGTGTCCAGCAGACGCTGATCGGTGGTGCCCGGCTGGACCTGGTCCCGGCGCCTCAACACCGGCCCCAACCGCTGCTCCTCCGGCTTCGACCCTCCCTCGGGGACACCCATGGTCTGCTCCCTCCGCCGATCCACTGATCTTCTGATTCGGTCAGGGTAGGTCCACAGACGTGACAAAAAGCAGAATTTCGGCTGTCAGCCAGTGAGCCAGTCGCGGAGACGTGCCTCGCACTGGACGATCCGCTCGACGACGACGTGCTCGTCCACCTTGTGCGCGTAGATCGGGTCGCCGGGTCCGTAGTTCACGGCGGGGACGCCGAGGGCGCTGAAGCGGGCCACGTCGGTCCAGCCGAACTTGGGGTGGGCGGCGCCGCCGACCGCCTTCATGAACGCCTCGGCGGCCGGGTGGGAGAGGCCCGGCAGGGCGCCTCCGCTGTGGTCGTCGACGACGAACTCGGCGACGCCGCAGTCGGCGAAGACCTCGCGGACGTGCGCCTCGGCCTCCTCGGAGGTGAGGTCGGGCGCGTAGCGGTAGTTGACGACGACGGTGCAGGCGTCGGGGATGACGTTGTTGGCGACGCCGCCCTCGATCCGTACGGCGTTGAGGCCCTCGTGGTACTCCAGACCGTCGATGACCGGCTTGCGCGGCTCGTACGCGGCGAGGCGGGCGAGGATCGGGGCCGCGGTGTGGATGGCGTTGGAGCCCATCCAGGAGCGCGCGGAGTGGGCGCGCTCGCCCTCCGTGCGCAGGAGGACGCGGAGCGTTCCCTGGCAGCCGCCCTCGACCTCGGCGTTCGACCCTTCGAGGAGGACCGCGAAGTCGCCCTCCAGCCAGTCCGGGTGGGCCTCGGCGACCTTCCCGAGGCCGTTGAGGTGCGCGGCGACCTCCTCCTGGTCGTAGAAGACGAAGGTGAGGTCACGGTTGGGCTCGGGAACGGTGGCGGCGATCCTCAGCTGGACGGCGACGCCCGACTTCATGTCCGAGGTGCCGCAGCCCCACAGGATGCCGTTCTCGTCGAGCCGCGAGGGCACGTTGTCGGCGATCGGCACGGTGTCGATGTGCCCGGCGAGGATCACGCGCTCCTCGCGGCCGAGCCGCGTGCGGGCGACGATGTTGTTGCCGTACCGGTCGACGGTGAGGTGCGGCAGGGGCCGCAGCGCCTGCTCGATCGCGTCGGCGAGCGGCTTCTCGGTCCCGCTGACCGAGGGGAAGTCGACGAGCGCGGCGGTGAGCGCGGGGCCGTCCAGCGTGAGGTCAAGAGGAGCGTTGTCAGCCATGTGCCGACCCTAACCCGGCCTCCAGTACGGTGGGCCCCGTGTCCGAGCCCACCCGTTCCCCCCGCACCCCCCGCAAGGGCCGTCTCGCCAGGTTCACGGCCGCCTTCGTCGTGCTCTGCGGCCTGATCGCCTATGTGGCCGTACACCAGTCGACGGGCTCCAAGGGCGCCCCTCGGTGCACGGTCGGCAGTGGCAGGAACACCTACGAATTCACCCTGGAGCAGGCGTCGAACGCCGCCACCATCTCGGCCGTGGGCACCACGCGCCGGATGCCGGAGCGCGCGGTCACGATCGCCCTGGCGACCGCGCTCCAGGAGTCCGCGCTGCGCAACATCCGGCACGGCGACCGGGACTCCCTCGGACTGTTCCAGCAGCGCCCGTCCATGGGCTGGGGGACGCCGGAGCAGATCATGGATCCGGTGTACTCCTCGGGGAGGTTCTACGAAGGTCTGGCGGAGGTTCCGGGCTATTCGCGGCTCCCGCTGACCGTGGCGGCGCAGAAGGTGCAGCGCAGCGGTTTCCCGCAGGCGTACGCGAAGCACGAGCCGGACGCGGCGCTTCTCTCGGCCGCGCTGACGGGCCGCTCGCCCGCCGCCCTCCGCTGTATGACGGACCCTGCGCGGGACGTGGCGGCGGGCGATCCGGCGAAGCTGCGGGCGGAGCTGGTACGGGCCTTCGGCAAGAAGGCGGCGCCCCGCACGACGGCCGGCGGCAGCGCCAGGACGAGCGTCGGCTCCTCCTCCGCCGTGGTCTCCGTGCCGGTCCTGGCGACCACCGGGTCGGACGCCCAGCGCGGCTGGGAGCTCGCGCACTGGGCCGTGGCGCGCGCGGAGGATCTGCGGGTCGTGGAAGTGGCGTACGCGGACAAGGTCTGGCGCGCGGGCGACTCCGCGGGCGCGTGGACGAAGACGGCCGACGCGGCCGGTGAAGGAACGGTTCGCATCCGGCTCGCGCGGTAGCCGGACGCAAGTACGGGGCGTCACCCGACCGGGTATTCGCCGACGCTCGCCACCACTCGCCTGCACCTACCCCCGCACTCCCCTTGCCCAGCAAGGGAAGTGACGGTTCAGCAGGTGTTGGATCTTCGGCGCGTTCGTCCGCTTTCCTCCCCACCCGATAATGCGATGCATTGCGGAGCCTTTACCTTCGGCCGCCGCAACCTCTCCCTCCCTCGCCTCGGTTGTCACGGCGTCAGCACGTCGTCTTCGTCGAAGGAGCACCATGTCCCTCCCCCTGACCCGTCGGATCGCCCGCGCCGCCCTCATCGTCGCGGCCGGAGCAGCCCCCGTGGTCGGTGCGGCCGGCTCCGCGAGCGCCCTGGACCACAGCATCGCGCCCACCAGCGCGCTCCCCGGCATCAGCTCGCTGGACGGCGCCGGTGTCGGCAACGCCGTCGACGGTGCCTCGCAGACTGCTACCGGTGTCGTCGGCGACACCGGTAGCAAGGCCGTCGGCAAGGCCGTCCCGGCCGCCGGCAAGACCGTGGGCGCGGCGGGCAGGACCGCGACTCCGGCCGCGCAGAAGGTCGCCGGCGACACCGCGGGCAGCGCGGGCGAGGTCCTCGGCGAGACCGCCCCGTCGGCGGGCGGCCTCGGCCAGAACCTGCCGGCCGGCGGCGGTGTGCCCACCCTGGGCGGCCTGCCGCTCGGCGGCTGAGAAACCCCGTCCGGTTCTCCAGCACCGGTACGGGCGAGGGCCCGGGGAGCGTGACGCTCCCCGGGCCCTCTCACATGTGCGCGGCCTCCGCCCCGGGCAGGCTCGGCCCGGGCAGGCTCAGCCCAGACGCTTGACCGCCGCCTCGACGCGCTCGTCCGTGGCCGTGAGGGCCACGCGGACGAACCGCTCCCCCGCCGTCCCGTAGAAGTCGCCGGGCGCGACCAGGATGCCCTTCTCGGCCAGGTACGCCACCGTCTCCCAGCACGGCTCGTCACGGGTCGCCCACAGGTAGAGGCTCGCCTCGCTGTGCTCGATCCGGAAGCCGTGCGCCTCGAGGGCCGTCCGCAGCGCCGAGCGCCGCGCGGCGTACCGCTCCCGCTGCTCGGCGACGTGCGTGTCGTCGCCCAGGGCGGCGACCGTGGCGGCCTGCACGGGGGCGGCCGTCATCATGCCGCCGTGCTTGCGGATCTGGAGCAGCTCGCCGAGGACGGCCGCGTCGCCCGCGATGAACGCGGCGCGGTAGCCGGCCAGGTTGGAGCGCTTGGAGAGCGAGTGGACGACGACGATCCCCTCGTACGAACCGCCGGACACGTCCGGGTGCAGCACCGAGACCGGGTCGGCCTCCCAGCCCAGCTCCAGGTAGCACTCGTCGGAGAAGACGAGGATGCCGTGCTCGCGCGCCCAGGCCACGATCCGGGTCAGCTCGTCCTTGCCGAGGACCTTGCCGGTCGGGTTGGAGGGCGAGTTGAGCCAGAGCAGCTTGACCCGGGCCGGGTCGAGGTCGGTGGTCGGGTCGTCGTAGACGACGGGCTCCGCGCCGCAGAGCCGCGCGCCGACCTCGTACGTCGGGTAGGCGAGGCGCGGGTAGGCGACCTGGTCCCCGGCGCCGAGGCCCAGCTGCGTCGGGAGCCAGGCCACGAGCTCCTTGGAGCCGACGACCGGCAGCACGTTGTGGTGGGTGAGCGCGACCGCGCCGAGGCGCCGCTCGCACCAGCCGGTGAGCGCGTCCCGCAGCTCGGTGGTGCCCCAGACCGTGGGATAGCCGGGCGAGTCCGCGGCCGCGACCAGCGCGCGCTGGATCAGCTCCGGCACGGGGTCGACCGGCGTGCCCACGGACAGGTCCACGATGCCGTCCGGGTGGGCGACCGCCGTCTTCTTGTACGGCTCCAGCTTGTCCCAGGGGAAGACGGGCAGGCGCGAGGAGACTGCGCCCGAGACTGCGCTCACGAGTGGCTCACTTCGTCGTACGTACGGGAAACGCGTCGGTCCCGTACAGCGGGCGAGGCCGTACGGGACCGAGGGCGGGGTATCAGCCGTTCTGCGGCGGCAGAGCGGCGATGAAGGGGTGGTCGCGCTCGATCAGGCCGAGCTTGGAGGCACCACCGGGCGAACCGAGCTCGTCGAAGAACTCGACGTTCGCCTTGTAGTAGTCCTTCCACTCCTCCGGGGTGTCGTCCTCGTAGAAGATGGCCTCGACCGGGCACACCGGCTCACAAGCACCACAGTCGACGCATTCGTCCGGGTGGATGTACAAGGACCGGGAGCCCTCGTAGATGCAGTCGACGGGGCACTCCTCGATGCATGCCTTGTCCTTGACGTCGACACAAGGCTGCGCGATGACGTAGGTCACGCTGTCGTTCCTCCTCGGTAGGGCTGGTCTGCGCGGGAGCGCGGCGTCGTCGATGCCCGCCCCTAGTATCTCCGTTCTTGGGGTCGATCCGAACAGGAGGGGCGGAGAAGCTGTGGAATTCACCGCAGGAGGGCGCCTTGAGGTCCGCATTACCCGCGCTGACGTGGGAAAACGTGTCTCAGTTCGGTACGTGACGGACGCGGGTGACCAGGGCGGGAAATTCACTGACGCGGTCGGCGTGCTCACATCATGGGACGACGGTGTGCTCTTGATCACACGGCGGACCGGTGAGACCGTCCGGATCGCGGAATCCACCCTCGTCGCCGGCAAGGTCGTGCCCGCCGCCCCGGCCCGCAGGCGCGGCCCCGCCGCCTCCTTCGAGGAGCTGGCGCGGGCGATGGCCCGCGGCTGGCAGCCGGTGGAGAGCGAGGCGCTGGGCGGGTGGACGCTGCGGGCGGCCGGCGGGTTCACCCGGCGGGCCAATTCCGTACTGCCGCTCGGCGACCCCGGGCTTCCGCTGGGCGAGGCGCTCGCGCGGGTGCGCGACTGGTACGGGAAGCGGGACCTCCCCGCGTACGTACAGACGGCGACCGGCGCCGAGGGCACGCAGGAGCTGCTCTGCGCCGGCCTCGAACGGCACGGCTGGCGGTCGGAGGTCTCGGCGGAGGTACGGATCGGGGCGCTGGCCCCGGTAGGAGACCTGGACGCGGACGTGTCACGCGTCCGGCTCGCGCGGAGCGTGGACGACGCGTGGCTCCGTCGCTACAACCGGTCGGGTGTGGTCGGACCCCATGTGCTGAGCGTCCTGTCCAGCGGCCCGAGTGTGTGGTTCGCGTCCGTACCGGGCACGGAAGACATACCGGCGGCGATCGGGCGGTGTGTGGTCGACGGCCGCTGGGCCGGGTTCATGGCGGTGGAGGTCGACCCCGCGCAGCGTCGTCGGGGTCTGGCCACGGCCGTGATGGCGGCGCTCGCCCGGCAGGCGCTCGACGAGGGCGCCTCGGCGGCCTGGCTGCAGGTGGAGGCGGAGAACGACGCGGCGCGGTCGCTGTACGAGGGGATGGGCTTCGCGGTCCATCACCACTACCACCACTATCGAGCGACCGAGGCGTGAGCGAGGTGACCGGCGTGACCGACTGGCGGCGGGAGTTCGCGGAGGAGGCCCGTTCACGGCGCCCGGACCTCGCGCGGCTCTGTCTGCTGATCGGAGCGGTCGCGGACGAGACGGTGACGGCAGCGGATCTGGACGCGGCGGAGATCGAGCTGGACCGGCTGGCCGGGGAGCTGCCGTACGGTCTGCGCGAGCCGGACGACTGGGTGGCCGCGCTGGCCCGGCTGCTCGGCGGACGGTACGGCTTCCAGGGCGTCCCGGCGGACTACCAGCGGCTGGAGTCCTCGCTGCTGCACGAGGTCCTGAGGCGGCGGCGCGGTCTGCCGATCCTCCTGTCCGTGGTCTGGATGGAGGTCGCCCGCCGGGCGGGTGCGCCGGTGTACGGCCTCGGCCTGCCGGGCCACTTCGTGGTGGGCCTCGGCGACCCGTCGGCCCAGGTCTTCGCGGACCCGTTCGCGGGCGGCCGGCCGATGACGGGCATGGACGCGGAGCTGCTGGTGGCGGGGGCGACGGGCGAGCCCCTGGAGCCTTCGATGCTGCGCCCGGCGGACGCGCTGGAGATCGTCCTGCGCATCCTGAACAACATCCGCGCCTGGGCCTCGCCGCGCCCGGAGCGCTCCGGCGTGGCGCTGTGGGCGGTGGAACTGTCCCTGCTGCTCCCCGCCCACCCGGCCAGGCTGCGCTACGAGCACGCGGAGCTGCTGGTGCAGCGGGGCGAGTTCCTGGCGGGGGCGGCGGAGATGGAGGCGTACGCCTCGGTGGTCGACGCGGTCGAACCGAGCGCGGCGGCGTCGATCCGGAACCGGGCGCAGGCGGCGCGGGCCCTGCTGAACTAGCACACCGGTGCCTCTTTCACGTCCCTGGCGCCGATCGATGCCGGCGGTTCGGCCGCTCGCCCCGGCTCGGTGACCTGAGTCACACCCGGATCCTGTCAGCAATCGGTGCGCCGTCTCGTTCAGGGGGCACGCGAACGAGACAGGAGCAACGCCATGAAGCACCGCATCGTCGTCCTCGGCGCCGGATACGCCGGGGCCTTCGCCGCCGGGAATCTGGCCCGCCGGCTCTCCCCCGCCGACACCGAGATCACCGTCGTCAACGCCGTGCCCGACTTCGTCGAGCGGATGCGGCTCCACCAGCTCGCGAGCGGCCAGGACCTCGCGGTCCGCAAGCTGGCCGACGTGTTCGCCGGCACCGGGGTGCGGCTGCGCCTCGCGCGCGTCACCGCCGTCGATCCCGAGCGCGGGACCGTCGCCGTGACCGGCGAGGACGGGGACGGCGAGCTCGCGTACGACACCCTTCTCTACGCGCTCGGCAGCTCCGTCGCCCACCATGGTGTCCCCGGCGTCGCCGAGTACGCCTTCGATGTGACCGGCCTGTCCTCGGCGCTGCGTCTGCGCGAGCGCCTGGCAGGCCTGGGTGCGGGCGGCACCGTGCTGGTCGTCGGTGAGGGACTGACCGGCATCGAGACCGCCACCGAGATCGCCGAGTCCCGGCCCGGCCTCTCGGTCGCGCTCGCCGCCCGCGGCGAGCTGGGCGCCTGGCTCTCCCCGAAGGCCCGCCGGCATCTGCGCCGGGCCTTCGACCGGCTCGGCATCACCGTCCACGAGCACACCGGCATCGAAGCCGTCGAGCCGGCACGGGCGGTCGCCGCCGACGGTACGTCGATCCCGGCCGACGTGACCGTGTGGGCGGCCGGGTTCGCCGTGCACCCCATCGCCGCCGCGAGCGGCCTGGCGGTCGCCGAGACCGGGCAGATCGTCGTCGACCGCACCATGCGCTCGGTCTCGCACCCGGACGTCTACGCCGCCGGCGACTGCGCCTACGCGATCGGCGAGAACGGCCGGCCGCTGCCGATGTCCTGCGCCTCGGCCGGTTTCACCAACATGCAGGCGACCGCCGCGATCATCGCCCGTCTGACGGGTGACGAGGTCCCGGCCACCGGGCTGAAGTACTACGGCAACCACATCAGCCTCGGGCGGCGGGACGCGATCTTCCAGATGGTGGACCGGGACGTCCGGTCGGCGTCCTGGTACCTGGGCGGCCGGACCGCCGCGCGGCTCAAGTCGGGCGTGCTCAAGGGGGCCGGGTGGGGCATCGCCCATCCGACCTTCGGCATGCCGAAGCGCAGGCGCCGCCTGGTCACCGCGCCGGACGGGACCGCTGTGAGGGTCGCCGCCTAGGCTGCGCCGCATGGACAGCGCAGCCATCGACATGTTCGAGGCCAGCCGGGGCCGGCTGGCCTCGCTGGCGTACCGTCTGCTCGGCTCGGCGGCCGACGCCGAGGACGCCGTGCAGGACACGTTCCTGCGCTGGCAGGCCGCGGACCGCGGTCATGTCGAGGTGCCGGAGGCGTGGCTGACCAAGGTCGTCACCAACCTCTGCCTCGACCGGCTCCGCTCGGCGCGGGCACGCCACGAGCGAGCGGCCGGTGTCCGACTGCCCGAGCCGCTCCTGGAGGGCGACCCGATGCTCGGCCCCGCCGACACCGTCGAGCAGCGCGAATCGGTGTCCTTGGCCGTACTGACCCTCCTGGAGCGCCTCTCTCCGGTCGAGCGGGCCGCCTACGTCCTGCGCGAGGCCTTCTCGTACCCGCACGCGGAGATCGCCGGGATCCTCGACATCACCGAGTCCGCGAGCCAGCAGCATGTCCACCGGGCCCGGCGCCGGGTCGCCGCCGAGCGGCGCGGCGGCGAGGTGGACCCCGCGTCCGCGCGCCGGGTCGTCGAGGAGTTCCTCGCCGCCGCCACGTCGGGGCGCACCGAACGGCTGGTGGCGCTGCTGACCGACGACGTGACGGCGGTGTCGGACGGCGCCGGACTGGCCAGGCGGCTGCTGCGGTTCACGACGCGCGAGCGCGTCGCCTCCTTCGTGCGGGCCGGCTTCAGGCCGACGCCGGCGAAGCGGCGGCTGGCGGGCGGCTCCCTCGCGATGTACATCGCACCGGTCAACGGCTCCCCGGCCGTCCTCGCCGTGGTCGAGGGCCGGGTCGTGGGGGCGGTGGTGTTCGACGTCAGAGACGGCAAGGTCGCGTCCCTGTGCGGGATCGCCGCCGCGGACCGGCTCGGGCGCCTCGACGAGGCATGGCGGCGGCACGAACCGGGGGCGCCGGTCATCGACGCCTGGTGACCTGAGTGCGGGCGGGTGCCGTCCCGCGGTGCGCGTCGACTTGATAGGCAAGTGAACACTTGCCTATCCTGGGGTCGTGGCCGACGAGATATTCAAAGCCTTGGCCGACCCCACCCGCCGCACGATCCTCGACGAGCTGACGGAGAGGTCCGGACAGACGCTGTTCGAGATCTGCTCGCGGCTGAGCATGAAGCATCAGCTCGGGATCTCGCGCCAGGCGGTCTCCCAGCACCTCGCCGTGCTGGAGGCCGCGGGGCTCGTCGAGACCAGGCGGGAGGGGCGCTACAAGTTCCACGACCTGAACACGGCCCCGCTGCGGCAGATCACCGAGCGATGGCTCGTGCCCGACACCTCCGGACCGCGGGAGAGCACCCCATGAAGATCCATCTGACCAGTGTCTTCGTCGACGACCAGGCGAAGGCCCTGCACTTCTACACCGAGATCCTCGGCTTCGTGAAGAAGCACGACGTCCCGGTGGGCGAGAAGGACCGGTGGCTGACCGTCGTCTCGCCCGACGAGCCCGAAGGCACCGAACTCCTTCTGGAGCCGGCCGGCCACCCGGCGGTCAAGGCCTACCGCGACGCGCTCGTCGGCGACGGCATCCCGCTCGCCCAGTTCGCCGTGGACGACGTGCGGGCGGAGCACGAGCGCCTGACCGCCCTGGGCGTCCGCTTCGTCCAGGAGCCTCTGGAGATGGGCCCGGTCACCACGGCGGTCCTCGACGACACGTGCGGCAACCTGATCCAGCTCGCGACGAAGCCGTAGGACACGCGCCGTCACTCCTCGCTCCACGGCGGGACCGTCCACCGCAGGACGGTCCCGCCGTCGAGGCGTTCGAGGGTGGCGGGGTAGACCTGCCCGGCGGCGCGCTCGCCGTGATGACGTATGGAGTGGTCGCCGGGATCCCAGCCGAGGCCGAGGACGGGGCAGCCGGCGACGTCGGTCAGCCCGTCGAGGAGAGGACGGGGCCATGCCGCGCGCGCGAGACGGTACGCGTGGGTGTGCGCGTCCACGACGCACATCAGGCCCCTGCCCGGGCCGTTCTCGACCCAGGCCCGGAGCCGTGCGGCGAGCGCCTGCGCCTCGGGCAGGGGAAGGTCGAGCCAGCCGAACGGCCCGTGGCCCCAGGAGGTCTGCGGGATGCGCTCGCCACCGAACTCGGCGGCCACCTCCTTCTCGTACCGCCCCCAGTACGTGAGGTCGGCAAGACCGTCGAGACTCTCTCCTTCCGTGCCGACGAAGGAGTCCAGGGCGCACGCGTCGCCGAGGACCATGCCACAGCGGTCGACGGGCAGGTCGCCGAGGACCACCGGTGCGTCACTCCGCCCTTCCGCCCAGGGAAGACCGAGGTCCACCTCCAGGACGGAGATCGTCGGTTCGCCGTCGAAGGGCGAGGGGGAGGTCTGCGCCCGTATCGCCAGGGGCCGGCCCTGCGCCGCCGGCACGACGATGGCCTCGCCCTCCCACAAGCTGGGCTCGCCGCCCTCAGGGCCGTACAGATGGCCGCCGCCGCGCGCGGCGGCTTCCCGGGCGCGCTCGGAGAGCGGCCGGCCCACCTGGGGCCACCAGTCGATCCAGCCGCCCTTGCCCAGGACCAGTGCCCCGGAGGGTGCCGTCACCGCTCCGAGCTCGGCGTACGCCTGCGTCGTCTCACTCATGGCCCGATTGAACCGTGCCGCACCGACAACGCCCGCAGGAACCAGTCGACGGCCGGGGTCGCCGGCTCCGGGGGTGGCCAGGCGTTGATCCGGGACAGGAGCTGGAGGTAGCGGGTGTGGCGCGGGGCGATCGCGGCCTTCAGGTACGCGGGGAGGTCGTCCGGGCAGGCCGGGTGGGCGGTGACGTGGTCGACGATCGATTGGGCCTCCGGCGAGGCGGGGTCGAGCGTGAGGTCGGCCGTCGCGCGGACCACGGCCACGATGTGGGGGCGCGGAGGCGCCAGGCCCCCGTCCCGGGCGGCGGCGAACCGTTCGACCAGCCGCCGCGTGTCGGCCACGAACCCCGGGTCCTGCGTCAGTTCCGCGAGCTCCACCCACGCGGCGACCTGCGCGTCGTCGGGGTCGTCGGGCAGAACGGGCGTCACCGAGCGGACGACGCCCGGGTCGAGGCCGCGGTAGGCGGCGTCGAGGAACTCCGTGATCAGACGGTCGCGTTCTGCGGCGGACAGTCGCGCCAGCTTGTGCATAAGGTCCAGCTCCTCCGGGGTCGATCCCCGCCCGGCCACCGCCGTCAGTACCACGCGCCGCAGCCTCAGCGTGCGGATCTGCACGTCGAGCGCCTCCGCGTGCGCGGCGGCCACCTCGGCGAGCGAGGCCTCCCGGTCCACGACCTTCCGGATGGCGGGAAGCCCGAGCCCGAGCTCGCGCAGCGTCCGTACGAGTCCGAGGCGCGCGACGGCGTCGGTGCCGTAGACGCGGTGACCGGCGGGGGTGCGGTCGAGGGGCGGCACGATCCCCTCGTCGGAGTAGAACCGCACGGCCTTGACCGTCACACCGGTCCGCCGCGCCAGTTCACCGATCGAGAAGAGCGTGTCGCCGTCCATGCGGACCACTCTGGGACCTCCCCTTGGGGGAGACGCAAGGCCGCCCCTCGGTACGTCGGGACGACGACTTCTGGACGACGTCAGGTGTCGTGAAAGGATCGCGGCATGTCCAGCGACCGTCTCATGCGCATTCACAGCGCTGAGTTCCAGGCCATGGCCGACAGGGTCCTGCGGGTCACCGAGCTCACCTCCCGCCTGAACGTCCTGCCGTTCGAGGACGAGGCGGGCAAGGCGGAGCTGTTCGAACAGATCCTCGGCAAGCCGCTGCCTCCGAGAGTCACGATCTATCCGCCCTTCTACACCGACCACGGCCTGCATCTCGACCTCGCCGAGCGCGTCTTCATCAACCAGAACTGCACGTTCCTGGACTACGCCGGCATCCGGCTCGGCGAGCGGGTGATGGTCGGTCCGAAGGTCACGTTCATCACCAGCGGTCACCCGGTCGATCCCGAGGAGCGGCGGCTGTACCTCACCGGCGCACCCATCGACGTGGCGGAGAACGTGTGGATCGGTGCCGGTGCCACGATCCTGCCCGGCGTCAGCATCGGCCGTGATGCCGTGATCGCCGCCGGCGCGGTCGTGGCGGACGACGTTCCGCCGGCGAGCCTGGTGACCGGTGGAAAGGCGACCGTGCACCGGACGTGGTGAAGACTTCTCCGGCGCCGCATATCGCGTTGTGGGCGGCCGGGCGCGCGCATAGGGTCGCCGGCATGTCTGTACGTCTCCGTATGCGTGAAGCCCTGCCCGTCGCCATGCGCGCCCGCGACAAGGCCGCCGTGAGCGCCCTGCGCTCCACGCTCGCCGCGCTGGACAACGCCGAGGCGGTGCCCCTGACCGAGGACCAGCTCCGTGGCACCGCCCTGGAGGCCTCGCCCGCCGGTGTCGGTGCCACCGAGGCCGTACGGCAGGAGCTGAGCGAGCACACCGTGGTGGAGGTCGTACGCGCCGAGGCCACCGAGCGCCTTGAGGCCGCCGAGCAGTTGACCGCGCCCGCCCACGCGGAGCGGGCCGCCCGACTCCGCGCGGAGGCCGACGTGCTGCTCCGTTTCCTCGACGGTCCCGAAACCGCGTAGGCGCCCCCTCCCGAACCCCGACGGTCATAGGATCTTGCGCGTTCAAGGGGGAACCGAGGGGGGAGCCGGCATGAAGCCGCTCGACGCGTCCATGCCGACCATGGCCGGGCCGTACCAGCTGCTCACCGAGTTGGGCAGCGGCGGCATGGGCCGCGTGTTCCTGGGTGCCGCACCCGACGGCCGCCTCGCCGCCGTGAAGCAGGTGCACCGGCGGTTCGCCGCCGAGGACGGCTTCCGCAGCCGCTTCCGGCGCGAGGTCACCGCCTCCCGCAAGGTCTCGGGCGCCTATACGGCCGCCGTCATGGACGCCGACGCGGACGCCGAGCTGCCGTGGCTCGCCTCGGTGTTCGTGCCCGGCCCCTCGCTCGGCGCGGCCGTGAAGGCCACCGGGCCGCTGCCCACCGAGACCGTACGCCGACTGGCGGTGGGCCTGGTGACGGCACTTGAGGAGATCCACCGCGTGGGCCTCATCCACCGCGACCTCAAGCCGGAGAACGTCCTGCTCGCCGAGGACGGCGTCCGTGTCATCGACTTCGGCATCGCCCGTGCCGCCGAGCCGGAGACGGCGACCGCACTGACCCAGACCGGCTGGGTGATCGGCTCGCCGCCGTTCATGTCGCCCGAGCAGGCCGAGACCAAGGACCTCACCGCGGCGAGCGACGTGTTCTCGCTCGGCTCGGTCCTCGCCTTCGCCGCGACCGGCCGCGCGCCGTTCGCCGCCGACTCGACCCTCATGACCCTCTTCAACGTGGTCCACGCCAAGCCCGACCTCGGCGGCGTACCGAAGGATCTGCGCGGGGCCGTCGCCCGCTGCCTCGCCAAGGACCCGTCGAGCCGCCCGACCGTCGCCGAACTCCGCAAGCTGCTCGGTCCCGTGTCCCCTGCGACCCGGCCGTGGCCGCCCGCCGTCCACGGGCTGATCGCCGAGCAGAAAGGCCGCCTGGAGGCTCTGTTGAGCGGCGACGAGGGCAGCGACGACACCGCCGAGGACCCTGCACCCGCCCCGGACGCCGAGACCGTCACGGCGACCGCCCCCGCTCGGGAACCAGCCCTCCCCACCCGCGCGCCGCGCAGACGCGGCAGGCTCGTTGCCCTCGTCGCCGCGGGCGCGGTCGCCCTGGCGGGCGCGGGAGTCGGCACGTACCTCGCGCTCCAGGAGGACGACCGCAAGGGCGGCGGCACAGGCGGCGCCGCGAAGAGTCCGGCGGACAAGTACACGAAGCTGCCGGCCTGCGCCGACGCGGCCCCCACCCTCCCCCTGCCGGCCCGGCGCACGGACCAGGACAGCAGCGTCGAGAACAGCCCCGTCTACGTGACCCGCTGCTCCTGGTACGCAAAGAAGACGGAGCTGTACCCGGGGGACACCCCGGACGCGGTCGTCCGCTGGACCCTGATACGGACGACCAGCGCGGACGGGAACGGTACGGAGCGCCAGGACGAGACGTTCGACCAGGAGACGGAGACACCCGCGCCCAACCTCGGCGTCGGCGACGAGGCCTCCTGGGACTCGTACCAACACGGCTGGAACTGCTCCTTGAACGTCCGTGACGGCAACCTCGTCGTCTGGGTCATGCTGACCGGCGACCGGCACCCCAACTCGACCTGCGATGAGGAGGCGGTGCGGATCGCCAGGGCCGCCGTCTCAGCGATGCCCGCGTGACCCCCTCACCCCGTCGACGAACGCCGCCCAGGCGGTCGCGGGGAAGAGGAGCGCGGGACCGGTGGGGTTCTTGCTGTCCCGGACGGGGACGTGGGCGACGCAGGCGGCGTCGTTGACTTCGAGGCAGTCGCCGCTGCTACCACCGCTGTAGGAGGACTTCCGCCAGGCGTCGCTGACTTCGAGGCACTCGCCGCTGCTGCCACCGCTGTAGGACGACTTCCGCCAGCCGGGGAGGACCGATGCGTCAGGGATGCTGGTCGGTGCGTGCTGCATGCTCGTACTCCTCCGCGACGGACCTGATCAGAGCCAGCGACTCGCTATGGGAGAGCGCGTCACCCAGGGCATGATCGTAGACCTCCTGACACTCCCGGACCACGGACGGAGTCTCCCAAACACGGCCGGACTTGAGGCCCTCGACGTATGCGATCGGCGGAAGGTCCGAGAACCACATGAGGGAGACGAAGCCCTCCAACATCGCATGCGCGCCCACCGTGAACGGGAGGACGTGCACACGGATGCGGCGGCTCTCCCCCAGTCTCACGATGTGACGCAGCTGTTCGCACATCACTGCCGGACCGCCGATGTGTTGCCTCAGCACGGCCTCATCCATGAGCACCCACACCACCGGGGAGTCGAAATTCTCCAGAATCCGGGCCCGCTCCAGCCTTGTGACAAGGAGCTTGTCACGTGCGGCGTCGCTCTTCGGCGGGTGCCCCGAACCAAGGACCGCCCGCGCGTACACCTCTGTCTGGAGAAGCCCCGGCACCAGCTTCGGGGCGTACTCCCGAATCACGATGGCCTGGCCCTCGAACTCCAGCGCCTCCTCGAAGTGCTCCGCCACCTTCTTGCCGTCCAGCATCGGCAGGAATCGTTCGAAGAAGTCGTCCCCCGTGTTCAGCACCTGGTCCAAGCGCCGCGCGTCCGCCACGTCCGGGCGGCGGCGGCCCGCTTCCATGTGTGCCAAGTGGGTGCGCGAGATGATGGTCAGTTCGCTCAGACGCTCCTGGGTGAGCCCCGCCGATTCCCTTCGGCGTTTCAGCTCTTCACCGTATTTTCTACGGGACTCCGGGTTGTCCTCGATCGCCACCGCCAACTCCCCGATGTGCTGGTTGCGTTGTCACATGCGAACCCCTGTCGAGCGTAACGTGATCCACGCCACTGTGTGACCGGAACAACACACAGAGCGAAAGGGCTCGCACGCAATGCAAACCCCCCACGGTCCCGGCGCCTTCGTCGCCCATACCGGAACCGACGTCTACGGCCCCGGCAAGGTCATCGGCGTGGACGGAGTCCACCGGCGTGTGCGGTTCGTGCACTTCGTGGCCACGATCCGCGCCTCCGACCTCCGGCCCGCCACGCCCCGCGAGACGCGGGAGATCCAGGACTGGCTGCGCACGAAGCGGCAGCGGTACGGCGGCGAGTGGTGATGCGGCTGCGCGTCTCGCGCGACGGCGGCCGGACCTGGTCCGCGACGCGGACGTACACGCCCCGGAGAGGAGACGTGCCGGTCGAATCGGTTCTGCGCTTTCCGCCCTGCCGATGTGACCGCTGCGTCGTCACATCGAGTGATCAGGCGAACACGGAGCTTGCGGTACGGTGAGCACAAAAGCGGCCCCCGAGCTGGTTGCAGCCAGCACCGAGGGCCTTCACTTCGAGTGCTTAAGGGAGCACCCGGAATGCTTCGTCATGCTAACGCGCCCACTCGGCGCTTCAGTCAGATCCCCCACGAGATCCTGCGCCACCCCGATCTCAATTCCGACGCCGTACGGCTCCTGTGCTGGCAGCTCTCCCTCCCCGACGGCGTCAACGAGCCGCTCTCCAAGACCGCCGAACGGGCGGGCATCCGCAAGGTCGCCTTCCTCCGCGCCAAGGGGCAGTTGAAGTCCGCCGGCTATCTGCACGAGTGGCGTGAGCAGAGCGCACGGGGGCTCTGGGCCACCCGGCAGCTCGTCTCCAACGTCCCGCTGAGCCCGGCCGAGGCGTCAGCGGTGCGCTCCGGCCCTCCGACGGACACCCGTCCGGCCGCCGGTGAGCCGACCGGTCGGGCCGTCGGCCGTCATCCTGAAGGAACATCCGGGGAGAACACCTCCACCCCTCCCCCGCCCGAGGCGGCGGAGGTGCCCGCGGCTCCCGACGCCCGGCGCCTCGTCGACGACCTGCCCGCCCTCGACCCCCGGCTGCGCGTCCCGCGCGCCATGCTCCCGGAGTTGACGGGCCTCACCGCCCGCTGGCTGGAGGCGGGACACATGGCCGACGCCGTACGGGACGCCATCGCCCGCTGCCTGCCGGGCAGGGGCAGTCCCATCCACCGTCCCGGCGGGCTGCTGCGGTACATCCTGCGCGAGGTGCCGCCGGTCGCCCCGCCTCCACCGCCGCCGAGGGTCACGGGCCTCCGCGAGTGCGAGAGCGGGCTTCACGTACAGCCGTACCTGTTCCGGCCATTGGCCGACGAGGACCATTGCGGGGGCTGCCGCCAGCCTTCCGCGGCCTCCTCCGTCTCCCCCACCACCACCGCACAGACCGGCCCTTCCCTGGCCCGCGCGGCCCTCCGACGGCGCCTGTAGGGCGTACACGTGGGCGACTTCCTGCCTACTCGCCGGCCCACCATTTGCGGGGTGCACCCGTCTCGAAGTGCAGTCCGTCGTGGCCGCGAGGCAGCTCGCAGAAGAAGTTGCCCTGAAGGAAGAGGTCCCAGCTGTCCGGTCCGGGCTCCTTGCAGCGAGGCGTGGGCTCCGCGGCCGCGGCCGCTGCCGATTCGGGATTCTGATCGTCGGTCATACACACATTCTCTCGCGCAGTCGGTATCGGTGCGACAATCACCCCTCCCTACCCGGGAGTTGTCTGTACAACTCCCGGTCGCCGTTCCCCGGTCGGACGTCGAGAGTTCACTCCCGACTGCTGCGATACACGCGTCATGTGACCGACGAACAGCGCTTGATCGAGGAGGCTCGAGTGAATCTCGTAGTCAACGGAGACGCGGAGAGCGGGCCCGGCGGGTCCGCCGACCCGGTCACCGGTGTGACCGGCTGGGACGTGCGGGAAGGAGCGCCCGCGCTCATCGCGTACAGCCTGGGCAACGGCTACCCGGGGCCCGCGGACCCCGGTCCCGCCGCCCGTGGCACGCGGTTCTTCTCCGGCGGCAACAGCCCGCGCACGGCTCTCGTCCAGGACATCGACCTGCCGAGGACGGGCACCACGGGGTGGCGGCACATCGACGCCGGGCGGGTCCGGTACACGCTCGCCGGCTGGCTGGGCGGCTACGCCACGCAGGAGGACGGCGCGCGGCTGTCCGTGGAGTTCCGGAACGCCCAGGGGACCCCGGTCGCCCTGTCCGTGCTCGGCCCCGTGACGGCCGCCGAGCGGCTGTCCCGTACCGCGCTCCTGGAGCGCACGGCGACCGCGCAGGTGCCGCGCACGGCGCGCTCCGCGCGTGTGCTGCTGGTCTTCACCCGCAGCGGCGGCGGGACGTCCAACGACGGTTACGCCGACTCGATATCGCTCACGCTGCACGCCACGGGGGGACGCAAGTGACCAGGCTCAACCGACGCGATCTGCTCAAGGCCGCCGGAGCCGCCGGTGCCCTGAACCTCGTCTGGCCGCTGGCCGCGGGGCTCTCGCCCGCGCAGGCCCTCGAGGCCGCCCAGGCGCTCGGCGCCGACTACGACCCGGCGCCCTTCACCCTCGGCGTCGCGTCCGGCGACCCGCAGCCGAACAGCGTCCTGCTGTGGACCCGGCTCGCCCCCGAGCCGCTGGCGGCCGAGCAGAAGCTGTCCGAGATCGTCGAGGTCCAGTGGGTCGTCGCCACGGACGCCCAGCTGAAGCGCGTCGTCGCGGAGGGCACCGTGCCCGCCTCCGCCACGCTCGGCCACAGCGTGCACGTCCCGGTCTCGGGGCTGCGCCCGAACACCCGCTACTGGTACGCCTTCACGGCGCTGGGCAAGCGGAGCCGGATCGGCCGCACGAAGACCGCGCCCGTCGGCCGTGTCTCGTCCGTCCGGTTCGCCGCCGCCAACTGCCAGGCGTTCCACGACGGCTTCTACGCGGCCCACCGGGGCATCGCGCGCGAGAACGTCGACTTCGTCGTCCACCTCGGCGACTACATCTACGAGCACGGTCAGGTCGGCGGAGTCCCGGCCGACCATGTCCGCGACCACGAGGGCCCGGGGATCTTCACGGTCGCCGACTACCGCCGTCGCCACGCGCTCTACAAGGGCGACGCCTCCCTGCGCGAGGCGCACGCCGCGCACCCCTGGTTCCTGACGTGGGACGACCACGAGGTCGTCAACGACTACTCCGGTACGGGCGGGGGCGCGCCGTTCATGCAGCGGCGGGCGGCCGCGTACCAGGCCTGGTACGAGAACATGCCGCACCGCGACGGCGGCGCCGGGACCGCCACCGCGCTGCCCGACCCCGAGATCCACCGGGTGCGCCGCTGGGGCGACCTGCTGGAGCTGACCGTCCTCGACCTGCGCTCGTACCGCTCGGCGCAGAACCTCGCCGACGGGACGATCCTGGGCGCCGGGCAGAAGGGGTGGCTGAAGCGGAACATCGACCAGGCTCCGGACACCTGGCACGTCTGGGCGAACTCGATCATGCTCAGCCAGCTGCGGAGCCGTCCCGGCGGCTCGTACATGTTCACCGACCAGTGGGACGGCTTCCGCACCGAGCGCAAGGAGGTCCTCGGCCATGTGCACAGCACCGGCATGGAGGACCTGGTCGTCATCACGGGCGACTGGCACTCGGCGTTCGTCGACGACATCCGGCCGGACTTCGACGACGTCTCGTCGCCGGTCATCGGTACGGAGTTCACGGCGCACTCGGTGACCTCGGGGGCGTACTCGGCGAGCTGGAACGCCACGAATGGTCCGGTCATGGGCGCGGGCAACCCGCACCTGAAGTACTTCGAGGGCAACCGCTACGGCTACGACGTCTACGAGGTCACGCCGGAGCGTTTCAGCGCCCACATGCGGGTGATCGACGACCGGCGTGACCCGGCCTCGCCCGTCTCCACGCTGACGACGTTCCATGTGGACCGCGGGAAGGCGGGCTCGTACGAGGACCCGGCGACGAAGAACTCGCCGGCGCAGTACCGCAGGGACTGACACACGCCGAAACGCCCGTCCCGCCGGTCGTGACCGGTGGGACGGGCGTCCGTGTGCGCTTCTCGCGCTGTCGCTCTGTGGGTTACGGGGCGGTGATCAGCCCTGGCCCGTCAGGTCGATGGTCTTGGTCCGCTCGGCCGTAGTCCTGCCCATCAGCGCGTCGCGCATGACGAACGCGACGTCGTCGGCGGAGACCTGGTGCTTCTTGCCGTCGGCCTTGGTGATCATGATGCCGTCGAAGACGCCGTCGAGGAGCCGGTCGATCGCCTTCTTGTCGTAGACCTCCACCAGCCGGCCGTTGACGGCCTTCATGGAGAGGATCTGCGGCAGCGACCGCGCAGGGCCGAACTTGATCTCCTTCGAGCCCGCCTTGATCAGGATCACGTCGGACATGGCGGGCTTGGCGAACTCGCGCATGGCCCGGTCCAGCTCCGCCTTGGTGATCGTGGGCTGGCGGGTGACGACCGGGAGCTCGACGGGCTTCGACTGGCCCGTCTCCACCTGGGCGCGGAAGGCGTCCTTGACGAAGATCATCGAGCGTCCGACGTCCAGGCCCATGCCCGGCTTGCCCTCCACGGCGGTGACCTTGCCCGGGGAGAACCTGATCGTGCCCTCGGTGGCCGAGCCGGAGGCGCCGGCGACGTCGGTCAGGGCGACGGCCAGCTTCTCCTCGTCGACCGGCAGCTTCGGCTCGGCGACGCGCTCGCCGCCAAAGAGGGAGCCGATCACGGAGACGGGGTTGTAGTCGCTGCCCGCGGCGGCGCGGACGGTCTCCTGGCTGTCCAGGGAGAGGCCGGCCTTGTCCGGGGCGAGCTCGACGTCCTTGCCGCCGACGTGGAGCTTGAGCGGGGCGTGGGCGCGCTTGCCGAGGGCGGCCTCCAGCTTGTTGACCGCCTCCTCCTTCGTGCCGCCGCCGATGTCGACGCCGAGGACGGTCGTGCCCTTGGGGACGTCGGAGTGGTTGAGGAGCAGCCCGGCGCCGTAGGCGACACCGGCCAGGCCGAAGACGCCGACACCGACGAGGACCAGCTTGGAGCGGCCCTTCTTCGCCGGGGCGGAGCGTCCGCCCGAGGAGGACGACGAGGGCGCGGGGGCGGGGCGGGGCGCGGTCGGGGCCGGGGCGCCGCCGACGAACTCCGGGGATGAGAACCCGTGGTCCGGAAGGCGGGGCGTGAGGTCGGGGCCCGAGGGGACGACCGGGATGCCACTGGTGAGCGTGTCCCCGGAGACATGGCCGGCGGGGCCGGGGGGCGGGGTGACCGGGCCGGGCTTCTGCGGCGTCAGCACGGCGGTGTCGTCGGAGATCCGCGGACCGCCCGGGAAGGGGTCACCGCCCATCGGAGCGCCGCCCATCGGAGCGCCGCCCGTCGGACCACCGCCCAGCGGGCCACCGTCGAGCGGGCCCGCGCCCATCGGGCTGCCGCCGATCGGGCTGCTGCCCGTGACAGGGCCCGTGGTCGGGCCGGTCGGCGCCTGCGGGCCGCCCTGGGCGTAGGGCGCGCCACCGGGGCCGTACGCGGCCTCGTCCTGGGGCGGGGTCGCGAGGAACATGGGCGTACCGGACGCGGGCGTGGCCGAGATCGACGCGCCACCGACGCGTGGGATGCCACCGGTCGCGGGACCGGCGAAACCCGAACCGCGGTTCGGGCCGGCGCCCGGGGCCGGAGGCCGTGCGCCCCCGGGAGGCGTACGCCCCGGGCCGGACGCGCCGGGGCCGGACGTGCGGGAGCCGGGAGCACCGGAGCCGGACCCCCGCTCCGACGGATCGGCCGGTCCGGACGTCCCGGCCGGAGCGGCCGGGGGTGTCGGAGCGGTGGGCGCGGCGGGAGCCGCGGGCGCCGCCGCCTTGCGGGGGGCGAACCAGTCGCTGGTCTTCTCCTCCGCCTGGGGCGCCTCGGCCTGGGCGGGAGCGGGCGCGGGGGCGGGAGCCGGGGCGGGGGCTTCCGGCGCGGGGGCCGGTGCCTTCTCGGCGGCCGGAGCGCTCGCGGGCGCCGAGGTTGTGTTGTCGACCGGCTTGCGGACCACGACGGGCGGGATGGGCCGCGAACCCGGGATGTTGATCCGGATCCGCGTGGTCAGCGTGGTCTCGGTCTTCGGCTCTTCCGGCAGCGGAGGAGCGGAAGGCGCGCCGGCGGCACCGGCCGTCTCGTCGGATCCGTCCTGCGTGGGGTGGAGCGACGGATACTGACGGGATCCGTACGGCGGTGTACCCGACGGGTACGCGGCTCCACCGCGCCCCTGGGCGCCGGAGGACGAACTGTCAGTCTCTCGACCAGTTTCACGACTCAAAGCAGGTTCTCCCGGTTGGCTCCACCGCCCGCTCTTGCTGGTGCTCGTGTACCCGGGCGGCTCGGCGGCGCGCACCACCATACTGGCCGTCGCCGAATCGCACCCGATCGCAGGGGATCCAGTACAGGGCATTCCGGCCGAAGTCGGGACACCCCTTCACCGAAGCTCCCCCCAAGTCACCCTGTTCACGGGGTCGGTCGAGGAAGCCGTGCCACCGTGGCACACATCACAGCGACCGCCATGCCTCCGAGAAGATAGATCATCTCCGAGACTCCGCCGCCGAAGACCCCGTCGCCCTCCGGGCGTCCGACGCTGAGCAGCACCACGGCGACGAGCCAGCCGACGGCGGGGGCCACGATGCCGAGCTGGGTGTCGGTGGCCCGCAGCCCGCCGTAGAAGACTCCGGCGGTGGCGAGCAGGGCGAGGATCAACCCGCCGGGGAACCAGGCCGGTTGGGCGATCGAGCCGGCGATGCCGACGAGCGCTCCGAGGACGAGGAACACGACGTACCAGACGATCCGGAGATTCACGTGGACTCACCCACGCCCGCGAAGAGGTCGGTCTCGCGCACGCCCGCCGGTGCGCCCGGCGTACCCCGCACCAACTGGTAGTACTCCGTGGTGAGGATCGGCTGCCCCAGGTCGTTGGAGAGCGCGAAGAAGGGCCCTTCGACGGCGATTTGGGTGGCATGGGCCCGCATCGCGGCGGTCTTCCGGGCCGTCCAGGCGGTGTCGCCGGCGATCTCGGCGGTGACGAGGGAGTCGTCGACGACACCCGGTACGTCGTCGATGTCCGCGACGCCGGGGAAGCCGGCGCCCTCGGCGTGGAGCCGGGCGAAGGCGGCCTCGGCGACCGGGCGCGGAACCCGGTTCCAGTAGACCTTCGCGATCGCGTGGGCGGGCCCGAGGTCCGGGCGGTACGTGGCGTCCGCGGCCAGCTCGGCGGCGCGCATGGCGACGCGGTGGGCCTGGATGTGGTCGGGGTGGCCGTAGCCGCCGTCGGGGTCGTAGGTGACGAGGACCTGCGGGCGGGTCTCGCGGACGATCTCGACGAGGTACGGGGCGGCGGTGTCGACGTCCGTGTTCCAGAAGGCGTTCGCGCGCCGGTTCTGCTCGACGCCCATCATCCCGGAGTCGCGAAAACGGCCGGGGCCGCCGAGGAAGCGGTGGTCGGTGACGCCCAGCTCCTTCATCGCGTCGGCGAGCTCGCCGACGCGATGGGCGCCGAGCCGGTCCTCCCGGTCGGGTGCGAGGTGGGCGAGCTCGGGCGGGATGACCTCGCCCTCCTCGCCGAGTGTGCAGGTCACGAGCGTGACCTGGGCACCCTCGGCCGCGTACCTGGCCATGGTGGCGCCGTTGTTGATCGACTCGTCGTCGGGGTGCGCGTGCACCAGGAGCAGACGACGGGCTGGGAGAACCGTCATGGCCCCACCCTACGAGGCGGGGCCACGGATCGGGGCCCCGGCCGTGATCCGCCGGGCACCCCCGGGCACGCCCGGGCACTCCCGGGCACGCAGCTCAGAACTTGAGGCCGCCGATCATGCCCGCCACATTGGTGGTGAGCGTGCTGATGGACGGGGCGATGGACGAGCTCGCCAGGTAGAACCCCAGGAGCGCGCAGACCGCCGCATGTCCAGCCTTCAGCCCGGATTTCCGGATCAGCAGGAAGACGACGATCGCCAGCAGCACCACCGCCGAAATCGAGAGTGCCACGGCGGTTCACCTCCACACTTCTTCGGTCGGATATTCGGACGGTCAGTTCGGCGAGCATGTGCCAGATGTCAGGTGACCCCTACCCACCTAGCGCTACGGATCATAACTATGTGTGGCACCGCATTGATGGTGTACGGAGGCACAGAGGGGGCGCACAGCGCTAGTTTCGGTCGCATGACCTCCACGCAACTGCCGTCGTTCCCGCTCTCGTTCCCTCGTCAGTACGCCCGGACCCAGCGCTTCACCCTGGGCGTTCCCCGTGCGTTCACGGTCTCTCCGGACGGTGAACGCGTCGTGTTCGTGCGCTCGTCGTCCGGAACGGACCGCTCGCACGCGCTGTGGGTGCTCGATCTCACGGGCGAGCCGCGGGAGCGGTCGGCGGCGGATCCGGAGGCGCTGCTCGCGGGCGCGGCCGAGGAGTTGTCGGCGGAGGAGCGGGCTCGGCGGGAGCGGAGCCGTGAGGGTTCGGGCGGGATCGTGGCGTACGCGGTGGACGCGGCCGTGGAGCTGGCCGCGTTCGCGCTCTCGGGGCGGCTGTTCGCGGCGGAGCTGCGGGCGGGGACGGCGGAGGAACTCCGGGTGCCGGGCCCGGTGGTGGACCCGCGTCCGTCGCCCGACGGGCGGCGCATCGCCTATGTGGCAGGCGGCGCGCTGCGGGTGACGGGCGCGGACGGGCAGGGCGACCGGGCGCTCGTGGAGCCGGAGGACGCGCACACGACGTACGGGCTGGCGGAGTTCATCGCCGCGGAGGAGATGGGCAGGTACCGGGGCTTCTGGTGGTCGCCGGAGTCGGACCGGCTCCTTGTGGCCCGCGCGGACGACCGGTCGGTGCGGCGGTGGTGGATCGCCGATCCGGCGCACCCCGACCGGGAGCCGCAGGTGGTGCCGTATCCGGCGGCGGGGACGGCGAACGCGGAGGTCCGGCTCTACGTGGTGGACCTGGCCGGGGAGCGTACGGAGGTCGCGTGGGATCGCGAGCGGTATCCGTATCTGGCCCGCGTGCACTGGTCGGCGGACGGGGCCCCGCTGCTGCTCGTCCAGGCGCGCGACCAGCGCACCCAGCTGCACCTGGCGGTGGACGTGACGACCGGGGCGACGCGGACGGTCCACGCGGACGAGGACCCGGTGTGGCTGGAGCTGCTGCCGGGGGTGCCGGCGTGGGCTCCGGGCGGGCGGCTGGTGCGGATCGCCGACGAGGGCGGGGCGCGGGTTCTGGCGGTCGGGGACCGGGCGCTCACCGGTGGGGCGCTCCACCTGCGCGGGGTCCTGGACGTCGGGGAGAACGACGTCCTGGTCTCGGCCTCGGCCGGTGAGGAGCGGGCGGAGCCGGAGACCGGGGAGATCCATGTGTACCGGGTCGACGAGCGGGGGGTGGAGCGGGTCTCGGAGGGTGTCGGGGTGCACTCGGCGGTGCGCTGCGGCGCGGTGACGGTGCTGGTCTCGGCGCGGCCGGACGCGCCGGGGAGCGTGGCGCGGGTGCTGCGGGACGGAGCGCAGGTGGCGGTGATCACCTCGTACGCGGAGACTCCGGCGCTCACCGCGGGCGTGCGACTCGTGGAGGGGGGCGCACGGCGGATTCCGTGCGCCGTCCTGCTCCCCTCCGGCTACGCGGAAGGTGACGGGCCGCTTCCCGTACTGATGGATCCGTACGGCGGTCCGCACGGGCAGCGGGTGGTCGCCGCCCACAATCCGCATCTGACGTCAAAGTGGTTCGCCGACCAGGGCTTCGCCGTGATCGTGGCGGACGGGCGGGGTGCGCCGGGCCGGTCGCCCGGCTGGGAGAAGGCGATCAAGAACGATCTGACGCCGACGCTGGACGACCAGATCGAGGCGCTGCACGCGCTCGCCAAGGACTTCCCGCTCGACCTGGGGCGGGTGGCGATCCGGGGCTGGTCGTACGGCGGCTATCTCGCGGCGCTTGGGGTGCTGCGGCGGCCCGACGTCTTCCACGCGGCGATCGCGGGGGCGCCGGTGACGGACTTCCGGCTGTACGACACCCACTACACCGAGCGCTATCTCGGGACGCCACAAGACAGTCCGGAGGTGTACGCGGCGAACTCGCTGGTCACCGACGACGGTCTGGCGGCGCCCGAGGAGCCGGCGCGGCCGATGATGATCATCCATGGTCTGGCGGACGACAATGTGGTGATGGCCCATACGCTCCGGCTCTCCTCGGCGCTGCTCGCCGCGGGGCGGCCCCATGAGGTGCTGCCGCTGACGGGCGTGACCCATATGACGCCGCAGGAGCAGGTGGCGGAGAACATGCTGCTCCTTCAGGTGGACTTCCTGAAGCGGGCGCTCGGCCTGGACCGGTAGCTCACCAGCCGGGCGGGCGGGGGTGCGGCGGGGCGGGCGGCAGCGCGGCGACCGGGCGGCGGAGTGCGGGGCGGGGTGCGCCGCGCAGGGAGAGCAGGACGAGGACGGCGGCTCCGGCGAGGAGCGCGTACGCCGAGGTGGCGAGGGTGAGCCGGCCGTCGTCGTCCGGTGCGGCGAACCGCTCGGCCCACCCGAGCCGTAACGCGACGGCGGCCCCGGAGAGCCCCCAGCCCGTCAGGAGAAGCCCGGCGAGCAGGCCGAGGGGGCGAGCGTGGACGGCGCGGGCGAAGGCCACGCCGGCGGCCGCGAGGAACAGGGCGGCGAGCGTCAGGTTCAGCCAGGCCGGCGGGACGGCGAGGGCGGGCAGGAGGAGCGAGCGGCCGCCGGTGAACCGGTCGACCGTCGCCTCTACAGGGAGCGCGGCCGCCCGGTGCACCTCCCGGGCGGCCCAGCCGAGCCCGGCCACGGCGCAGAGGACCCCGGCGGCGACGGCCGGGCCCGTGCGGGGGCGGGCCGGCAGCTCGCGGCGGGTCTCGGCGGGACGGCGGCCCGCGACGGCGGTGACCAGGAGCCCGGCGGCGAGGACGAGCGTGAGGAGGGTGGTGACGAGGGCGTCGACACCGGTCGCCCAGAGGCCGGGGAGCCGCAGCGCGAGCGTGACGGCCGCGGTGGCGGCGAGCGCGGGCGCGGCGAGGGAGGAGCGCAGGGCGGCGACGGCGGTGGCGGCGTACGCGACGAGCAGCAGGGGGTCGACCAGCGAGGTGGCGGCCCGGCGGCGCGACAGGAACGTGTGCTCCCCGGCCCAGTGCCAGGCGAGCCCGGCGGGCGAGCCGAAGGCCGCGAGGTCCCGCAGGATCCAGACGACGATGACGAGCGCGAGGGCACCGCACAGCGCGGCGCCGGTGAGACGTGCCGGTCGGGTCACAGTCACGGTGCCGATACTCACCGCTACCACGCACCGAAACAAGCGGTTCCGCATATTCGACCGGCAAGGCGCCGGCCAGGACCGCCGAGACCGCCGGCCGCCGAGACGAGCGAGCCGCGGAGCGAGCGGCCGACCGGAATGCTTGGTGCCTCCCGGCCGGCCTACGGCACCCGCACGGCCGTACGCTGCCGAGCGTGCCGTGTTCGTATATCGGATCCAAGTCGGCCGCGTTGCCCCGGCGTTAACCCTCGTCGGGGCGCTCGTCCTCCGACGGGACCACGTGCTTCTCCTCCGCGAAGTGACAGGCGGAGTCGTGCTTCGCCGGGGTGTCCGTCAGCCGGAAGACCGCCGGGACCGCCAGCTCGGGGACCTCCAGCGCGCAGCGCTCCTGCGCCTTCCAGCACCGGGTGCGGAAGCGGCAGCCCGACGGGATGTTCGCCGGCGAGGGCACGTCCCCGGTGAGGATGATGCGCTCGCGGTGCTCCCGCGCGTCCGGGTCCGGCACCGGGACGGCGGAGAGCAGCGCCTGCGTGTACGGGTGCGTGGGGTGGTCGTAGATCTGCGCGTCCGTACCGATCTCGACGATCCGGCCGAGGTACATGACGCCGACCCGGTCCGAGATGTGCCGCACGATCGACAGGTCGTGGGCGATGAAGACGTACGAAAGGCTGAACTCGTCCTGGAGCTTCGCCAGAAGGTTCACCACCTGCGCCTGGACGGAGACGTCGAGCGCCGAGACCGGTTCGTCCGCGACGATGATCTCGGGCTGGAGCGCCAGCCCGCGGGCGATGCCGATGCGCTGGCGCTGACCGCCGGAGAACTGGTGCGGATAGCGGTTGATGTACTCGGGGTTGAGCCCGACCACGTCCAGCAGGTCCTGGACCTTGCGCCGCCGGTCCCCCTTCGGGGCGACCTCGGGGTGGATCTCGTACGGCTCCCCGATGATGTCGCCGACCGTCATCCGCGGGTTGAGCGAGGTGTACGGGTCCTGGAAGACCATCTGGATGTTGCGGCGGACCGCGCGCAGGGCCTTGGCGGACAGCTTGGTGATGTCGTCGCCCTTGTAGCGGATCGACCCCGAGGTCGGGCGCTCCAGGTTGACCAGCATCTTGGCCACGGTGGACTTGCCGCAGCCGGACTCGCCGACGATGCCGAGGGTCTCCCCCGCCGTCAGGTCGAAGTCGACACCGTCGACGGCCTTGACCGCGCCGACGTGCTTCTTGAAGAGGATGCCCTGGGTCAGCGGGTAGTGCTTGTACAGGTCCCGGACCTCGAGGATCGGCTCAGCCACGGAGGGCCTCCTGCCAGAAGTGGCACGCGCTGCGGCGTTCCTCCGACACTTCGTACAACGGCGGCTCGTCCGTGCGGCACATGTCCCTGGCCAGGGGGCAGCGCGGGTTGAAGGCGCAACCGGGTGGGATGGCCAGCAGGTTCGGGGGCAGGCCCTTGATCGCGTACAGCTCCTGGCCCTTCTGGTCCAGGCGCGGGATCGAGTCGAGCAGGCCCCGGGTGTAGGGGTGCGCGGGTGCCTTGTAGATCTCGTGGACGGGGGCGGACTCGACGATCCGGCCCGCGTACATGACGGCGATCCGGTCGGCGACGTCGGCCACGACGCCGAGGTCGTGGGTGATGAGGATCAGGCCCATGTTGAGCTCGCGCTGGAGCTCGGCGAGGAGGTCCATGACCTGGGCCTGGACGGTGACGTCGAGGGCGGTGGTGGGCTCGTCCGCGATGATCAGGTCGGGTTCGAGGGAGAGCGCCATCGCGATCATGATGCGCTGGCGCATGCCTCCCGAGAACTGGTGCGGATACTGCCCCACCCGCTCCTTGGCGGCCGGGATGCGGACCCGGTCCATCAGCTCGACCGCCTTGGCCCGGGAGTCCTTGCGGGACATCCCCTGGTGGACCTGGAACATCTCGCCGAGCTGGTCCCCGACGCTGAGGACGGGGTTGAGCGAGGACAGCGCGTCCTGGAAGATCATCGCCATCTTCGCGCCACGCACCTTGCGCCGCTCGTCCTCCTTGAGCTTCAGCAGGTCCTGGCCCTGGAAGAGGATCTCGCCGCCGGTGATCTTCCCCGGTGGGATGTCGAGGATGCCCATGATGGCCTGGGCGGTGACGGACTTTCCGGATCCGGACTCACCCAGCACGGCCAGGGTCTCACCCGCGTCGACCGAGTAGCTGACCCCGTTGACCGCCTTCGCCACTCCGTCCCGGGTGTGGAACTCCACGTGCAGATCGCTCACTTCGAGCAGCATGGGCGGCTACCTCAGCTTCGGGTCGAGGGCGTCGCGCACCGCGTCGCCGAGCATGATGAACGCGAGCACGGTGATGGCGAGCGCGCCCGCCGGCCAGAGCAGCATGTGCGGGGCGTTGCGGATGTACTGCGAGGCCGAGGAGATGTCGATGCCCCAGGAGACGGTCGGCGGCTTCAGCCCGACGCCCAGGTAGGACAGGGTCGCTTCGAGCGAGATGTACGTACCGAGGGCGATGGTCGCCACGACGATGACCGGCGCGACGGCGTTGGGCGTGATGTGGCGCAGCAGCATGCGGGAGTTGGAGGCGCCGAGCGCCCGGGCGGCCTGCACGTAGTCGTTCTGTTTGGCGGTGATGACCGAGCCGCGGGCGATGCGGGAGATCTGTGGCCAGCCGAGCAGCACCATGAAGCCGATGACGGGCCAGATCGTGCTGCTGGTGACGACCGACAGCAGGACCAGTCCGCCGAGCACGACGGGGATGGCGAAGAAGACGTCGGTGATCCGGGAGACGACGGCGTCCGAGCCGCCGCCGAAGAAGCCGGCGATGCCGCCGAGGACGGAGCCGAGGATCGCGACGCCGAGGGTGGCGAGGACGCCGACGCTGACGGAGGTCCGGGCACCGTAGACCGTACGGGTGTAGACGTCGCAGCCCTGGCCGTTGAAGCCGAAGGGGTGGCCGGGCTGGGAGCCCTCCTGCGCCTTGGAGAGGTCGCACTGGAGGGGGTCTCCGCTGGCGATCAGGGACGGCCAGATGGAGATGACCACCAGGAAGATGATGATCAGGCCGGAGATGATGAAGACCGGGTTGCGGCGCAGGTCGTGCCAGGCGTCGGACCACAGGGAGCGGGGCTTGCCCGTGGGGCCGGTGCCCAGGGGCCCGCCCGGGGTCTTCTCCAGCGACTCGCCCTCTTCCATGGCGAGGTCCGTGGCGCCACCCGCCCCCGTGTGGTCGATGGCGCGGCCGTCGTCGAACGGCGCGGGCTGCTCAGGCATAGCGAATCCTCGGGTCAAGGACGGCGTACAGGAGGTCGACGAGCAGGTTGGCCACCAGGAAGACGAGGACGAGGACGGTCACGAAGCCGACGACGGTCTGGGTGCTCTGGCGGACGATGCCCTGGTAGAGCTGGTAGCCGACGCCATGGATGTTGAAGATCCGCTCGGTGACGATGGCGCCCCCCATCAGCGCGCCGATGTCGGCGCCGATGAAGGTGACCACCGGGATGAGCGAGTTGCGCAGCAGGTGCCGGGAGATGACCCGGCGGCGCGGGAGGCCCTTGGCGACGGCGGTGCGGACGTAGTCGGCGCGCTTGTTCTCGGCGATCGAGGTCCGGGTGAGCCGGGTGACGTAGGCGAGGGAGACGGAGGCGAGGACGAGGCCGGGGACGATCAGCTCGTTGAAGGGGGCCTCGGGCGAGACGGCGGGCTTGATCCAGCCCCACTCCACGCCCAGCAGCAGCTGGAGCAGCAGGCCGGTGACGAACGTCGGGATCGAGATCACGACGAGCGTGAGCACCAGCACGGTGGTGTCGACGGGGCGGCCGCGGCGCAGGCCGGTCACCACGCCGAGGCTGATGCCGATGACGATCTCGAAGAGGATCGCGACGATGGTGAGCCTGATGGTGACGGGGAAGGCGCTTGCCATCAGCTCGGTCACCGGCTGGCCGTTGAAGGCCGTACCGAAGTCGCCGGTGAAGAGGTTGCCCATGTAGATCAGGTATTGCTGCCATACCGGCTTGTCGAGACCGAACTCCTTCTCCAGCTGGGCGGCGGTCGCCGGGTCGCAGGCGCGGTCGCCGCAGAGGCCGGCGATGGGGTCGCCCATCACGTTCACCATCAGGAAGATCAGCAGGGTGGCGCCGATGAAGACCGGGATCATCTGCAGCAGACGCCGGATCACATAACGACCCATGAGGGGCTCCGGGGGTGTGGGGACGTCGTACGGCCCGGCTCGCGCGTGATCGCCAGGCCGGGCCGTACGCCGACGAGCTGCGTCAGTTGACCTTGATCTGGTCGTAGACGGGGACGCTGAAGGGGTTCAGGGTCACGTTGGAGATGCGCTCGGAGTAGCCCGCGCTGCCGTTCTGGTACCAGAGCGGGATCGCGCCCATGTCGTCGCGGAGGACCTCCTCGGCGCTCTGGAAGGTCTCGACGGCCTTGGCGATGTCGGACTCGGCGTTGGCCTGGTCGACGAGCTTGTCGAACTCCGGGTCGGTGTACTTTCCGTCGTTCGACGAGGCGTTGGTGTAGTAGAGCGGCTGCAGGAAGTTCTGGATGAGCGGGTAGTCCATCTGCCAGCCGGCCCGGAACGGGCCCTTCATCTTCTGCGTGCTGACCTGGCTGCGGAAGTCGGCGAAGGTGCCGATGGGGTTGCCGACGCAGGCCCGGTTGTTGCCGAGGGCGTTGTTGATGGAGTTGCAGACGGCGTCCACCCACTCCTTGTGGGAGCCGGTGTCGGCGTTGTACGTGATCGTCATCGTGCCGCCGGGGATGCCACCGCCCTCGGCGACCAGCTTCTTCGCCTCTTCGGCGTTGTACTGGCAGAAGTCGCCGCAGATGTCCTTGAAGCCGCCCTCCTCGCCGAGGACGGGGGAGGTCCAGTCGACAGCCGGGGTGCGGGTCTTCTGGAAGATCTGGTCGGTGATCTGCTGGCGGTTGATCGCCATGGAGAGGCCCTGCCGGAGCTTCTCCTGCCCCGGCTTGTTCCACGCCGGGTCGTAGAACGGGAAGCCGAGGGTCTGGATGATGCCGGCCGGGACGTTGATGTACCGGTCGCCGAGGTCCGCCTCGACGTTCTTGAGCTGGGAGGCGGGCACGTCGTCCACGAGGTCGAGGTTGCCGGCCGTCAGATCGGTGTAGGCGGTGTTGTTGTCGGTGTAGACCTTGAGGGTCACGCCGCCGTTCTGCGCCTTGTCGTCGCCGGGGTAGCCGTCCCAGCGCTGCAGTTCCATCTGCGAGCCCTTGGAGTACGAGGCGACGGTGTACGGGCCGTTCCCGACGGGCTTGTCGAGCCAGGCCGCGTGGTCGTCGAAGAAGGACTGGGGCAGCGGGGCGAAGGCGACGTAGCCGAGGGTGTCCGGCCAGGTGGAGAACTTCTGGGTGAGCTTGACCGTGAACGTCTTGGGGTTGACGACCTTGAGACCGGACATGGTCTCCGCGGTCGGCTCGCCCGACTCGGGGTGGACCTGGTCGTAGCCCTCGATCTGACCGAAGAAGAAGGCGTTCTTCTGATTGTTCTTCAGCGACGCGCCGTAGTTCCAGGCATCTACGAAGGACTGCGCGGTGACCTGCTCGCCGTTGGAGAAGGTCCAGCCGTCCTTGAGCGTGATGGTGAAGTTGGTGGAGTCGGTCGTCTCAATGCTCTCGGCGAGCATGTTCTTCGCCTCGCCGGTCTTCGGGTCGTACTGCTTGAGTCCCCGGAAGATCATGGACAGGACCTTGCCGCCCTGGACCTCGTTGGTGTTCCCGGGTTCCAGCGGGTTCTGCGGATCACCCCACGAGGAGCTCACGATGCCGTCGGCGCCACCGCCTCCGCCGTCGCCTCCGCCGCCGCATGCCGTCACCGTGAGGGCGACGGCAACGGCCAGTGCGGCCCACTTGGCGTGCGTGGCTCCACGCATCAGGTGCCTCCCGAGGATCTCTGGTCTCTACCGAGAGCCCCAATATCACCCGAGTGCGGGCGGTATGCACCTTTACGACACCCGTAAGAAGAAACGCGTGAGGCGCCCGGCCGAATCGGCCGGGCGCCTCACGCGTAGAACTCGGTCATCCGGCGTGGACGACGTCCTTCTCCTCGGCGAAGTGACACGCCGACTCGTGCGCGGCCGGGGTGTCCTGGCCCTGGAAGCGCTCGGGGATCGCCAGCAGCGGGACCTCCGTGGAGCACTTCTCCTCCGCCTTCCAGCACCGGGTGCGGAAGCGGCAGCCCGATGGCGGGTTGGCCGGCGAGGGGACGTCACCCGTGAGGATGATCCGCTCGCGGCCCTCGCGGGCCTCCGGGTCCGGGACCGGGACCGCCGACAGCAGCGCCTGGGTGTAGGGGTGCGTCGGGTGGTCGTAGATCTGCGTGTCCGTACCGATCTCGGCCATCTTGCCGAGGTACATGACGCCGACCCGGTCGGAGATGTGCCGGACGATCGACAGGTCGTGCGCGATGAAGACGTAGGAGAGGTTGAACTCGTCCTGCAGCTTCTCCATCAGGTTGATGACCTGCGCCTGGACTGAGACGTCCAGGGCCGAGACCGGCTCGTCGCAGATGATGATCTCCGGGTTGAGCGCGAGGCCTCGGGCGATGCCGATGCGCTGGCGCTGACCGCCGGAGAACTGGTGCGGGTAGCGGTTGATGTACTCGGGGTTCAGACCGACCACATCGAGCAGCTCCTGCACCTTGCGGCGCCGGTCACCCTTCGGGGCCACCTCGGGGTGGATGTCGAAGGGCTCACCGATGATGTCGCCGACCGTCATGCGCGGGTTCAGCGAGGTGTACGGGTCCTGGAACACCATCTGGATGTTCCGGCGGACGGCCTTCAGGGCGCGGCCGGACAGCCGGGTGATGTCCTGGCCCTTGTAGAAGACCTCGCCCGCGGTCGCCTTCTCCAGGTTCATCAGCAGCTTGGCGACCGTGGACTTGCCACAGCCGGACTCGCCGACGATGCCGAGGGTCTCGCCCTGGTAGAGGTCGAAGGAGACCCCGTCCACGGCCTTGACCGCGCCGACCTGGCGCTTGAACAGGATGCCCTGGGTCAGCGGGAAGTGCTTGACCAGGTTGCGCACCTGCAGGATCGGCTCACCGCGCTCGACCGGCGCCTCGATGGCGGCTACGGCCTCCGCCTCGCTCGCGGCGTCGACCTCGTGGACCTCGGTGACGTTCGGAGTCGCGTCCGCGGCCTCGTCCTTCTTGCTGAGCTCAGCCATGGATCGTCTCCTTCCAGAAGTGGCAGGCGCTGCCGCGGCCCGGCAGATCCGTGCCGTCCTGCTCGGTGACCGGCGTGAGCGCCGGGACCTCCGTGCGGCAGACGTCGTCCGCCTTGGGGCAGCGCGGGTTGAAGGCGCAGCCCGACGGGATCTTGAGCAGGTTGGGCGGCAGACCCTTGATCGCGTAGAGCTCCTGGCCCTTCTGGTCCAGGCGCGGGATCGAGTCGAGCAGACCCTTGGTGTACGGGTGGGCCGGGCGCTTGTAGATCTCGTGCACCGGCGACTGCTCGACGATCCGGCCCGCGTACATCACGGCGATCTTGTCCGCGACGTCGGCGACGACGCCGAGGTCGTGGGTGATCAGGATCAGACCCATGTTGAGCTCGCGCTGGAGCTCCGCGAGAAGGTCCATCACCTGGGCCTGCACGGTCACGTCGAGCGCCGTGGTGGGCTCGTCCGCGATGATCAGGTCGGGCTCGAGAGCGAGCGCCATGGCGATCATGATGCGCTGACGCATACCGCCGGAGAACTGGTGCGGGTAGTCGTTGACCCGCGCCGCGGCGGCCGGGATCTTCACCCGGTCCATCAGCTCGATCGCCTTGGCCTTGGCCTCCTTCTTGGAGAGGCCCTGGTGCACCCGGAACATCTCGCCGAGCTGGTAGCCGACGCTGAGCACGGGGTTGAGCGAGGACAGCGCGTCCTGGAAGATCATCGCGATCTTGCTGCCGCGCAGCTTGCGGTGCTCGTCCTCGGACATCTTGAGCATGTCCTGGCCGCGGAAGAGGATCTCTCCCTTGGTCACGAACCCCGGCGGAGTGTCGAGGATGCCCATGATGGCCTGCGCGGTCACGGACTTGCCGGAACCGGACTCGCCGAGGACGGCGAGGGTCTCGCCGGCGTTCACGGAGTACGAGACACCGTTCACGGCCTTGGCGACACCCTCACGGGTGCGGAACTCCACATGGAGGTCGCGTACGTCGAGCAGCGGACCGTCGTGGGTCGCGCCGTCGCGCGGCGCGGGGACGCTCGCGGTTTTGTCGATGGTGGTCACTGCGTTCGTCCTTACTCTCAGCGCAGCTTCGGGTCGAAGGCGTCACGGACCGCGTCGCCGAGCATGATGAAGGCGAGCACCGTGATGGTGAGCATTCCGGACGGGAACAGCAGCGGGTGCAGCCCCTGGGAGATGCGCTGCTGCGCCTCGGAGATCATCACGCCCCAGGAGATGGCCGGGGGCCTGATGCCGATACCGAGGAAGCTCAGCGTCGCTTCCGCGCCGATGACGACACCGAGGGAGATCGTGGCGACCACGATCACCGGGGTGACGGAGTTCGGCATGACGTGACGGAACATCAGCCGCCAGGTGGAGGCACCCAGCGAACGGGCCGCGGCGACGTAGTCCGCCTGCTTCACCTGCATGACGGCACCGCGCATGACGCGGGCCATGGACATCCAGCCGACGACGGAGAGCGTGATGACCACGGCCATCACACCGGCGTTGCGCATGCCCTTCTCGTCACGGAAGTTGTTCAGGATGACGATCGCGGCGAGCAGCAGCGGCAGTCCGAAGAAGACGTTGGTGACGAACGAGAGGAGGGCGTCCGTCCACTTGCCGAAGAAGCCGCCGAGGACACCGACGAGTCCGCCGAGGAGCAGCGAGAAGATCGTCGTCAGCACACCCACGATCACCGAGTTACGGGTGCCGTAGATGGTCTGCGAATAGACGTCGCAGCCCTGGAAGTTGTAGCCGAACCAGGCGTCGCCGCTGGGGCCGGCCATCGAGTTCTTCAGGTCGCAGTCGAGCGGCTCGACGCTGGTGAAGAGACCCGGGAAGGCGGCGATGGTCAGGATGGCGACGATGAGGACCGCCGACACGAGGAACATCGGCCGGCGGATCAGGTCCCGGAACGCGTCCTGGGCGAGACTGCGCGGCTTGTCCTGCCTGGCTGCGGTCGGGCCCGGCGCGACTGTCCCGGCGATGCTCTCGGTGTAGGCCTCTTCGGGCGCCTTGAAGGCGTTACTCATAGCGAATCCTCGGGTCAAGCACGGCGTACAGCAGGTCGACGATCAGCGCGGTGATCAGATAGACGAGCACCAGCAGGCTGACGAATCCGACGACCGCCGGTCCGTCCTCCACGTTGAGCGAGCTGAACAGCTGGAAACCCACACCGGGGATGTTGAAGATGCCCTCGGTGACGATGGCGCCGCCCATGAGGGAGCCGAGGTCGGCGCCCAGGTAGGTGACCACGGGGATCAGCGAGTTGCGCAGCACGTGGATGCCGATCACTCGGCTCTTCGGAAGGCCCTTGGCCTTCGCGGTCCTGATGTAGTCGGCGCGGAGGTTCTCCGCGACCGAGGCCCGTGCGAGTCGCGCGATGTACGCGAGCGAGACGGAACCGAGCACCATACCCGGCAGCAGGTAGCTGATGAATCCGTCGTCGGTGCCGGCGACGGGGAACAGTCCCCATTCCTGTCCGAGGAAGGTCTGGCCGACGTTGCCGAGCACGAAGATCGGGATGGCGATGACGGTCAGGGTGGAGACGAGCACCAGGTTGTCGATGAAGCTGCCGCGGCGCATGCCCGCGAGCACACCGGCGACGACGCCGATGACGAGCTCGAAGACGAAGGCCACACCGGCGACCTTCAGCGTCTCGGGCCAGGCCTCGGCGAGGAGCTCGACGATGGGCCGGCCCTGCGCGATGGACTCACCGAAGTCGCCCTGGAGCAGGCCGCTGAAGTAGTACCAGTACCGGATGAGGAATGGCTCGTTCAGGTGGTACTGCTCGGTCAGCGTCGCTCTGATGTTGTCAGGTACTGGCTTCTCGCCGTACAGATTCTGGATGGGGTCGCCACCCATCTGCGTGACGAGAAAATAGACGATCAACGTGGTGCCGATGAAGACGGGCACCATCTGAAGGATTCGTCGGATGACGAACCGGCCCATGGGTCCTCCTCGCGAGAAGCGGCGGGGGCCGGTGTTCCGGCCCCCGCCGCCGTTCTCGACTATTCGTTTGGGTCAGATGCCTGAGGCTGTTAGGCCTTGGAGATCTTCGTGACGTCGACCCGGTTGAAGAGGTCCATCTCGACGTTCGCGACCTTCTTGCTGTGCGCGAACACGTTCTTGCCGAAGCGCAGCGGGATCACCGGCATGTCCTGGACGAGCACGTCCTCGGCCTGCTGCCAGAGCTTGATGGCCTCGGCAGGGGTCTTGGCGGCGCGGCCTTCCTCGACCAGCTTGTCGAACTGCTTGTTGCTGTAGCCGTAGTAGTTCGAGGAACCACCGGTGGTGAACAGCGGGCCGAGGTAGTTCTCCATGGACGGGTAGTCCATGATCCAGCCCATGCGGAACATGCCGGAGAACTTCTTCTGCTCGACCTGGGTCAGCAGCTCGGCGAACTGCGGGACGGCCTGGCCGACGCAGTCGACACCGAGGTTCTTCTTGACCTGGTTGCAGGTGGCGTCCACCCACTCCTTGTGACCGCCATCGCCGTTGTAGCCGATGTTGATCTTGTTGCCCTCGATGCCGCCGGCCTTCGCGAGGAGAGCCTTGGCAGCGGCCGGGTCGAACTTGCAGGACTCACCGCAGGTGTTGTCGCGGTAGCCGCCGACGACCGGGGAGACGAAGGAGCGGGCCGGGGACTGCGAGTCGTTGAAGATCACCTTGGTGATCTCCTCGCGGTCGATGGCCATCGAGATCGCCTTGCGGACCTCCGGCTTCGAGTACTTCTTGTCGTACGTCGGGAACGACACGAACTGGAAGGTCGAGGCCGGGGACGACTTGAAGCGGTCACCGAACTGCTTCGGAGCGTTGGCCAGCTCGGAGGTCGGAACCTGCGGGATGACGTCAAGGGCGCCGGCGACGACGTCCTTATACATCGTCTCCTGCTTCTGGTAGATCTTGTACGTCACCGAGTCCACGTTGGGCTTGTTGGTGCCCGTGTAGTCAGGGTTCTTGACGACCTTGATCGCCTTGTTGTGGTCCCACTTGCCCTCGATCTTGAAGGCACCCTGGCCGATCGGAGCCTCTTCGTACGCCTTGATGTTGGCGATCGCGGCGTCCGGCAGCGGGTAGAAGACCGTGTAGCCGAGGACGGTCTTGTAGTCGGCGAAGGGCTTCGCCAGCTTGACCGTGAAGGTGGTGTCGTCGACGACCTTGAGGCCCGACAGCTCCTTGGCGCTCGGCTCGGGGGCCTTCTTCGGGCCCTCCTCGCCGTCCGGGTCCGCCGGGTTGAGGGCGTCGTAGCCGTCAATGGTGGCGAAGAAGTAGTTGCCGTCGGCCGCGTTCGGGCCGTAGGCACCCCAGTTCCAACCCTGGACGTAGCTCTTGGCGGTCACCGGGGTGCCGTCGTGGAACTTCTGCCCCGGCTTGATCTTGATGGTCCAGAGCTGGTTGTCCGTCGTCGTGACCGACTCGGCAGCGTCCTCGACCGGCTGGTTCTTGTCGTCGTAGCTGACGAGCGGACGGAACAGCGCGTCCAGCACCTGCGAGCCCTCGGACTCGGTCGTCGTCTGCGGGACGAGGCGCTTCGGCTCGGAGATGCCGACGCTCACAGCGCCGCCGGCCTTCGCCTTGCCTTCACCCTCCCCGCCCTTGTCGTTGCTGCCGCCACAGGCGGTTGCTGCCAGGGCCACGACGATCGCGCCCGCTACCCACTTGGCGCTCTTGGCACCGCGCATGGGTTCCTCCTCATGAGTCCACTTGTCACTACAAGGGGGGCACTTCGAGTTCGCCGACACCCCTGACGGCATTGGACTCAAGTGCCCCTAGTGTGCTCGTGAGTCGACACTCCCCACAGTGCGTGACCCATTGACCCGAGCTCAATGGAGCCAACTATTAAGTACGTCCGGGCTGTAAACCACACTTAAGTGGTCTCGTTTTGGCAACATCAGTAAGGGCCTTGAGACCGAAATCCGGACAAACTGATCACAGACAGACACCCCCGAAACGGACCGTTAACACACGTTCCGGAGAGCGACGTCCGGAAACCGGACAGCGTGACGAGAAATCAGTTTGACGAGATCCCGACCGAGGTCCCGGAACAGCGAACGGCCCCCGCGGGGATCCCGCGGGGGCCGTCGCCGGTGCTCAGGTGGCACCTGTGGCGTGCGTGACGCCCGTGCCGGACGTCGGTGGACGCCAGGTGCCGGCCTGGCGCTCGGTCAGCCGTTCTTGGCGCGCGACGCGGTGCGACCGCGCTGGTTCTGGTCCAGGACGACCTTGCGGATACGCACGGCCTCCGGGGTGACCTCGACGCACTCGTCGTCGCGGCAGAACTCCAGGGACTGCTCCAGGGAGAGCTTGCGCGGCGGGACGATCGCCTCGAAGGAGTCGGCGGAGGCGGAGCGCATGTTGGTGAGCTTCTTCTCCTTGGTGATGTTCACGTCCATGTCGTCGGAGCGCGAGTTCTCGCCGACGATCATGCCCTCGTACACCTCGGTGCCGGGGTCGGTGAACAGGACACCGCGCTCCTGGAGGTTGGTCATCGCGAAGGCGGTGACCGCACCCGCGCGGTCGGCGACCAGCGAACCGTTGTTACGGGTCGTCAGCGTGCCGAACCACGGCTCGTGGCCCTCGTGGATCGAGTGCGCGATACCCGTACCGCGGGTGTTGGTCAGGAACTCCGTACGGAAGCCGATGAGGCCACGGGACGGAACGACGAACTCCATGCGAACCCAGCCGGAGCCGTGGTTGGACATGTTGTCCATGCGGCCCTTGCGGACACCCATGAGCTGCGTGACCGCGCCCATGTGCTCCTCGGGCACGTCGACCGTGAGGCGCTCGACGGGCTCGTGGATCTTGCCGTCGACCTCCTTGGTGACGACCTGCGGCTTGCCGATGGTCAGCTCGAAGCCCTCGCGGCGCATCTGCTCGACCAGGATGGCGAGCGCGAGCTCACCACGGCCCTGGACCTCCCAGGCGTCGGGACGCTCGGTGTCGAGGACGCGGAGCGAGACGTTACCGATCAGCTCGCGGTCCAGACGGTCCTTGACCTGGCGGGCGGTGACCTTGCGGTTCTTGACCGCGGACTTGGCCTCCGCGCCCTTGCCCGTGCCACCGCGGCCGACGAGCGGCGAGGTGTTGGTGCCGATCGTCATGGAGATGGCCGGCTGGTCGACCGTGATCAGCGGCAGCGCGATCGGGTTCTCCGGGTCGGCCAGGGTCTCGCCGATCATGATGTCCGGGATACCGGCGACGGCGCAGATGTCACCGGGGCCGGCGACCTCGGCCGGCTTGCGGGTGAGCGCCTCGGTCATCATCAGCTCGGTGATGCGGACGTTGGAGATCGTGCCGTCCCGCTTGATCCACGCGACCGTCTGGCCCTTGCGCAGCTCGCCCTGCTCGACGCGGAGGAGCGCGATACGGCCGAGGAAGTTGTCGGCGTCCAGGTTGGTGACGTGGGCCTGGAGCGGGGCCTCCTCGTCGTACACCGGGGCCGGGACGTGCTCCAGGATGGCGGAGAAGAACGGCTCGAGGTTCTCGCTGTCCGCGGGGACGGTGCCGTTCTCCGGCTTGGTCAGCGAGGCGATGCCGTCACGGCCGCAGGCGTAGACGATCGGGAACTCGATCTGGTCCTCGTCCGCGTCCAGGTCGAGGAAGAGGTCGTAGGTCTCGTTGACGACCTCGTCGATCCGGGAGTCCGGGCGGTCCGTCTTGTTGATGCAGAGGATGACGGGCTTGCGCTGCTGGAGGGCCTTGCGCAGCACGAATCGGGTCTGCGGGAGCGGACCCTCGGATGCGTCCACGAGGAGGACGACCGCGTCCACCATCGAGAGACCGCGCTCGACCTCGCCACCGAAGTCGGCGTGGCCGGGGGTGTCGATGATGTTGATCGTGATCGGGGCCCCGCCGTCCTTGGGGTGATACTTCACCGCCGTGTTCTTGGCGAGGATCGTGATGCCCTTCTCACGCTCCAGGTCGTTCGAGTCCATCATGCGGTCGTCGAGCTGCTGGTGGGCGGCGAAGGCACCGGCCTGCTTGAGCATGGCGTCGACGATGGTCGTCTTGCCATGGTCGACGTGGGCGACGATGGCGACGTTACGGATGTCGTGGCGCGTGGGCATGGGTGCTTGCGCTTCTCTCGGATCGTGGGATGCGGCGTCAGTTCCTCTTACGCCCGCCGGGCGGACGCGCCACGGCTATGTCCTATGGTACGGGGCCGCCGCGCAAGGGGCTTCCCCGCCCGGATTCGAGAGGGTCTACTGGAGGCTTTGGGCTGCCTCGGTGGTGCGGTGCACTGGGGGTGAGGAGAGGCACTGAGCGTGCGGAACCGGCCGGGTCAAGGGGCCGGACGTGATCCTGCCCGCCGGGGACGCCGGCGGGCAAGGAAATTGAGCTGCATCTGAGGTTGTGACCTGCGGTTTCTCCTACTTCTTGGTGGTGCGCTCCCACTTCGTCGTGTTGCGCTCCTACTTCGTGGTGTTGCGCTCCGCGCCCTTGGCGGATCCGGGCTTCTTGAACCCGATGTCCTGGTAGCGCGGGGCCGCGAAGCCCCAGGCGCCCGCGTTCACGAGCTCGGGCTTGGCCGCCACCAGCTGGGGACGCTGATAGAGAGGAATCGATCCGGCAGCGGCCCAGATCCGGGCGTCCGCCTGGCGGACCAGGTCCCGGGCCTCCTTCTCGTCGAGGGTGGCCACCGCCTGGTCGAAGAGCTGGTCGATGCGGTCGGTGCCGACGCGTGAGTAGTTCTGCTCCACCAGGAGGGAGCCGTCCGAGGCCGGCTCCGGCTTGGCGAAGATCGGCCGCGCGTCGGTCGCCGGGAAGGCGGAGGCGGGCCAGGAGTAGAGCGCCAGGTCGTAGTCGCCCGAGGCGATGTGGTCCTTGAAGAAGCTCTCGTCGGCGACCTTGGTGACCTCGGTACGGATGCCGACCTCGTCGAGCATCCGGACGATCTTTTCGCCGACGACCCGGAGTGACTCCGAGCCCGGGCCCGAGGGCAGGACGAAGCGCAGGTTCAGCGGCTCTCCGTCCTTGCCGAGGGCCTGGGAGGCGGCCGCGGGGACGGCGGGGGCCGCGGTGCCGCGCGGGGCGTAGGCCCCGGGGGCGCCCTGGTCGGGCCGGGCCGGGTTCTGCGCCTTGGCCTCGGTGCCGCCGGAGTCGGCGGTGCCGTCGGCGCGGGCCCCGGAGCCGGTGTCGAGCAGGGCGGCCTGGTGCAGCAGCGCCTGGGCAGGGGCGAGGACGGTGGTGCCGTTCTCGGGGCCCGCGGCGCCGATCACGGGCTCGCCCGCCCCGACGCGGGCGGCGGTGTCGCCCGGCTTGCCGTCGCCGACGATGTAGAGGCCCTCGTCGGAGGCGGCGTCGGGCTTCTTCGCCTTGTCCGCCTCGTCCTTGCGGGCCGCCTTTTCGGCCTTCTCCGCTTCCGCCTTCTTCTCGGCCTCGGCCTTCTCCGCCTCGGCCTTCTTCTCGGCCTCGCTGCCGGCCTTCGTCCCGGCGGGCTTCTTGTTCGCGCCGCCCGGGACCCAGCCGGCGTCCGCGAGCAGCGCCCGCGCCTCCGTGGTGTCCTGGTCGCCGAGCGCGTCGCTGCTGTCCGCGTAGGCCGCCTGCCCCGCGAGCGCCAGGTGGCTGCCGGGCGGCCGGGCGGGCAGCCCGAGCGGCTTGAGCACGGCTTCGGCCAGTTCCTGGCGGTCGAGCGCGCGGGCCACCGCCCGGCGCACCCGCTCGTCGGCGAGCGGACCGCTCTCGCCGTTCAGGGAGAGCTGGGTGTACGCGGGCTCCAGCGACTTGCGGACCACGAACTTCCCGAGCGCCCGCTGCTCGGCCGCGTACCCGTCGATGGCCTGCTGGTTCTTCTCGCGCGCGGCCTGGACGGCCTCCGCCTTCCGCTCGTCGGAGCCGTTCGCCAGCGCCCAGGACTTCATGGCCGCCGACGGGGTGATCGCGGCGCCGGGGCCGTGCGCGAGCGGCTGCCCGGCACTCTGACCGGCGCGGGCGTCCCGTACGGCGAGGGCGATGCGGTCGGCGGCCGACCGATCGATCTCGGCCAGATCGAGCGTGCCGGCGGCCAGCGCGGCGATGCGCTCGGCGCGTGGCACGGCGCGCAGGACGAGCTTGTCGAGCTTGGCGGACTGCCCCCACCAGCGGGGGTTGCGGACGAGCGTGACGGTGGCGGCCTTGCGGTCGGTCGCCTTGAGCAGGAACGGTCCTGCGGTCGCCTTCAGGGTCGTGCGCGCGCTGTCGTTGAAGGCGCCCGGGGTCCCCATCACCTCCTTCGGGTAGAGGGGGGTGAAGAGGGACTGCCAGTCGGCGTACGGCCGGGCGAAGGTGACCCGCACCTCCAGGTCGTCCTTGCCGCGCTCGATCTTCTCGATCCGCTCGTAGCCGGAGTTGCGGGCGGTCCAGAACGCGGTGTCCCGTCCGTTCAGGGCCCGCCACTGCGCGACGAAGTCGGGGGCGCCGATCTCCCGGCCGTCGCTCCACACCGCCTGCTGGTTGAGCTTGTAGAGGACGACCTGCTTCGGCTCCGTCTCGACCACCTGCGCGGACTCCAGGTAGTCGGCGTTGCGCCGGGGCCGGCCGCGCTCGTCGAGGGTGTAGAGGGCGGGGAGGACGGCTCCGGTGACGCGCGCGGTGGTGCCGTCGGCGTCGGCCTGGAAGGCGTTGAGCGTGGTCGGCATCGCGTCCACGGCCCAGTTCAGCGTGCCACCGTCGGCGACCTTGTCGCGGGCGGCCGGAGCGTGGTCCGGTGCTGCGGCCGGGGTGTCGTCGGCCTCGTCCCCGGAGCTGCATCCGGCGAGGACGGAGATGGCGAGGACCGCGCTGGTGAGGGTGGCGACGGAGCGGAGCGTGCGGGAGCGGGGGCTCCTGGAACATGTCCTCCCGCGAGGGGCGCCGACCTGGGACATGACTTGTACCCCTTCGTCCAGTTTTATGGCATTTGGAGATGATCACACCTATTGCTCATACACTGAAAACGACGGAACGGATCCGGCCATGTCGACACGGCGGCGGGGCGGACAAACCCCACCCGTGCGGCCCAACCGCCGGGCGGCGCGGCTCACCGAACGAGCGGAATCCCGTACACATGGCTTCACAAGCGGGATGTGACGCGCGACACTCTCAGGCGCGTGTTCGCCACCCGCCATCGCGGAAGTGAGGGCAACCCATGTCCGTTCAGGATGATTTGGCGGCCGTCAAGCGCTGCCTCGAAGACCTGGTCCGCACGGTCGGACAGCTGGAACGCAGCATCGCGGCGGAGCGGGGCGCCCCCGCGCCATCGGCGCCCGGCCGGCCCGAGAACCTCGTGACGATCCCCGACACGCCGTACGACAGCGCGCTGTGGGGGTCGGACACCGACGACGAGGGTCTGGGAGCAAGCGACCGGCACGCACCCTAGGGGCGGCGAGCCTCCGGGAGCGGCAGCCGCTGGAGGACCCCCAGGACACCGACAGTCGGAACGCGCCCGAGGAGACCGACCTTGGCCACTGGAACCGAACCGCCGTCCACCGGAAGGGGGGTGCGCGCCACCGGCGTGCACTCCCCTTCCCGTGCGGCCATCGCCCCGCGCCACCTGCGCACCGACCGCTGGTGGCTGGCACCGGCCGCCACCGCCGCCGGACTGCTCGCCTTCGTCGCGTACTCCACCTGGCGAGCCTTCGCCAACAGCGACTACTACGCGGCCCCGTACGTCTCACCGTTCTACTCGCCCTGTCTGGCCGAGAACTGCGTGCCCATGAAGGGCGGGCCCAACTGGGAGATCTTCGGCAGCTGGTGGGGCCTCTCCCCCGCCCTGCTGATCCTGATCTTCCCCCTCGGCTTCCGGCTGACCTGCTACTACTACCGCAAGGCGTACTACCGGGGCTTCTGGGCCTCACCCCCCGCCTGCGCGGTCGCCGAACCGCACCGGACGTACACCGGCGAGACCCGCTTCCCGCTGATCCTGCAGAACATCCACCGGTACTTCTTCTACACGGCGCTGCCGGTCGCCGCGATCCTCACGTACGACACCGTGCTGACCTTCCGGGACTCCTCGTACGCCTGGGGCCACGCCGGCCTGGGGACCGTGATCTTCCTGGTCAACATCGTGCTGATCTGGGCGTACACCCTCTCCTGCCACTCCTGCCGGCACATCGTCGGCGGTCGGCTGCGGCACTTCTCCCGGCATCCCGTGCGCTACCGCATGTGGAACCTGGTCGGGAAGCTCAACGCCCGCCACATGCTGCTCGCGTGGGCCTCGCTGATCTCCGTCGCGGTCTGCGACCTGTACGTGTACCTGCTCGCCACCGGCACCTTCGACGACCCGAGGATCTTCTGACATGGCTCAAGTCGAGCGGCAGCAGTGGGACGTGGTCGTGGTCGGCGCGGGCGGCGCCGGACTGCGCGCCGCGATCGAGGCCCGCGAGCGGGGCGCGCGGACGGCAGTCATCTGCAAGTCCCTGTTCGGCAAGGCCCATACGGTGATGGCCGAGGGCGGTATCGCCGCCTCCATGGCCAACGCCAACCCGCACGACACCTGGCAGGTCCACTTCCGCGACACCATGCGCGGCGGGAAGTTCCTCAACCAGTGGCGGATGGCCGAGCTGCACGCCCGCGAGGCGCCCGAGCGGGTGTGGGAACTGGAGACCTGGGGCGCCCTCTTCGACCGTACCCCGGACGGCCGGATCTCCCAGCGCAACTTCGGCGGGCACGAGTACCCCCGCCTCGCTCACGTCGGCGACCGGACGGGCCTCGAGCTGATCCGTACGCTCCAGCAGAAGACCGTCGCCCTCCAGCAGGAGGACTTCCGGGAGACCGGGGAGTACGAATCCCGGCTGAAGGTCTTCCAGGAGTGCACGGTCACGCGCGTGCTGCGGGACGAATCGGGGCGGGTGGCGGGGGTCTTCTGCTACGAGCGGGAGACCGGCCGCTTCTTCGTCCTGGAAGCGCCGGCCGTCGTCCTGGCGACCGGCGGGATCGGCAAGTCCTTCAAGGTGACGTCCAACTCGTGGGAGTACACGGGCGACGGACACGCGCTGGCGCTGCTCGCGGGCGCGCCGCTGGTGAACATGGAGTTCGTGCAGTTCCATCCGACCGGGATGGTCTGGCCGCCGTCGGTGAAGGGGATCCTGGTCACCGAGTCGGTGCGCGGCGACGGCGGTGTGCTGCGCAACTCCGAGGGCAAGCGGTTCATGTTCGACTACGTCCCCGACGTCTTCAAGGAGAAGTACGCGCAGACGGAGGACGAGGGCGACCGCTGGTACGAGGACCCGGACAACAACCGGCGCCCGCCCGAACTGCTGCCGCGCGACGAGGTGGCGCGGGCCATCAACTCGGAGGTGAAGGCGGGGCGCGGCTCGCCGCACGGCGGAGTCTTCCTCGACGTGTCGACCCGGATGCCGGCCGAGGTGATCAAGCGGCGGCTGCCCTCGATGTACCACCAGTTCAAGGAGCTGGCGGACGTCGACATCACGGCCGAGGCGATGGAGGTCGGACCGACCTGCCACTACGTGATGGGCGGGGTCGCGGTCGACTCCGACACGGCGGCGACGGTGGGTGTGCCAGGGCTCTTCGCGGCGGGCGAGGTCGCGGGCGGGATGCACGGATCCAACCGCCTCGGCGGCAACTCGCTCTCGGACCTGCTGGTCTTCGGGCGGCGGGCGGGGTGGCACGCGGCCGAGTACGCGGCGTCCGCCGGCGCTTCCTCGGTGACCGAGGCGGGGATCGAGGCCGCGGCCGCGGAGGCCCTCGCGCCGTTCGGGGCGGCGGAGGAGCCCTCGGCGGAGAATCCGTACACCCTCCACCAGGAGCTCCAGCAGACCATGAACGACCTCGTCGGCATCATCCGGCGGGAGGGCGAGATGGCCGAGGCCCTGGAGCGGATCGCCGAGCTGCGCACACGGGCGCGGCGGGCCGGGGTCGAGGGGCACCGGCAGTTCAACCCCGGCTGGCACCTGGCGCTCGACCTGCGGAACATGCTGCTCGTGAGCGAGTGCGTCGCCCGGGCCGCGCTGGAGCGGACCGAGAGCCGCGGCGGGCACACCCGGGAGGACTATCCGTCGATGGACCGGGGGTGGCGTCCGGTGAACCTGCTGTGCCACCCGGCGGAGGACGGAGTCGCCCTCGAACGCACCCGTACGGAACCCATTCGTCCGGACCTCCTCGCGCTGTTCGAGAAGGAGGAGCTGGTCAAATACCTGGCCGAGGAGGAGCTGTACGAGTGAGTACCTATGACGCGCACTTCCGGGTGTGGCGGGGCGACACCGACGGCGGAGACCTGAGGGACTTCACGGTCGAGGTGAACGACGGCGAGGTGGTCCTCGACATCATCCACCGGTTGCAGGCCACACAGGCCCCGGATCTGGCCGTGCGCTGGAACTGCAAGGCGGGCAAGTGCGGTTCGTGCTCGGCCGAGATCAACGGCCGGCCGCGGCTGCTGTGCATGACCCGGATGTCGACCTTCGACCGCGCCGAGACCCTCACGATCACGCCCCTGCGGGCCTTCCCCGTCGTACGCGACCTGGTGACGGACGTGTCCTTCAACTACGCGAAGGCTCGCGAGATCCCGGCCTTCGTGCCGCCGGAGGGGGTCGCTCCGGGCGAGTACCGGATGCGGCAGATGGATGTGGAGCGCTCGCAGGAGTTCCGTAAGTGCATCGAGTGCTTCCTCTGCCAGGACACCTGCCATGTGGTCCGGGACCACGAGGAGAACAAGGCCGCGTTCGCCGGGCCGCGCTTCCTCATGCGGGTGGCGGAGCTGGACATGCACCCGCTGGACGCGGCGGCGGAGACCGGCCTCGACCGGAGGCGGACGGCGCAGGACGAGCACGGGCTCGGATACTGCAACATCACCAAGTGCTGTACCGAGGTGTGCCCGGAGGACATCAAGATCACGGACAACGCCCTGATCCCGCTGAAGGAGCGGGCCGTGGACCGCAAGTACGACCCGCTGGTGTGGCTGGGCAACAAGATCCGGCGGCGGGAGGGGTAGGGCTGCCGCTGACAGGCCGGGGCAGGCGTCAGTGCCGGCCCTCGGGCCGGGGCAGGCGTCAGTGCCAGCCCTCGCGGTAGGCCGTCCAGTCCCCTTCCTTCGCGGCGAAGTCGACGTAGAGCGCGACACCGAACCGTTCGCGGTCACGGTCCGTGCGCCCCAGGCCCAGCCGGGTGCCGCGGACCGCGGCCGCGACGGTCTCCGCCGAGTCGTGATGGCCGAGGTCGTCCTCGTGGAAGAACGGCAGGCCCATCAGCAGGTCGGTGTCCTCGGGCGTGACCTCCAGGGCGAGGCTGGTCTGCTGGGCGACGTACCCGCCGTACAGGCTCTCCAGCGGCATCCAGGTGTCGTACGACATGACGGCGATCTGGTCGACCCTGCGGGCGACCTGCCCGAAGAACTCCTGCGACCACCACTTCTCGCTGCCGCTGACCGCGCCGTTCACCGAGTGCAGGGCGGGCAGCGGGTCGATCTGGTGGGCGGCCACGGAGAGCGGGACCTTGCGGGCCTCGGTCAGCTCGCCGAGGTCGTCGAGGAGGGACAGATAGTTCGCGTCGCCCGAGAGCAGGGGCTCCAGGTCGAAGTGGACCCCGTCGAAACCGGCGTCGAGGATCTGCCGGGCCGAACCCACCACGGCGGTCCGCGAGGCCGCGTCCTCCAGGCGCAGCCCGTCGGGCCCCTCCGGCCCCTCGTTGGCCAGGATGTCGCCCAGCCAGGCGTGCACCCGTATGCCGGGCATCGTCCGGTGGACGCTCTCGATCAGCCACGCGGCCCGGGGGTACCGCGCGGCGGGCAGAGTGCCGTCGTGCTCCAGCGGCCCGGCGTGGACGTAGAGGTCGCGTATCCCCGTCCCCTTGATACGGGCCGCGAACTCGGCGAGGTCGGCGTCCTTCTTCCGGCCGTCCACCCAGGCGTGGCCCAGCCAGATCGCGTCCTTGCCGCGGGTCTTCGTCCCTTCCTGGAGATCGCCCGCGTAGTTCACACGCAGCGCGATCGCGCTGCCGGCCAGGGGCAGGACCAGAAGGAGGACGAGGCCGAGGACGATCCATCGCCCCCGCCGCCACCAGCCGCGTACGCGTCCGTTCACCCGAGCCCCCAAGATCGTCGACGTGTGATCACCACCCTAGAGGCGGCTACCGACAGTGACGCTCGGGGCCGAGGAACGGTTTCGCCCGGTCGCGAGCGAAGAGCCCGGTCGCGGGCGCATAGATCGGGACATAACCTCCCCATGTGACGCGAACAGCCACCCGAGCCCTCCTCGCGGTGCTGGTGGCGGCGTGGTGGCTGACCGTGCCCGCCGTTCACGGCGCCCGCGCCGACGATCCCGTCGTGCTGTCTCGCGAGGGGCAGATCACCGACACGGTGGGGGCGCTCGGCGACCGTCGCAGCGCGGTCGTCCAGGCCCTGGACCAGCTCTACGACGACCGGCGCGTCCAGCTCTTCGTCGTGTACGTACGGGACTTCTCCGGGCGCTCGTCCCAGAGCTGGGCCGACGCCACCGCGGTACGCAACGGCCTGGGCATCGACGACGTACTGCTCGCGGTGGCCACGCACGACCGGCAGTACGGCTATTCGGCCGACCCGAACTCCCGCTTCACCCAGGCGCAGCTCGACGACGTCGCCCGGACCGCGATCGAGCCGCCGCTCCGGCAGAACGACTGGGCGGGCGCCGCGATCGGTGCGGCGAACGGCTACGACGCGGTCCTCGCCGGGCGGCCCGTGCCCACACCGACGATCACCCCGGGCGTCGCCGATCCCGGCGGCACGGCGGACGACGGCACCTCCGGGACGGACCTCGTCCTGCCGGTCGTCCTCGTCGGCGGGGCCGGGGCGGTGGCTGTGTACGCCTGGACGAAGCGCCGCCGACGTCCGGGCGCGGGGGGCGGTGCGGGGGGCGGTGCGGGGGCCGGTGCGGCGGCAGGGGGCGGTGCGACACCGTCGGGCGGGCAGGGCTGGGGCGCTCCGAAGGAACCCGCGCAGCCGACACTCACCGTGTTGGACCGGCAGGCCCGGCAGGCCCTGGTCGCCACGGACGACGCCGTCCGGACCAGCGAGGAGGAACTCGGATTCGCGACCGCCCAGTTCGGCGAGGAGGCGGTCCAGCCCTTCACGGAGGCGATGGCGTTCGCGAAGGAGGAGCTGACGGCCGCGTTCCGGCTGCGGCAGAAGCTCGACGACGCCTTCCCCGAGGACGACGCGACCCGTCGCTCGATGCTCGACGAGATCGTCCGGCGCTGCGACGGGGTCAACGCGCGCCTCGACGCGGAGTCCGAGGACTTCGACCGGCTACGGGCCCTGGAGCGCAACGCCCCGGAGGCCCTGGCCGCCGCCGAGGCCGCGTTCCGTGAGCAGTCCGGGCGCGTCGGCACGGCGGAGGCTGCCCTGACCGCGATGCGGGAGCGGTACGCCGAGTCGGCGGCCTCCCCCGTGGCGAGCGACGTCGAACAGGCCAAGGACCGGCTGGTGTTCGCGACGACGCATGTGGAGCAGGCGCGGCAGGCCGTCGAGGCGGGTGACAACGGCGTCGCGGCCGTCCACATCCGGGCGGCCGAGGGCGCCGTCGACCAGGCGGCCCGGCTGAGCGAGGCCGTCGACCGGCGCGCGAAGGAGCTGGCGGAGGCCGTGGGCAGGCTGACGACCGCCTTCACGGAGACCGAGGCCGACCTCGCCGACGCCCGCGGACTGCTCCAGGGCACGGCCGAAGGGGTCTCCACCGCCGACCTCCAGGGCCGGATCGCCCGTGCGGAGGCGGTCGTCGCCGATGTGCGGCGGACGGTGGACGCGGGCCGCTACGACCCGTTGGACGCGCTGCGCCGGATCGAGGAGGCCGACACGGCGCTCGACGAGGCGCTGGCGGGCGCCCGGGAGCGCGAGTCGGGCAGGCGGCGCGCCCGTGCGCTCCTCGACCAGACGTTGCTGACGGCCCGTTCCGCGATCGGGGCGGCCGCCGACTACATCACGACGCATCGCGGGGCCGTGGGCAGCGAGGCCCGTACGCGCCTGGCCGAGGCCCAGCGCCGGCTGGAGAAGGCCACTGCCCTCGCGGAGGCCGACGACCCGCAGACGGGCCTCGCCGAGGCGCAGCAGGCGGACGCGCTGGCCCGTCGCGCGCAGGACCTCGCCGAGCAGGACGTCCGCACGTATGGGAACCCGAACGGCCTGGGCGGTGTAACAGGGGTGGGAGGTGGCGGCGGCGGGCTCGGCGGAGCGGTGCTCGGCGGCATCATCCTCGGCGGACTGTTCGGCGGAGGAACGGGAGGCGGGGGTCATGGCGGGGGTTTCGGTGGCGGCTTCGGTGGGGGTCTCGGTGGGGGCGGGTTCGGTGGCGGACCCGGACGTTTCGGCGGCGGGGGCACGCGCGGCCGGCTGGGCGGCGGCGGCCGCTTCTGACGCTTCACGGCTCATCGCGCCCGTCGCGTTCATCGCTCTCATCGCTCGCATCGCTCGCATCACGTTCATCGCGTTCATCGCGTTCAAGGAGAAGGACCATGACGAAGCAGACCGTCCTCGGCCGCGTCACCCAGCTGGCGAAGGCCAACATCAACGCGCTGCTGGACCAGGCCGAGGACCCGCAGAAGATGCTGGACCAGCTGATCCGCGACTACAGCAACAACATCACGGAGGCGGAGGAGGCGGTCGCGGCGACGATCGGCAATCTGCGGCTGATGGAGCAGGACCACCAGGAGGACGTGGGCGCGGCGAAGGAGTGGGGCGAGAAGGCGCTGGCCGCGAGCAGGAAGGGCGACGAGCTGCGGGCCGCCGGGCAGACGGCGGATGCGGACCGGTTCGACAATCTGGCGAAGGTCGCGCTGGGGCGCCAGCTCCAGTCGGAGAAGGAGGCGAGGACGGCCGAGCCGACGATCGCGGCGCAGACCGAGGTGGTGGAGAAGCTCAAGAGCGGCTTGGGCCAGATGAAGGCCAAGCTGGGCGAGCTCCAGGCGAAGCGCGACGAGCTGGTGGCCCGGGCCACGTCCGCGCAGGCGCAGAACCGGATGATGGACGCCGTGAAGGACATCGACGTGCTGGACCCCACGAGCGAGCTGAGCCGGTTCGAGGACAAGGTCCGGCGCGAGGAGGCGAGGGCGATGGGCAAGCAGGAGCTGGCCGCCTCCTCGCTGGACGCCCAGTTCGAGCAGTTGGACGCGCTCGGCGACAGCGCGGAGATCGAGGCGCGGCTGGCCGCGCTCAAGGGGTAGCGCTCACCCCGCGGCCACGCGTGCGCTCACGGCTACGGACACAGGCGCCGGCGCCGGTCGTCCGCGGGGTGGTGCGGCGGTGGTCAGAACATGCTCAGCAGCTGCTCCACGGTCGGCTCCGCAGCTCCGTCGCCGTCCGGCAGGGGCAGTTCGAACCAGACGGTCTTGCCTCGGGGGGTGCGGCGCGAGCCCCAGGCGGCGCTGAGGAGCCCGACCAGCTGGAGTCCGCGTCCGCCCTCGTCGGTGTCCCGGGCACGGCGGCGGCGCGGCTGGACGAGCCCGGCGTCCCAGACCTCGCAGACCAGGGTCCGGTCGCGGAGCAGCCGGAGCCGGATCTCGCCCTCGCCGTAGCGCAGGGCGTTGGTGACCAGTTCGCTGACGAGCAGTTCGACGGTGTCGACGAGCGGTTCGAGGTTCCAGGCGGTGAGCTGGGCGCGCGCCAGTTCGCGGGCCCGGCCGACCGAGCGGGGCTCGCGGGGCAGCCGCCAGTCCCCCACCGCGTCGGACGGCAGTCCCTGGATACGGGCCATCAGGAGGGCGATGTCGTCCTCGCCGTGCTCGGTGTCGAGGGTGGTCAGGACCCGGTCGCAGACGTCCTCGAGGGGCAGGGCCGCGTCCGTGAGCGCGCTGCGGAAGGCGGTCAGCCCCTCGTCGAGGGGATGGTCGCGGGACTCGACGAGTCCGTCGGTGTAGAGGGCGAGCAGGGAGCCCTCGGGCACCTCGACCTCCACCTCCTCGAAGGGCTCCCCGCCGACACCGAGCGGCATCCCCGGGGGCACGTCGAGCAGCAGGGCCTTCTCGCCCGGTTCGACGAGGACCGGCGGCAGATGGCCGGCGTTGGCGAAGGTGCAGCGCCGGGTGACGGGGTCGTAGACGGCGTAGACGCAGGTGGCGAGGTAGACCTCGGAGAGCTCCGGGCCGCGGGCCTTGTGGGCGCGGGCGCTCTGCTGGGCTCCCGCGGGGGCGCCGAGACCGCGGGCGATCTCGTCGAGGTGGGAGAGGACCTCGGCGGGTTCCAGGTCGAGCTGGGCCAGGGTGCGGACGGCGGTGCGCAGTTCGCCCATGGCGACGGCGGCGCGCAGGCCGCGGCCCATGACGTCCCCGATGACCAGGGCGGTGCGGTGGCCGGGGAGTTCGATGACGTCGAACCAGTCGCCGCCGACCTCGGTGGCCGTGGTGCCGGGGAGATAGCGGCAGGCGATGTCCAGGCCGGCGGCCTCGGGGTCGCCGGGCGGGAGCAGGCTGCGCTGCAGGATCAGGGCCCGCTCGTGCTCGCGGCGGTAGAGGCGGGCGTTGTCGATGCAGACCGCCGCGCGGGCGGCCAGTTCGACGGCGAGGGCCCGGTCCCGCTCCCCGAAGGACTCGCTGCCCTTGGCCCGGGAGAACTGCACGAGACCGACGACGGTGTCGTGGGCGACCATCGGCACCACGAGGGTGGAGTGGACGAGACTGCCGTCGCCGCCGGGGACGGTTCTCACCTGCCCGGTGCGGAGGGCCCCGGCGCAGGGCGAGTTGAAGGGGTAGCGGTGGACGGAGCCGACCTCGACGGGGTCGGTGCCGCAACAGCCGCCGGAGTCGGTGCCGACGGTCCCGTCGGGGGTTCGGAGCGGGGTGTCGGACACCGCGCTGGCGAAGGCGACCCGGCGCAGTTCCGCGCTGCCCGCGCCGTAGCCGACGTCGTGGGAGCTACCCCACCGTCCGGGCGGAGCCTCGTCCCCGGTCAGCAGGCCCTGGTAGAGGTCGACGGAGGCGAGGTCGCAGAAGCCGGGGACGGCGACGGCGAGCAGCTCACGGGCGGTGGACTCCAGATCCAGGGAGTTGCCGATCCGGGCGCCGGCCTCGTTGAGGAGGGCGAGGTTGCGGCGCGCGCTGGCCGCCTCGCGGGCCGCGTTGTGGCGGCGGGTCACGTCGATGCCCAGGCCGGCGACGCCGACGGGCCGGCCGGTGCCGCTGTGCACGCGGTAGAGGTTGATCGACCAGTGGCGCCGGTCGGTGGAGCCGGGAGGGGCGCCGACGATCTGCAGCTCGGTGACGGCCTCACCGGTCTCCAGGACGCTCTGGAGCGCGGCCGTCATCCGCTCGGCCTCGGGTCGCGAGAGGTAGTCGTGGACGGTACGGCCCCGGTGTTCGTCGGCGGAGCCGCCGAAGACGGTGGCGAAGCGCTGGTTGGCGCGCTTCACGGTGAGGTCGGTACCGAAGAGCAGAAACCCAAAAGGGGATTGGCCGAAAATCGCCTGAGAAGCGGCAAGGTCGGTCTCGATGTGCCGCAGCGCCCGCACGTCGACGACGATGCAGAGCGCGGCCCGTTCCCCGGTCGTGGTCTGGCTCGGCATGACGTACATCTCGGCGATGCCGTCACGGCTCTCGTGCCGGCTCTGCCCGGGGGTCCGGAAGGGGACGAGGCCCGTCCACTCCCGGCCGTCGAGGATCTCCGCGATCCTGCGACGACCGCGTTCGCGCAGGTCGGCGGGCATGAAGGCCTCGACGGGATCCTTGCCCATGGCCTCTTCGGCAGGCACACCGAAGAGGTCGACGGCCCGGCGGCTCCACTGGTCGACGAGCCCGTCGGGCCCTATCGAGAAGGAGGCGACCCGGATGTAGTCATAGATCGAGCCGGGCGGGCTGCTCTGCCACACGAAGCCGCTCGCCGTCTCAGGTATCTCGCTCACGCGACCGTCCCCTCCAGCTCACCGCACCGGACCGGCCATGCCCGCAGTATTCAGCACTACGGCCCCCGACGGCACGACGTTCACGATCACAGGGTGGTCTCGTTCATTTCCGGCCGAGCCCTCGGTGATCGTTGTCCCTCCCCTCTCTTAACCCGGCAGGGCCAGCTCGAACCACACTGTCTTGCCCGTTCTGCCTTTACGGATCCCCCAGCGCCGTGCGGAACAGGCCACGAGCTGGAGACCGCGACCTCCCTCGTCGTCCGGGCCGGCGGCGCGTTCGGTGGGCGGATCCGGAAGCGGATCGGAGACCTCCACGAGCAGGGCGGGGCGATGGGCGTCGCCGTCCGACTCCGGCTGGAGGAAGACGAGCCGGACGCCGATCGGGCCGGAGGCGTAGCGCAGGGAATTGGTCACCAGCTCGCTCACCAGGAGGACCGTGAGATCACCCACCGTCGGGTCGATCCGCCAGGACCGGAGGGTGTCGCGCACCGCGTGGCGGGCGGTGCGTACGGCGTTTGCCTCCGCCGGGAAGTTCCACTCGACGCACTCGCCATCGGTGTCGATCACTCCCGATCACTTCCCCAACCCATTAACAGAAGGAAGGCCCGCGTCCTATTTCGGGGGATTAATCAGCACATACCCGATATCGGGGGCGGGGTATCGCAGGGAGTGGACCAATGGGAGCACGGTGGCTCGAACGGCGTAAGGCCTCAGCCCCGCGCTCCGTCGGCGGCGACGGGCGGCAGTCGCAGCCCGGCCTCGGCGACGGCGGGCCGGTCCTGGTCGAGCCAGTCGACGGAGTCCAGCTCATGGCGGGCCAGCCAGCGCAGCTCGTCGTGGTCCTCCAGCGGTCGGGGCTCACCGGAGAGGAGGCGGGCGGTCCACACCCGGAGAACGTAGCCGGGTTTCAGCGGCCACTCACCCGGAATGCGCTCCCCGGGCTCCGTCTCGACGCCGAGCTCCTCGCGCAACTCACGGACCAGCGCGGCTTCGGCGCTCTCCCCCGGCTCCACCTTGCCGCCAGGGAGCTCCCAACGGCCCGCCAGCTCGGCGGGGGCACTGCGGCGCGCGGCCAGCAGACGCCCCCGGTCGTACACGGCTCCGGCGACCACGACCACGTGGTCGGCCACGTGGTCGGCACTGCGATCTGTCATGGGCCGGAGCGTATCCCGCGCGGGGGTACCCCCAGGCCGAAGGCTCTGGGGGAGGTCAGACCGCGGGTTGACCGATCCGTTCCACCCAGTAGAGCTGCTTGTGCCCCCGGTCATCGAGACTGTCGGCGACCTTCTGCGCCTCGTCCCTCGTCGCGTACCGCCCGACCCGATAGCGATTCCCGTTGTCGTCCTGTCGAATGACCAGCCAGGGCAGGACAGGGCCACTGTCGGTCATCGGACATCTCCCTCCGCCGGTCCGGTCGTCTCTAAGGATCTCCCTGAAATGGCAATCCGCATATGCCTGACCTTACGCCTGACCTTTACACAGCGGATATGAGATTTCACAAAGAGGTACGGATCCGGCCGGGAATTGACGAAGGGAGGCCGAAGATCAAGCCCCGAAGGCAGCCCGGGGCGCCGCCGGCGCGGGCGGGTTCAGGGCACGGAGAAGCGGGCCGGATCCCGGAAGGGAGGGCCGGCCCCGAATCAAGGGAAAGGAGGACGGGCCGGGCTCATCGCACAGCAGCGGGCAGGCCCGGCTCACGGTCCAGCGGCAGGAGCGCCGCTCTCACCGCACCGGAAGGTGGTACGCGATGCGGTAGCGGTCGGCCGGGACGACGACGTCGGCCGTCTCCACCGCCCGGCCCGACGCGTAGTACGTCCGCTCGACCACCATCACCACATGGCCGGGGACGCCACCGAGGGCCAGGAGCTCCTCCGCGAGGCCCGGGCGGGCGCCGACCTCCTCCACCACGTTGTCCACGACGACGTCGATCGCCGCCATGCGCTCCACGACTCCGCAGCCGCCGAGCGGCCCCTCCTCGGGCAGCATCACGGGCGTCCGGCCCGTCACCGCGAGCGACTCCCAGGAGGTGGAGAGCATCATCGGCTCACCCGCGTCCCGGTAGACGTACCGCGTGCGCATCACCCGCTCCCCCGGCTCGATGCCGAGCCGCTCGGCCACGGCGGCGCTCGCGTGCTCCTGCTCGCTGCTGGACTCCCATGTGCCGCGCGCCCCCTCCGCCGCCTGCTCCTGCCGGAACGGGTTGGCGCCGGACGGCGGCCGGTCCCCGGAGCGGGCGATCCTGCGCGGCACCGGGCGCTCCCGCACATACGTCCCCGAGCCCGAGCGGCCCTCGACGAGCCCCTCGGCCATCAGCACCTTGCGGGCCTCGAGAGCGACGGTGTCCGAGACCCCGTACTCCTCGCGGATGCGCGCCTGCGAGGGGAGTCGGGTATGCGGCGGAAGCGAGCCATTGGCGATCTTCTCTCGAAGATCGCTCGCCACGCGAAGATAGGCGGGCTGCTCACCGAACGTCACTGGACACTCCCCTCAGGTTGACGGACAGCTACAGACTGACAACCCTCGGTGGCCGCCCGCAAGCATGGGCCAGAGTTTCACCCGAAGTGATGACTTGCCTTTACGCCTGCGCTTACCGCGGGTATAGCGGCGGATTCCCCGCCGGAGTCTTGACCTCAATGGTCCAGACCAATACTTTCCTGTGAGCACAGCTCCCTTCCGGCACACGCACAGGAAACGAGCCTCATGCGTCGTAGAACCCTTTCCCGGCTGACGATCGCCGCCCTCTCCCTCGGCCTCGTGGCCGGTCTCGCGCCCGCCGCGGGCGCCGACTCCGCCGCTCACAGCACCAGCCGCCCGTCGCACAAGCGCGTCGGCTACTTCACCCAATGGGGCGTCTACGGACGCAACTTCCAGGTCAAGGACCTGGATACCAGCGGTACGGCGGCCAAGCTCACCCACATCAACTACGCCTTCGGAAACGTGAGTTCCGACGGCAAGTGCTTCACCGGCAATGTGCCCGGAGAGGCCGACGCGTGGGCCGACTACGTACGTCCGCTCGACGCTGCCGGCTCCGTGGACGGCGTCGCCGACACCGCCGACCAGCCCCTCGCCGGCAACTTCAACCAGCTGCGCGAGCTCAAGGCGAAGCACCCGGGCCTCAAGGTCCTGATCTCGCTGGGCGGTTGGAGCTGGTCCACCCACTTCTCCGACGCGGCTCGCACCCCCGCGTCCCGCAAGGCCTTCGTCTCCTCCTGCATCGACCTCTACATCAAGGGCAACCTGCCCACCGATGGCGCCCGTGGCGGCGCGGGAGCCGCCGCGGGTCTCTTCGACGGCATCGACCTCGACTGGGAGTGGCCGGCCTCCGCCGGCGACGTCGACACCGTCTTCCGCCCGGAGGACAAGCAGAACTTCACCGCGCTCGTACGGGAGTTCCGCAGCCAGCTCGACGCGTACGCCAAGTCCGCGCAGCGGCAAGGCAAGCGCAAGCACTACGAGCTGACCGCCTTCGTCCCGACCGCGCCCGCCAAGATCGACGCGGGCTTCGAAGTACCCAAGATCATGCGGGACTTCGACTTCGTGAACCTCCAGGGGTACGACTTCCACGGCTCCTGGGAGTCCACGACGGCTCAGCAGTCGGCTCTCTCCGCGGCGAAGGGCGACTTCAGCGTCGACCAGACCGTCAACGACTGGCTGCGGCGCGGTGCGCCCGCCCGCAAGCTCGTGGTGGGCATGCCGTTCTACGGCCAGGGCTGGACGGGCGTCACAGGCGGAGGCGACGGGCTCGGACAGCCCGCGACCGGCCCCGCCCCAGGCACCTGGGCGAACGGCTCCGAGGACTACAAGGCGCTGAAGAAGCTCGCGGACTCGGGGGCGTACACCGTGCACCGCGACCGCCGCAACGGCCACGCCTGGCTCTTCGACGGCACGACCCTGTGGACGTACGACGACCCGCAGGTGCTGCGCACCAAGTCGGCGTACGTGCGCGCCAAGGGGCTCGGCGGCGCGATGTTCTGGTCGCTGGACGGGGACACCCCCGACGGCGAGCTGATCACCGCCGTGGACCGCGGCCTCGGCCGCCGCTGACCCACCGGCCGGCCCGCACGCGCGCGTGAACGGGGCCGGCCCTCCCGCAGTGGCCGCGTCTCACCAAGGGGCCGGACCTCCCGAAGGAGGCCCGGCCCCTGTTCACGCGTGCGGCAACCCGTGCCACGCCTCGGAAGGCCTCAGGCGGATGTGTCGGACTCCAGCGAAACCGTCAGCTCCAGTGCCCGGCGCGCCTCGGACTCCGCCTCCCAGAACGTCCCGTCGTACGCGCTGTCGTAGTGCTCCCAGAAGACGTCCGCGTCGGCCGCCTTCGCCAGCTTGTCCCACTCCTTCGCGGACGCGTCCAGCTCCTTGACCAGCTCGGCGACGCGAGGCGCGGCGGCCGACGACCAGGTGTGGCTCTTCAGGTCCCGGCTCGCCCCGGTGAGAGAGTCGTGGACCTTCCCGGCCCACTCCTTGTTGCCGGCCAGATCCTCGTCCACGTCCTCCTCCGGCTCCTCGTTCAGCGCGTCGTCGATCGGGTTCATGGCCGTGAGGAAGCGGAGCTGGTGGGCGTCGAGGGTGGTCTTGTCGCTGCGCAGCGACGCGTTCATCGGCTCACCGCCGTCGACGATGAACGCGCAGGTCACGGCGCGGTCACCGGCCCGCCAGCTGGCCCGGCTCGGCATGTAGTAGAAGTCGTAGACGTCTTCGGGGAAGGCCCAGGTGTCCAGTGCGTACGCTTTGCCGATGTCCTCGCAGCGCTTCTCCGCGATGCCCTCGATGGAGCTCTCGCCGGGCCACTTGGTGAAACCGGTGAGCTTGAAGCCGCCGGTGACCTCGCCCTCGTGCGGGCGCTCGCAGTCGACGACCTCGACCACCGCGGTGTCGGCCTCGATCTCGCCGTCGACGTTGTAGCACTCGCCCGTGCGCAGCGAGAACGCGGAGCTCGAACTCGCCGCCTCGTCCAGGCCCTTCTGGAAGCCGCGCCACGCCTCGCCGAAGACGCCGGTGACCAGACCGGCGATCATGATGAGGCAGCTGAGCGAGGACAGGACGATGCCCGCGATCGCGAGCCCCTTGCCCGTCTGGTTCCTCTTCCTGATCTGCGGGAGGGCGATCAGGCCGAAGATCAGGCCGAGGGGCGGCAGGCAGCAGACCACACCGGAGACCAGGGACGCGATGGCCAGGCCGTTGGTGGTCGGCCGCGGGGTGGCGTAGGCGACGGGACCCACGCCGCCGGGCCCGTAGGGGCCGTACGGGGCGTAAGGGTTGGCGTTGTACGGCCCCGGAACCACCGGAGCACCGTGAGGGGCCGCCGGAGCACCGTGAGGAGCCGCCGGAGGGGCCGTAGGGTTCGACGGCTCAGGGGCGGGCCACGCTCTGTGGGGTGGCTGAGAGTCCTGGGGCGGCTGGGAGGGCTCCACGAGTACGGTGCTCCTGTGCGGGCGGATGATACGAACGTGCGATCAGGCGCGCGCATCGTACGTGCTGCAGGGGCGGGGGCGGTACAGGGATGACTTCTGCGGCAATCTGGACACCGGCGGTGTGGGAGGGTCTCGCGCTCAACCCGGCCGCTCCCGCCGACATCCTCCTGCGCCTCCTCGAACCGTCCTACGCGGCGGCCTGGTCGGCCCTGTGCCGCCACCGCCGCGAACTGCCGGCGGACGTCGTGGACGCGATCGTCGCGCATCCGCACCCACGCGTGCGTGGCGCGCTCGCGCGGAACCCCCATGTGCCCGGGGAGGTGCGGGGACGGGTCGTCGACGACGAGATGTGGCTCGTGCGGGCGCATCTGGCCGAGGGGCCGGGACAGGACGTCTGGCCCCGCCACCTGCCCGACCACGTCGTCGAGCGGATGTACACGACCTACGACGGCCAGGAACTCCAGTCGCTGGCCTTCTCCCGCCAGGTCCCCTTCCGCTTCCGGCTCGCGACCGCGACCCACCCCGTCGCCGCGGTCCGTGCGTACGGCGCCGACGTGTGGGGGCACCTGTCCGAGGAACGGAGAGCGGCCCTGCTCGACGACCCCGACCCGGACGTGCGCGCCTCGGCCGAGCGGATGCTGGCCCATGTGACGGCGGAGGACGACGCGGAGGAGATGGAGCGGCGGCTGCGCACCACGCACAGCGGCGGTCACGCCCGCGGCCACATCCTCGTCAACTGCCGGCTCTCCCGGGCCGTCGTGGACGAGCTGCTCCAGGAGCGCGAGGAGGGCGATCTGTGGTGTCTCGCGCACAACCGCAGCACCCCGCCGGACGTCGTCGCGCACGTCGCCCGCGTCGGCGACCCCAGGACCCGGCGGGAGGTCGCCCGGCGGGAGCACCTCCCGCGCGAGCTGGTGGACCTGCTCGCGCGCGATCCCGACCCGGAGGTCCGTACGGCCGTCTCCGTACGCCCCGAACTGACCGAGGACGAGCGGGCGGCCATCGACTACGTCGTCGAGCCGCACGAGGTCGTCCAGGTGGGTGCGGACCCGCACGAAGCGCCCCTCTCCCACGCCCGGTCGGCGCACCCACTGCTGCGCCGCCGTGTCGCGTACAACCCGGAGCTGCCGGCCGAGCTCGTCGAGCTGCTCGCCGCCGACGAGGACCCGGGCGTACGGATCATCCTCGCCCAGCACCACCCCGAGGCCCCCGCCGAGCTGCTCCTGCGCTGCTATCTGGAGTACGGAGGGAGGAACCGCGACCGGCTGCTCGGCCTGCCGCGCTTCCCGGTCGCCGGGCTCGCGGCGCGCTTCGGGACCGCCGAGGACCCTGCCGTACGCCTGCTGGCCACACTGGACCCGGAGGCGGACCCGGCGCTCGTGGACGGGCTCACGCGGGATCCGGACGCACGCGTGCGTGCCGGGGCGGTCCGCAACCCCGCCCTCCCCCCGAAGCGGCTTCTTCAACTCCTCGAGGACGAGGAACTGTCCAGGGAGGCGGCCGCGAATCGGGAACTCCCCAGGGAGACGATGTACGCGCTCCTCGACTCCCCCTGACGCCGCGGACGACGGAGGGGCCGACGCCGCAGGGGCCAGCCGACGACGGAGGGGCGGCCGCCGGAACCGGCGACCGCCCCTCGTTCTGTCGGAGAGTCAGTCAGTCACACGCGTACGCGCTCAGAACTGCAGCGCCCAGGAGTCGATCTTCCCGATGTCGTAGTTCGCGTTGTCGCTGACCCGCAGCTTCCACGTGCCGTTCGCGACCTCGGAGGAGGCGTTGACCGTGTACGTGGTGTTGATGTTGTCGGAGCTGCCGCCGGTGCCGTACCCCTTCAGCGTGTACGCCGTGCCGTCGGGGGCGATCAGCTGGACCTGAAGGTCACCGATGTAGGTGTGAACGATGTTCACGGGCACCTGGAGGGTGGAGGGGGCGTTGCCCGCGACACCGCTGACGGTGACCGGGGACTCGACGGTCGCGTTGTCGGCGATGGCGTAGTCCGCGGTGTTCTCGAACTTCTTGCCGGGCGGCGGGGTGGTGCCGCCGCCACCGACGAAGAGCAGCCGGTTCGGGGAGCCGGAGCCGGGGTTGCCGACCACGTTCGGGGTGGCCGCGCTCGTCAGCGCCGTCGACACCTGGGCCGGGGTGGCCGACGGGTTGTCCGCGAGGTAGACCGCGGCCGCGCCCGCGACGTGCGGGGTCGCCATCGACGTACCGGAGATGGTGTTCGTGGCGCTGTCGCTGCTGTTCCAGGCCGAGGTGATGGAGGAGCCCGGGGCGAAGATGTCCAGCACGCTGCCGTAGTTGGAGAAGCTGGAGCGGGCGTCGGTGTTGGTCGTGGAACCGACCGTGATGGCCTCGGAGACCCGCGCCGGCGAGTAGTTGGAGGCGTTGGAGTTGTCGTTGCCGGCGGCCACGGCGTAGGTGACGCCCGACGCGATCGAGTTGCGCACGGCCGTGTCGAGGGCGGAGTCGATGCCGCCGCCGAGGCTCATGTTGGCGACGGCCGGCTTGACGGCGTTCTGCGTGACCCAGTCGATGCCCGCGACGACCTGCGCGGTCGTGCCCGAGCCCTGGTTGTTGAGGACGCGGACGCCGACGATCTTGGCCTTCTTGGCGACACCGTAGGCAGTGCCCGCGACGGTGCCGGCGACGTGCGTGCCGTGGCCGTGGCCGTCCTGGGCGACGTTGTCGTTGTCGATGGCGTCGTAGCCGTTGAAGGCCCGGCCGCCGAAGTCGCTGTGGGAGATCCGTACACCGGTGTCGATGATGTACGCCGTGACGCCCTGGCCCGCGCTGTCCGGGTAGGTGTAGCTCTGGTTCAGCGGGAGGGCCCGCTGGTCGATCCGGTCCAGGCCCCAGGACGGCGGGGAGGGCTGCGTGCCGTCGACCGTGAAGACGCGGTTCTGCACGACCGAGGCGACCGACGGGTCGGCGGCGAGCTTCTTCGCCTGGGCCTCGCTCAGCTCGACGTTGTAGCCGTTCAGCGCCGCCGTGTACGTCTTCTTGATCTTCGCGCCGTGCTTGGCCGCGACCGCCCGGCCCATCGAGGTCTCCGCCGGGGCGGAGTCCTTCAGGGTGACGATGTAGCTGTCCGCGATCGTCCCCGGGGCCCCGGCGTTCTGGATGACACCTTCGGGGGCGGCCTCGGCCGCGGTGGCCGGGAAGGTAGCGGCGGTGCCGAGAGCCAGGGCGGCGACGGCTATGGCGCTGGCGGCGGCAAGTCTGCGCCGCGAGTCACGCATCACTGACATGTGAGGGATCCTCCTCATAGGTGGTGCGCTGCTGTGGGGGTACGACAGGGACATGACAAGAGGACGTGAAGTGTCCACGCCGTTTCGCACATCCGGCTGCCGAGCGAAAGATTGACGGATCCATAGGAATCTCACAAGGGCCCTGAGCGCCCCGACACACGTGCGTCACACAGCTGCCATGCTGGCGCTCATGACCGCCTACGTGTGCCCCCGTTGCCGGGTCCGGTCCCCCGCCGACGCCCTCACCTGGTGTTGTCCGCGGTGCCGCGGCCCGTGGGATCTCGAGTTCACGAGCGGACCCGTTTCACTCACGTCCCTTGCGTCACGTGTGAATTCATTGTGGCGTTACGAGGAGGCGCTGCCGCTGGCGACCGGAGTCCCGCGGGTGACGCTCGGGGAGGGGCGCACTCCACTCGTCCCGCTCAGCGACGGGGTCTCGGCCAAACTCGACTTCCTCATGCCGACGTTGTCCTTCAAGGACCGGGGCGCCGTCATGCTCGCGGAACTCGCCCGCCGGCTCTCCCCGCGCCGTGTCCTCGCCGACAGCAGCGGCAACGCGGGCACGGCGATCGCCGCGTACTGCGCGCGGGCTGGCCTCGGCTGCGTCGTGTACGTACCGGAGGGCACGTCCGCCAAGAAGCTGGAGCAGATGCGGGCGCACGGAGCGCAGGTGACCGTCGTCCCCGGCGACCGCGAGGCCACGGCACGGGCGGCGCGGGCTGCCGCCGACGAGCCGGGCACGTTCTACGCCTCGCACGTGTACAACCCGCACTTCCTGCACGGCACGAAGACGTACGTGTACGAACTCTGGGAGGACCTGGGCGGCCGGCTTCCGGACACACTCGTCGTCCCGGTCGGCAACGGCACACTCCTCCTGGGCGCCGCCCTGGCTGTCGAGGAGCTGTACGGCCACGGCCTGATCGACGGCCGCCCCGCGCTGATCGCCGTACAGGCGGAGGCGGTGTCCCCGCTGGCCGAGGCGTTCGCGGCGGGTGCGGACGAACTGCTGGAACCGACGGATGTGCGCCCCACCCTGGCGGAGGGAATCGCGATCCCGAACCCACCACGCGCCGCGCAGATCCTGCGCGCGGTACGGGCGACGGGCGGCACCTTCCTGACCGTGACGGAGGACCAACTCCTCGCCGCCCAGACGGACCTGGCCCGGCGCGGGCTCTTCGTCGAGTCGACGGGCGTGGCCTGCTGGGCGGCGGTGCGCGCAACGCCTCCACGCCCGGGTCTGACGGTGCTTCCGCTGTGCGGGGCGGGGGCGAAGACGGGGCTGAGCCGGCGGGGGTGAGCGCGGGGTCTCACGCGCTTGTCCTCGCGTTCTCCCCGCGCGGGGGTCTCCCCGTCCTGACCGGGTACGGTCGAACACACCACGGATGAGGGGCGTGAAGATGCTGACGGGGACGACCGGCCGGACGCCGCAGGACCTTGCGGCCGAGGTGGCGAACATGCGGGCCGTCGACGACCGGCCGTCGGTGTGGTCGGGACCGCCGCAGGGCGGGTCGGGGGAGTTCGACGAGTGGTGCGGGCGGTACGGCTGGGAGCCGCAGACGTTCGACCGGCAGTTGCAACCACTGACGCCTGGCGGCGGTCACTGGACATGAGCGATCTCCCTCGACGTGTATGCACCCGCCGAATACCGGTGACCCACAACCACCCCGTGAAGGACAGCAAGTGAGCACGAGCCCCGAAGACGGTCCGGAGAACGGCGAGGAAGCGGAGTTCTACTTCGCGGACGTCTTCGCCTTCGTCTCCGAGTACCTCTCCCCCACGATCCGCCGCCGCGTGAACGGATCCTCCGCCACCTGGTGCCCCCGGTGGTGGGAGCACCCCGAGGCCGGGGCGCGGCTCTCCGCGCTGTGGCTGGCCTGGGAACATCTGCGCCACGATCCGGCCCTGGGCATGTCCACGTGGTGGCTGCACCACGCCGATCCACACCTGCGGGTGCTCATGGACACGGACCTGGGCCCGTTCGCCGCCTGCTCGCCCAAGGTCGGCGGGCACACGGCCTACCCCTTCGACCCGCTGCCTCTGGAGCCGTACGACCCCGCGTCGTAGCCCGGTGTCCCGCACATCACCGCAGGCCGGTGGGGGTGCGGTCGGCCGATCGTCCCCGGCCGCCGCACCGGCGGGGGCGCGTCAGTCCAGCGCTTCCGTGGTGCCGTCCGGGTGGATGAGCAGACGGATGGCACCGCCGAACCGGTCGTCGGTGATGGAGGCCGCGGCGGGCGCGCCGAACTGCTGGGCGCGCTGCTGGAGGATCGAGATGACGACCTCCTGGATGTCACCGTACGGCGGCGCCGTGACGGGTACGCCGTCGATCAGACCGGCGTTGGGCGAGAAGATACGGACTTCGGCCGCCGGGGGCGTGGGCTGCACGACTCGGGTCCTTTCAGGAGTGCTCGGCGACGTCGTCACCGACGAACGGAGCGACGGGGGGTGCCGTGGGGTCAATTGTGTACGTGCCACGGGACACGCGCCGGAGCCGTGCGGACTTGACCATGGCGGACAGGATGTTGCTGATCGACTTCGCCGACTCCTGGAACACCTCCGGAGGCAGCGCGAGCAGGACGTCGCGGGCGGTGAACGGACCGGGGAAGGACGCGACGGCCTCGTCCACGGCACGGCGCAGGCTCGTGGGGGTCGGGAAGGCGCGCGCCACCGCCACCTCGCTGCCCACGGCGCGCAGACGCGGGGCGGCTGCCGGGGCCACACCTTCGTACGCCTCTATGCGCACGGCGAGCTCCCGCAGGGCGGCCCGGAGATCGGCGAGGGTGGTGGGCGTGCGGCCCGTGACTCCGTCGTCCGTGCTCCGCCCGGTGTCCAGAACCGTCATGACCTGCTCGATCCGTGCGATCGAATCCGAGACCCGCCGCAGCAGAGGCTCGAAGAGGTCCTGGCGCAGGGCGGTGATCGGGTCGCTGGTGGCCAGCTCGACGCTGACCGAGCCGACCAGTCCGGTGTCCACCGGGAGGCTCGGGGCGTCCTCGGCCAGCTCGGCCCGCCAGGTCTCCATGCCGAGTCGCGCCCGTCGGCACGACTCGGTCAGCTCCGGCGCGAGGCCGACGGACGGCGCGTGCGCCAGCATGCCGGCGAGCCGCTCGCAGGCTTCGAGCGCGGGAAGCGTGGCGAGCAGCAGCGGAGTGAGGACGGCCTTCTGCACGGCGAGAACCGGGTCGTCGAGGGGGAAGGTGATCCGTTCACCTGCCGGCGCCGCCATTGATACCTCTGCTACGTGATGTGTCTTCTGGGGTGGGACCACGGACCGCGGTCCCGGCCGGACCGGTGTACGCGGGCGGGGGCGCCGGGGGGTGTGCCCCGGCGCGAACGCGTCCAGTACGGCGCTGAGTTCGGCGTCGAAGTCGGCGGACCGCTGCCGGAGGTCCACCGGGGTCGTCAGGTCCCCTTGCGAGGTGCCGATGCCGAGCCGACGGCGGATGAGCCGCCGGTCCTGCTCGGTGGTACCGGCGAGGTACCCGCCCGGATCCGGGCGGAGGACAGAGTCCTGCAGGCACTCCCGCCGGAGCGGGCAGGAGGCGCAGAGCTGACGGGCCGCGTGGGCCAGCGCCTGGATGCGCTTTCCCTGGATGGGAAGTTCGGCGGAGCTGACGGGCGGGTTCTCCAGAAGCGGATGCCGGAAGATGTCCGGCCGGCGGTGGCAGGGCAGCGAAGCTGCGGCCGCGCCCGGCGTTGCCGATATGGGCGCAGCGTGCGTCCTGCGCATGGTTGTGACCATGAAAGTGCCCCCCGTGGCAAAATTTGATACCTGGGGACTCTAGAGCAGTGCAATTGGCGACAGCAAAGCCGTTCTGAACTGTAACCAAGTTGCTCAGAAGTTTTCTGATGTGACATCAGGCTCCCTTGGCGCGTCTCGAGACGCGCCGCGTGGCCCGCCGCGCCACGCGGCGGAGCGCGGCGGCGCCCCCACCCCGGACCATGAGCACGGCGACCACACCCGCGAACCCGAGCGGCACGGCGGCCGGGGGCGCGACCGTCCCCACGCCGGCCGCCGCGAGGAGCACGACGTCGGCGAGCACGACGGTGAGCCCGCGCCGCCCGGGATGGTCCTTGACCATCCACGCACCGAGCAGCGCCATCCCGGAGATCGCCCAGTACCCGAACACGGCCTGCCCGCTCGCCCACCCGGCCGGAATGCCCCGGGCGATGTCCGCCACGGCCGCGAGGTAGCCCGCGAACGCGGCGGTCAGGACCGTCGAACCGACCGCCAGCAGGAACTGGCCGCGCCGGCGCAGCAGGAACACCAGCAGGCCGAGCACCAGCAGGGCGCAGATCGTGACGAACGAGCTCATGCTGGAGGAGGCGAGGATGAAGAGCGTGTACGCCGCGGCGATCCCGAGGACGAGCCTCGGCAGCAGCCGAACGGCCCAGGCGTCGCTCTTCTCCTGCCGGACGAGCCGCCGTACGGCCCCGACGACCGAGTCGGTTCGTGACATGGACGTTCCTCCTATCGGGGCAGACGGTTGCCGTCACCCGGCGGCCGCTGCGGGGGCAGCTGAGGCGGGTTCGGCTGCGCGGGCTGCTGCACGACCGGCTGCTGCGGCGGCTGGACGCGCGGAGGGCGGGGCGGTTCGGGCTGCGGCGCGGGCTGCTGCGGCGCGGGAGCAGCGGTGGGGGTCGGGTTGGCAGCGGGGGGCGGAGTGGTGTTGCCCTGGCTGACGCGGCCGGTACGACGGGGGGGCTGCTGACCAGTGGGCGTCTGCTCCGAACCGTTCGCCTCTGCCTCGCGCTCCTTGATCCTCTTCTCCGCCTCCTGGAACGAGTCGTTCTGGATGACCCGGGCCTGGCGAGCACTCTTGCGCTGCTGTCGCCCGGAGTTGTTCTGCGGGATCCAACCACCCTTGCGCAGACGCCCCTTGAGCACCGCGTTGTCCATACCACGGGCGACGCTACCGGCGACGCGTCCCGTCCCCTTGGCGGCGGCCTGTCCGACCGACCCGGCCATCGGCACAGCCTTGGCGGCGACGGCACCCGGCATGTCACCCACACCCAGGGCATCCTGGGCGCCGGCTATCTGCGGGCTGAAGTTCCCGGCGATGAGCTTCTTGAGCATCATCACGACGGCGACGGTGACGAGGAGGAGCATGAGGAGCTGCATGCCCAGAGGGATCCGGGCGGGCAGGATCATCTGGTACAGCAGGAGCAGCACGGTCAGGATGATTCCGAAGCCCGCCCGCAGCACGAAGCTGTGGATGAACGACTGCAGCCAGCCCTTCAGCAGCTTCTGCTGGGAGGGGTGAATGCCGAGCGTGGCGATCAGCGGAAGCATGATGATGAGGATCAGGGTCACGGAGTGCCAGAGCAGTGTGAGGGCGCTGAGCACGATGACCATGATGCCGACGATGAGGGCGGCCACCAGGGAGTAGAAGGCGAGCCCGACCCGGCCACCGGCGTTACGGCCTGCCCAGTCGTCGAAGGGCACCGCGTAGACGTGCTGGTCCGCCACACGGGGGGACTTGTCCGGGTAGCCCAGCCCGTAGCCGCCCGCGACGTCGATGCGGATGGGCATCCACTGCTCTATCTCCTTGTCGATCTCCTTCTTGTTGCCCTGCAGAGGGAACTGGTCGAAGTTCGTCGTGGACTGCGACACGGCTTGCTTGACCCGGAGGTCCTCGCAGCGCACACCCTTTCCGAAGTCGCACTCACCCTTGGCGCTGCCCAGGGTGCACACACCGTTGATGAGCTTGGCCCCACCGTCCTTCCGGAAGATGCAGTTCGCGCCGTTCTCGCCGAACTGGCCCAGGGCCCACGGCCGGAAGACGAGGGTGTCGTACATGGCGCAGCTCGAGGAGCGAAGTCCTCGGTTGTGCTTCTCCGTGTCGGGGAGGTCACAGGGCGGCTGCATCTTTCCGGACGCGCCCGCCAGCACCGTCTCGGCCAGCGCCGAGTTGAAGTTCGCGATACCGGCGTCGGCCTCGTTGATGACCTTGTGGTAGTTGCTGTTCTTGCCGCCGCCGGCGAGAAGGGCGATCACGGCAATGGTCGTCAGGCAGGCCCATCCGACGCCGGACCAGACCTCGCGCATCTCCTGTCGGCGCCACTTGGTGAAGACCCAGATGCCGGTGAGCAGAATCATGGCGGGTACGGCCGGGCGGAAGACGTTGTCCTCCAGCGTGGTCACGGCGTTGTTGCGTCCGGCGTAAAGACCCTTGAGGGGACTCGGGTTGGACGCCAGCTCCTTGATGGAGATGGCCGAGCGCGAGAGGATCTTCGTTCCGTTGAAGACCATGTTCGCCACGCCGTTGTTGACGAAGTCCATGACCGAGCACTTGTCGGCGCCGGTGTCGTCCTCGCCGTTCTTACGAGAGGCGTCGCCCCGGCCCTTGAAGGTCGTCGTCCAGACCATCCCCCGCATGGCGTTCATCTCGTAGAACGTGTAGCTGTCGGGGGACTTGGGCATCTTGACCGCGCCTGTGACCATCCCGGACGTGTCATTGATGTCCTCACCGGTCTGACCGGACTCCGACCACTGCTGGACCGCGGGAATGATGGACTCACCGCTGGCGCCCGGGCTGTCGTGGCTGTAGCCGTCGTCCCCGGTGATCTTGCAGCTCAGATTGAGGTTCGGGCCCAAGGCCCGCGCCGTGTCCGGGACGGAGAGCGTCAACGCGACCAGCGCGAGAACCAGGAACAGGCCTGCTCTGACGATCCGCCCAGCGCCGCGCACCAGGCTGCCCGGCGAACGAGGAACGGTACGGGTTCCGCGTGACATGGCCCTACGGCGCACGGGTATCAATTTTCCTTCCAGGGGTCCGGGGTTCCGGGGCGCGGAGCGGCTACAGGTCGTAGTTCGTGGTGAAGCAGCCCTTGACCAGGCCGTCGTGGATCTCGAAGCCGCTGGGCACGTCGTCACGGCTGCCCTTGTTGCACGACAACGTGTGCAGACCGCCCCGGTTCAGGGCCTGGCCGAAGGAATCGCTCTCGCCGGCGAGAGCGAAGTTCTGGCCGATCGTGAAGCTGCCGCCGCCCTTGGCCAGGGACTCCTGGAACTTGGTCATGTCATTGAGGAGCAACACGGTGACGGAACCGCCCCCGCTGTCGAAGCAGACAGCGCGCTCCTTGATGCCCCAGGCCGGGTCCTTGGCCTCGTCCGCCATGTAGGAGTGCCCCTCACGGCTCTGCTCAAGGGGACTGCAGTCCTCTCCGCGCTCCTGGACGGCCTTCTGGACATCGGCCATCGTGTCCGCCTTCGGCAGACCGCCCAGCGGACCTTCGGCGGCGGCCCCGCCGTCGCCCCCGCACCCCGTCAGGGTCAACGCGGCCGTCAGCGCGACGGCTCCGGCGGCGAGGTTCTTGGTCAGACGCATCGGGATGCTCCTTGGGTCGATTCGGATGGGCCGGGCGGGTCAGACCGCGGCCGTGGCTTCCTGGGCCGGGCTCGGCGTCGGGTCCAGGTCGTTCGTCTCCTGGAGGAACGTCCAGTCCCAGACGCTCAGCGGGGGGTTCACGCCCTGCCTCGACGGACGGGTCGTGCCGTTGGTGTCCGTGGCGGCGAGGATCTCCTTGAAGACCAGGTCCACCGCCACCGTCCCCACCCGCTTGTCCGCGTCCCTCTGGAGGCAGACACCGGTCCGCAGCTCCTGGAGAGCGGAAACCACCTTCGCGTCCGTCTCCGGACGGCCCAGCAACGGTGCCACAAGCGACGCTTCCTGAGCGGACTTCTGCTTGAACGCGAAGACCGTGTGGATCTGGTTCGCGCCACCGCTGCGCGCCTCGGAGTCCTCGATCTGGACCAGGTCGATCGCCTGCTGCGTGATCAGCACCGTCACCGCCAGGTACGAACGCCCCTGCTTGAGCGCCCGTCGCATCAGGTCCCGGCCGCTCTCCGTCGCCGTGACGACGTACGCCTCATCGACGAACAGCGCCTTCGGACGAAGGCCGATCTCGCCCGTCACCGGGTTCTTCTCGTACCCGACGTCCAGCATCTGGCTGCCCAGCTCGACGACCGCCATCAGCGCCGTCGCCGCGAGCCGCTCGGCCGGGTTCCAGTTGCGCGGGTCGGAGGCCGCCGGCGACTGGAAGCCGCGAAGGGTGATGACCGTACGACGCTTGCGCATCGCGGACAGCGTCTGCGGCTTCTCCGCGAACGCCAGACGCGCGTAGGGCAGCGTGCGCAGCTCCGTCAGCAGCATCTGCGCCAGCTTCAGCTCCTTCGCCGCCTCACGGTCGTTCGTCGCGACCGCGTGGTCGTAGGCCTGGACGACCTCGTCAACGACCTGCCACAGCGTCGGCCTCGGCACCTGCACCTCGGCGTCCCGGGCGCTCAGGCCCTGCTCCGTCGCCTGCCGGATCGCCGAGTTGTACCAGCCGACGACCGTCGCCATCGCCTCGATGACGGGCAGCCGCACCCGCTGGTAGTCCTCGTCACCGAGGAAGCCCCGCAGCATCGACTCGGCGAGCAGCCGGCCCGACGGCACGTCGCGGGCGATCACCCACGGGTCGAGCACGCCCGCCTGGCCCTTGAGAAGGTCGACGACCTCCGTCTCCGCCCAGAACTCCGGGTTCACCGGCTGGAACCGGCTCTCCGGCGTACCCAGCACACCGCGCTCCGCGTCCCCCGCGAACTCGGGGTCGTTCACCTGCGCGCCGAAGCCCAGGTAGTAGCAGAGCTGCGCGAAGTCCGTCTTGGGGTCGATGACCAGGCAACGGACGCCCGACTCCGACTCCTCGTAGAACTTCTGCAGCGCCAGTGACGACTTTCCACCACCGGACGCGCCGACGATGGCCAGGCCACCGCCGTCGTTACGGGCCGGGCCGACGTGCAGCGAGTAGTGGACCGGCATCTTGCCCGCCCAGCCGACCAGGTTGCCCACCCAGCCGAGCTTCTTGCCGGACCGCTGCTCCGGGTTGTCGCCCAGCTCCGTACCGGCCGTCGGCAGCCCCGCGCCGAGCTGCTCAACCTCCTGGAGCCGCAGGTAAGGCGCGATGGGCAGCTTCGGTGCGTTGCCCGGCAGCTGCGACTGGAGCAGCCGCCACTGCTGGCGCGTCGGACGCAGCAGCGTCACCTTCAGGTCCTGCTTGAACTGCATCTCCAGGACACGGCGCCGGCGCTCCAGCTCCGCAGGGTCGGACGCGGAGACCGTGAAACGGATCTGCGCCTCCATGCCCGGCATCTTGTGCTCCTCGATGTCGTCGACGAGGTGCTTGGCGCGGGTGACCTGGTTGGCGAGCCTGGTGTCCGGCGAACGGCCCGAGTTGGCCATGTCGTTCATCTCGTCCACGAGGTTGCCGCTGATCTTTCCGGCGCGGTCCTTGAACTTCAGGTACGGGATGAGGGTGAAGCGCATGTCGATCTCGACCGGGAACTCCACGTTCTGCGCCGCGTACCGCGCCCACGCGGTCGACTGGCGGAACCGGGTCTCCGTCGGCCAGTTGGCGGCGACCAGCGTCGTCGTGTAGCTGGTGTGCTGCTCGCCGGTGACCTCGTCGTACTGGTGCAGCACGATGTGCGTCTTGCGGTTCTCGCCGGAGAAGTCGACCACCAGGTCGAACTGGTCCGGCCCCCACGACCGCGAACCGAGCACCGGCTCGGGCGGCACCGGCAGGTCGCCGTGGAGCGGCTTGCGGATCAGCCAGACCAGCTCCTCGCGGGCCAGCGGCGTACCGCCGAGGCTCTCCAGGCTCTCGTGCACCTCGCGCGCGACCTGCGTCCACTGGGCCAGGAGGACCGGGGACAGGTACTCGCCGTGGACACCGGTCGCGCCCGCCGCCAGCTTGTCGGCCGGGCCGGTCAGGGCACGGGAGAGGGCCAGCTCCTCGACCGGGTCGTCGCCGCCGGGCAGCACACCGCTGCCGTCACCGGAGCCGCGCTTGAGCGAACCCAGCTTGACCAGCAGGATGTTCCGCTCGCGCATCGCCCCGATGCGCTCCTGGTACTCGGCCTTGCGGAAGTTGTACGCCTTGTAGTTCTCGGTCGGGTCCCAGGCGACGGCGTTGAGCTCCTCGGCCCAGCCCACGGCGGTGATCGGCCGGTACACCTTGCGGTAGTGGCACTCGACGTTCCGGTCGCCGCGCGCGAGGTTGAGCAGCGCGCGGGCCGGCGCCTCGGCCATGGCCTGGAGCTCGGTGGCGTTGAGGTACTCGTCGATGGAGGTGGGCAGGACGATGCCCGTCCAGACCGAGTCGCCGTGCACGAAGATCATGTCGTCGGCGTAGCGGTACGGCAGACGCATCTCCTCGCGCCGGGCCTGCGCCCGGTCACCCTGGGACCGGCCGCGGCTGCCGGAGCCTCCGCCGGAGCCGGACTTTCCGTCGCCGCCCTGGTTGCCGTTGGCGGCCTTGGCCTTGGAGGAGGAGGCGGCCATGATCATGGCGATCGCGAAGAAGGCGACCGCCCCGCCCAGAAGGATCATCATGAACATGGAGAAGTCATCCTGCGGTCTTGGAGGGGGAGGGTGCGGCGGTGTGGGCCGGGGGTACGGCGGCCGATGCGGAAGATCCCGCGTGGTCGGCGAGCGCGGCGGGCGCGGGGATCGGGGGTTCCGTACCGCCGTACGACGAACCGTGTCGCGCGGCCTCGTCCAGCGCCCGCTCGTAACTCTGCTGCCAGCGCTGCGAACCCGGCTGCCAGAGGATGACCTGCCAGTGCAGTTCGCCCGGCTCACGGTCGGCGGCCAGGCCCTGGAGCCGCTTCGGCTGCCACCAGTAGTCGGCCCAGACCACCAGCTGCTGGCTGAGGGTGAGCGCGGAGGGGAGCGGCCGGCCCCAGACGAAGTACACGCCGACGGGCGGCCCGAGGTACAGCACCGCCGTCAGGATCGACATACCCAGGGCAGGCACGAAGGCGGAGAGGGAGAGCAGCGTCACCATCCACACCACACCGAAGCCGAACGCCGCGCCGAGCGCGGGCAGCAGCAGTCCGGGAAGCGGGATGTTGCCCCAGTTCCAGATGCGCTTGGGCCGGTTGAGCAGATCCGTGTGGTCGTACGCGACCATCGGCTCCGGCTCGCCCGTCACGTCCTGCGCCATCGGTCACTCCCCCTCTCTCTCGACCTCTCTCGACCGCCGTCGGCGGCGGCCAGGGCCCGGCTGGGGCCCCTCCGGGCGGGGACGGCTCGGTCCCCTGCCGGGTGGCTCAGCTACCGCCACCGATCTGGCCACCGAGGCCGATCAGCACACCGGCGAGGCCGGTCGCGCCACCGATGATCAGGGCGGCCAGCGCGATCATGCCGAAGCCCTGGAAGGCCTCGCGCATACCGTCGCCGCGCTTCATGGACATCAGCATCCGAATGCCGAGGATGAGCAGGGCGATCACCGCGACCATCGTTCCTGCGTCGCGCAGGATCTTCTGGATCTGCGTGAACATTTCCGTCATCGAGGTCGCCGCCAGGTACATGAGGTGTCCTTTCGTTCTGCGGAGTGCTGCGGTCCGCTCATGGGGGTGGGTGAGGAGGGTCGGCCGGAAAGGCGGGGACGGACGGGGAGCCGTTGGCCCCCCGTCAGGGCTTCCGGCCGGCCGGCTTCGTGCTGGGCTTGTTCGCGGGCTTGGCCGGCGGCTTGGCGGCGCCGGTGGCGGGCGGCGTGGCGGCGCCGGTGGCGGGCGGAGTGGTCGTCCCGGCCGACGGCGTGCCCTGCCCCGGGGACGGGGAGGCGCTCGGCTCGCCGCCGTCGCCGCTCCCGCCCGCCGGATCGAGGACCGCTCCCCGTACGTCCTTGATGAACCAGCCCTGGGCGGTGTTCACGACGGTCACCCGGTACGAACGCTTCACCTGCGGCGCGGTGGCCTCACCGGTGGCGCCTTCGTCCCCGGCCTCGCCCCAGACGACCGTCACTCGCACGCGCACGGACTGTCCGTACTTGTACGTGATCGTGTCGCCGTCCTCCGTACCGGCCGGGGCCAGCGCCTCGACCGTCTCGACCTGGGGCGCGGAGAGCGCGCCCGCGAGGCCGGAGGTGGCGGCGGCGGTGGCGTCGGGGGTCGTGAAGCGGGACATCGCGGTGGAGTCGGAGGCGCCCCAAGCCGTGAAGTAGCCCGGCATCACCTGCGCCTTGAGCTGGTCCGAGAGCGTGTCGTCGACGATCTCGTCGTCCCGGTCCACCTCGGGAGCGGTGCCGCGGCCGGGCAGCGGCATCTCGCCGATGTCGCCGACGACCCGCAGCCCCGACCCGGCGGCCGGATTCGCCACGAACACGGGGACGGAGACGGTGGTGATCCGCCCGGTCGACAGGGTGACCTGAACGCCCAGGTACCGGCCGTTCTTTCCGTACTCGGGAAGCTCTTCGACGCTGCCGTCCCAGGTGGCGGCCGTGACGCTCTGCTCGCCCTGGCCGTTCCAGCCGCAGTCGCGGTCCACGCCGGACGTCGCGTAACGGGCCAGCTCCTCGCGGCGCCGGTCGGCCGTCTTCGGGTCGTACGCGAGACAGAGCGTCGCGTACTTCTCGGCGAACGTGCCCGCTGCCTGGGTCGGGTACTCGGTGAGCCGGTACCGCTGTACGTCCTTGGTGTCGAGGGAGGCGGTCGGCGCGGAGGAGGAGCTGCCGATCGCGAGCCCGACAACGCCGCACGAACCGAGGGCGAAGACGCAGGTCGTGATGAGGAGCGTGGCTCGCAGGGCGACGTGGGTTCCACGGCCGGTCGCGGGCAGGCGGCCGCCGGGACGGGGTATGTCGAACGCGGCACCCGCGGAGGAGGGTGAAGCGGATCCGGTGGGCGCGGGCGCCTGACCGGATACGCCGCCGGGGGCGGGGGCGACGGACGCGGTGGTACCGACCTGCGCGGAGGCCGCGACGGGCGCGGGCGCCGGGGTTCCACCGCGCTTACGGCTCTCCCGTTCCGCCTTCTTCGCCTCGTACGCGGCCTTCCGCTCGGCCCTGGCCTGCTCGCGGCGGTCCTTCTTGTCCTGCTTCGCACCGTCCGAGGAGGAGTTCCGGCGCGGCGGGAGCGCCGGGACGGCGGCTTCCGCGGGCGGTACGGCGGCCTGCGGGGCGCGTCGCGTCCACGCGGCGGCGACCTGGGCGCGCGCGGCCTCGGACGCCATCGGCTGCTGGGGCGCCGCGGGGGCCGGAGCAGCCTGCGTGTGGGCCGCCGGGTAGCCGTACGGCGCCGGGGCCTGGGGCGGCATCTGCTGGGCCTGCTGAGGCGGTTGGGCCTGATGCGGCTGCTGGGGCTGCTGCGCCTGGTGCGGCTGCTGCCCGGCGGCCATGTGCGGCGACCCGAACTGGCCCGGCTGCGCGGGCGGTTGGTTTCCGCCGGCACCACCGGCGGGACTGCTGTGGTCCGTCATCGGCTCGGTCTCCCCCCGCGTGTGATCCCCTGATCCCCGGCCGGCCGGATTCGGACGCGGCGGGCCCTGGTGAGGCCAGGTGCGGAGGGCAGTGTGGCAAACGGACCGGACGGGAACACCGCCATTTCCTCGTCGAGGAAAGAGCGAGGAAAGCCGAGGAGGAGCGAGGAAAGCGGACGTGTCACGTGACCGACTCCCCGGGGCCCCGTTCCCGACGGCTCGGCACAATGCGGGGGTTGTGCCCGCGCGCCGGGCGCGCCGTACCGTCCCCGACCCTGCCAAGGACGAGAGTTGAGCGACCAGACACCCGCAGCACCGGCCGATCCCGCCGTCGCCGCCGCGCCCACCCCGCCCGTACCCACGTACAACGCCCAGCACGCCTGGATCGACGGCTACGAACCCGGCAACCCCTGGCAGTCGCGCCTCTGCTTCCAGACCGAGTTCGGCACCGTCGCGTACCCCCTCACCCCGAACACGATGCCCGACCTCCTCGAGGGCCTCGTACTGGTGGCCCAGGAGCAGCAGGGCATCACGGGCGACCTCGCCCCGGACGCCCCCGCGACGCCCGACTCGCCCCAGACCACCGGCTCAGGCCTGCACGAAGGCCGCGCCGCCCGGCTGACGGGCTGGGCCGTGGTCCACGAGCTCTGGGAACGCGAGGATCCGAAGATCCGCCTCATCATGGGCGCGGTCGTGGTGGTTCTCCTGCTCCTCGGGATCTTCATCGCCTGACCGGGATCCGGTCGGGCAGGTGCATCGAATGTGTGGGGAAAAGCCCGGACCAGCCCCTGTGTCCGCGGGTGCTGAGTTCCCGGATCCGGGACCGATCGCCATCTGTTCACCGAAAGACGGGCACACGGCCCACACCTCCCGTCCGTCCCCCGCCCGCTCCCCGCTTTCCTGCGCCTTTCCCCGCCTTTCCCGGCGAGGAAAACAACTGATCGACCGGCCGCCTCTCCCCCTACCGTGTCCCGGCAACCTGACTGAGGGAGGCCCGGGACGGTGGAGTCACCTGCCGACAACAAGCGAACTGCGGCACTCGCCCTGGCGATTCTGGGGCTCCTGATGGTCGGCGCCCTTGTCGTGCTGACCGTCTTCGACGGGGACGACGAGTCCTCGGACGCCGGGGAGTCGGCCGTCACGAGCGCGCCCACGGAGGGGAGCACCGGGGCATCCGGATCCTCCGACGGCAAGCCCTCGGGCGGCGATGCCTCCGCGGTCGATCCCATCCTTGCCGAGGCCGAGGCCGTCGCCGCGCACAAGCGGATGACCGACTACATGGTCGGCATCAACACCTACACCCACACCGACAAGAACGCCGCCTGGGCCGCGCCGCTGCTCGCGCTGACCACCCAGGACCGGCAGTTGAGGCAGGACACGGCCCTGCCCACCGGCAAGGCGTGGGCGACCTGCGTGGCCGCCAAGTGCGCTTCGCGCGGTACGGCCACCGTGGTCCGCGACGCGATGGTCGCCAACGATCTCGTACGTGGCAGCGGGCGTTCCGTCTCCAGCCTTGTCGAGGTGACGGCCGTCCGGAGCGAGAACGGCAAGGAGACCGGTAAGGAGACCAACTCCTGGCTCGTGACGGTCCGCGACAGTGGTGGCGGCGCGTGGCAGGTGTCCTCGGTCTCCCTCTTCGGCCTCGGCAACGTGGGCGCGTCCGACCAGGCGGGAGGGTAGGCACCGATGGTGGCTCCTGCCGTTCTCGCGGCCGCTGCCAAGGCCGCCAAGGTCGCCAAGGCGGCGAAAGCCGCCAAGGACGTCGCACAGTCCGCACGCGGAGGCGGCGGCGGACAGGACCCCGGCGGTGGGAAGAAGAGCAACCTCAAGCTGTGGCTGCTCCTCGGCGGCGGCGGGCTGCTGCCGATCGGCGGCATCGGCTTCGTCATCCTCGTCATGATCGGCGGCCTGATGGGCGCCATGGGCGGCGGTGCCGCGGCCTCGACCTGCGGTGACTACGGCGACAACACCCAGGCCGGCAACACGGGTGACGCGGCGGCCACTTCGCCGATCATGCCCGCGGGCAAGATGTACATGCCGAGCGAGACGGCCCGGAACGAGATACCCCCGAAGATGATCCTCGCCGCCATGCGCGCGGCTGCCCGCTACGACGGGCTCGACTGGACGCTCATCGCCGGACAGATGTACCAGGAGACCAAGTACGGGCAGGACCCGTCGGCGGCGCCCGGCGGCAAGAACAGCGCCGGGTACATGGGCATCCTCCAGTTCGGCACGCCGGCCTGGACCGACTACGGCGACGACGGCAACGGCGACGGCAAGGAGGACCTGTACAACATCGACGACGCCGCCTTCGCCGCCGCCAACTTCCTGCACGCGATGAAGGCGGAGACCAACGCCTGGAACGCGCTGATGCGGTACTCGGGCTCCCGCCCCAGCAACACCATCTACATGCGCGTCGTCCTCACGCAGGCCGCCCGCTACCGGGGCAACCTCACCGGCGAGAAGGACCTGATCCAGGACTGGTACGCGCACCTGAAGGCCACCGTCGACAAGAACCCCGCCTTCCCCACGCTCGGACAGCAGTCCGACATCCCGGAGCCTGTCGGTAACAACGCCGACCCGAACACGGCGCTGAACATCGCGAGTTCTCCGGCCCGTTCCTGGTCCACGCCCCCGCTGGCGGGCGGCGGAACGACCACGCAGGCCATGGCCGCCTCCTACCGGCTCGAGGACGCCCAGGGCACGTCCGGCATGGTGCCGCTCTCCCTCGCCGCCCTGCCCCTTGAGCCCGGCGCGCCCTCGTCCGGCAAGGACTGGCAGTGGCCGCTGAAGGAGGGGACGTACAAGGTCGGCACGAAATACCGTAAGAGCGGCAGCATGTGGAGTCTCGGCTACCACACCGGCCTCGACCTGGAAGCCCGCGTCGGCACGGCCATCTACGCCCCCGCCGACGGCAAGATCGTGAAGACCGGCAGCGGTGGCGCGTACGGCAACGAGACCCTCATCGAGCACGCGAACGGTGTCATCACCCAGTACGCCCACCAGTCCCGGTTCGACGTCAAGGCAGGCGCCCAGGTCAAGCGCGGCGACCAGATCGGCGCCGTCGGCATGACCGGCAACACCAGCGGACCGCACCTGCACTGGGAGGTCCGCGTCCCCGGCGTCGACAACCCGTTCGTCGGCGGCCAGGACAACGGCCCCGGCATGGTCGACCCCGAGGCCTGGCTGGACGGCAAGATCTCCGCCAGCCCCGACTACGGCAGCGTGCCGGGCGGCGACGGCAGCGGGAAGGACGCCGAGTTCGCCGAGTGCGCCAAGGGCAGCGGCGGAACCCCGGTCGCCCCTGACGGCGCCGGAGTGACGGGCGTCATGCCCGACTCCGACGACCCGGTGGTCCGCGCGGCACTCGGCTGGGCGCAGCGGGGCATCGGCCTGCCGTACGTGTGGGGCGCGCCGCGCCTCCAGGGCGACAGCCCCGTGTCATTCGACTGCTCCAGCTTCACGCAGTGGGCGTACTACCAGGCGAGTGGCGGCAAGATCAACATCGGGGCGACGACGTACGTCCAGGAGGACAAGCTCGCCGCGTCCGAGGTCGACCTGTCGAAGTCGCAGCCGGGCGACCTGATCTTCTTCCGCCCGGGCCGCAACGGCTCGGAGCACGTCGGGATCATCTGGGACCCGAAGACGAAGAAGATCCTGCACGCCCCGCGCAAGGACAAGAACGTCGAGTTCAGCACCTGGGACGTCCAAGGACAGATCACCGGCGTGTTCCGGGTGCCGATCCCGGCCGGCACCAACCCGGCCGAGGCGGGCGGCCACGAAGATGCATGACGTGAGGAAGGTCTGGAAGAAAAATGGCCGCTGAGCAGAAGAAGAAGCCGCGCGCCGAGGACGACTGGACGTACGAGATAGTCGGTCTCGTCGCCGTCGTCCTGGTCGTGCTGTGCGGCGCCTGGGGCGCCGCCCACCTCGGCGCGTCCTTCGACGACTCGCCCGCCCCGCCGGGCAACCCGTTCTCGTTCGCGGTCGCCCTCGCGAAGGGTGACTACGAGTGGCCGGGCAGCGCGGCGAGCGCCATCGCCGCCGGCGAGGCACTGCTGCTCGGCATCCTCGTCCTGTGGGGCTACCGGCTGCGACAGCGCTCGAAGAGGAAGCCGGACGTCGACACGGCCGCCCAGCACCTGGCGAAGGGCGAGCAGCTCGGCAAGCTGACGATGAAGGGCGCGGCGGCCATCGCCGAGCGCCTGGGCGTGACGAGCCGGGTCCCGGGCGTCTTCATCGGTCGTTCGGTGAAGGGGAAGCAGCCGCTCTTCGGCTCCTTCGAGGACATGCACGTCGACATCTGGGGTCCGCGTACCGGTAAGACCACGCGGCGCGCAATTCCGGCGATCCTCGACGGCCCGGGCGCGGTGCTGGTCACCTCCAACAAGCGGGACATCGTGGACGCCACGCGCGGTCCGCGCCAGGCCCTCGGCCCGGTCTGGGTGTTCGACCCGCAGCAGGTGGCGACGGAGCCGCCGGCGTGGTGGTGGAACCCGCTGTCGTACGTCACGGACGTGGCCAAGGCCCGCAAGCTCGCGGACCACTTCGCGTCCGGCTCACGCGACCCGAACGCCTCCACCGACGCGTACTTCGACCCGGCCGGCCAGGACCTCCTGGCCAACCTGCTCCTGGCGGCGGCCACCGGGAACGCCCCGATCACCCAGGTCTACACCTGGCTGTCGAACCCCAAGGACGACACCCCGGAGCGCATCCTGCGCGGCGCCGGCATCACCATGCCGGCCGACGCGCTTAACGGCGTGATCACCGCACCCGACAAGCAGCGCAGCGGTATCTACGGTGTGGCCCAGCAGATGGCGTCGTGCCTGATCAACCCCGAGATCAACAAGTGGGTCACACCGAACGGCCCGGAGGACACGCGCCCGCAGTTCAACCCGCACGAGTTCGTCCGTACCCCGGGCACGCTCTACTCCCTCTCCCGCGAAGGCACCGACTCGGCGGGTCCGCTGGTCACGGCCCTGACGGTGGCGACGGTCGAGGCCGCCGAGGAGTACGCCACGACCCAGCGCGGCGGCCGGCTCCCCCTGCCTCTGGTCGGCGTCCTGGACGAGGCGGCGAACGTCTGCCGCTGGCGGGCCCTGCCCGACCTGTACTCGCACTACGGCTCGCGCGGCATCATCCTCATGACGATCCTTCAGTCCTGGGCCCAGGGCGTCGAGGTGTGGGGCGACCGCGGCATGGAGAAGCTGTGGTCGGCCGCCAACGTCCGCGTGTACGGCGGCGGTGTCTCGGACACCCGCTTCCTGGGCGACCTGTCGGACCTGGCGGGCGAATACGAGCTGCGCGAGTACTCCACGACCCGTGAATCGGAGCACGGCCACTGGTCGGGCAACCGCACGGTCAACGAGTCGGTCCGCCGCGAACGGGTCCTCCACGTCTCGGACCTGGGCTCGATGCCCCCCGGCCGCGCCCTGGTCCTGGCTTCGGGCACGAAGCCGGTCCTGGTGGAGACGATCCCGTGGTGGGAGGGCCCGTACGCCCCGTCGGTCCAGGCGTCCCTGGCGAAGTACGACCCGGGCGCGAGGCGCTGAGGCTTGTTACGCGAGAGCGGCGGGGCCGATGGCCTCGCCGCTCTGTGGTTACTGGGGGGCCTGCGGGGGGCTGACCTCGTCGATGTCGGCGAGGATGGCCCGAGCGTTCCTGACATTCATTTCGAGCAGGTCGCGGGCGAACTTGCCCGGGTCGCGTCGGTAACGAGCCGTGCCCGCCTCAGAGGTGAAGGCATCGGCAGGGACCGCGTCCTGGCCCGAGGGAATGAACTTGAGTACTTCTTCGTACGCCGCGACGCAGTAGGCGGCCGCATCACGCAGGTCACGGTGCTCGGACTCGGGTGTGTTGAGGAGTCGGAGTCCGGTGGACTCCGCAATCCGAAAGGCGACCTCGAGGAATTCCCCCGGGTCGATGATCTGCGAGGGTTGGGAACCACCGAACGCAGGCGGGGGCGGCGGAATTTCCTCCGCCATGCGGAAATCGAACCGACGGGTCCTACCGCACTGACGGCACGCACCCTCGTACACCGCCACCATGTCCTCGCCGTGCTGCTCCAGCCAGTGCCGACGATCGAAGTCTCTGGAACCGCATGTACAGGGGTGCAGGTCCATGTACAGGTGTGCTTCGAACGAGGAGCGCGCTGTCAACATGCCATGATCTTAGGGTCTGTTCGATGAATGCGACGAGAAGAGCACGGGGGAGCATCACATGAACAGTCCGGCTGATCCCCGCATGCAGGCGGACGTGCTCGCGTCGGCGGCCGCATCGGCCACCGGCGCGGATTTGCGCGCCCAGCAGGCAGCACTGACAGCAGCAGCCCACAGCGAATTGAACGGCGTCGCGCGGTCCGTGATGGGAGAGCGGTTCGGGTCGATCCGAACGGGGCGAACCAAAGAGGACAACCGCGAGTTCGTCGTGCTCACCGACTCGCAGGGCAAAAAGGCGACCCTCTGGCTGGACGCCATCCCCCTGCCGGCCGGGATGATCGCCAATTCGGTGACGAACACGACGACGAACCAGTACATAGTTCATGTTTCGGACCGGCTGCCTCGCGAGTATCTGACCCGAGTCCTCGCCCATGAGGTAGGGGAACTCATCGCCGTACGTGATCGGTCCGCCCAGGGACTGGCGCCAGTACGCGAGAGCCTCCTGGAGCAAGGGTCCGACATTCGCGATCGGCACGAGCTGTCGAGCCAGGACCGCGGTCGTATCGGTGAACTGAACTGGCTCGCCGACCGTGCTACAGCCGCGGACCACCCCGAGCACCAACGGATCCAGGCACGAGCCGAGCTGTCCGCCCTCCTCGATCACTCAGGGCTCCGCCCGGTTGTGGCCATGGCCGATAAGGAAGCGTTTGCCGCCCAGGACAGGGCTGCCCGGCGGCGCTTCTTCCTGTCGAACCCGTCCCTCTCGAACGACGCTCAGCGCCTGATCGGCCAACTCGCCCGCCCCATCGAGCAGCTCGACCCCTCCGACGCCTCCGCCCTCCAGGCCTCACGGGAGGCCGCACTCGTCGCCCAGCGGCAGGTCGAGGCGTTCATCGGGCGTCGTGAAGTGACCATGCCCATGCCGGGCTACGCCCAGAACGGGCTGCCCTACCCCCGCGACGCGCTGAAGGACGCCGCACCCCAGTGGGCCGAATATCGCGCCCAGGTCAGTGACCACACCGTGGAGAACCTCCAGCAGGAGGGGACGGACAACGGACTCCCCCGGCGTCAGGTGGTGATCGGCGGCGGCGCGAGTCTCGCCGGCCGGAATCCGGACGCCCTGCTCGTGGACGCCGTGGGCCGTTGGCACCTCGACCCGGGCGACGGCATCGTCCAGTCGGCCGATCAGGACCGGGACCTCCAGCAGTGGATGGGCGTCGATCCCTACCAGGCGGTGTCGAAGCCCGGGGAACGGGTATCCATCGACGCCGTGCGTCTCTGGGAGGACCAACTGGCCACCCAGGGACCGGTGGTGAACGGACAGGCGCACCTGAGGCTCGGGCGGGACGGGCTGGAGGCGGAGGTCCAGCCGTTCGACAGGGACGGCAACCCGAGCGGTGCGGCTCTGCGCGTGGCGTGCGAGGGCATACCCAGCGTGGCGACCGGCCTGCCGCCGGAGGTGGTCCCTGGAATCGTGCGTGACAGGGACGGGGAGCCCGGCGTGGAGAGCCGGAGCGAGGCCGTGCGGCTGATCGGCGAGCGACTCCAGGACCTGGAAGGGCAGGGAGTAGCCGGAACGGCGGAGCTGCGCGAGTGGCTGACCGACGCCGAGAAGAGCGGAAAGAACGCAGCGGCGGTTCGCGCCAAACTGGAGGAAGAACCCTCTCTCGTCGAAGCGCTCAGAGCGGGCCTCGACGGCAAGGCCCTCGGACGCATCGAGGGCTGCTTCACCACGCTCGAAGCGACCGAGAAGTGGGAGTCCGCGCGCGAGGCGGCGCCGGGGCGGGCGCTGATGGGCGACGAGGTCGCGGAGAACCGCTTCAACCCGGGAGACGCCAAGCACTGGATCGTCGCCGGTTCGGGCGGCACCGGCGTCGCCAACGCGGAGATCATCCTGAAGAACGACCCGAACGCGAGGGTGACCATCATCGGTGGTGAACCGCCCGCCGCCCTGAAACACCAGGTGCAGTTCCCGGAGATGCGTGAGCAGTTCGAGAAGTCGGGTCGCCTGACCTTCGTCCAGGCGGGGCTCGGCGCGATCGAGACGTTCGAGGACGAGAACGGGCAGGCGTCGTTCCGCGTCCCCTACACGGAGGGTGACCCGCCCCAACGGAAGGTGCTGGAAGGCGACGGCTACGTCGCCAGCCTCGGCCGCACCAACCCCCTCCCGTCCGCCGTCCAGACGCTGGCGAACGAAGTGCGGGCCCAGGGCGGGGAGATCAGCGGCGACCTGCTGTTCGACAAGGACGACCAGTACATCGGCTACGGACTCACCGTCCGTACGAAGGGCGGCCAGGAGCACCGCGTCGACGTCGACGGGGCGGCCTCGTGGCAGCTTCCGCGCGAGGTGTTCCCCCCGGAGTCGGGTGTCCAGGCGGAGCTCAACGCCATGGGCCTTCGCGGACTGCCCTCCGAGACCGGCAACGCCGCACCCGGCTTCTCCCCCATCGCCCGGCAGAGCGCGCTCAAGGCGCGCGCCGTGGCGGCCGAGCGGGCCGGTGACGAGAACGCCGTACAGCGAAGGGCCGACATCCCGGAGCGCTGGCAGCGACCGGGACCGGCCGTCGAGACGGAGGGACCCGGCAGCGGCCCCGGCCCCAGCCCGTCCGCGCCGGTCCAAGAGCAGCAGGTCGACGTGTCCAGGCAACCGGTCGACGTACCCAAGCAGCAGGTCGACGTACCCAAGCAGCCGGTCGACGCACCCGGACAGCCGACACCCCAGCAGCCCGCACCGCGTGCCCCCCGGCCGGCACCGGGCCGTGGTGCGCCCGACTCGCACCTGTGGCAGCTGGGTGTGCCCCAATCCCGCCCGGCCCGGGCGACCGGCCCCGCCCAGCCGCAGCGGCCCCCACCGGACCTTCAGCGCCCCGGCCCGGATCTCGGCATGAGCGACTGAGAGCGGCACCAGTGGGCCGGGCCGCACCGGCGGCCCGACCCACTCGGGCTGCGCGCCGCCGGCGTGCTCTCGCCTCGACCCAGCCGCTCAGCAAGCGGGTTGGGATCACAGCGCGGTGAAGGCCATGATCAGGACGTCGCGGTACCCCGGCTCCCGGTCATCCTCGGGGCGCACCGCCGTGACCGCGTGAAGGGTGCGGCGGTCGTCACCGAGCAGGATGTCGCCGGACTCGGAGAGCGTCGTGGTGACGAGGAGTTCGCCGTCTTCCGTGTAGACGGTGCTCTCCCCACCGGTCACGTTGCTGCGACCGATCATCAGCGACGTGATGAAGGTGACGCCGTCCTTGTGCCGGCCCTCCGGAGTCGGCTCACCGGCCTGATCCTTCGTGGCGACGGTGCGGATGGGGGTCACCTTGATGTTCCACCGCTTGGTGCCGTCGACTCCGCTGAAGATCTCGGCCACGCTCATCAGCACTCTGCGCAGGACGGGGCCACCCACGAACGCCTCGGTGAGCGGTTCGTAGAACCGGTCCACGCCACCGTGCAGCTTGTTGACGTCTGCCTCCTGGCGGTACGGGCCGTGCGGAAGCTGGGCGAGGTCGCCGGACTCCATGTCGAGCTCGAACTGGCCGTACCTGCGGTAGCGGTAGGTACCGCCGTCCGCCATGTAGGGGTCGCGCTGGAGAACCTCCCAGTTCTCGGAGAAACGTGCCCAGTCGTCACGCGAGATGCCCGTAAGCGACGAGAAGTCGTCGTGCCGGACAAGATGGGTACCGGATTCGGACAAGTCCGACGTCGCGGAAAGTGCGACGTCGCCGGCCGTCTCTACAGTGATCATCGTTACTCTCCCCAGTCCTCTTCGACCTCGGGCGCGAGCGCGAGCACAACGGGGCTCAGCGCCACGATCTCCAGCTCGATTCGACAGCCCGCGCACTCCAGAATCTCGTTGAGTCGCACCGAATCGCCGATCCGCACCGACTCCTCGCACTCCGGGCAGGCGTGTGCAATGGCCGTGGTCATGAGATGTGCTCCTTCCGATCGGTCAGCCTTGGTCCCCGCATCAGCAGAGGCGGCCAGATTTTTGTAGCGACCGGAGATATCCACCGGTTCGCACAACCCTTTTCTGACGGAGGACATCGGAATGCCCTTCAGGAGGGCATCGGAGTTCCCTTCAAGTGACCCACCTGGTCGAGGCGCCGTCTTGGGCCAAAATCTAGCCCGGCCCGTCACGTCATTCGTCCGCGTCGCAATTACCCTGAGCGTGCGGATCGCTGACCGGCTCACGTGTCGGGTAATCATGCCGACGATTCCGGCCGACGCTGTCATGGCCGGAGCGCGAAGGCGCGCAGCGGTTCAGTCGTTGCCGTGGTTGTCGCCGAGCTCGGCGACGATACCGGTCGGCTCCTCGGCGGCCGGGGCGTGCAGCTGGACCGTCGCCGACGCCTCGGCGGCGTAGGAGACGGTGAAGCAGCCCGGCAGCGCACTGAGAACGAGTACCGAGGCGGCGGACAGAGCGAAATGGCGCATGAGCTGACTCCTTCGTAGAAGCCGATCAGGGCTCACCGTGCGGTCTCCGGCACGTTCATGAGAGAGAACAGGTCGTCCGCAGCCGAGCGGTGCTGCCGCGCCAGCTCCAACTGCCCCCGGGTCTCGGCGGTGCGCGCGAGGTCCCACAGCGCGCACGCCTCGTCGTAGCGCAACTCCATGCGGCAGGCGATCTCGTGGGCCAGCAGCTGCTGGGCCCGCGCGAGCTCCAGCTCCCCCTGCGCGTACCGGACCCGCCCCACCGTGAGGTGCACGCTGGCGCGGTGGATGTCGTCGGTCCTGCTGCCGGCCGTGGTGAGCGCGTGGTCGGCGCTGAGCGCCGCCTCCTCCAGCTCCCCCATGCGCGTCAGCACGTCGGCCCTGCGGGCGAGTACGAGAGGCAGCACCGAGGGCATGCTGATCCGCTCACATCGTTCCAGCGCCGCGTCGGCCCGGGCGAGGGCCTCCTCCAGGCGGCCCAGACCCTCCATCGCCTGGGAGAGATTGCTCAGCGCGTCCACGGACAGCTGGATCTCCTGGATCGAGTCGAAGATGGACAGCGCCTGCTCCGCCGACTCCGCCGCCTCGTCGAAACGCCCCAGGCGCACCTGTATCAGGCTCAGCATGCTGAGCGACGAGCCGCCGAGCCGGGTGAGCCCGAGCTCCTTGGCACGCCGGCTGACCTCCTGGTTCAGCTGCAGCGCGCGTTCCAACTCCCCCATGCTGTTGTACGCCTGTCCCAGCCGGGCCTGGCACGCAGCCTCGCTGTGCTCGTCCGCCATCTGCCGGGACAGTTCCACGGCCTCCTCCAGCCGGGCGATCGCATCGCTCAACTGTCCGAGGCGCCACTTGCCCATGGCGAGATTCGTCAGGTTCAGCCGGGTCAGGGACAGGTCCCCGAGTTGTCTCGCCGCGCTCACCCCCTTCTCCAGGGCCGCGTTCGCGCTGGCGTCGTAGGCGCGGACGCTGGAGTGGAAGCCCAGCTCGCGCGGCAGCCGTGCGGCGTGCCACAGCAGGCCCTCGTCATACGCGGCGTCCACCGCCGCCAGCATGCCGTCGCGGTGCTGGTCGAGCCACTGCAGCGCCTTGTCCTTGTGGTCGAACTCCGCGCGGGCCCGACCCGCTTCGCCACTCTCGCCCACCCTGCGCCGACCGGGAAACAGCGTGTTGCCCGCGCGCTCCGCCATGTGCACGTAGTGATCGAGCAGCCGGTGCACCGCCTGCCCGACCTCCCACGCCTGCTCGCCCTGCGCGACCCGTTGGACGAAGCTGCGCACCAGGTCGTGCAGGGCGTACACCCCCGACTCCCTGGCCTCCAACAGCCTGACGTCGACGAGTTCTTCCAGTACGCCCTCGGCCGTCAGGACATCGGTGTCCAGCAGTGCCGCGGCTTCCTCGGTGTCCAGATAGCGTCCGGGGTGGTGTCCCAGCAGCAGGAAAGCCGTGCGCTGGTCATCGGGCATGGACTGGTACGACAGCAGCAGTGCGCTGGCGACCCCCCTGCCCTCACTGGTGAGTTCGTCCAGACGCCGGTTGTGGTCCCGCAGCCTTTCGACGAGTCGCCGAATGGTCCAGTGCGGACGGTTCGCCAGCCGGGCCGCGGCGATCCTGACCGCCAACGGCAGTGCTCCGCACAGCTGCAGCAGCTCACGGGCCGCGTCCGGCTCGTTCTGGACCCGTTCGCTCCCCAGCGTGCTCAGCAGGATCTGGTGGCTGTCCGACTCCGACAGAGCGCCCACGGAGAGCCACTCGGCCCCGTCGAGACCGGTCAGCCGAGGACGGCTGGTGACCAGGACCAGACTGTCGGACGAGGCGGGGATCAGCCCCCGCACCTGCTCGGATGCGGCGGCGTTGTCCAGGAGCAGCAGCATGCGCCGCCCCCGAATGTACGACTGCCACCGCGCGGCACGTCCCGCCGGTACCGTGGGGATCTCGTCGCTGGGAACGCCGGCGGCGGCGAGCAGGTCTCCTTGGGCGTCGAACGCGCTGAGCGGTGTCTTGCCCGGCGTGAAGCCGTGCAGGTCGATGAAGAGGCTGCCGTCCGGATAGTGCTCGGCCAGTTGATGGGCGGCGCGGACGGCCAGCGCCGTCTTGCCGCTGCCGCCCATGCCGTCGAGAGCCAGGACCGTCGGCACGCGCTTCAGGGCACGCTTGACCGCATCGCAGACCCACTGCAGCTCGGCGCTGCGGCCCGAGAAGTCGCGTACGTCGAAGGGGAGCGCGTACGGGGCCTCGGTCGGTTCGGTCGAGGCGGGCGACGGGGGGCGTTCCGGGCGGGTGAGCGACCGGTCCTGGCGCAGGATGCGTTCGTGCAGCTCGGTGAGCTCGATGCCCGGATCGATGCCGAGCTCGTCCGCGAGGTGCTTTCGGGCACGAGCGAACTCGGCGAGTGCGGCAGCCTGGTGGCCCGAGCGATAGAGGGCGAGCATCAGCCGGCTGCGCAGCGTCTCGCGCAGCGGGTGCTCCTCGACGAGGGCACGCAGCTCGCCCGTGATCCCGGCGGCCTCGCCCGCGGCCATGCACAGATCGTAGAGCTGCTCGGCTGCGGTGAGTCGCCGCTCCTCCAGGGCCGCCGAGGCGGCGTCGATCACCGGACCGCCGTCACCGGACAGCACCGGTCCCCGCCACAGGGCCAAGGCCTCACGAAACCGTGCGACGGCCCGCTCCGGCTCCCCCGCCTCCAGCGCCCCTCTGGCCTGGCCCAACAGCTCTTTATGGCGCAGCAGGTCGAGCTGCTCGGTGTCGACGACCGCGCGATATCCGGGCCCGTCCGTGACGATGATGTCCGGGCCGCGCGGAATGCGACTGCGCAGCTTGGCCACCACCTTGCGCACCTGGTGCTCGGCGCTGTCCGGAGGTTCTTCATTCCATCCGGCCGCCACCAGACGGGAGACGGGCACGACGCGCCCGGCCTCCAGCAGCAACATCACCAGAACGCGCCGCTGCAGAGCCCCGCTGACCGGCACCGGCTCATCACCGCTGCGGATTTCCAGAGATCCCAGCACGGCAAACTCCGGCCAGCGACTCATTTCGTCCTGATTACGCCTCGACGTCGCAGCCTGCACCCCTTAGCCTCCCCCCGGACGGAATACCAGCCACGAGAGAGTAGATCATCTCGTGCAGCGCATCACCAGGTATTGCAGCAGGGCTTCTTGACCGAGGCGTTCTCGCACAGGTAGTGCAGGCGTCGGCGACAGACTAGGCCTGGGCCGGGGGGCGCAGGCGCAGGCCGTGCATGCCGTTGTCCACGGCGAGTACGGTGCCCACCGTCGCGGTCGACAGGGGGCTGGCCAGGTAGGCGATGGCGCCCGCGATCTCGTCGGCCGTCACCAGGCGTCCGGTCGGCTGGAAGGCGTCGAGGGCGGCCCGGGCGGCACCGGGGTCGGGCGTGTCCTGGAGCGAGCGGCCGATCCACGGGGTGTCGGCGGAGCCGGGGGCGACGCAGTTGACCCGGATGCCCTCGCGGACGTGGTCCGCCGCCATGGCCAGGGTCAGTGCCTGGACCGCGCCCTTGCTCGCCGAGTAGAGCGCCCGCTGCTGCACTCCGGCCCAGGCCACGATCGAGCAGGTGTTGACGATCGCCCCGGCGGGCGATCGCCGCAGGTGCGGCACGGCGTGCCGGGCGACCCTGACCATCCCGATCACGTTGATGTCCAGGACCCGTGCCCACTCCTCGTCGCTGTTCCCCGTCACGTCCCCGACCGCGCCGATGCCGGCGTTGTTCACCACGACGTCCAGCCTGCCGAATCGCTCGACCACAGCGTCCACAGCGGCCTTGACCTGGGCGTCGTTGCTGACGTCGGCCTCGACACCCATGAGGTCGTCCGGGAGCCCGTCCGGCTTGAGATCGAGTACGGCAACCGAGGCTCCCCGGCTGTTCAGCAGTTTCGCCGTGGCCAGACCGATTCCTGACGCACCGCCGGTGACGATCGCGACCAGTCCCGTGAAGTCACTCACTGGTTCTCTCCTGTGTATTTCGAGGTATGTGGTGATCAGAGAAAAGGAACCAACGTCGGGCGTCGGCCCGTCGGGCGAACCCGCTCACTCAAGGTCGCGAGAGCTGTGAGTGGCTGCTTCGCGTCCACACAGTTCGTGGAGCGCAGCACGAGCGATCGTGTCGTTCTGTCGGAAGAACTCGTCATTGCTCCGCGGGGACGGGAAACGGCCGGATGCCAGCACACTTCCCGAGAACAGGATTCCTGCCCCGAAGCGACTCTTGTGGGGGGTTCCGTCGGCACGCTTCAGGCGATTGGCATCGTCGGTATCGATGAGACGCGCGGTATCGATGAGACCAGCGGGATACCGGTCGCTGCCGTCGGGGGCCGATCGGATCTCTTCCCTGATCTCATCGCGTTCGATGAGCTTGCACAGCAACGGGTCGTTCACGCGAAGCATCGTCCGCTCCGGGAGCCGGGCCTCGATGAGGGATCGCGCTGTGATCGATTCGTTTACGTTGCCCGACCGCGCGTGGAAGAGCCCCTCGTGGGCGGTCACCGTCATCTCCGAGCCAAGGAATCTGACGATACCGGCACGGGTCAGGGCGAGTAGCTCCTCCAGCCGCGGTCCAGGCGGTCCGCTCGTGAGAAATCGGCAGAGATCGAGGAACGCGGGCAGATCGTGCTCCCATGACGCGGGAGAGAGCCTTTTTTCGTTGACGAGTCCGGCCAGCCTGTAGAAGGCAGAGCTCAGACCGTGCAACATCGCCAGGCTCGCGCTGTGACGAGGATCGCGCCCGCGTCGAACTCCTGCAGCGATATGACTGATCATCCAGTTCTGCAGGGCATCCAGGTCGGGGAAGTGGAGACCGGCCAGCGGATGGGCTGTTTCGTCCAGATCGATCCGGTCCTCGTCGAACCGCACTGCCTGATCGACCAGTTCCTTGAGTGCCGGCCCGTCCCAATCGAGGGTATCGAGGCGGTGAATGAACTCACGAGCGTCGATGTCCAGGCGTTCTTGGTGCGATTCGGCGAGCTCGCGATAGCCCGCGTGGGTGACTTCGCGGGCGATCAACGGCCAGATGTCCATGGCGAAGTCCAGGGGGCGGTCGCCGAGGGCGGCCACAGCCTCCGCGCTGAGGTGGCCCGACGGTTCCGGGGATCCGGACAGGCTGTAGTGCATCTTCGACCAGTACGGTACGCCGCGCCGCGAGCCCACGAAGAGGACGGGTTCATGACCGGATGGCTTGTAGTGCAGCTCGCCGGCGTCGTCACGATGGAATGTGCCGCCGCGTCCGGAGGTGAGCAGCACGGCGGTGTCGATGAAACACAATCCAAGCCCACGTACGATCACCGGTTCGCCGGCGGGTATCCGGTCGAAGCAATGATCGATGGTCGATCCCGAGGGCAGATAACACAGGTCATGGGCGGCCGCGTATTCCGTCAGCCGCACCTCTTCCGCATTCGGCGCGATGTCGACGTTGCCCTGGGCGAACAGTACGATGTCGGCGTCCACCGGGGGAAGGTCGTCCGCCATGACGACGCGTTGCCGGCCGAGAGGAAGGTCGTGCACATCGACGGCCCGGCCCACGTGTGAATGGACCTGCACCTGGGGCATGCCGTTCTTCGCCGACTGCCAGAACACCCACGACAGATAGTCGCTCTGCGTCTGACGAGTGGTGAACCAGCTGTCCTGCATCCTCCCTGCCTCGGCCGACGTCGAGGGGGCGAGCCGGAATCCCGGGGGCGACGACAGGCTGCCCGTGGCAAGCTTCTGGGCCCATTCGCCGAGCGTGGGACCGGAGACGACGGGGCCTTCGCATTCGACGGTCTCGTCGGTGAACATCGTGCATTCGTCGGTCGTGGTGTTCATCCACAGCAGCGGTGACTGCTGGGAACGCCAGATGCGACCGCCCCCTGGCGGATAGGGATCGATGACGTGGACGGCGATCGTCCGGTCCGGCGCACACTCGGCAGCGTTGGCGATGAGACGTTCGAGAAGTGACGTGCCACGTGGGCCGGCACCAATGATTGCCACGGTCAGTGTCCTGGTCATATTCCGCTCCTACGCCGGTCCGGCTGCCGTTCATGGGGACCGACCGACAAGATCTTTAGTGCAGAACCACTGCTGAAACGCGAGACTAAATACGCATTCGGGCTCTGCGCATCCGCGTCAAGTTCATGTGCAAGGACGTATCGCGCTGACTTTCCATGCGCGTGTACACGTTTCGCTTAGGCGCGCGATGCATGCCATCCAAGGGCGGCCGGGAGCCGGAGTCGACGGACGTCGACTCCGGCTCCCGGCGGCATCACCGCGGCGTCGGGGCAGGCGGCGTCAGCCCGGCACGCCCGTCAACTGCGTACCGGACCGCTGCGCCGGAACGACGGGCGCGGAGTCGGGGTCGGCCGCGAGCATCATGAGCTGGGCGAAGGTCGGGTTCGACCCGGCGGGGTCACCGCCGGCCTGGCGCCACCGGCGGTACTTGGCGGCGTAGCTGATGACGGTCTCCTTGCCCTTGCGCGAGCGGGGGGTGGTGAACGCGCCGGCCCACAGACCGTCCCAGGCGGCGTACCCGGGGTCCTGGAGCATGACCCGGTGGGCCCGGCCCAGGTTCCAGTGCGGGATGCCGGTGTTCAGGTGGTGGACCAGGTGGTACCGGTCGTTGTGGCGGCTGATCAGGAACCGCTCCAGGAAGCGGCCGTGGCGGTTGCGGGTGAGCAGCACCGGCTGCTGCTCGCTCTCCGGCATCGGGTAGTGCTCGGCCAGCTCGGCGAGCCAGCCGATGGCCGCGTTGGTGGTGAACAGCGGGACGAACCAGAACAGGGCCAGCTCCGGCAGCCACCCGAACCAGGCGCAGATCCCGACGACGGCCGCCCACTGGGCGAGCACGACGACGCGCTCCACCCGGAGCGACACCGGTACGGAGACCGTGACCTGGGAGGCGTCGAAGAAGAGCCGTTCACGGGCCACGTACCGGATGTAGCTGAAGGCGCGCAGCCCGAGGGCCGAGAGCACGAGGTGCTTGTAGAAGAAGTACCGGTCGGAGCGCTCGGTGTCGTACAGACCGCACTCGATGTGGAAGCTGTAGTCGGGGTCGTTCTCGGCGTCACCCAGGTTGCGGTGGTGGTTGCCGACGTGCGAGCTGCGGTAGGGGCCGAGCAGGTGCCACACCAGGTACCCGGAGAGCACCGTGCCGCCGATCAGGTTCAGCGTCCGGTTCCGGGCGAGCACCTTGTGGGACGACTCGTGCAGGAAATGGGCGAGGAAGCGCTGGGTGGAGCCGATGACGACCAGGGCCACCGGATAGAACCAGTACGAGCCCGCGACGCAGAGAGCTACGGATGCGGCGATCAGTGCGTACTCGAAGAGGATTGCCAGCGGGCCGTGGTAGTTGTCGAGCCGACAGAGCTCCCGGAGTTCCTTTCTGACTTCGGGTGCCAGTCGGTCGAAGTTCAGTTGCTCTATTGCGGACATGCCCGTCCTTCGGTCTGTACGCACTGTGCAATGCGTTCTTTCGGATGGAGGGAGACGCCGGACGGCGCCGTCCGACGGACGCTATACGCGCCATGTCTCCGGGCACGTCTGCCGCAGGTTTATCCACGGGGGATCAAGGCATTTACCGGACCGCCGACGACTAGTCATCTCGCTTATCCGGTACGGCCTCCTGCTGTGCCAGCATTGGCGCCCGCGTGTCATCAGACACCCCTTCTTGAAAGCCTCCGGAGGTCCGCGACATGAAATCCGTGCTCATCCTTTCCTGGATAGCCATCGGCAACGTGCCCGCTGCGGTCGAGGAGCTCCGGTCCCGCGATCTGCGGCCGGTGCTGGTCTCGAACCTGCCGGACGACCCCAACGCCGGCCTCTGCGACGACCACCTCGTGTTCGACTGGGACGGCGAGGAGCTCTCGGCCCTCACGGCCCGGATCGACGAGCGCGGCATCGTGCCGATCGCCGTCGTCAGCATGATCGAGAAGCTGATCGAGTGGAACATCGCGCTCACCACGCACTACGACCTTCCGGGCGACGGCACCGGCCGCGCCGTGCTGGCGAGCAAGAACCTGGTCCGGGAGCACATGCGGGCCCTGGGCCTGTCCGGGATCAGGTTCACCGACGACCCGGCGACCGTGGACTTCTTCCCCGCCATCGTCAAGCCCGCGCGGGAGTCCTCGGCCTCGTACCTGGTGAAGCGGGTGGACGACCGGGCGGAGCTGCTCGCCCACCTGAAGCACCTGGAGGAGTCCGGGGCGGGCGGCGTGGAGCTGATCGCCGAGGAGTTCCTGCCGGGCACCGAGTTCTCCGTCGACGGCCCCGTGCTGAACGGCCGCTTCCACCCGCTCCTCGCGGTCGAGAAGCCCGACCACGACGACGTCCGGCACCATGACGCCGGTCTCGAATTCCACCCGCCCCAGCAGGACCACGTGCGCGAAGGCGTGCGCGTCCTGTGCGAGGCGATCGACAAGCTGTGCGCGGACCGCGGCCTCGACCAGCTCTGGCTGCACTTCGAGGGCCGGAGCTCGGAGGACGGCCGGACCGAGCTCATCGAGATCAACGTCCGGGCCGGCGGCGGAGAGATCCCCCGGTCGATCCAGGAGCTCTACGGCATCGACGTGTTCGCGGTGATCGTCTCCATGGCGCTGGGCGAGTACGCGCCGCAGGAGCTGCCGGCGCTGCGCGAGCGGCCGTTCATCGGCTGGATGGACGTGGAGGCCGAGGAGATCGGCACGGTGGAGGTCACCACCACCGAGGCCGAGCTGCTCGCCCTGCCCGGCGTCCTCCACGTGCGGCTGGCCGACGGGTTCCGGGTCACCCGCCTGGACATGGAGAACTTCTTCCTCACCTTCTCGATGACCGGCGACTCCGTGGACCAGCTGCGCGAGCACGCGGCGCGGGTCCTCGACACCGTCGAGTACCGCGTCAGGCCCTGACCCGCTCCCCCGGGAAACGCCTGAAGCCCGGTCCACCACCCGCGGGGTGTGGTGGACCGGGCTTCGTGCTGCCCGCTCAGCTCTCCACCGCGACCATGCCCGCCGTCAGCGTGGCTCCGTCGGCCTCGTCGACCAGCAGGAACGAACCGGTGCGCCGGTGGTCGGCGTAGTCGTCGAGCGGCAGCGGCGAGGCCGTGCGCAGCGTGACGCGGCCGATGTCGTTGGCCCGCAGGGCCCCCGGGCCCGGCAGCCGGCGGAGCGTCTCCAGGTCGAGGACCGAGTCGAGCGAGCGGACCACGGCCTTGACGACGGCGGTGCCGTGGCGCAGCAGGACACGGTCTCCGGCGCGAAGCGGCCGGTCGGCGATGTGGCAGACGGTCGCCGTCACCTCCTGGGTCACCCGCGGGGCCTGGTCGACGGCGGCGATGAGGTCGCCGCGCGCGACGTCCACGTCGTCCACCAGGCGGATCGTCACCGACTCCTCGGCGCGGGCCCCGTCGACGTCGCGCTCGCCGAGCCGGTCGATCCCGGCGATCGACGTCCGCCTGCCCGAGGGCAGCACGACCACGTCGTCGCCCGGACGGAAGACCCCCGAGGTGATCTGGCCCGCGTAGCCGCGATAGTCGCGGAACTCGGCGCTCTGCGGGCGCAGCACGTACTGCACCGGCAGTCGCGCCGGGGAGGCCGAGGCGTCGCGGTCGGCGTCGACCGTCTCCAGGTGTTCGAGCAGGGTCGGGCCGGTGTGCCAGTCCATCCGCCCGGACGGCTGCACGACGTTGTCCCCGCGCAGGGCACTGATCGGGATCGCCGTCATGGCGGCGATGCCGAGCGCCCGGCCGTACTCCGTGAACTCGTCCGCGATCCGGGCGAAGCGGTCCTCGGCGTAGCCGACGAGGTCCATCTTGTTCACGGCCAGGACGACGTGCGGCACGTTCAGCAGCGCGGCGACGGCGGCGTGCCGGCGGGTCTGCTCGACCACGCCGTGGCGCGCGTCGACCAGCACGACGGCGACCTGCGCGGTCGACGCGCCGGTGACCATGTTCCGGGTGTACTGCACGTGTCCCGGCGTGTCGGCCAGGATGAAGCGGCGCCGGGGCGTCGCGAAGTAGCGGTAGGCGACGTCGATCGTGATGCCCTGCTCCCGTTCGGCGCGCAGCCCGTCGGTCAGCAGTGCGAGGTCCGCGGTCTCCAGTCCGCGCTCGCGGGAGACCCGCTCGACGGCGTCGAGCTGGTCGGCGAAGACCTGTTTGGTGTCGTGCAGCAGTCGGCCGACGAGCGTCGACTTGCCGTCGTCGACCGAGCCGGCCGTGGCGAGTCGGAGCAGTGAGCCCGGCCGTGTGGCATCCGTGTTCCCGGCCGCGAGCGGCACCGTAGGCATGCTCATCTAGAAATACCCCTCGCGCTTGCGGTCTTCCATGGCCGCCTCGGACAGTCTGTCGTCGGCTCGGGTCGCGCCGCGCTCGGTCAGCGTCGAGGCGGCGATCTCCGCGATGATCTCCTGCACCGTCACGGCTTCGGATTCGACGGCACCGGTGCAGGACATGTCGCCGACGGTGCGGTAGCGCACCCGGCGGGTCCGGACGGTCTCGCCCTGCGCGGGGCCGCCCCAGGCGCCGGGGGTGAGCCACATGCCGCCGCGCCGGAAGACCTCGCGCTCGTGGGCGAAGTAGATCGAGGGCAGGTCGATCCGCTCGCGCTCGATGTACTGCCACACGTCCAGTTCGGTGAAGTTGCTCAGCGGGAAGACCCGCACGTGCTCGCCGGGGCTGTGCCGGCCGTTGTACAGCGACCACAGCTCCGGGCGCTGGCGCCGCGGGTCCCACTGCCCGAACTCGTCGCGCAGCGAGAAGACCCGTTCCTTGGCCCGGGCCTTCTCCTCGTCGCGCCGTCCGCCGCCGAACAGGGCGTCGAAGCGGTGCGTGGTCACGGCGTCGAGCAGCGGCACGGTCTGCAGCGGATTGCGGGTGCCGTCCGGGCGTTCGCGCAGCCGCCCGTCGTCGATGTAGTCCTGGACCCGTGCCACGTCCAGCCGGACGCCGGCCCGGGCGGCGGCGCGGTCGCGGAACTCCAGCACCTCGGGGAAGTTGTGCCCGGTATCCACGTGCAGCAGGCCGAAGGGCACCCTCGCGGGCCAGAAGGCCTTGGCCGCGATGTGCAGCATGACGATCGAGTCCTTGCCCCCGGAGAAGAGCAGGACCGGTCGCTCGAACTGGGCCGCGGCCTCGCGGAAGATGTGCACCGCCTCGGCCTCGAGGGCGTCGAGGTGGTCCGGCGGCGCCGGGCGCGGCGGGCGCAGCGCGCCGGCGGTGTCGACAACAGTCATGTCAGTCTCCTTCGTCACAGTCCCCGTGCAGCGAGCAGCGCACGCACCTGCCGGACCGACTCGTCGATCGTGTTGTGTTGCGTGTGGATGCGCAGATCGGGGTCGACCGGCGCTTCGTAGGGGTCGTCCGCGCCGGTGAGACCGCTGATCTCGCCCGCCGCCTGTCTGGCGTAGAGGCCCTTGACGTCCCGGGCGGCGCAGTTCTCCACCGGGGTCGCCACGTGCACCTCCAGGTAGCCGACGCCGCGCGCGGCGTGCTGGTCCCGCACCGCGGCGCGGGACTCCGCGTACGGGGCGATGACCGGTGTCAGCACGGTGACGCCGTGCTCGGCGAGGAGCCTGGCCAGGAACCCGATGCGCCGCACGCTGGTGTCCCGGTCGGCCTTCGAGAATCCGAGGTCGGGGGAGAGGGCGGCGCGCACCTCGTCACCGTCGAGGACCTGGACCCGGTGTCCTTCGGCCGACAGCCGCTCGGCGAGACCGACCGCGATGGTCGACTTGCCCGCGCTCGGCAGTCCGGTCAGCCAGACCGTGCCGCCCCGCCATCCGGCCGGCCTGTCGTCGGCTTCGCTCATGCCCGGACCTCCTCCTTGCGTGGACCGCCCCGCACCGCGCCGGCGTCGGCGAGGTGCACGGTGGTGCCGGCCCCGGCGAGCGCCCGGCTGACGGGATCCGGGGTGCGTCCGTCCGCGATGCGTACGGTGGGGACCCCGCCCGCCAGCGCCTCGCGGGCGGCGATGAGCTTGAGCGCCATGCCGCCGGTCGCCGACGGGTCGGGCGCGCCGCTGGGGGCGATCCCGATGCCGTCGCGCACGCTGGTGGGGTCGGCGGGATCGGCGAGCACCCCGGGTGCGCCGGTGAGCAGCAGCAGCTGGTCGGCGCCGAGGGCGGCGGCCAGTGCGGCGGCGGCCCGGTCGGCGTCGACGTTGACGGGCTGGTCGTGCTCGTCGATGGCCGGAGGCGAGACCACCGGTACGAAGCCGTCCCGCAGCAGGTTCCTGGGGAGTTCGGGGCGCACGGTGGCGATCCGGCCGCTGTGGTTGTCGCGGACCAGGACGGTGCGGCCGTCGACGACGGCGCGGACGGCGGCCTTCCGGCGGGCCCGCAGCATGCCGCCGTCCATGCCGGTGAGGCCGACGGCGGGCACGCGGTGGCGGGAGAGTTCCGCCACCAGCCGGGGCTTGACCGCACCGGCCAGGGCGAGGACGACCACGTCGAGGGTGTCCGGGTCGGTGTAGCGGGTGGAGACGCCGTCCGGTGCGACCAGGGTGCGTTGCGGGACGTCGAGCCGGCCGGACAGCCGGGCGATCTCGCCGGAGCCGCCGTGGACGAGCAGGATGGAGTGGCCCTCGTGGACCAGGCGGGCGATGTCGGCGCAGATGCCTGCGGCGTCGACGGCGGGGTTGCCGCCGCACTTGACGACGGTCAAGGGTTGGGTGATCACGCTCTCTCCGGTTCGGCCGGGGCTACAGCGGGTGCAGGCCGGGGAAGGTGAGGCCGAGGGTCTCGGGGAGACCCATGCGGACGTTGAGGGACTGCACGGCGTTGCCGGCACCGCCCTTGACCAGGTTGTCCAGGGCTCCGATCGCGCTCAGCCGGCGGGTGTCCTCGTCGAGGGCGAAGCCGACGTCGCAGAAGTTCGATCCGAGCAGGATCTTCGGGTCGGGGTAGCGGTAGATGCCGCGCTGGTGGGCGACGACGCGGACGAAGGGCTCGGCCGCGTAGCACTCGCGGAAGGCCCGGCGGACCGCCTTGGTGTCGGCCCCGGGGCGCAGGGTGGCGTGGCAGAGGGTCTGGGCTCCGCGGACCGCCTCGACGCCGGTGGCGGTCATGGCGGTCGGCAGGCCGAGGTGCTGGGCGATCTCGGCCTCGTGCCGGTGCCGGGTGGGCGCGAAGACGCGCATCGCGCCGCTGCGTTCGGCGTGCAGGTTGGCCGGTCCCGCGGTGGCGCCCGAGCCGCTGGAGCCGGTCTTCGCGTCGACCTGGGCGCCTCGTTCGAGGTCGATCAGGTCGTGCGCCACCAAAGGGTGGAGGGCGAGCACGGCGGCCGTGGCCATGCAGCCGGGCACGCTGATCAGGTCGGCGGTGCGCAGGCGCTCGCGGTAGAGCTCCGGCAGACCGGGGACGAAGTCGTCCAGCAGCTTCGGCGCCAGGTGCTCCTCGCCGTAGTAGCGCCGGAAGACCTCGGTGTCGTAGAGCCGGAAGTCGCCGGTCAGGTCGAGGACGACGCCGGCGCGCGAGCGCCAGCGCTCGATCTGGGTCATCGCCACCCGGTGCGGCAGCGCCAGGAACACCGCGTCGCTCTCCGGCGCCTCCTCGGCCGAGCAGAACGTCAGATCGGTCACGGAGCGCAGATTGGGATGCACACCGTCGATCCGCTTGCCGGGGAAGCGGGACGACACGGCGCCCACCACCTCGACCTCGGGGTGCCCCAGCAACAGCCGCAGCAGTTCCCCGCCGATGTAGCCGGCCGCACCGACCACCGTCACTCTCAGCACGGCCACGCCCTCCTCACCTGCACGCTCCGAAGCGCCTCCACCACGTCCTCCAATTCGAACGGTCTTGACCTCAAGGGGAATGCACGTACGCGGCCGGTCCGGCCCGCGGGCCCGTCAGCCGTCGTTCTCGGCGGCCAGGACGCCGAAGTTGCGGCGGGCGATCGACACGGCGAGGTCCTGCACGGCGAAGGCCGTCATGTAGTAGCCGTGCGGCGGTATGCCGGGGTCCAGCGTCAGGGTGAACGTCGTCTCGCCGGTCCCGTCCGGGGCGATCCTGACCTTGCGCAGGTCCGGTTCGATCGTGCAGCCGGCGCGCCCGTAGCTGGCGAAGAAGAGGCCGAGGCGCAGGATGCCGGGCCGGGCGCCGCGCACGGCCACCCGCACCTCGTTGGTCGTCCCCTGCTCGGCGCCGTCCTCGGCGTGGATCAGCAGCGACGGGGAGTCGAAGAGCCGGAAGGCGACGTCACCGCAGCGGGTGCAGACGACGCCCTCGAAGTCGAGCGAGGTGGGGACGAGGGCACGCCGGCTGTAGCGCTCGGCGGGCCGGCCGCACTGGCAGCGCACGTGGCTGACGTCGGACATGTCGATCCGGCTGCGCTCGCCGAAGTAGGCGAAGCAGTTGCTGAGTTCGTTCTCCGGGTCCTTGGTGAACTGGGTGGCGATCGTCATGTCCAGCGACTGCAGGTCGTCCATCAGGCCGCGGAGCACCGGGGTGCGGTCCTGGTTCACCGCCAGGTCACGCCGGGAGACCTGGCTCTCGACCTTGGTGGCGAGCTTGCCCAGGCGGGGGCGGAGCGGGTGGTTGGGGGCCAGCACCCCGCCGGCCAGGTACGCGGTGAGGCGGGCGGAGGCGGTGAGGAGCAGCGGCTCCGGCTCGACGGCGGGCAACTCGGGCGTGGGGCCCGTGTCCTCGCCCGTGCCGAACTGGACGTAGGCGGGGTACGGCTCCGAGGTGCCGATGCTCGCGTTGAGCGCCTCGGTCGAGGAGGCGCCCGCCAGGGCGGCGTCCGTCCAGACGAGGTTCTCCGGGCGGGCGGAGGCGTGGACGGTGATGGCGCCGACGACGTTCCTCGCGGTCCCGTCGATGGCGTTGAGCATCAGCTGGTACTTCGGGTCGAAGACGGCGGCGTCGGCGAAGGGGGCGTTGTTGCAGGAGCTCAGCACGATCTCGGCGGCGCGGACGTCCCTGAGCTGGATCAGCTTGTCCACGGGCTTGTAGCAGGTGGAGGTGGCGCAGATCGGGGCGACCATGGCCAGGTTGCGTCCGACGGTCTCGTTCAGACCGCAGAGGGTGTATTCGGCGAGGTTGATCGAGTCGTCCTTGCCGTGCCCCTGGATCATCAGCCGCCGCCAGCGGGTGCCGAGGATCTCGGACCTGACGTCGGTGGTCCCCACCTCGCCCTCGTTGCGGAGGTGGATGCCGTCGCGGGTGAGACCGCGGTCGACGCCGGTGAAGAGGCCGAGCTCGTGCACGTCCGGGGCCGGCGCGACGTACTGCTTGGCGGTGAACCAGGCGAGGGAGGCGGCGTCGCGGCCGGTGAGGAACGACAGCCGCACGTCCGGCCGGCGCGAGGCGGCGCGGACCAGCGGCCAGATGAGGTCCACCGTGAAGTGCTCGTAGAGACCGGCGATCAGGAGGGAGTACGGCTCGGTGCGGCCGTTCTCCTCCGGGGCGAGCCGCTCGAGCAGGGCGGGGGCGAGCTCCTCCTGGTCGAGCCAGGTGAGGGCGCAGGGCGCGATCAGCGCGTGCAGTCCGGCCGGCAGGGACTCGGGCCTGAGCACGACGCCGTACGTGCGGGCGGCCGGGCGGGTCACCTCCCCGTAGAGGGTGGCCGCGCGCTCGGCGGAGGCGGCCAGGTCGGCCCGTCCGCCGGTCCACACCGGGACGGACACGGGCGCGTCCGCGGCGAGGAACTCGTCGACGGCGGCGGCGTACGAACCCGCGTCGTCGAGGACCGAGAACGGCGAGCGCGTCAAAGTTGCCGTCCCGACGCCGGGACCGTGGGACTCGGACTGCATGAGGTGGGGCTCCTTCGGGGAAGTCGTGCGCTTCTGGGCTTTGCGGAAGGTCCGGAACGCGGCGCGCCCCGGCGTACACAGCGCGCCGGGGCGGGCCACTGCCTGGGACGGCTACTCGCCCCAGTCCTCTTCGACCTCGGGGGCGAGGGCGAGCACCATGGGGTCGAGCGCGACGACCTCCAGCTCGCTCCGGCAACCCCCGCATTCCAGAATCTCGTTGAGCCTGACCGAGTCGCCGATGGTCACCGGCTCCTCGCACTCCGGGCAGGACAGGGCAGTCGTGGTGGTCAAGAGACGTGTTCCTTTCGGCCGGTTCTTCCCGTGCGGGCCGCGGTGTCGAGGGCGGTACGGACCGTCCTCACGACCCGTTCCGCGGTGAGGTCGTAGTGCGCGACGAGGTGTTCCTGGTGGCCGACCTGGGTGACGAAGGTGTCGGGCACACCCAGCCGCACCACCCGTACCGGCTCGCGCTCGGCCAGCGTCTCGGCCACCGCGCCGCCGAGTCCGCCGCCCCGCCAGTGCTCCTCCAGCGTCACGACGAGGTCGGCCGGGCGGGCCGCGGCGATCAGCGTCTCGGTGTCGAGCGGTCGCAGCGTGTGCATGTTCAGCACGGTGGCCTCGATGCCGTGCCCGGCGAGCACGTCCGCCGCCGCGAGGCAGGCGAGCACCGGGTACGGGCCGCAGCTCGCGAGGACGACGTCGCCGCCCTCCCGCAGCGTCTGCGCCTGCCCGATGACGGGAGGCGGGCCGACGGGCAGCGGCGGGGTCGCCTTGCGGCCGAGGCGGACGTAGAGCGGTCCGGGCAGGTTCAGGCTCTGCTCGACGAACGCCTCCGTGGCGGCGGCGTCGGCCGGCACCACCACGGTCATGCCGGGCAGCACCCGCATCACGGCGAGGTCTTCCAGGGCCTGGTGGGTGGGGCCGAGGTGGCCCGCGGCCAGGCCGCCGTGGGTGGCCATGATGCGGACCGGCAGCCGGTTGTAGGCGATGTCGATCTTGATGGCCTCCAGTGCGCGGGAGGTGGCGAAGGCGGCCATCGTGTTGACGAACGGAACTCGTCCGCAGGCCGCCATGCCGGCGGCCACGCCCATCAGGTTCTGCTCGGCGATACCGAGGTTGAGGTACTGCTCTCCGGCGGCCGCCGCGTGGTCCGCGCTGAACAGTCCGGTGTCGGAGTCCAGGCACATCAGCTCGGGGTGGCGCGCCAGGAGCGGAAGCAGGGCGTCCCGGTACGCCTCGCGGGTCGCGCGGCTCATCCCAGGGCCTCCGTGGCTCGTAGTGCGTTCAGCGCCCGCGCGTGGTTGCGGGGCGAGAGGGTGACGTAGTGGCTCGCCGGGCGGCCGGCCAGGAAGGGCAGGCCGTGGCCCTTGACCGTGCGGGCGAGCAGCACGCTCGGCTTGCCCGGCTCCCACGGCGCGCCGTCGAGGTGCTCGGCGAGCAGCGCCGGATCGTGGCCGTCCACCTCGCGCACCGACCATCCGAAGCTGCGCCAGCGTTCGGCCAGCGGCTCCATCGGTGCGATGCCCTGGGTCGGTCCGGTCAGCTGCAGGCCGTTGCAGTCCACGACGGCGACCAGCCGGTCGAGGCGCAGGCTGGCGGCCGCGATCGCGGCCTCCCACACCGAACCCTCCTGCAGTTCGCCGTCGCCGAGCAGGACGAAGCTGCGCGCCGGGCTCTGCGCGTAGCGGGCGGCCAGCGCGAAGCCGCAGCCCAGGGCGAGCCCGTGGCCGAGCGAGCCGGTCGGCAGCTCCACGCCGGGCACCGCGCGGACCGGGTGGCCCATCAGCCGGCTGCCGGGGCGGCCGAACTCGGCGAGCTCCTCGACCGGGAAGTAGCCGCGCTCGGCCAGGGTCGCGTACAGCGCGACGGCGGCGTGGCCCTTGCTGAGCAGGAAGCGGTCGCGGTGCGGATCGTCCGGCCGGCTCGGGTCCACGTCGAGGACGGAGAAGTACAGTGCGGTGAGCACGTCGGTGCAGGAGAGCCCGCCACCGAGGTGGCCGCCCTCGGGCCCGGCGCACATGTCGACCACGTGCCGGCGGATGCGGGCTGCGATCGCGTCGAGCGTTCCGAGTGCGTCCCGCTCCAGCAGTTGGGTTCCGGTCATGACGCCGCCTTCGCCAGCGTGGCCACCATGTCCTTGTTCGCCCACACCTTCTCGAAGGCGTCGGCGTACAGCGAGAGCAGCTCCCCCGCCCCGGGGTTGAGGTGGCGCTTCTGGATGGTCAGCGAGTCCGCGATGACCTCGCGGGTCACCGGGTAGCCCTCGCCCTGGAGCGTGCCGGGCGCACCGGTCACGGCCCACGGGTGGCCCGAGCCGAAGCCGAGGCGGTCGACGAACACCTTCTGGTCGGGCAGCGGCATCAGCTGGTACTGCGACATCGGGACGCCCTCGGCGCGCAGCAGCCGGCGCAGGGCCGAGCGCAGCGCTTGCGGGCTCACGCCGTCCAGGCCGAACGCGGCCGCGTCGAAGCGGAAGCGCAGGATGTGCCAGACGTGGGTGGTGTCCGGGAGTGCGGTGGGCACCTGGAGGCCGGGCAGCCCCGCGAGCCGGGCGAGGAACGCGGTGACGTTCCGCTGCCGGCGCTCCTCGTACCCGTCGAAGCGGGCGAGCTGCGCGGAGGTGAACGCGGCCTGGAGGGCGTTCATCTTGTGGTTCCAGCCGAGGCCGTACGAGACGTAGTCGCGGTCGCGGCCGGCCTCGATCACCTCGCCGAACTGCCGGCCCCTGCGCATCGCCTCGGCCAGCTCGTCGCTGCCGGTCACGAGCAGTCCGCCCTCGCCGCAGGTCGGTATGTTCTTGCTGACCTGGAGGCTGAAGGAGCCCGCGTCGCCGATCCCGCCGACCGGCCGGCCGCGGTGGGTCGCCCCGGGGGCCTGTGCGGCGTCCTCGACCACCGCGAGGTCGTGCTTGCGGGCGATCGCCATGATGCGGTCCATGTCGGCGGGCGCGCCGTGCAGGTGTACGGGGATGATCGCGCGGGTCCTGGGCGTGATCCGCCGCTCGATGTCGTCCGGGTCGATGTTGAAGGTGACCGGGTCGATGTCGGCGAAGACCGGGACGGCCATCTGGTGCACCGGCGCGAGCCCGGTCGCGATGAAGCTGAGCGCGGGCACGATCACCTCGTCCCCCGGTCCGACACCGAGCGCGGACAGCGCCAGGGACAGCGCGGCGGTCCCGTTGGACACCGCGACGCACTGCGCGAAGCCGAAGCGGCGGGCCCAGTCGTGCTCCAGCTCGGAGACCGGGTTCACGCCGTCGGTGTCGGACACCAGCCGTGCGCCGTCGAGGGCGTCGAGAACGGCCTTGCGGTCCTCGTCCTCGATCAGGGGCCACTGCACATGACGTCGGTCTTTCGGCACGGCCGGCGTACCGCCGAGCGCTGCCAGCTTGCTGCTCACTCTTCACTCCGGGAGGTCACGAGGGTCGATGCGTACACGATCAGAGCCGGGCCGCCACCGCGCCGACGGCGTCGACCGCGCGGGCGTAGGCGCTGCGCAGCAGCGTGGTGTGGTGCGCTATGTCGAGGGCGGCCGCGCGCGGGTCCTCGAGCCCGTGCGCGCCGGTGAAGCGCAGCCCGGTCCAGGCGTGCGCCACGGTCTCGACGGCGCGGCCCGCTCCGGCCAGCGCCGGATCGCGCCACTCACCGCCGCAGCGGCGCAGCAGTTCACCGTGGAGCGAGGCCTGCGCCTGCATGGCCCAGCCGAACGGGTAGAGCTCGCGCAGCGCTCCGGCGTCGCCCGCCCGGCACCGTTCGAGGAGTTCCGCGGCGAACTGGTCGAAGCCCGCGAGACCGGTGCGGACCGGGCCCGCGGTGGTGAAGTCCTCGGTGTTGGAGCGGAGGAAGCCGCCGAGCAGTTCGGGCGTCAGCGGGGCGGGCACGGCGTCCAGCCGGACGTCGAGGCAGCGCCGGCCGATCCGGGAGTCGCTGAAGAAGGCGTCCTGGACGTCGGTCGGGTTCTCCGAGTTCCAGCTGCGCAGGAACTGCTCGATCGGGACCGCGCCGCGGAAGGCAGGCGGCATCGCGTCCGAGACGTGGACGACGCCACGGGTCTCGTCCAGACCGTAGATCACCACCTGGTGCGCGGCGTGCACGTCTCCGTACGCGGGCCGGAACGGCAGGTGGAAGTTGTCGACGGCGGCGATGACCGGCCGGTCCTCGGCGAGCGAGGCGCGCACCTCGCTCCAGACGTCCTGCTCGTCGGCCGGCCTCCACCAGCGCACGCTCAGTGCGTGGTGCGGTGCCAGCGCGGTGCCGAGGTCGATCGCCCCGGACTCGTCGGGCAGGCACGGGTAGTAGAACTCCTCGTGCCGGACGTCGCCCGGCAGGTGCAGGAACCGCCACCCCGCGCCCAGCACGGCGAGGGGGTCGACGCCCTGGCGCGCCAGCACCGAACCGATGGTGGCCTGCAGGCAGCTGATGAGATCGCGGTACCACAGCTCGGGTTCCGGACCGTTGATCGTGTACGTGCGCGCGGTCGTTTCGACGGTCATGTCAGAGCTCCGTCCGCTGGAGGGTGACGGCGAAGATGTGCACCGCGACGTTGCGCGGCAGCAGGATGCCGGTGAGGTCCGCGCGCCGGGTCACGGCCACCCGCTGCGCCCACATCACCGCGGGGACGCCCCGCTGCACGTGGTGCGGGTAGTGCATGGCCAGGCTCTCGAAGGCCTTGACCTCGCCGAACCACGCCGGGGCCGCCCAGAAGTCGGAGACCCGCAGCGGTTCCGCGTCGACCGAGCCGTCCGCGTACGTCAGCTCGACGGTGTCCTCGGAGCGCCGTTCGGACGCGGCCAGGACGTGGATCCAGTCGTACCGGTCCCGGGGGACCTTGATGAACTGGCCGGCGCAGCGGATGTTGTCGGACCCCTCGCAGACCGGAGGGAACTCGAAGGGAACCCCGTCCACGTGGACGAGGCTCCCGCCCGCCGGCAGGTATTCCGCCGCGAACGAGTTACGCCACACATTGAATGCCCCTGCTCCGGTCTCCGCCGCCGAAGATATTGCCGCATTGTTGCGGTGCTCGGAAATGTCGATCCGATCGAACAGAAACCTTGTGGCTGAGGACGTCGAGATCCCCGTCAAGTGCCCCACCTCGCTGGAACGGAATTTACGACTCGAACGTAGTCTGCTGATTCGCGCCCATCGTCCGCGTGGCGATTACCCTGCACATCCGAATGCGGATGCAACGTACGCGCCGGGTAATCATGCGGACGGTTCCGCCGGGCGTCACGGGCGGAGTGCGACGGCGCGCAGCTTCTCGTAGTACGGCTGGTGGTGGTCGCGGAAGGCGCGCAGCACCGGGTCCGCCTCCACCTTCTCCGCTCCGTCGGCCCTGCCGCGGGCGAAGCCGGAGGTCTCGCTGGTCGCCCGGTGCCACTTGCTGGTCGACCGCCACTCCGAGCGCATGCCCGGCTGCCAGCTCAGCGCCTCGGGGCGGAAGGGGATGCCCACCGCCTCGCAGTAGGCCCGCACGGTCTCGGCGGGGCGGTCGAGCAGGTCGTCGGAGTCGATCACGACCGGCGTGGCGCCGGTGACGGCCTGCACGGCGCCGAAGATCTCGTACAGCCGGGCGAAGCCGATCTCGTCCTGGCCCAGCTCCGGGTTGAGCGCGTGGTGCGAGGCGATCGCCTCGGCCGGGTCACGGATGATGAAGGTGTGGGTCGCGGCGGCGAGGAAGGCCTCGTCGGCGAGGAGCGCCGGGTAGTGGAAGTCCGTGGTGTCCTTGAAGAACACCGGCTGACGGGTCCCCATGGCGCGCAGCTGGGCGAGCACGTCCTGCTCGCTGTGCGCGACGCGGTCGCCGACCTCCACCTCGCCGAAGTCGACCACCCGGGAGAAGGGCTCGTGCACGACGGCGTGGTCGCCCCGCTCCGTCATCATCCGCGCGAACGCGGTCGAACGGCAGCGCGGCGCGCTCCACAGCGCGAGCACCGGAATCCGCTCCGACGTGTTCTCCACGACTTCCCCCTCTGTGCCTCGCGGCGGTCAACGATTTCCGCCGGGTTTTCGAATGCGGTCAAGAATGACACGGCACTGACCGGAGCCGGGTAATCAGAATTCGCAACCGAAGCGGCCGGGGTCCCTGCAATACGTCCTCACGATTCCATTCGGCGCGGACGCGCGGACCGACCGTGCCCGCATATTTTTTTCCTCCACGCGGCAGGCCCGCCATGCCGCCCGGCCAACCAGTGGTCCGTTATACGGAGGTCACGTGTCAGCAACGCCCGAGCGCCCAGACGCCCCCAGGATCGCCGTGCTCGCCAGCAGGATCGGCGCTGACGAGAAGCGGCTGTTCGACGCCTTCGAGCGGCGCGGTGTCCTCTTCGAGCACCTCGACCCCCGGCGGCAGTGGTTTCCGGCCGGGCAGCGCGAGCTGCCCTGGAGCCTCGCGCTGAACCGGGAGATCGGCCAGACGCGAGCGGGGTACGCAGCCCGCTGCCTCGCCGCCGCGGGGGTCGACATGGTCAACAGCGTGCCCGCGACCGAGGTGTGCGGCGACAAGTGGCTCACCACCCAGGCCCTGGCGGCGGCCCGCGTACCGACGCCGCGCACCGCGCTCGCCCTCACCCCGCAGGCCGCCCTGGACGCCCTGGACTCCCTCGGCTACCCGGCGGTGCTCAAGCCGCTGGTCGGCTCGTGGGGGCGGCTGGTGGTCCAGCTCCCCGACCGCGTCGCGGCGGAGGGCGTGCTCGAGTACGCCGGCGCGCTGCCCGGACCGCAGTCGCACCTCGCGTACGTGCAGGAGCTGGTCGACAAGCCGGACCGGGACATCCGCGTGATCGTGATCGGCGGACAGGTGGTCGGCGCGATCTACCGGACCGGTGAGGCCCTGCGCACCAATGTGGCGCTCGGCGGCCGGACGCTGCCGTGCGAGGTGACGCCGGACATCGAGAAGCTCTCCCTCGAAGCGGCCGTCGCCGTCGGCGCGGACATCGCCGGCGTCGACCTGATCGAGGACCGCGACGGCCGGCTGCTGGTCCTCGAGGTCAACCACCGGGTGGAGTTCTCCGGTTTCCAGTCCGTCCTCGGCGACCGGGTCAGTGTCGCGGACCACATCCTCGACCACCTGCTGGAACGGAGTCAGCGATGAACTGGCCCTTCACCCCCTCGGGCAGAGTCACCGAGACATACGCCGCAGGGCTGCTGCGCACGATGCTGGAGACCTCCTCCCCCTCGTACCACGAGCGCGAGCTGGCCGACTTCCTCGTCGAGGCGATGACGGGCCTGGGCTTCGCCACGCACATCGACGACGTGGGCAACGTGATCGGCGTGATCGAGCGCGGTGACGGCCCGACCCTGATGCTGCTCGGACACATGGACACCGTCTCGGGCCACGTCCCGGTCCGGTCCGAGGACGGCCGGCTGTACGGCCGCGGCGCGGTGGACGCGAAGGGGCCGCTGGCGGCGATGATCTGCGCCGCGGCCGGCGCGGTGGACTTCCCCGGCAGGATCGTGGTGATCGGCGTCGTCGAGGAGGAGACCCCGGCCTCGCGGGGCGCGATGGCGATCCGGGCCCGCCACGAGCGGCCGGACGCGCTGATCATCGGCGAGCCGAGCGGCTGGTCGAGCGTGGTGCTCGGCTACAAGGGGAAGCTCGACCTGCGCTACACCGTCAAGTGCGCCGCCACGCACCCGAGCAACCCGGTGCCGAAGGCGTCCGAACTGGCCGTCGTCTGCTGGAACTCGCTGCTCGACCTGCTCGGGCCGGACGCGAGCCACGCCGTGTTCGACCGGCCGGGCGCGACCTTGTGCCGGCTCAACGCCGACCTGACCACGGCGACGGTCGACCTCAGCATCCGCACCCCGCCGGGCTTCGACGACGAGAAGCTGGTGCGCGAGCTGCGCGAGCGGCTGACCGACGGTGAGCTCAAGGTGCTGAACGCGGTGTCGGCCTGCCGCGTGGGCCGGGCCGACCCCGCGGTACGCGCCCTGGTCACCGGCATCCGCCAACTGCACGCCCAGCCGCGGCTCGTGCTGAAGACGGCCACCTCGGACATGAACACGCTCGCCGAGGAGTGGGACATCCCCATGGCCACCTACGGTCCGGGCGACAGCAGCCTCGACCACGCCGACGACGAGCACATCATTCTCGCGGACTACCTGCGCGGCATCGACGTGCTGACCATCGCGATCGCGGAGCTGGCACACCTGACCGGGCGCCCGGACGACCGGGTGAGCGCCGCGCCGCCGCCGCTGAGGAGCATCAAGTGACCGACATGACCCAGCGCCTCGCCGCGCTGCCCGAGGAACGCCGCGCGCGTTTCCTGGCCCGGGTACGCCGGCAGGCGGCGGCGGAACCCGGCCTGGTCCCGCGCGGGCACACGGGCCCGGCCCCGCTCTCGCCCGCGCAGGAGTCGCTCCGCTTCCTCGACCGCGCCGCCGCGCCGGGCGGCGGCCCCGCCGGCGGCACGCCCCTGCTGCTGCGCTTGCGGGGCGAGCTCGACCAGGACGCGCTGCACTCGGCGCTGGCCTCGCTGGTGGCCCGGCACGAGGCGCTGCGGACCACGATCGTGGAGCACGAGGACGGCCCGGTCCAGGTGGTCGCGCCCGGGGTCCCGGTGAGGCTTCCGCTGATCGATGCCGACGGCGCGGACCACGAGCAGCGGCTCCGCGCCGCGCGGGAACTGATCGCGCGCCGCACCCGCGAGCCGTTCGACCCGGCCGGCACGCCGGCCTGGCGCGCGCTGCTGGTCCGGGTGGCGGCCGACGATCACCTGTTCCTGCTCGACGTCCCCCCGATCCACTGCGGCCCGGAGTCGCACGGCCTCCTGCTCCGCGACCTCGCCGAGCACTACCGGTCGGCGCGCGAGGGCGACGCCGTCCGGCTGCCCGAACCCGCGGTGCAGTACCCGGACTTCGCGCTGTGGGAGCACGAGCGGCGCGGCGCCGACGACCTGGACCGGCTCACCGCGTACTGGCGCGAGCGGCTGGCCGGCGCCGAGGTGCTGGAGTTCCCGGCCGACCGGCCCCGCGGTGAGATGCGGGGCACCGAGGGCGACGCCCGCCGCTTCGCGATCGGACGGCAGGCCCTGGAGCGGGCGGCGGAACTGGCCCGGCAGGAGGGCGCGGCCACGGCCGATGTGCTCACCGCCGCATTCCTCATGCTGCTGCACCGGTACTGCGGCGTGGACGACCTGGTGATCGGCTCGCCCGACACCGACCGGCCCCACACCGCCCTGTCCTCGACCGTCGGGCTCTTCACCGCACCGCGGGTGCTGCGCGCGGACCTCTCCGGCGACCCGGACTTCCGCACCCTGGTGCGGCGGGTCGCCCGCGAGTCGGCCGAGGCGTCGGCCCACGGCGGCCTGCCGTTCGACCGGCTCGCCGAGGCGGTCGAACCGGTCGTCGACCCGTCGCGCCCGCCGGTCTTCCCGATCGAGTTCGGTGTGCGGTACGAGGAGGCCGCCGCCGCCCTGCCCGGTCTCACCACCTCGCTGGAGACGGTCCGGGCAGGCGTCCCGCGGACCGACATGAGCTGGACCCTGACCTGCCCGCACGAGGCCGGCACCGACGGCTCCCTGGACATCGGTTTCGACTGCGGTCTGTTCGACGCCGAGAGTGTCGCCAGGTTCGCCAGGCACTACGACGGCCTGCTGCACACCCTGACAGCCGACCCGGACGCCCCGCTGTCGGCCGCCGAGCTGCTCGGCCCGGCCGACCTGGCGTTCCTGGCCGAGGTCGGCAGCGGACCGGCGCGGCCGATCCGCGAGTCCACCGTCGTGCAGGAGTTCGAGGCGCGCGTCGAGGAGGCCCCGGACAGCGTGGCGGTCGTCGTCGCCGGCGCCGAGACCGGCTACGCCGAACTCAACCTCCGGGCGAACCGGCTCGCCGCCCTGCTGCGCGAACGCGGTGTCGGCCCGGGCATGCGGGTCGGTCTGTGCCTGCGCAGGAACGTGGACCTGCCGACCTCGATCCTCGCGGTGCTCAAGACCGGCGCGGCCTACGTACCGCTCGACCCGGCGAGCCCCGCCGGGCGGGTCGCGGAGATCGCCGCCGACGCGGAGGTGCGGGTCGTGGTCGCCCACGCCGAGGCCGGCCGGGCCGTAAGCGAGGTCGGCGCTCCCGTCGTGGTGCTGGACGAGGTCCACGCCGAACTGGCGGCGCTGCCTGGCCACAACCCGCCGCTCGCGGCGCGGCCCGGCGACGTCGCGTACGTCATCTACACCTCCGGCAGCACCGGCAAGCCGAAGGGCGTGCTCCTGGAGCACCGCGGCGTGGTGAACTTCATCGACTCCACCCGGGAGCTGTTCGAGCTGACGCCGGCCGACCGGGTGCTCGGCTTCGCCTCGGCGACCTTCGACGTCTCCGTGTTCGAGACCTTCTCCGCCCTGCTGACCGGGGCACGGCTCTACGTGGCGACCGACGAGGAACGGCTCTCCGTCGACCGGCTCCAGTCGCTGATGGAGCGGCACGGCATCACCGTCATCGACCTGCCCCCGACCGTCATGCCGCTGCTGGCCCCGGAGCGGTTCGCCGCGCTGCGGATCGCCTTCGTGGGCGGCGAGAGCTTCAGCGGCGAGCTGGTGAACCGGTGGAATCCCGGGCGCCGGCTGTTCAACGGCTACGGGCCGACCGAGTGCACGGTGACCATGATCGTCGAGGAGTGCCCGGGCAGCTGGGAGACCTCGCCGCCGATCGGCCTGCCGATGACCAACCACGTGGCGCACGTGCTCGACCGCGAGCTGCGCCCGGTCCCGGTCGGTGTGCCGGGCGAACTGGTCATCGGCGGCGCGGGGCTGGCCCGCGGCTACCTCGACCGGGACGAGCTGACCGCGCAGAAGTTCATCGCCGACCCGTTCGGCACCGCGCCCGGCGGCCGGCTGTACCGGACCGGCGACCTGGTGAAGCGGCTGCCGGACGGCCGCCTCGTCTTCCTCGGCCGGATCGACCAGCAGGTCAAGATCCGCGGCCTGCGGATCGAACTGGGCGAGGTGGAGTCGGCGCTGACCGGCTTCGACGGCATCGGCCCGGTCTGCGTGGTGGCCTGGACCGACGACCACGGGGCGAAGCACCTGGTGGGCTACCTGACCGGAGTGACCGAGCAGCAGGTGCCGGCGGTGCGCGAACACCTGGGCGCGCTCCTGCCCGCGTACATGATCCCGTCCTACTTCGTGGTCCTCGGCGAGCTGCCGGTCACCTCCAGCGGCAAGGTCGACCGGCGCAGGCTGCCCGCGCCGGACCCGAGCCGCGCGGGCGAGGAGCGGGGCGAGCGCCGTCCGCCGACCGCGACCGAACGCCGGCTGCTGCGCGAGGTCCTCGCCCCGCTGCTGGGCGAGGACCGGGTCGGCGTGCACGACGACTTCTTCCTGGCCGGCGGCAACAGCCTCCAGGCGGTCCAGCTGATGTCGGCGATCAAGCGCCGGTTCGGGGTGGAGATCGCGCTCGGCGACTTCTTCGCCTCGCCCACCGTGGCCCACCTGGCCGCCACCGTCGACTCCCGCCGCGCCGTCCGGCCGGACGCCGGCCGGGCACCGGTGGCGATGCGCGCCTCGGGCCCGGCGCAGGTGATCCTCATGCACCCCTCGGGAGGTGCGCTGTTCTGCTACGTACCGCTGCTCAGGGCGCTGCCGGAGTCCGTCTCGGTGACCGGGTTCGCCGCCGATCCGCAGGACTGCGCACTGCCTCCGCAGGAGGGCTTGACGGCGTCCGCCGCCAGGATCGCGCACCGTCTCCTTGAGACCGGGCTGCCGGACGCGTACTGCCTGGCCGGCTGGTCGTACGGCGGGGTGCTCGCCTTCGAGGTCGCCCGGCAGATCGAGGAGAAGACCGGACAGCGGGCTCCGGTCGTCCTGCTGGACTCCGCCTACGACGAGGATCCCGTCCCGCTCGACGAGGCGACGGTGCGGGAGCGCTTCGTGCACGACCTCGCCAGGCTGACCGGACGCGACCCGAAGGACATCGAGCCGGAGCTCGACGACGGGGAGGTGGCGGACAGCTACCGGACCTTCCGGTTCTGCGCCCTGGCGATGCAGGAGTACCGCCCGCCGAGCCCGTACGGCGGACCGGTGACCCTGCTCACCGCCTCGCCGCGGATCGCCATGGAAGAGCAGTGGCGGGCGGTGTGCACCGGCCCGTTCCGGGCCGAGAACGTGCCCGGCGACCACTACACCCTGTTCACGGAACCGGCGTTGAGCCGGGTCGTCGCGGCGCTCGAAGCGACGCTCCCCAGTTGAGGAGACCACCATGCGGTTCGGATTCACCGAGGACCAGCGGCAGTTCCGGGCGCACGTGCGCGAGGCGCTGCGCTCACCCGAGGTACGCGCCGCCGCGGCGGAGGCCACCGGCGCGGACGGCGTCGAGCCGGACGCGCGCCCGCTGTACCGGCTGCTCGGGCGGCTGGGCCTGCTCGCCGTGCACTGGCCGGCCGAGTACGGCGGTTCGGGCCGCCCGCCGACCGATGCGGCGATCGTGGCCGAGGAACTGGTGCGGGCCGGCGTGCCGGACACCTTCCACGTCAACACCATCCAGATCGTGGGCCAGTTCCTGCTGATGGCGGGCAGCGAGGAGCAGAAGCGGCGGTACCTGCCGGCGATGGCCCGCGGTGAGAGCTTCGCCTCGGTGCTCTACACCGAGCCGGACGCGGCATCGGATCTCGGGGCACTGCGCGCGGTGGCCCGGCCCGAGGGCGACGACTACCGGATCACCGGAACGAAGGTGTTCAGCCTCAAGACCCGCTTCGTCGACCTCGGGCTGTGCGCGGCCCGGACCACGCCGGGCGCGGGGAAGTACCAGGGCATCAGTCTGTTCCTGGTCGACATGACGGCCCCCGGCGTCACGGTGTCGGTGATACCCGGCATCGGCGACGAACACTTCCACCGGGTGGACCTCGACGCGGTTCCGGTACCGGGCGGCGACCTGATCGGGGCGCGCGACGGCGGATGGCCGCTGCTCAACGAGGCCCTGGCCGTCGAACGCACCGGCCTCGACTACTACCTCAAGGCCGAGCGCTGGTTCGGCGCGGCGCTCGACGCGCTGATCGACGACGCCCCCGACTCGGGGCACGAGGACCGTCTGGAGCAGATCGGCCGGTGGCACGGGGCGCTGACCGCCGACCACGTGCTCTCCTGGGAGGTTCTCACCGGCCTCGCCGCCGGCCGGGTCGACCAGCTCTCGGCGGCCGTCGCCAAGTACCACAGCAGCGAACTCGCGCAGTCCGTGGCGGCCTGGGCCGTCGGCATCCCCACCCCCGGGCAGCGGGCCGACCGCACCGGGGAGTCGCTGGTCCTGGACTCCGCCTACCGGGAGGCCCCGGGGCTCACGCTGTCGGCGGGGACCTCCGAGGTGATGCTCCAGATCGTGACCGTCGCGTTCGACTCCGTCGGACAGGAAGAGTACTGACATGAACCTGCACCCCGATCCGCTCCTCACCGAACTGCGCAAGGCACTGCGCAAGGGCCTGGCCGGCGTCGAGGCCCGGATGGACCTGCACGGTGCGCCGGTCGCCGACGGATCCTCCGGCCCGACCCGGCCGGTCCTCGACGCCCTGAACGCGGCCGACTTCGAACGCCCGGTCTCCGCCGGCGGCCTCGGTCTCGGCCTCACCGCCGGAGTGCTGGTCAGCGAAGAACTCGGCCGCGCGGCCCGCGGCAACTCCTACCGCGCCGACGCGCTGGCGGCCGACCTGGGTCACCCGCCGGGCGCGGCGCTGGCCGGGCTGGAGACCCTGCCGGCCGGCGGCCGGGTCACCGCGGTCCCGGTGGCGGGCGGCTGGGAACTCACCGGCACGGCCACGGTCGACGACGTCACGGCCGGCCACATCCTGGTGGCCACCCGGACCGGCGACGGGCCGGTACTCGTCGCGGTGGGGCGCGGGGCGCCCGGTCTGTCCGTCGAGGACACCTGCTGGCCGCCGGCCGTCCGCTTCGACCGCACGCCGGTGTCCGTCGGGGAGGTGGCCGGGCCGCTGGACGACGCGCCGGCCGGCCCGCTCTCCCGGGCACGGCTGCGGCAGGCCGGCTACCTGCTGGGCATCGCCGCCGGCGCGCACCGGACCGCCGTCGAGTACGCCGGATTCCGGCGCCAGTTCGGCACCCGGCTGCGCGACCTGCCGGCCGTCTCCTTCCCGCTGGCGCGCGCCCTGGTGACGGTGCGCGCCACCCGGGCGGCGGTGTACCGAGGCGCCTGGCTGGTCGACTCCGAGCCCTACGCGGTCGGCACCGCGCCGGCCGTGGCGCTGGCGATGGCCGCCGAGACCGCGCGCGACGTGGTGCGGCTGAGCATGCAGACCTGCGGCGTACGCGCGATGACGTCGGAACTGGGCCTGCACCGGTACTACCGGCTGGCCGCGGCCGAGTCCACCCGGTACGGCGATCCCGCCGCCCTGTGGCGGGCGGTCGGCGCGGACCGCGTCCGCGCGGCGCGCGGGAGCCGGGCCGCGGCGGTGTTCCCCGGGTGAGCCGGGCGGCGGGCGGGCCGCAGCCGCCACGCGCCCGGGCGGATCAGCTGGCTCTGAGGCCGCCGGGCGACAGCGCCGGCTCGCCGCCGAACGACTGCTCCCCCGAGTGGATCAGTCCGGTCCGGTACGCCAGGGACACGAGCTCGGCGCGGTCGCGGACGCCGAGCTTGGTCCGCACCCGGTAGAGGTGCGTACGGACGGTGGCCTCGCCGATGATCAGCTCGCTGGCCACTTCCTCGGTGGACATGCCGAGCGCGACCATCCGGGTCACTTCCCGCTCCCGCGGGGTCAGTTCGGTCACCTCCGGGCAGGCCACCGGCTCCTGCGGCTCCGGCTGGGCGCGGAACCAGCTGACGAGCCGCTCCGCGATGCTGGGGGCGAGCAGGGTCTGCCCCGCGGCCGCCGCCTGGATCGCGGCGATCAGCTCCTGGGGGCTGGCGGCCTTGCCGAGCAGACAGCTCGCCCCGGCGTGCAGCACGTCGCTCACCGTCCTGTCGGACGGGGTCGCGGTGAAGACGACGACGTTGGGCGAGTCCTCCTCCTTGCCGAGCCGGCGGATCAGCTCGAGGCCGGAGATGGTCTGGAGTTCCAGATCCGTGACGACGACATCGGGACGGTTGGTGCGCACCAGCACCATGGCTTCCATGCCGTTGTGGGTGGTGCCGATCACTTCGATCTCCGGCATCGCGTCGAGAAGGGTCTTGAGACCATCCGCGATGACGGGCAGTTGGTCACAGATGAGCACCCTGATGGTCATTGTGTTGCCCCTCCGAGGCCTGGGAACGTGCGAAGCTCAGTCGTTGCCGTGGTTGTCGCGAGGCTCGACGACGGTCCCGGTCGACGCCTCGGTGGCCAGGACGTGCTGCTGTGCCGCCGGCGCCGACGCCTGGGTGGCGTGGGAGGCGGTGAAGCAGACCGCCAGCGCACCGATGAGGACCGAGGCGGCGGACAGGGCGATACGGCGCATGAGAGGTGACTCCTTCGTGGAAGCCGGTTGTTCCGACATCGCCGATGGTCCCGATCTCTCTTCCCGGTCCGTTCCCCTCTGAGCACCCACCCGATCCCCGCGGTTCACCGGGGCGCCCGCGCCCGCACGAAAGACGCCCGTGACCTCGCGGGGAGCGAGGTCACGGGCGTACGGAGGAGGATCGACGCGCGGGGCGCAGAGGGCTCAGCGCTTGAGGGTGAAGGTGAAGTCGCCGGAGAGCTTGCCGCTCAGCCGGACGGACGAGACGAGCTTGCCGTCGTTGATCAGTTTCTCGACCCCTGCCCGCGAGAGGCCGCAGCCCTCGGCGATCAGCCGCGCCGGCCGGACGGGTATGCGCGCCGCGAAGCGGACCGAGACGTCGACGACCTCACGGTCCAGGTGGTCCGATCCGCCGGTGTCGAGACGCCAGGCGTCCGACCAGTCGAGGTCGATGTGGTTGCGGCGCAGCAGGGCCGCGTCGTGGAGCAGTTCGGCCGCGAGGCTGGGGTCGTTGTCGTGCACCCGGTCCAGCAGCTCGGGACGCACGGATCTCACGTGGACGCGTTCCATGACCACGATCTTCGTGGTGTCCCCGCACCCCGTGCAGAGGGCGAGGAGCCAGATGTCGATGAGTTTGTGGTTCGCGTTGGCGCGGAATTTGCCGGTCGTCCGGAACGTGTCGGACGCACACCCGTGGCAACGGCGGCGAATCAGCGGGAGACGGACAGGTTTGACCACCCAGTTCTCGAGGAGAGCAGTACTGCTCGACTGGTTCTCGGACATTTCACCGCCAGGTACTGGTGAGCGATCGGCACTTCGTCAACCGGGGACTCGGGACGATTCGTGTCGGCGGCCGTGCGCCGGCAAGTACCTGGGACGTTACGGACGTTGGGGGTTCCGGCGCGTCCGCGAGCTGCGCAACCGGTACGACACGCGGTGATGACGTCCGGCCGGCCCGTCTGCGCATCTCGCTTACCGGGGCCGCCGCCGAAACCGTCGGAGGACGGGCGACCCCGTGCCGGTCAGCGCTCGGCCGGCCGGATGTCCGTGACCAGATCCCGGCGCGCCCCGGCCACCCGCGTACGGGTGAGCTCCGGCGTGTCCCCCTCGACCACCACGTAGGCGCGGCGGGAGGCCCGATCGCCGATCGGGGCGACCCGGTCACCGGGCCGGTAGGGGAAGCGCGCGCCGCGGACCCAGGGCGTGACCGCGATCTCCTCCGTGCCGGTGTACGTCTCCAGGCGCCCTTCGGGCAGCAGGAAGAAGCCGATCTCCGCGTACCGCGAGGCGGGCCCCACCACCGGCCGGGTGCCGAGCAGGCCGGCGAAGACCGCCGCCTCCGGGTCGAAGCCCCGCGCGATGTCGATCAGCAGCGGGATGCGGTCGTCGCCGAGGTGCGCCCGGCAGGACACGATCCGCGGGCCGAGCGGCAGCAGTGCCACCTGGGTGTGGGCGGGCCCGGAGCGGTATCCGCTCGCCGACAGCAGGTCCGTGACCGCATCCGCGACGATCTTCTGCGCCGCTTCCTCCAGGGGCGCCGGGTGGAGGTGGCCGGTCACGTGGAAGTCCGGTGCCCCCGTGGTGCGTTGGGCCGTCATGCCGATGACGTGGTGGATGCCGTCCACGGTCAGCGTCTCGACGCTCACCCGGGGCGCCTCGGCGGGGATCCGGTCGTCCGCCTCGCCCTCCCGGAGCCGTTCGTGGACCTCCGGCGCGTTCGGGGTCAGGCCGAGCCGCCATGCCTCCCGGGCCACCGGCAGGACCGAGCCGTCGTGCCCACAGTGGAGCACGACGTCGAGGTCGTGGGTCCGCGCGGTGCGCGCGATGAGCTCGCGCAGACCGCTCTCGTCGGTGAAGTCGGTGAGCAGCAGTTCTTCGGATACTCCTTCAAGGAGCGGCCGCAGATCCGCGTCGAGCTGTGCAGGATCCCATAGCGACCAGATGCGAAAACCCAACTCCGTTCCCTTGCGCACCAGTTGATGACTCGGCATCACCAGCAGCAGCCTGAATTGCGAGCTTCTCTCGGAGTGTGCACGCATAATTCCCAGTATGCAGGGACTACTTCCCCTGCAATTCCCTTTCAGTTCCCCCCGGTTGCCTTTGCGTAACGGTGAACGCCCCTTTGACCGAAAGGCGTTCACCGTCCAGGGCAACGGGCTCAGGCGGGTGACTTCACGGCTCCGGCCGGCTCGGCCGGTGCCGCGAACAGCCGGCGCGCACCGAAGGCCAGCGCGGCGACCACGAGCATGCCGACGACCGCTCCGAGGAAGGGCGCCGAGGTGCCGTACGCGCCGAGCCCGAGGCCGCCCAGCTGAGATCCGATCGCCGAGCCGCCCACGCTCACCGTGATGGCCCAGGTGTACGCCTCGGTGACGTAACCCGCCCGCGCGGTGCGGGAGATGAGCTCGTACGAGAGCGCGGTCACCGGCGCCTGGAGCAGGCCGAGGACGACGAGGGCGACGCCCATCGACCAGTTGTCCCAGGCGGCCAGCACCAGCGCGGAGGCACCCCCGAGGGCGAGCAGGCCCCAGGCGAAGACGGTCTCGGACGGCTGGCGGAGGGTGCGGCTGCCGTACCAGAGCCCGCCGAGGATGCCGCCGACGCCCCACACTCCGAAGACCAGACCGATGTCACCGGCGGAGCCGTGGTTCTCGACGAAGGCCGGCACCGCCACGTTGTACGCGCCGGTGGCGCATCCGGCGACGAGCAGCAGGACCAGCAGCCGGACCAGGGCCGGGGAACGGAGCGCGCCCAGCGGGTCGCGCTTGCCGGTGACGGGGGCCACCTTCCGGTCCCGCGAGGCCCGGGTCATCGCGAACCCGATGGCGCCCACGCTGGTGAGCACGGCGCCGACGACAAGGGCCGACCCCGCGCCGCCCCAGATCAGCACCAGGCTGAACAGCAGCGGCCCGCCGATCACGAAGACCTCGCCCAGCACCGCCTCCAGCGAGAGACCCACCCGCTCGGTGTTGCCCGGCGCGCTCCACAGGGAGCGGATGCAGCCGCTGATCGGCGGCATCGCGGCACCGGCGACGACCACGCACACCAGCTGCAGGGCCACCGCCTTCGGGTCGGCGAGCACGAAGCCGATCAGGGCGACCGGATAGACCGCGCCGGTGATCAGCAGCACGGGCGGCTGCCCGTACCTGTCGACGATCCGGGCGACGAACGGCGCGAGGGCCGCCCCGCCCAGGCTGTACCCGGACAGGAGGAGACCGGCCGCGAAGTAGCTGAGCCCACGTGACGCGGTGAAGACCACCATGGAGACGGAGATCAGGTAGAGCGGGAGCCGACCGACGGCGCTCCAGAACAGCGGGGTGCGCATGACCTTGTCGTGCACGATCGCCACGAAGGGGTTCTTCGCGGTCCGGGGCTCCGGGGCACGGTCCTCCCGGCTCTCCGGCGGTTCCGCGCTGTCGCTGGTGCTCGGGGCGTCTACGGACGGGGTGGGCGACATGATGGCTCGCAATTCTCGCGGGCGTCCCCTGTGCTGAGGCAGCTCGCGGTCAGGTGACGGTTGATTGCTCCGGACCGGCGGTCCGCGCCGGGGCCGCACGCTCCGCGCGTCCCCGCGCGGCGCGGCCGACCAGGTCCTCGCCGCTGCGGACGGACAAGGACAACCGGGATCCGAGCGTGGCGACGGACCCCACGTACGGGGCGGGCAGCGGAAGGTCCCGAAGGGTGTAGTCCTCCGGGCGGCCGAGTGCCGGAGGGAGCGCGAGCAGCGTCGTGCCGTGCACCTCGATGTGCCTCGGATGGACCGCCAGTCCCTTCCCTACCGCCTTGAGCAGGGCCTCCTTGCGCGTCCACAGCCGTGCGAAGTCGGCATAGCTCCGGCAGTCCGCGCGTTCCCGCGCCGTCAGCGCCGGGGCCAGCGGCTGCTCCCTGGCCGTGGCGTCCTCGACGTCGACGCCGACGGCCCGATCCGAGACGACGACCACCGCCAGTCCGCCGCTGTGCGCGAGCGAGAAGTCCGGCCGCGGTCCGGCCGTCGCCACGACCGGCTTCCCGTGCGTCGGGTCGTCGCAGTGGCCGCAGACCCGATCGAAGCCCAGGGCTGCCGGATCCCGGCCCAGTCGCTCGCCGAGGACGAGGCGCGCCAGCACCCACGCGGCGAGATGGCGGCTCCGGTCCGCCGGGCGCGCGATCCGCCGGCGGCGGGCGCGGTCCCGCTCGTCCAGGAGGACGGCGAGCGACTCGGGCACCTGGTCGACGCCGACGTACCAGGCGTCGGCCCGGTCGCTCCGCTCCTCCACGGTTCTCCCTCCACTCCTGATCCCGTCCGATCCGAAAGAGACGGCCTACCGGCCGGCGTAGGCCGTGCGGTGCTCCGGACCCTCCGCCAGGAAGGCCGCGACGGCCGCGCGGTGATCCTCGCTGCGCACGACGCCGGCCGCGGTCGGGGCGAGCACGGCGTCGGCGGCCGGGACCCCGCCGTCGAGGTACGCGCGTACGATCCGCTTGGTCGCCGCGTGCGCCACGGTCGGCCCGGTGGCCAGCCGCATCGCATAGGCGCGTGCGGCCTCGTGGAAGCCGGCCGGCTCGAACAGCGCGTTGACGACGCCCCATTCGGCGAGTTCCGACGCGCGGTACAGGTCGCCGGTCATCACGAGCTCGCGTGCGCGCGCCGGGCCGGCGCGCTCGGCCAGTCGCTGGGTGCCGCCCATCGACGGGGTGAAGGCGACCTTGCGCTCGACGAGTCCGAACCTCGCGGACCCCGTCGAGACGATCAGGTCGCAGGCGAGCGCGAGCTCGAACGCGGCGGTCAGCGTCAGCGAGTGCGCGGCGAACACCGTCGGGCACGGCAGCGCCTCCACCGCCTGGGTGATCCGCAGCTGCCTCGCCCAGAACGACTCCGCGTCGGCCGGATCGGTGTCGGCGAACACCTGGACGTCGACGCCCGCGCTGACCACACGTCCTTCCGCCCTGATCAGCAGCGCCCGGGGCGGATCGTCCGTGAGCCGCGCGACCGCCGCCTCCCACGCGTCCCACATCGCGAGGTCGAACAGATTCAACGGTGGGCTGTCCATGGTGAGAATCGCGAGCGGACCGTCGTGGGTCAGCCGGAGCGGCGCGTTCACGCGACGCTCCGGAAGATGCTGATCGCGTTGTTGCCCCCGAAGCCGAACGCGTTGCTCTGCACATACCGCAGGCGGGGCAGCGCCAGCGGCGCACCGGTGACCAGGTTCAGACCGCCCTCGACCTCCGTGTGGTCCACGGCCGTCGGTGGCACCAGCCGGTGCCGCATCGTCAGACAGGACGCCACCGCGCCCGCCGCACCGGCCGCGCCCATCAGGTGCCCGACCGTTCCCTTGATCGCGGTCACCGCAGCTCGCGGGTAGATCTCGGTGAAGATGCCGCCCTCGACAGTGTCGTTGGCCCGGCTACCGGTGCCGTGGGCGAAGATCACGTCGACGTCGGCGGCGGTGATCCCGGCCTCGTCGAGCGCCCGGCGATGGCACGCCTCGACACCGCTGCGGTCGGGCGCCGTCGGGTGGCTCGCGTCGTTGGTGATCGCCGTCGCGAGGAGTTCGGCGTACGGGCGCTGCCCGGGGCGCAGCGCGTCCTCCGTCTGAAGCACCAGGATGCCGGCGCCCTCGGACGGGGTCACGTAGCGCCGGTCGGCGGAGAACGGCCTGCACCGCTGGGCGCCGATGGTCTGCAGCGAGCTGAAGCCGATGATGTTCTTCTCGGAGTACGGATCACAGCCGCCGACGACCGCGGTGTCGGCGACCCCGCTGCGCAGCATCTCCATCGCGCTGGACACCGCCACGTTCGCCGAGGCGCAGGTGCTCTGCGTGGTGAACGCCGGCCCCCGAGCGCCGACGGCCGCCGCGACGTCCGCCGTGATCGAGTAGCTGGAGAAGCCGCCCGTCTCGACGATGTCCCTGCGTCCGGCGACGAGGTCCTCCAGCGCGTCGGCCTGACCGTCGCTGGTGCCGATGCACACCACGGCGTCGCGCACCAGGTCGTCGCCGCGTGCCAGGCCCGCGTCGCGGAGCGCTTCGAGCGCCGCGTACTCGGCGAACACCGACGCCGCCCGCGGCTTCGCGCGCGTCTGCTCACTGACCTGTTCGAGCGCGATGTCCCAGGCGTCCTTGGGCACCCGGCCGCCGAGCATGCCCTCCTTCATCCCCGGGTACAGCGGGGTGAGGTCGGCGAAACGGTTGCGTGCCGCGCACAGGTCGTCCCAGAACGGGGCGGTGCCCGCGCCGGCCGGAGAGATGATCCCCAGGCCGGTGACGAAGATTCGTGCTGACCTATTCACCGCGACCTCCGTTACGTGCCGTGTCGACGCTCTGCCTGGTGACGGTCAGCGCGCCGCGGCGCGCGAGCGGACCCCGGCAGGTGAGCACGGCCCGCTCGCCCACCTCCAGCGTCTGGATCAATGCGAGGAACTCGGCGGTGACGAAAGCGCCGTTGCGGTCGTCCGACCGGCTCGACCCGATCTGTCCGCCGAGCGCCGCGGTCTCGTCGTCGTCGGACATGAAGTCGAACTCCGCCCGGAACTCGCTGCCCTTGACGAACGTGGCGTGGGTCAGCCCCGACCGACACCGCAGGCCGTGGGATTCGCGGCCGGCGTCCAGGAGCGCCTCCGGCGAGTAGACGTCGCCGATCAGCACCTTGCTGATCGGCGACCTGTCGACGGCGAGCGCGAGCAGGGCCTGCCAGATCGCCAGCACGGGCGTGAGCAGACCCGCGTTGAGCGTCAGATTCCTGCCGGTGGCGCCGATCCCGATGTTCACGAACGCCGAGGCGGAGCTCGACGTGGCGTTCGGGAAGTGTTTGGCGGACAGCATCCTGCCGTCGGTCTCCGCGCGACGCTGCAGCCTGGCCAGCGCCGCGGTGTTGCCGTACTCGGTACCGATCACCACTGTGTCGTCGGTGCGCGTCTGCGGCGCCTCGTCGTGGGTACGGGCCAGGTACAGGCAGAGACGGGTGAAGGAGTCGCGGAACTGGTCACCGATGGTTCCGATGACCGCGGTCAGATCCGACGGGGGCTCGGCCAGTTCTCCTGGCTCTTCCCCGGGTTGCTGTCCGCAGAGCGCGACCTGACGGAGACTGAACTCGAACACACGGCACTCCGTTGCATCAGGAACAGGGGGCAGGGGGACTTACGCGGCCGCCGTCACGGACAGCTCGCGGACGTGGTTCTGGAGGTCGGCGACGGTGGCGAAATTACCGATGGACTCCTCGCCGATCTTGATGCCGAGCGACTCCTCCACGTGCATCACCAGGTCGATCATCCCCAGGGAGTCGATTCCCAGGTCCGACCTGAGGTTCTGCTCGCCGGTGACCTCGAACTCCTCCGGCAGTTCAGCGACTCCCTTGAGCGCAGTCACGAGCTGCTCATCGAGAATGTCAGACATTTCCCCTCCTAGCGATTGCCGAACACGCTTCGAACGTGAATCGAGTCTGGCAGGGGGGAGGTTGGCCCGCAGTAATCGCGAGACTTACCCGTGCAGAGGAATTATCAGCGAAACGCTTCCGCTCGGACCAGCGCGGTGCGGACGCGCCAAATCGGAGGGTGATCCTACCGTCCGTTCTGGCGCGGCGGATCGGGCGCGTGTCGTCCGGTCACCACTCACCGCGCCCACAGTACGGAAACGATGGCGGAGAGTTTGAGGAGTTTCCATGCCGCTTGATCCAACCTATGCGATGATCAGGCGTTATCGCGAGGTGACCGGATTCACCCCGCTCTACAAGATGTCGGTGGCAGAGGCCCGCCACGCGGATGCGGAAACCGAAGCAGTGAACTGGGATTGGCACGAGCACCCGGAAGAGGTTTTCGACGTAGACTTCACCGGCTCGGCCGGCCGGCAGACGGTCAGGGTGTACCGCCCGCGGAGCGACGAACCGCTCCCGATGGTGCTGTACTTCAACGGCGGCGGTTTCGTCGTCGGCTCTCTGAGCACCTCGGACTCGATCTGCCGCGCGCTGGCCACCATGGTCCCCTGCGTCGTGGTGTCCGTGGGCTACCGACTCGCGCCCGAGAACCCGTTCCCGGCAGCTGTCGACGACTGCTACACCGCGGTGAAATGGGCAGCGGAACATGCTGCTGAATTCGGCGCGGACAGTCGGCGCATCGCCGTCGCGGGAGACAGCGCCGGTGGCAACCTGGCCGCGACCATGGCTCTGATGGCGCGGGACAAGAAGGGTCCTGAGATTTCCGCCCAGGTGCTGGTCTACCCGCCGCTGCACAACAACATGGATTCGAAGTCCATGCGCGAGAACAAAGACCTCATGTTCTTCAACGCGCATTCGAGCGCATGGTTCTGGAATCACTATCTCGCGAATCCCGCCGACGGCGACTCCCCGTATGCCTCACCGCTCAAGGCGGCCGAGTACGGCGGACTTCCCGCGGCATTGATTCTGACAGCCGAACTGTGCCCCGTACGGGACGAGGGCGAAGCGTACGCGAACGCGCTCTCGGCGGCGGGCGTACCGGTGGAACACCACGACTACCCGGGTCTGCCGCACGGCTTTCTGGCCGTGGCGGCGAAACTCCAGACGTCCAGGGACGCCCTGGCGCTGATCGCCGGATATCTGCGTCGGCGGTTGGGGACCGACCTCCTGAATTCCACGGAGGACGCCGCTCCGGCGACGAAGGAGAGGGTGCCCTCCGGCGTCTGAGGGGCGCCGACGGCCCCGCGACGAGGCCCGTTACGTGAGACAGGGCTCCCGCGTCGACGCGCCGGCGATCGAGATCGCCGGCCCGGCGACGCGGGAGCCCTGTCGTTGCCGTGGGGCGGACCCGCTCCCGGGTCTCAATGCCCGCGCTCGGCCCCGCCGTTGACCTGGATCACCTGCGAGGTGATGTGCCCGGCGGCGGGAGAGGCCAGCCAGTGCAGGGTTTCGGCGATGTCCTCGAGCGTGCCCGCGCGTCCGGTGGAGGTCTCGCCGATCCACATCGCCCGCCGCTCCTCGGGCGGGGGCCCGCCGAAGAACCCGGTGTCCTCGATAAAGCCGGGCGCCACCAGATTCACCGTGATCCCCCGCGGGCCCATGACGCGGGCCAGCTCATGGGCGTACGGGTGGAGCGCGGCCTTGGAGGCGGCGTACGGGCTCGCGTTCGACCCGCGGTAGGCCGCGATGGAGCTCAGGAAGAGCACCCGGCCGCCGGGAGAGGCGAGTTGCTCGCGCAGCGCCTCCGTCAGCAGGGCGGCCGTGAGCGTGTTGATCCGGAAGTTGACGGTCCAGTCGTGGGCGATGGCGTCCAGCGGATCGTCCGAGGCGACCGGGGGCTCGAGTCCGCCGTTGCCGCCCGCGCTGTGGATCAGCACGTCGACCCGGCCGCCGAGCTCCGCGTCCACGAACTTCCTTACGCCCCGCACCTCTTCGGGCTCGGTCAGATCGGCCGCGTACACGCTCGCGCCCGGAACGCCGGCCTCCTCCAGCACCTCGCGCCGCCGCCCGAGCAGCAGCACCCGGTCCCCACCCGCCGCAAAGGTCCGCGCGGCCGCGAGCCCGAGCCCCGTTCCACCACCGCTGATCACTACATTGCGCGTCATGCGATGATCGTACCGTCGGAGATCTTTTCCGCTCAGCGCGGACTGCGTCGACGGTCTCCGGCTCCGGCACCGCGCGCAGCATGGCGACAGTGCATCCTCGACTTCCTCGCACCACTGCCATCTCACGACGGACTGCGCTTCTGGGCTGCGGCAGCAGCGGCCGGCTGGCCAGGTGAGCGGGTCCGCACATTCTTGGAGAGGTGTGTGGCAGGTCCGCGGACGGACGTGGCCGATGCAGCGGCCACGTCACTGGAAGGCATGTACCAGACCTATCGCCCGCTCTAGCTCGGGCCGAACGATGTCGCGAGCGACCTCGAAGTCGTGAAGAAACGTGCGGGAGGGCCACTCGCCCGTGCGCCCAGCCGCCCCGCCGCCCCGCAGGACAGGCCCCGACCCGGCACGGGCGTCCTCATCCCGTCCCAGCACCATCCCCAGCAACGGGAAAAGGGCCCGACTCCAAAGAGTCGGACCCTTCGTGATGCCGGCCGCTACACGTTGAAGCGGAACTCCACCACGTCGCCGTCCTGCATCACGTACTCCTTGCCCTCCATGCGGGCCTTGCCCGCCGCGCGGGCTTCGGCCACCGAGCCCGTCTCCACGAGGTCGGCGAAGGAGATGACCTCGGCCTTGATGAAGCCCTTCTGGAAGTCCGTGTGGATCACGCCGGCCGCCTCGGGGGCCGTCGCGCCCTTCTTGATCGTCCAGGCGCGGGATTCCTTCGGGCCGGCCGTCAGGTAGGTCTGGAGGCCCAGGGTGTCGAAGCCGACGCGGGCCAGGATCGCCAGGCCCGGCTCCTCGGCGCCGACGGACTGGAGGAGCTCCATGGCGTCCTCCTCGTCCAGCTCGGCGAGGTCCTGCTCCAGCTTGGCGTTGAGGAAGATCGCCTCGGCCGGGGCGACCAGCGCGCGCTGCTCGTCCTTGAAGGCGTCGTCCGTCAGCTCGTCCTCGTCGACGTTGAACACGTAGAGGAACGGCTTCGTCGTGAGCAGGTGCAGGTCGTGCAGGAGCTCCGCCTTGTCCGAGCCCTGCAGGATGCCCTGCGAGAACAGCGTGTCGCCGCGCTCCAGGATCTCCTTGGCCGCCTCGACCGCCGCGACCTTGGGGGCCACGTCCTTCTTGATGCGGGCCTCCTTCGCCAGACGCGGCAGGACCTTCTCGATCGTCTGCAGGTCGGCGAGGATCAGCTCGGTGTTGATCGTCTCGATGTCGTCCTTCGGCGAGACCTTGCCGTCGACGTGCACGACGTTCTCGTCCTTGAAGGCGCGGATGACCTGGCAGATCGCGTCCGACTCACGGATGTTCGCCAGGAACTTGTTGCCCAGGCCCTCGCCCTCGCTCGCGCCGCGGACGATGCCCGCGATGTCCACGAAATCGACCGTCGCCGGGAGGATCCGCTGCGAGCTGAAGATCTCCGCCAGCTTCGTCAGACGGGCGTCGGGGACACCGACGACGCCGACGTTCGGCTCGATCGTGGCGAACGGGTAGTTGGCCGCCAGGACGTCGTTCTTGGTCAGGGCGTTGAACAGGGTCGACTTGCCGACATTCGGCAGACCGACGATTCCGATCGTGAGCGACACGGTGGCGACTTCCTGGAGTACGGATGGGGGTGCGACTGGGGTGCGGTGTGTGGGCCGATCCCCCAGTTTACGGGCGGTGCGAACCGGCCTGCGACGCCGACCTTCGGCCGTTCTCTACGGCAACGTCACCCAAAGGGCGTGTCCTGTGCCGCTCCCCCGGGCCTTCCCGACCTACGTTGGTGTAGTGGAGCAGCAACGGACAAGTCAGCCTCAAGGCCGCCGACGGCCGCAAACCCCTCTCACGCCGCCGGGCGCGCTCGTGGAAGGCGCCGCCGTCTATCGCGTCGCCGCCCGCCCGGGCCGCCCGGGCCGGGGCCGCGTCGAGCGGGCCACCGCGCCCGCACGACGGCCCGCACCGCCCGTGCCGCCCGTCGTCCTCGCCCTGCGCCGACTGCCCAACCCGCGGCTGACCGGCCTCGGCGCCGGGCTCTTCGCCTCCGCCACCATGCTGGTGCTCGGCTTCCTCGACTGGCTGATCCTCGACGGCTCACCGCTCGTCTACGGGCTGCTGTTCCTGCCGGTCAGCGCCCTGACCGCGCTCTGGGTCCGTACCGCCGACCTGGTCACCGCCCCGATCAGCGTCCCCATCGCCTTCGCCGTCGGCGTCGTGCCCATCTCGGGCGGCACCGGAGGCTTCGGCGGGCAGGCGATGGCCCTCGTCACCGCCCTCGCCGTGCAGGCCGGGTGGCTGTACGGCGGCACGCTCGTCGCCGGACTGATCACCTGCGTCCGGAAGGTACGCGACATGGGGCGCCGCCAGCGCGCCGCCGCACGGCCGGCCACCCCTCAGCGGCGACCGGCTCCGTAGGCGGCCTGCCCCGCAGGCCACCCGGCTCCGCAGGCGGTAGAGGCGACAGCTCCGTGGGCGAGAGGCCCGTACGAGCCCGCCCGAGCCCCCGCCCTCAGCCCGCCGCGGCCATCGCCGCGCCCACGATCCCCGCGTTGTTCTGCAGCTCCGCCGGCACGATCTCCGCGCTGATGCCCTCGATCAGCGGCAGGAACTTGTCCGCCTTACGGCTCACCCCGCCGCCGATGATGAACAGCTCCGGCGAGAACAGCATCTCCACATGCGCCAGGTACTTCTGCACGCGTCGCGTCGCCCAGTGTTCCCAGCTGAGGTCCTCGTCCTCCTTGGCCTTCGTCGACGCCCGCTTCTCCGCGTCGTGGCCCTTCAGCTCCAGATGGCCCAGCTCCGTGTTCGGGACGAGCCGGCCGTCGACGAAGAGCGCCGAACCGATGCCCGTACCGAGCGTCAGCAGGATCACCGTGCCCTTACGGCCCCGGCCCGCGCCGAAGGTCATCTCGGCGACGCCGGCCGCGTCCGCGTCGTTCAGGACCGTCACCGGGAGCCCGCCGAGCCGGTCGCTCAGGAGCTTGCCCGCGTCGACCCCGATCCAGCCCTTGTCGACGTTGGCCGCCGTGCGGATCGTCGAGCCGGTGACCACGCCCGGGAAGGTGACGCCCACCGGGCCCGTCCAGCCGAAGTTCTCCACGACCTCGACGACGCATCCCGCCACATCGTCAGGTGTGGCGGGATGCGGGGTCAGTACCTTGTGGCGGGGCTCGGCCAGCTCACCGCGCTCCAGGTCGACGGGAGCGCCCTTGATGCCCGAGCCGCCGATGTCCACTCCGAAGACGTTCATGGCCCCCACGGTAAGGGCTGCGCCCGGGAGTTACTCCTTGGGCGCCACTCCGCCACCCCCCGAAGAGGGGACGCGGGAGGCTACTCCTTGACGAGCTTCGCCGCCTCGGCGCGCAGGTCCCTGTTCCGGAGCTCCTTCGGCAGCGAGAACGTCAGCGACTCGTCGGCCGTCTTGACGATCTCCACGTCCGCGTAGCCACGCTCGGAGAGCCACTCCAGGACCTCCTGGACCAGGACGTCCGGCACCGAGGCACCCGACGACAGGCCGACCGAGGTGACGCCCTCCAGCCAGGCCTCGTCGATCTCGCTCGCGAAGTCGACCAGGTACGCGGCCGGCACGCCGGCCTGCTTGGCGACCTCGACCATACGGATCGAGTTCGAGGAGTTCTTCGAGCCGACGACGATCACCAGCTCGGCCTGGCCGGCGAGCTCCTTGATGGCCAGCTGGCGGTTCTGCGTCGCGTAACAGATGTCGTCGGACGGCGGGGAGATCAGCTGCGGGAACTTCTCCTTCAGCGCGTCCACCGTCTCCATCGTCTCGTCGACCGAGAGCGTGGTCTGGGAGAGCCAGACGACCCTGGACGGGTCGCGGACCTCGACCTTGGCCACGTCCTCCGGGCCGTCGACGAGCTGGATGTGGTCGGGGGCCTCGCCGGAGGTGCCGATGACCTCCTCGTGGCCCTCGTGGCCGATCAGGAGGATGTCGAAGTCCTCCTTGGCGAACCGCACGGCCTCCTTGTGCACCTTCGTGACCAGCGGGCAGGTCGCGTCGATGGTCTTCAGACGGCCCTCACGGGCCTCCTCGTGGACGGTCGGGGCGACACCGTGGGCGGAGAACATCACGATGTTGCCCGGCGGCACCTCGGTCGCCTGGTCGACGAAGACGGCGCCCTTCCGCTCCAGGGTCTGGACGACGTACTTGTTGTGCACGATCTCGTGGCGCACGTAGATCGGCGCGCCGTACTGCTCCAGCGCCTTCTCCACCGCGATCACGGCACGGTCCACACCCGCGCAGTAGCCGCGGGGAGCGGCGAGCAGGACACGCTTCGGGCGGTTCGTCGTGGTCGCGTTTTCGGGCGTCGACGCGGGCGTAGCAGTCATGCGTCCCATCGTAAGGCCGCGTGATACCACGGCCGGCTGCGGCCGCGTCGGTGCGGCGAGTGATCGAGAACGTGGCCGAGACTGGGGCGCATGGCCGAGGAAGCTCAGGTGGCAGCGCACACCGGACTGCGGCGGACCCTGGGGTTCCGCGACCTTGTCGTCTACGGGCTGCTCTTCATCGCGCCCATGGCCCCCGTCGGCGTCTTCGGCACGCTGGACGCGAAGTCGCACGGCGCGGTGGCGCTCGTGTACGTCGTCGCCACGGTCGCGATGGCGTTCACCGCCTTCAGCTACGCGCAGATGGTGCGGGTCGCCCCGTTCGCGGGCTCCGTCTTCACGTACGCGCGCAAGGGCCTGGGTGAGGGGCCGGGGTTCATCGCCGGGTGGATGGCGATGCTCGACTACCTGCTGATCCCGGCCGTGGCCTATCTCTTCGCGGGCATCGCGATGGAGGCGCTGGTCCCGGAGGTGGACCGGTGGGTGTGGACGGCGATCGCGGTGGTCGTCACCACGCTGCTGAATCTGTGGGGGGTGCGGGCGGCGGCGCGGGTCGGCTTCGCGGTGCTCGCCATGGAGATCGTGGTGCTGCTGGTCTTCGTGGTGTCGGCGGTGGTCGTACTCGTACGGGACGGGGCACGGCGCGACTGGTGGTCGCCGCTGGCCGGTGACGAGACGTTCTCGGCGGCGGCCGTCCTGGGCGCGGTGTCGGTGGCTGTGCTCTCGTACCTCGGCTTCGACGCGATCGCCTCGTTCGCGGAGGAGGTCACCGGGGGTTCGGAGAAGGTGGCGCGGGCGGTCCTCCTCTGCCTGGTGCTCGCCGGCGTGCTCTTCGTCGCGCAGACGTATCTGGTGGCGCTCCTGGAACCGCTGTCGTCGGCGGAGCTCGCCGCGGATCCGGCGAAGCAGGGTTCGGCCTTCTACGACGCGGTGGACGTGTCCGTGGGGACGTGGCTGCACGACCTGGTGGCGGTGTCGAAGGCGATCGGCGCGGCGTTCGCGGCGCTGGCGGGGCAGGCGGCGGCGGGCCGGCTGCTCTTCGCCATGGGCCGTGAGCGGCGGCTGCCGCGGCTGCTCGGCCGCACGGACGGGGGCGTGCCGCGGGTGGCTCTGCTGCTGGCGGCGGTGGTGACGATGGTGGCGGCGGTCTGGGCCGCCCAGCGGGACGACGGCCTCGACCACCTGGTGTCGGTGGTCGACATCGGGGCGCTGACGGCGTTCGTGCTGCTGCACGCGAGCGTGGTGGGCTGGTTCGCGGTCCGGCGGATGGAGGGACCGCCGCACTGGCTGTGGCACGTCGCGATGCCGGTGGTGGGGGCGGCGATCCTGATCGCGGTGATCGTGGAGGCGTCGGCCACGGCGCAGATGGTCGGCGTGATCTGGCTGGGCATCGGCCTGGTGGTCCTGGCGGTCCAGGGCGCGACGCGCGGCGAGTCGACCGGGCGACGTGGCGAGTGAGCCGAAAGCGGCGGGGCGGGTGAGCGGCCGGCGGGGGTCAGGCCGCCTTGAGGGGTCGGGGTCCTGCAGGCTCCCTCCATCGGCGCCCCGCGATGTCCGTGGTCGCCACTACGCTCGGCGCATGGCTCTCAACACGTCCGCCGAAGCCCCGCTGCCCGTCGGAGAGGTCTCCCGGCTGATCGGGGGGTGGATCGACCGGCTCGGTGCCGTCTGGGTCGAGGGGCAGATCACGCAGTTGTCGCGGCGGCCCGGTGCCGGAGTCGTGTTCCTGACGCTGCGGGATCCCTCGTACGACATCTCCATCGGCGTGACCTGCTACCGCCAGGTCTTCGACGCCGTCGCCGACATCGTCTCCGAGGGCGCCCGCGTCGTCGTGCACGCCAAGCCCGAGTGGTACGCGCCGCGCGGGCAGCTGTCGCTGCGCGCGGTGGAGATCAAGCCGGTCGGCATCGGCGAACTCCTGGCCCGCCTGGAACAGCTCAAGCGGAGCCTCGGCGCCGAGGGCCTCTTCGCGCTCGACCGCAAGAAGCCGCTGCCCTTCCTCCCCCAGCTCGTCGGCCTCGTCGTCGGCCGCGCCTCCGCCGCCGAGCGGGACGTCCTGGAGAACGCGCGGCGCCGCTGGCCGGCCGTGCGGTTCGAGGTGCGGAACGTGGCGGTGCAGGGCGTGAAGGCCGTGCCCCAGGTCGTCCAGGCCGTGAAGGAGCTGGACGCGCACGAAGGGGTGGACGTGATCATCGTGGCGCGGGGCGGCGGCAGCGTCGAGGACCTGCTGCCGTTCTCGGACGAGCAGCTGATCCGTACCGTCGCCGACTGCCGTACGCCGGTGGTCTCGGCGATCGGCCACGAGCCGGACTCGCCCCTGCTCGACCTCGTCGCCGACCTGCGCGCCTCCACGCCGACCGACGCCGCCAAGAAGGTCGTACCGGACGTCGGCGAGGAGCTCGACCGGGTGCAGGGCCTGCGGGACCGGGCCCTGCGGACCGTGCGTGGGCTGCTCGACCGGGAGGAGCGCGGGCTCGCGCACGCGCTCGGGCGGCCGGTCATGGAGCATCCGCAGCGGATGGTGGAGCTGCGCGAGGACGAGCTCGACGCGCTGCTCGCGCGCAGCCGCCGGACGCTCGGGCATCTGCTCGACCGGGCCGACTCGGAGCTCTCGCACACCCGGGCCCGCGTCCGCGCGCTGTCGCCCGCCGCGACGATGGAGCGCGGGTACGCCGTGCTCCAGAAGGCGGACGGGACGGTCGTGCGGTCTCCGGAGGAGGTCGCCGTGGACGAGGAGCTGCGGGCGCGGGTCGCGGCGGGTGAGTTCACGGTGCGGCGCGCTGTCGGACCCGACGCATAGGGTGGTTCCCATGGCAGCCACCACGGAAGAGGCGCTCGGATACGAGCAGGCACGCGACGAGTTGATCGAGGTCGTTCGCCGTCTGGAGACGGGCGGAACGACCCTGGAGGAGTCGCTCGCGCTCTGGGAGCGTGGGGAGGAATTGGCGAAGGTGTGCCGGCGTTGGCTGGAAGGCGCCCGAGCCCGCCTCGACGCCGCGATGTCCGCTCCTGACGACGGCGACGGGGCCGAACCTGCCGAGTCCGACTGAGGCCGTCGGAGACCTCATGCGACCGGCGGAGATGTGAACCGGATCACTATCCGGTTCATTTGGTTGAAAGTTAACCAATCTCCGCCGTACGGTGAGGGCATCGCTCGAACCCCCTTGCCCGGAAGGTACGCAGATGTCCCTCGCCCTTGACCCCGCCGCCCAGGACCTCCTGTTCCGTGAGGCCCGGACCGCCAACACCTTCACCGACGAGCCGGTGACCGACGAGCAGGTCCAGGCGATCTACGACCTCGTCAAGTACGGGCCGACCGCCTTCAACCAGACCCCGCTGCGCATCACCCTCGTCCGCTCCCCCGAGGCCCGCGAGCGCCTGGTCAAGCACATGGCCGAGGGCAACCAGGCGAAGACCGCCGCCGCGCCGCTGGTCGCGATCCTCTCTGCCGACAACGAGTTCCACGAGGAGCTCCCGGCGCTGCTGCCTCACTTCCCGCAGGCCAAGGACATGTTCTTCTCCGAGCGCCCGGCACGCGAGAGCGCCGCGCTCCTGAACTCCGCCCTGCAGGCCGCGTACTTCATCGTCGGCGTCCGCGCCGCCGGCCTGGCCGCCGGCCCGATGACCGGCCTGGACTTCGCCGGACTCCAGAAGGAGTTCCTGGACGCCGACCACACCCCGCTGATGGTCGTCAACATCGGCAAGCCGGGCGAGGACGCCTGGTTCCCGCGCTCCCCGCGCCTCGCCTACGACGAGGTCGTCACCACCGTCTGACCCCCGTCGGCAGCCACGCGAAAGCCCCCGGACTCCAGGAGTCCGGGGGCTTTCGCGTACACACACGTGCCGCACGTAGCGTGACGCTCACGCCTTCTTCGACTGCAGCGCGCCCGCCATCTCCGCCAGCCGCTCGAACGAGGCCGTCCCCGTCACGACCGTCGTCGCGCCGCCGTCCGTGCGGACCAGGGCGTCGTACTTCGGGCCCTCCCAGCGCTGCCAGACCTGACCGGCGACCGTCTGCGTCCTGCCGGAGTCCTTGGCCCTCTGGGTGACGTCGGGCACGTACTTGTCGGGCTCCTCCGTCGACTGGTGGATCGCCACGTACTGCGTGTCCGGGTCGAGGAAGCCCAGCTGCCAGGCGTCGTGCTGCTCGCGCTTGTACGAGACCACGGTCGCCTTCCACCCCTCCCCGAGGCCCTCGGGGGCCAGCACCGCGTACGGCGCCGCCCGCTGTGCCGTCACCAGCTCGACCCGGTAGTCCTTCGCCTTGACCGGATCCGCGTCCTCGTCGTGCGGGATGAAGAGATACATCACGCCCGCCGCGGCCATGATCACCGCCAGGGACTGGAACATCCCGCGTACCGTCTGCCTGCCTCGCATACCTGCCACGCCCCCCATGGTCGCATCATGGTGTTGTGCTCATCCGTGGGCCCCTCTGCTCAATTTGTCGACGTACCGATAGAGTCGCATCACCCTCTTTATTCCGGCCGTCGCCGTACAGAAAGGTGCGCTCCGATGACCGAGCACTCCCTGCCGTCCGAGCTGGAGGTCTCTCCCGAGGCCCCCGACCGCAACCTCGCCCTGGAGCTGGTCCGCGTCACGGAGGCCGCCGCCATGGCCGCCGGCCGCTGGGTCGGCCGCGGCGACAAGATCGGTGCGGACGGCGCCGCGGTGAACGCGATGCGGACGCTGATCTCCACCGTCTCGATGAACGGCGTCGTCGTCATCGGCGAGGGCGAGAAGGACGAAGCCCCGATGCTGTTCAACGGCGAGCGGGTCGGCGACGGCACCGGCGCCGAGGTGGACATCGCCGTGGACCCGATCGACGGCACGACGCTCAACGCCAAGGGCATGCCCAACGCGATCGCCGTCCTGGCCGCCGCCGACCGCGGCACCATGTTCGACCCGTCCGCGGTCTTCTACATGGACAAGCTGGTCACCGGCCCCGAGGCCGCCGACTTCGTCGACATCAACGCGCCCGTCTCGGTCAACATCCGCCGCGTCGCCAAGGCCAAGAACATGGCCCCCGAGGACGTCACCGTCGTGATCCTGGACCGCCCCCGCCACGAGGGCATCGTCAAGGAGATCCGCGAGACCGGCGCCCGGATCAAGTTCATCACCGACGGCGACGTCGCCGGCTCGATCATGGCCGTCCGCGAGGGCACCGGCGTGGACCTGCTCCTCGGCATCGGCGGCACGCCCGAGGGCATCATCTCGGCCTGCGCCATAAAGTGCCTGGGCGGTGTCATCCAGGGCAAGCTGTGGCCCAAGGACGAGGCCGAGCGCCAGAAGGCGATCGACGCCGGGCACGACCTGGACCGGGTGCTCTCCACCAACGACCTGGTGAGCGGCGAGAACGTCTTCTTCGTCGCCACCGGCATCACGGACGGCGAGCTGCTGCGCGGCGTCCGCTACCGCTCGGAGACCGCGACCACGTCGTCGCTGGTGATGCGCTCGAAGTCCGGCACGATCCGCCAGATCGACTCCACGCACCGGCTCTCGAAGCTCCGCGCGTACAGCAAGATCGACTTCGACCGCGCCAAGTAGCAGGCCACGTGACCGCGCCGCACGACAGGGCAGTGCGGTACGGGAAGGGGCGCCCCCATGTGCGGTGGGGGCGCCCCTTCCCGTACGTACGGCCGACGTCGACGGAGCCGCTCGGCCCCGTCAGCCGGCCGCGGCGATGGGATCGGCGGACGCCGCCTTCTTGAGCTCCACCTCGCGCCGCCTGCGCCGGGCGAGCACGACGCGGCGCTCGGCCGCGGTGAGCCCTCCCCACACTCCGTACGGCTCGGGCTGGAGCAACGCGTGCTCCCGGCACTCGACCATGACGGGGCAGCGGGCACAGACGCGCTTGGCGGCCTCCTCGCGGGAGAGCCGCGAGGCGGTCGGCTCCTTGGACGGGGCGAAGAACAGCCCGGCTTCGTCCCGACGGCACACCGCCTCCGTGTGCCAGGGACCGGCCTCGTCCTCCCGAGCGGGGGCACGCTGGGGCGGGACGGCGGCGACCTGGAGGGGCTGATGCGGCAGTTGCAGCACGGTCTACTCCTGACGACGGCTTCGCGAGCGAGAGACGATGCAGCAAGCCCTACCCGCTGTACGCGCGCCTATGCACTGCGTGCCGCCGAGTTCCGGAGTGCGGAATCCCATGGGCGGAATCCGGTCACTCCGTCTCCCCTGGTCAGGGGCGTGGATCAGAGGCCGGGGAGCACGGCCTGGAATGAGGGCCGGGGCTCGGGACCCGGGAGGCGGGCCCGGGGACCATGGGTGGTGGGTCAGGTGCCGGGGGTCAGTGGCCGAGGTGCTTGCGCAGCTTGTCCTGCACGTGGTTCTGAAGGTCCGTGATCCACTTGCCGCGCTTGGGCTTGGCCTCGACGTTGCCGAAGACCGAGAAGCCGTTGATCACGACGACCGGGGCCTGCGGGTCGGCGGCCTCCAGGTTCACGACCTCGAAGTTGCCGAAGATCCCTGTGCCGTTGCCCCGCAGGCTGATGTTCTCCGGGACGCGCACCTCGACGTTGCCGAAGATCGAGGTGGCGTTGATGGTGGTCAGCCGCTGGGCGAAGAGCCCTTCGGTCAGGTCGATCTCGATGTTGCCGAAGAGCGCGAAGGCGTTGGTCCTGCGGCCCACGCGCCAGCGGCCCTTACGGGTGGTACTGGAGAAGACGGCGACCAGGTTGTCGGCGGGCCCCGAGGTGTCGTCGGGGCCGTAGGCGTACGACACCTCGGGCTGCCGGCCGGGGCGGTTCCCCGCGGGCAGGTCGCGGACGATCGGCTCCAGCTCGCCCACGGTCTTGGCGCGGTAGACGGCGTCGATCCGCTCGGAGTGCTCCTCGGCGTCGATCCGCCCCTCGGCCATGGCGTCCCTGAGGATGTCCGCGATCCGGTCCCGGTCGGCGTCCGACGCACGCAGGGAATCCCCCGGAGCGGCGGCGGGAACGGCCGGAGCGGGGACGGGCTCGGCGGGGGCGACCGGCTTCTGAGGCTGCTTTTCGAGGTCCACGACCCCAGCCTAGCGAAACGCGATAGATCGCGACTAGTGGGCACGACGGGACGCCTCGAACGCGACGCCCCGCCGTCGCCCGAGTTTCTGGACACCTGTCCAGCTATCCTGGACACATGTCCATCATCGCGAACGTCGCCGTCGGCCTTGTCGCCGCCCTGCACGCCTACATCCTCGTCCTGGAGATGTTCCTCTGGGAGCGCCGCCCGGGGCGCGGACTCTCCGGCTTCGACGCCCCCATGGCCCGCGCGACCGCGCCCCTGGCCGCCAACCAGGGCCTGTACAACGGGTTCCTCGCGGCCGGTCTGGTGTGGGGTCTGATCGCCGACGACCCCACCGGGTACCGGGTCCAGGTCTTCTTCCTCTCCTGCGTGGTGATCGCCGGGGTGTACGGCGGCCTCACCGCCAACCGCCGGATCCTGTTCGCGCAGGCACTGCCCGGGGCGCTCGCCCTCGCCGCCGTACTGTGGGCGGGATGACCGCCTCAGCCGCCGACCCCCGCGCCACCGGCCCCGGCTCGACCGCCCCCCGCGCCACCGACCCGGGCCCGACCCAGCCCGGGGCCACCGACCCCCGCGCCGCCCGCACCCGCGCGCGGCTGCGCGCCGCGCTGTGGGAGGAGTGCGCCGAGCGCCCCCTCGACGAGGTCGGGGTCGCCGCGCTCGCCCGCCGGGCCGGCGTCGGCCGGGCCACGTTCTACCTGCACTACCCCGACCTCCAGGCCCTCGCCGTCGACGCCTGCGCCGATGTCGTACGGGACGCGGTCGAGGCCCTCCACGCCTGGCGCGGTACGCCCGACCCGGCCGCCCCGCCGCCCGCCCTCGCCGCCTTCTTCGCCGCGGTCGAGCCCCGGGCGCCGCTCTACCGCGGCCTGCTGCGACCGGGCGGCGGCGGGCCGCTCGGCGAGCTGCTCCACCGTGAGCTGCGCGCGTACAGCCTGCGCGAGCGAGAACTGGCCCGGGGTCCCGAGCCGGCCCTCGTCGCCTCCGCGGTCGCGGCGGCCTTCGGAGGGCTGCTCGCGGACTGGGTGCACGGCCTGATCGACGCCTCCCCGGAGCAGCTCGCCGACCGCACCTGGCGGCTGCTGATCTCCCTCCACCGCACACCGCTGCCACACTCCGCCTAAGTGAGCCTTACCTCACAGGATCGGTCCCCCGGCCGCGCTCTACGCTGGAGGAGGCGCCGCCAATGGAGGTGGCGCCGCTGTCTGCCGAGTGAGGAATGGCTGCCGTCATGCCAGAGTTTTCGTACTCCGATCTGCTCCCCCTGGGAGAGGACACCACGCCCTACCGCCTGGTGACCGCCGAAGGTGTCTCCACCTTCGAGGCCGACGGCCGTACGTTCCTCAAGGTCGAGCCGGAGGCGCTGCGCACCCTCGCCGCCGAGGCGATCCACGACATCCAGCACTACCTGCGCCCGGCCCACCTCGCCCAGCTGCGGCGGATCATCGACGACCCGGAGGCGTCGAGCAACGACAAGTTCGTCGCGCTCGACCTCCTCAAGAACGCGAACATCGCGGCCGCGGGTGTCCTCCCCATGTGCCAGGACACCGGCACGGCGATCGTCATGGGCAAGCGCGGCCAGAACGTGCTGACCCCCGGCCGCGACGAGGAGGCCCTGTCCAAGGGCATCTACGACGCGTACACCAAGCTCAACCTGCGGTACTCGCAGATGGCCCCCGTCACCATGTGGGAGGAGAAGAACACCGGCTCGAACCTGCCCGCGCAGATCGAGCTGTACGCGACCGACGGCGGCGCGTACAAGTTCCTCTTCATGGCCAAGGGCGGCGGCTCGGCCAACAAGTCCTTCCTCTACCAGGAGACGAAGGCCGTGCTCAACGAGGCGAGCATGATGAAGTTCCTGGAGGAGAAGATCCGTTCGCTCGGTACGGCCGCCTGCCCGCCGTACCACCTGGCGATCGTCGTCGGCGGCACCTCCGCCGAGTTCGCGCTGAAGACCGCGAAGTACGCCTCCGCGCACTACCTGGACGAGCTGCCCACCGAGGGCTCGGCCGAGACCGGACACGGCTTCCGGGACAAGGAGCTGGAGGAGAAGGTCTTCGAGCTCACGCAGAAGATCGGCATCGGCGCGCAGTTCGGCGGAAAGTACTTCTGCCACGACGTCCGTGTCGTCCGGCTGCCGCGCCACGGCGCCTCGCTGCCCGTCGCGATCGCCGTGTCCTGCTCGGCCGACCGCCAGGCCGTCGCGAAGATCACCGCCGAGGGCGTCTTCCTGGAGCAGCTGGAGACCGACCCGGCGCGCTTCCTGCCGGAGACGACGGACGAGCACCTCTCCACCGAGAGCGACGTCGTGAAGATCGACCTCAACCAGCCGATGGACGAGATCCTCGCCGAGCTGACCAAGTACCCGGTCAAGACCCGGCTCTCGCTCACCGGCCCGCTGGTCGTGGCCCGCGACATCGCGCACGCCAAGATCAAGGAGCGGCTCGACGCGGGCGAGGAGATGCCGCAGTACCTGAAGGACCACCCGGTCTACTACGCGGGCCCGGCCAAGACCCCCGAGGGCTACGCCTCCGGCTCCTTCGGCCCGACGACGGCCGGCCGGATGGACTCCTACGTCGAGCAGTTCCAGGCGGCGGGCGGCTCCAAGGTCATGCTGGCCAAGGGCAACCGCTCGAAGCAGGTCACGGACGCGTGCGGCAGCCACGGCGGCTTCTACCTGGGCTCCATCGGCGGCCCGGCGGCGCGCCTCGCGCAGGACTGCATCAAGAAGGTCGAGGTCGTCGAGTACGAGGAGCTCGGCATGGAGGCGGTCTGGAAGATCGAGGTCGAGGACTTCCCGGCGTTCATCGTCGTGGACGACAAGGGCAACGACTTCTTCCAGAACCCGGCCCCGGAGCCGACGTTCACCCACATCCCGGTCCGCGGCCCCGGCCTCGCCTGACCCGTACGCCGGCCCGAGGGGCCCCGGTTGCGGGGCCCCTCCACCGGCGCCCTCATCCCCCTAGAACTAGGTCAGGATCAGACCTCATTGGCTCCTACGATCCCGTCATCCGACGAGGAGAGGGGAACATCCATGTTGCGAGGTCTCACCACCGTCAGCTTCTGGGCCGACGACCTGGCGGCCGCGAAGGCCTGGTACACGGAACTGCTGGGTCTTGAGCCGTACTTCGAGCGGCCCGGGTACGCGGAGTTCCGCATCGGCGACCACCAGCACGAGCTCGGGCTGATCGACCGCGCCTACGCGCCCGCCGCGGCGGCGGACGGGCCGGGCGGCGCGATCGTCTACTGGCACGTGGACGACGTGCGCGCGACGCTCGCCCGGCTGCTCGCCCTGGGCGCGAAGGAGTACGAGCCGCTCACGCCCCGCGGCCCGGGATTCGTCACCGCCTCGGTGACCGACCCGTTCGGGAACGTCCTGGGTGTCATGGAGAACCAGCACTACCTGGACGTCCTGGCCGCGCCCCGGTAGCGCCCGCCGCCCGGTGGAAACCCGGAGGTGGGGGCCGGGACGGCCCGGATAACCTGCGCGCATGAGACATCCGATACGGGCCGTGGTCCCGGCCCTCGCCGTCCTGGCGGCCGCCGGGGCGCTGACCGGCTGCGGCACCGGCGCGAAGCCCGCCCCCGACTCGGCGCCCGACAAGGCGCCCCACGCCGCCGCGACCACCGCGGCGGCCGGTTCCGGTACGTCCGCCGAGGCCGCCGCGTCCGTCGGGGCTTCGGGGACCGCCTGTGCGCTGCCGGTCTCCTTCGGCCTGGCCGCTGACTGGAAGCCGCAGGCCGTCAAGGCCACCGACGACGAGGTCTTCGCCGCCCTCGGCAAGCAGGGGCCCGCGACGATGACCTGCGAGATCGACGCCAAGCCGGCCGGCAACATCGGCTATCTGCGCGTCTGGACGGCGGGCGAGGGCCCTGCGCGTACCGCGCTCGAAGGGTTCGTGAAGGCGGAGGAGAACACCTCCAAGGTCTCCTACAAGGAGACGAAGGCCGGTGAGCTGCCGGCCGTGGAGGTGACGTACACCGTCTACAACAAGCTGATGGAGGAGTCGAAGGAGGAGCGCGCGTTCGCCGTCGCCACTCCGAAGGGGACGGTCATCGTCCACCTGGGCGGACTCGACACCGAGGAGCACCGGGAGATGCTCCCTGCCTACGAGCTGGCCCGCACCAGTCTCAAGGCCCTCTAGAGGTCACGGCCCGTGGAGGGCGGGCGTCCCCGGGATCCGACCGGCCCTCCGGGCATGACCGTGGCCCCCGTCCCGCACCGGACGGGGGCCACGGCGTCGTGGGGCCGGTCAGGCGAAGCGCTGGTTCGCCGAGCCGTCGCAGGTCTGGAGCCTCAGCGGCTGCCTCGCCGCCGCCTGCGTCAGGCAGAGCCCGGTCGCGGCCGCGGGCTTGATCGTGGCCCCGTCGCGTACGAACTGCTGGTTCGCGGAGCCCGAGCAGTTCCAGACGACCAGCGCCTCGCCCGCCCGGTAGCGGGCGCCCGGGACGTCCAGGCAGCGGTCCTGGGTCAGCTCCGTGTGGACTGTGCGGCGGGCGGAGTCGTACCACCAGCCCTGGTTGCGGCCGCCGTGGCAGTCCCAGCCGAGGACGGCGGTGCCGTTCCTCGACGTGGCCGCCTCGATGTCCACGCAGTTGCCGGTGGCCTGGTTCTTCAGCGGCCGGTAGACGTCGTCCCAGGCGTACGGGAAGAGGGTCGGCGTCCCGCTGGAGTTGACGTCCGCGCAACTGGCCTCGCGGAGGCCGGAGTTGTAGATCTGCGTGAGGCAGGACGCGAAGGCGCGGTGGCCGCTCGCGTTCGGGTGGAAGGACTGCCGGACCGAGTTCTCGTCCGGGGTGCCGGGCTTGGAGAGGTCGATGTACAGACCGCGGGCCCAGGTGTCCTCCATGCAGACCTCGTGGCCGTGGAAGAGCCGCGAGTTGTCGAGGTAGGTCGCGCCGGTGTTCGCCGCGGCCCTGCGCATGCCGCGCTCGAAGGCGGGGACGGCGGTGTTGCGGCCCCAGACGGTGTCGGAGTCGTAGCCCAGACCGCCGCAGGCGAGCTTGCCGGGGAAGTTCGGGTTGTCGGGGAAGTCCGGGCCGATGGGGCTCGGGTAGCCCATGACGACCAGCTTGTAGTCGCCGTCGGCATACCCGGCGTCGCGCATCACGGTCCTCAGGTCCCGGACGGTCTGCTCGACCTTGGGCACGAGGGCGTCGACCCGGGCCTGCCAGCCGGGGGCGTACTTCGACTCGCACGGGCCCTGCAGGGTCAGATAGCGCGTGACGCAGTCCGTCATCACGGGACCGAACTGGAGATCGTCGTTGGCTCCGGCGACCAGGACGACCATCTTGATCCGGGTGTTGCGGGCCTTGATGGCCAGGCTGTCGCTCTGGACCAGTTCGTCGGCGTACTGCTTGGAACCGCCGATCCTGATGTTGCCGCTGTACGCACCGGAGCAGGACACGTTGAACGTGAGGTCCGCGGGGATCCCGGTGCGGTGGACGGCGGCCTCGGGCGAGCGGTGGCACCAGTTGCTCGGTCCGTTGGTGGGCGGCTCGTACGTACCGACGCCCTCGCCGGAGATCTCGCTGTCACCGAGCGAGATCAGGCCGCTCTTGCGCTGCGCGAGCGGGCGCTCCTCGGGGCTGCCGTAGATCCTGGTCGCCTCGGCGGCCCGGACGGCCTCGAGCTCGGGCGGCAGCGGTACGGCGGAGACGGTACGGAGTGTGCTCGGGGCCGCGCCGGCGGGTGCGGCGGCCGCCGTCGTTCCGAAGGCCGCGGCGGCCGCGGCCGTGACCGCGATCGCCCAACGGAGTCTGTACCTGGTGCGCCTCATTGCGCCTCCTGGAAGTGGGGTTACCCACGGTTTTTACTGGCCGGTAAGCGCAATGGGAATAGCCAGAACAAGACAAGTGCTCACCTTTGCATGGAGGTTGACGTCATGAGCGACGACACGAGCGAGTACCGGATCGAGCACGACTCGATGGGCGAGGTGCGGGTTCCCGCGCACGCCAAGTGGCGGGCCCAGACCCAGCGGGCCCTGGAGAACTTCCCCGTTTCCGGGCAGCGACTGGAGCGCGCCCACATCGAGGCCCTGGCCCGGATCAAGGCCGCCGCCGCCAAGGTCAACGCCTCGCTCGGGGTGATCGACCAGGACCGCGCGGACGCGATCGCGGCAGCCGCCGCCGAGGTCGCCGAGGGGCGCTGGGACGAGCACTTCCCGGTGGACGTCTTCCAGACCGGCTCGGGCACCTCCTCCAACATGAACACCAACGAGGTCCTCGCCACGCTCGCCACCGAGCGGCTCCCCGAGGGCCGCGAGGTCCACCCCAACGATCATGTGAACGCCTCGCAGTCGTCCAACGACGTCTTCCCGTCCTCGATCCACATCGCCGCGACGGCCGCCGTGACCCACGACCTCATCCCCGCCCTCGACCATCTGGCCGCCGCGCTGGAGCGGAAATCAGCCGAATTCGCGACGGTGGTGAAGTCCGGCCGTACGCACCTCATGGACGCCACGCCGGTGACCCTCGGCCAGGAGTTCGGCGGCTACGCGGCGCAGGTCAGGTACGGCGTCGAGCGGCTGCGCGCCTCGCTCCCCCGGCTCGCCGAACTCCCCCTCGGCGGTACGGCGGTGGGCACCGGCATCAACACGCCACCCGGCTTCTCCGCAGCGGTCGTCGCCGAACTCGCCGGCACGACCGGCCTGCCCCTGACCGAGGCTCGCGACCACTTCGAGGCACAGGGCGCCCGGGACGGCCTCGTGGAGACGTCGGGCCAGCTCAGGACCATCGCCGTCGGGCTGACGAAGATCTCCAACGATCTGCGCTGGATGGCGAGCGGCCCGCGCACCGGCCTGGCCGAGATCAACCTCCCCGACCTCCAGCCCGGCTCGTCGATCATGCCGGGCAAGGTGAATCCGGTCATTCCCGAAGCCGTCCTGATGGTCGCCGCACAGGTGACCGGAAACGACACCACGGTGGCGGTGGCGGGCGCGGCCGGGAACTTCGAGCTCAACGTGATGCTCCCGGTGATGGCCAAGAACCTGCTGGAGTCCGTACGACTTCTGGCCAATGCCGCGCGCCTGCTGGCCGACCGTACCGTCGACGGGATCACCGCCAACGTCGAACGGGCACGGGAGTACGCCGAGTCCTCGCCGTCCGTCGTCACCCCGCTGAACAGGTACATCGGCTACGAGGAGGCGGCGAAGGTGGCCAAGCGGTCCCTGGCCGAACGGAAGACGATCCGCCAGGTGGTCCTGGAGGGCGGGTACGTCGACCGGGGAGACCTGACGGTCGAACAGCTGGACGAGGCACTCGACGTGCTGCGTATGACTCATCCGTGACCTGCGTCGCAGCGGCCGAGGGGGTGCGCCCCTAATATCTGCGCATGACAGGATCGGGCGGTTCTCAGCACTGGGCGCCGGGGGATCACATCCTCTGGCGCTACCGCGACAACGCATCCGGCGACGTGCACATCTGCCGTCCCGTGACGGTCGTGCGCGACACCGCCGACCTGCTCGCCGTCTGGATGGCGCCGGGCACCGAGTGCGTCAAGCCGGTGCTCGCCGACGGCACGCCCGTCCACCAGGAACCGCTCGCCACCCGCTACACCGCCCCGCGGACCACGGTCCGCTCGCGCTGGTTCGGTACGGGTGTGCTGAAGCTGGCCCGGCCGGGCGACCCCTGGTCGGTCTGGCTGTTCTGGGAACGCGGCTGGCAGTTCCGCAGCTGGTACGTGAACCTGGAGGAGCCGCGCACCCGGTGGTCCGGCGGCGTCGACTCCGTGGACCACTTCCTCGACATCTCCGTCTACCCCGACCGCAGTTGGCTGTGGCGGGACGAGGACGAGTTCGCGCAGGCCCAGCGGGCCGGTCTGATGGACGCGGCGCAGGCCGCGCGGGTCCGTGCGGCGGGCGACGCCGCCGTCGAGGTGATCCGGGCCTGGGGGACGCCGTTCCGCGACGGGTGGGAGGACTGGCGGCCCGATCCCGGCTGGACCGTGCCCGAACTGCCGTCGGACTGGGATCGCACCCCGGTGCACACCGCACCGTGAGACCCTTGATGCGCCCCTGGGGTGCAAACGTAGGATCGTCCTCCGCACGACGATGATCCACCGAACACGGTGTCAACCACAGAGCACAGCGCAGGACCTGACCGTAAGTCATCCTTGAGGGGGAGAGCAGTGCCGGACGTCTGCCCGGGTGTGCCGACCCCTGTCGTAGCCGCTGCTCGCGGGGCATTCAGATCCACCGCGCGCCAGGGGTTTATCCCCCGTGAAGGCGCGGCATCGGCGAGAAGAGCGAGTGCATCGCACCACCGGCCCGGACGGACGGAATCCCACGCGTGACGGAGCATCCCACCTCCCACGAAGGCCGGCAGCCGCTGGCTGCCCGGCCGCACGAGCGCACCCGCCCCCGGCAGCAAGCGGCCGAGGCGCCGGTGCCGGCGCAGCCCGGCTCGGCAGGTCCCCGGTCCGCCGCCGCCGGCAGACGCCCCGACGGCACGCCGGGCACCGACCGTGAGCACACAGCGGACGGTACGGGCGACGGCACCGGCCGTCCCGTGCCCGGGCAGGCGGCGCCGCACACGGCGGGCGACGCCGGAGGCGGCACGCCCGCGCAGACGGCCGCCCCGGCGGTCGCGATGGCCGTGAACGCCACACCCGCCACCCCGAGCGCCCCGGAAACCCCCGGCGCCCCGCCGGCACAGGACGGGGCCGCGGCCCGGCGCGAGGGCGACCGGCTGCGGTTCGTGGGCGCGGCGACGCGGCGGATCGCGCGCGGGATAGACCTCGACGAGATCGTGCTCGGGCTCTGCCGGGCGACCGTGCCGACCTTCTCCGACGCGATCCTGGTCTATCTGCGCGACCCGCTCCCGGTGGGCGACGAACGGCCGGTCGCGCCGTTCGTGCTGCGGCTGCGCCGCACCGACCGGCTCCGTTTAACAGACGTGGAGGGCGAGGAGCTGACCCTCGTCCCCGACCCCGACCCGACCCCCGCGGCCGAACTCTGCGAGGTGCGCTCCGGTGGGGCCCTGGCCGAGGTGCTGCGCGGGGTGCGGCCGGTCTTCGGCGACTCCGCCGCCGCCCGCGCCGCCCTGTCCGAGCTGCTCGGGCGGGACCACGTCCTGCCCGGCGGCCACCGCGCGATCCTGGCCCCGCTGCGGGGCCGCCGCCGGGTCATCGGCGCCGCCGTCTTCCTGCGCCGTCCCGAACGGCCCGCCTTCGAGCCCAACGACCTGCTCGTCGCGGCCCAGCTCGCCACCCACACCGCGCTCGGCATCGACAAGGCCGTGCTGTACGGCCGTGAGGCGTACATCGCCGACGAGCTCCAGCGCACGATGCTCCCCGACTCGCTGCCGCAGCCGACCGGCGTCCGGCTCGCCTCCCGCTACCTTCCGGCCGCCGAGACGGCCCGGGTGGGCGGCGACTGGTACGACGCGATCCCGCTGCCCGGCAGCCGGGTGGCGCTGGTCGTCGGCGACGTCATGGGCCACTCCATGACCTCCGCGGCGATCATGGGCCAGCTGCGGACCACGGCGCAGACCCTGGCCGGGCTCGACCTGCCGCCCCAGGAGGTCCTGCACCACCTCGACGAGCAGGCCCAGCGGCTCGGCCAGGACCGCATGGCGACCTGCATGTACGCGGTGTACGACCCGGTCTCGCACCGGATCACCATCGCCAACGCGGGCCATCCGCCGCCGATACTGCTCCACCTCGGCGGCCGGGCGGAGGTCCTGCGCGTGCCGCCGGGCGCGCCGATCGGCGTGGGCGGGGTCGACTTCGAGGCGGTCGAGCTGGACGCCCCGGCGGGCGCCACGCTGCTGCTGTACACGGACGGCCTGGTCGAGTCGCGGCTGCGGGACGTGTGGACCGGGATAGAGCAGCTCCGCGAGCGCCTGGCGGCGACCGCCCAGCTGACCGGCCCGGACCACTCACCGCCCCTGGAGGCCCTCTGCGACGACGTCCTCGACATGCTCGGCCCCGGCGACCGGGACGACGACATCGCGCTGCTCGCGGCCCGCTTCGACGGGATCGCGCCGAGCGATGTGGCGTACTGGTTCCTGGAGCCGGAGGACGCGGCGCCCGGTCGCGCCCGGCGGCTCGCCCGGCGGGCGCTGGCGCGCTGGGACCTCGAGGAGCTCTCGGACTCGGTCGAGCTGCTGATCAGCGAGGTCGTGACGAACGCCGTGCGGTACGCGGAGCGGCCGGTGACCCTGCGGCTGCTCAGGACCGACGTCCTGCGCTGCGAGGTCGGCGACGACTCCCCGCAGCTGCCGCGCCAGCGGCGGGCGCGGGACACGGACGAGGGCGGACGCGGGCTGTTCCTGGTGAACCGGCTGGCCAGACGGTGGGGGGCGACGCGGCTCTCGGGCGGCAAGGTGGTCTGGTTCGAACTGGCCACGCGCTCCTGAGCGTTCGGCCGCAAGCGTGCGGCGCGGACCTCACGTCCAGCCCTGAGCGGTCACGCCCGCCCGAGCGTTGCGACGTACGGCGAAGGCCGGACCCCTCTCGGGTCCGGCCTTCGTCGTGTCACCGTCGGGTGCGTCCGTCGTCGTTCTCGGTGTCGCCGTCGACCGGCGGTTCGATCGTCGGTGGCACCGGGTCCGTCGTCTCCGTGGGCGGCGGCGGCACCGTGATCGTGTCCGTCGGCTGCGGCGGCGTGGTCGCCGTCGAGGTCGGCGGCGGTGTCGGGTCCGGGGACTGGGTGACGGGCGGCGGGGTCGACGTCTGGGCGTCGCCGGTCCGCGTCGGGGTCGGGTCCGGCTCCACGACGTCACCGGAGCCGTCGGTCTCCAGGTCGAACCGGGCGTCGGAGCCGCCGTCGAGCGCCGCGGTGGTGTAGTCGCCCCAGATCTCGGCGGGGGTACGGCCACCGTTGGCGCGGCCCGGGTTGATCGTGTCGGTCAGGGTGACCTGGTTGCCCTTGGGGTCCTCGCCGAAGAGGCCGACGGCGGTGACCAGTTCGGGGGTGTAGCCGACGAACCAGGCGGAGCGGTTGTTCTCCGAGGTGCCGGTCTTGCCCGCCGCCGCGTAGTCGCCCGCGGCGCGGAAGCCGGAGCCGTTGCGGACGACGCCGGTCATTCCCTTGGTGACGGTGTCGGCGGCCTCGCGGCTGATGACCTGACCGCCGATCGACTTCACCGGGTCGGCCTTGCGGTCCTTGTGCTCGGCGGACTTCACGATCGTCGGGGTGACCTTGACGCCGTGGTTGTCGAGCGTGGCGTAGACGCCGGCCATGTCCCAGGTGGAGGCGCCCATGGTGCCGAGCGACATCGCGGGCGTCTCGCCGAAGTCCGCCCCGTCCTTCATGCCGAGGTCGAGCGCGGTCTTCTTGGTGGGGCCCGGGCCGACGTCCACGATCATCTGCGCGAAGACGGAGTTGATCGAGCTGTTGGTGGCCTTCTGGACGGTGACCGGGCCGTAGCTGCGGTTGTCCTCGTTCTCCGGCTTGAAGGGGATGGAGCTGCCGACGACGGGGCGCTTGCTGGTGCCGTCGTAGATCGTGCCGAGGCCGATCTTCCGGCCGTCCTGGGTCAGGGCGCGGTTGTCGAGGGCGGAGGCGAGGACGATCGGCTTGAACGTCGAGGCGGGCTGGTAGTCGCGGCGGGTGGCGTTCGACGTCCAGTGCTCGGTGGCGCCGATGCCGCCGTACATCGCGACGACCTTGCCGGTCTTCGGGTCGACGGATGTGGCGCCGGCCTGGACGGTGGCGTCCTTCTTGTCGCCCTTGCGGTCGAGCTTCTTCTCGAGCTGCCGCTCGACCGCCTTGACCAGGTCCTTCTGCTTCTGCTCGTCGATGTTGAGCGTGATCGTCCAGCCGCCGGCCTTGATGTCCTCGGCGCTGATGCCCTGACGCATCAGCTCCTGGTTGGCGGCCTCGACGAGGTAGCCGCGCTGCCCCTCCATACCGGGGGCGGCCTTCTCCTTGAGCGGGGCGGGGAACTTCAGCGTGGCGCGCTCGGCCGGGTCGAGCCAGCCCTCCTCGACCATGTTGTCGAGGGTGTAGTTCCAGCGCTCCTCGACCAGCTTGCGGCCGGTGGGCGAGGCGGCGGTCCAGTCGTACTGGTTGGGGGCCTGGAGCAGGGAGGCGAGGTAGGCGCCCTGGGCGACGTTCAGCTTGGCGGCGTCGACGCCGTAGTACGACTGGGCGGCGGCCTGGATGCCGTACGCGCTGCGGCCGTAGAAGCTCGTGTTCATGTACCCGGCGAGGATGTCCGACTTCGAACTCTGCTGGTCGACCTTGAGCGCGATCACCATTTCCCGGAGCTTGCGGGTGACCGTCTGGTCCTGGTCCAGGTAGTAGTTCTTCACGTACTGCTGGGTGATGGTCGAACCACCCTGCTTGCCCTTGCCGGAGATGGTGTTCAGGGCGCCGCGGACGGTGCCCTTGATGTCGATGCCGTTGTCCTTGTAGAAGGTCTTGTTCTCGGCGGCGACGAAGGCGTACTGCACCTCGCGCGGGATCTTCTCCAGGCCAACGATCTCGCGGTTGATCTCGCCGGTGCGGGCGAGGATCTTGCCGTTCGCGTACTTGTAGACGTTGCTCTGCATGGTCGCCTGGGCGTTGGCGGTCGGCACCGGGACCATCACGTAGATCGTGTAGAACGCGCCCATCAGGAGCAGGCAGCCGACGAAGAACGTGCCCAGGATCTTCTTCCAGGTGAAGAGACGGCGTATGCGCCCGCCCTTCTTCCCCTGGCCCTTGTCCGCTCGGCCCATGTTCTCCGTCGCTCCGCTCGTCGTGGTCTCGGGCAGGTGTCCGCTCCGAATCAGCTCAGCAAGCTAACACCGCCGATGCTGACAAAGTGCACTCGATCCGGTCTTTTCCGGACGTGAGAATCAGCACCTGTCCCGCTGGAACCGACGCTCCTGAGGCACGGATGGTTGTGCGGCGCAGGTCACAACTCACGTCACCCCTGGTCAGCGCAGCTATAAACTGTGCGTATACACAGGGTGTAGAGTGACGGCATGTCAATCGGACACACCCTTCTCGGGCTCCTGGAGTCCGGTCCGCGCCACGGCTACGACCTGAAGCGCGCCTTCGACGAGAAGTTCGGCCACGACCGTCCCCTGCACTACGGGCAGGTCTACTCGACGATGTCCCGGCTGCTGAAGAACGGCCTGGTCGAGGTCGACAGCATCGAGGCCGGCGAAGGCCCCGAGCGGAAGCGGTACGCCATCACCGAGGCCGGCGTCACCGACGTCGAGCAGTGGCTGAGCCGGCCCGAGAAGCCTGAGCCGTACCTCCAGTCCACGCTCTACACCAAGGTCGTCCTCGCGCTCCTCACCGGACGCGGCGCCGCCGAGCTGCTCGACGTCCAGCGCGCGGAGCACCTTCGGCTGATGCGCGACCTGACCCGGCGCAAGAAGGGCGGCGACCTCGCCGACCAGCTGATCTGCGACCACGCGCTCTTCCACCTCGAAGCCGATCTGCGCTGGCTGGAGCTGACCGCCGCCCGGCTCGACCGCCTCGCCGAGGAGATCAGCCGATGACCGCCACCCCCCTGCTCCGGGCGACGGGCCTGGACAAGGCGTACGGACCGACCCCGGCGCTCTCCGGCGCCGACTTCGCCATCCGGGCCGGCGAGGTCGTCGCCGTGATGGGCCCCTCGGGCTCCGGGAAGTCCACGCTGCTGCACTGCCTCGCCGGGATCGTCCGACCCGACGCCGGAACCATCACCTACGACGGGCGTGAGCTGACCGCCCTGTCGGACGGCGAACGCAGCGCCCTGCGCCGCACCGACTTCGGCTTCGTCTTCCAGTTCGGACAGCTCGTGCCGGAGCTGACCTGCGTCGAGAACGTCGCCCTTCCGCTGCGCTTGAACGGCGAGCGGCGCAGGAGCTCCGAGACCCGCGCCCGGGAGTGGCTGGACCGCCTGGAGGTCGGCGACATCGCCGGCAAGCGGCCCGGCGAGATATCCGGCGGCCAGGGCCAGCGGGTCGCGGTCGCCCGCTCGCTCGTCACCGCGCCCCGGGTGCTCTTCGCCGACGAGCCGACCGGCGCGCTCGACTCCCTCAACGGCGAACGCGTGATGGAGCTGCTCACGGACGCCGCCCGTGACACCGGCGCCGCCGTCGTCCTCGTCACCCACGAGCCCCGCGTCGCCGCCTACTCCGACCGCGAGGTCGTCGTCCGCGACGGCGCCGTGCGCGACACGGAGTGGGCGGTATGAGGCTCCGTACCTGGTCCCGCGATCTGACGCTCGGCGCCCGGTTCGCGGTCACCGGAGGACGGTCGGGCCTGCTCCGCACCCTGCTGACCGCGCTCGGCGTCGGCTTCGGCGTGGCCCTGCTGCTCGCCGCCGCCTCCCTGCCCGGCATGCTCTTCCAGCGGGAGGTCCGCGAGGCGACCCGCTCCGTCGACGGCAGCGAGCAGGAGACCGGCCCCCGCGCCGACACCTTTCTCCACCTCGGACAGACCACGACCTACCGGGACACCTCCGTCACCGGGCTCCTCCTGCGCCCCGAGGGCACGGAGACACCTCTCCCGCCCGGCGTGGCGAAGCTGCCCGCGAACGGCGAGATGCTCGTCTCGCCCGCGCTCCGCGACCTGCTCGACTCCCCCGAAGGCACCCTCCTCAAGGAGCGGCTCCCCTACGAGGCCGTCGGGACGATCGGCGACGCGGGACTCATCGGCCCCGCCGAACTGCGCTACGTCGCCCACGTCGACTTCCTCACCACCGACAACTACGACGGTCGCGGATCGCGCTACGGCTGGTCGGTGCCCGCCGAACCGTTCAACGCGTTCCTGATCCTCCTCGTCCTCGTCGCCTCCGTCGTCCTGCTCCTCCCGGTGCTCGTCTTCATCGCGACCGCCGTCCGCTTCGGCGGCGAACAGCGCGACCGGCGGCTCGCGGCGCTCCGCCTCGTCGGCGCGGACACCGCGACGACCCGGCGGATCGCGGCCGGCGAGTCCCTGGCGGGCGCGCTCCTCGGCCTCGCGGTCGGCGTCGGACTCTTCGCCGTGGCCCGGCAGTTCGCCGGTACGGTCACCATCTGGGACGTCAACGCGTTCCCGTCCGACGTCGTGCCGGTGCCCGCCCTCGCCGCACTCGTCCTCGTCGTGGTCCCGGTCGCCTCGGTCGTCGTCACCCTCTTCGCCCTGCGTGGCGTGGCGATCGAGCCGCTCGGCGTCGTCCGTTCCGCCGCGCCGCGCCGCCGCCGGCTGTGGTGGCGGCTGCTGCTCCTGGCGGCGGGCGTGGCCCTGCTCGTGCCGCTGTTCGGGACGGTGGAGGTGAACCAGACCGCCATCGACACCGTGGGCATCGGAGCCGGTGTCACGCTCGCCCTGATCGGCCTCACCACCCTGCTGCCGTGGCTCGTCGAAGCCGGTGTGAAGCGGCTGCACCGGGGGCCGGTGTCCTGGCAGCTCGCCGTCCGCAGGCTCCAGCTGAGCAGCGGGACGGCGGCCCGCGCCGTCAGCGGCATCGTCGTCGCGGCGGCCGGCGCGATCGCGCTCCAGATGCTCTTCCAGGCGATGGAGCAGGGATTCACCCAGGCCACCGGCGAGGACTCCACACGGGCCCAGCTCGTCGCCGAGACGGAGGCGACGACCGGCGACGAGGCCCGGGAGATGATCACCCGCTTCAGGCAGACCCCGGGCGTCAGCGGAGTGTCCGGCACGATCACGTCCTACGCGTGGCGGCCGGGCGCCCTCAAGGAGGGCGAGGACTTCGCCCCGCTCACCTCGATCAAGGTCGGCGACTGCGCCTCCCTCCGCGAGTTCGCGAAGCTGCCCTCCTGCGCGGACGGCGACGTCTTCATCGCCCTCGCCCACGGCGCCCAGGGCGCGCCGCCCGACAGCTGGGTCACGCAGACCGCGAAGCCGGGCCGGACGGTCGCCCTGCGGGACCCGGACGAGCACAAGGGCACGCTCCCCCAGTGGCGCCTGCCCACCACCGCCCGGATCGTGGACTCCCGCCCCGACCCGACGGGCATGTACGAGTTCGGGATCCTCGCCACCCCGTCGTCGATCGACGCGGCCCGGCTCGACGATCCCGCCGCGCTCGCCATGGTGCGGCTCGACCCGGCCGTGCCGGACGCCGCCGAGTACGTACGGAACACGGCGGTGGCCCTCGACCCGACCTCGTGGGTACGCACGCTCAAGAACACCGAGCGGAACGCGCAGTTCGCCAGCGTCCGCACCGGCATCCTCGTCGGCTCCACCCTCACGATGCTCCTGGTGGCGGCCTCGCTCCTGGTGACCACGCTCGAACAGCTCAGGGACCGCAAGCGGCTGCTCTCCTCGCTGGTCGCCTTCGGCACCCGGCGCACCACACTGAGCTGGTCGGTGCTGTGGCAGACGGCCGTACCGATCGCGCTCGGCCTCGCCCTGGCCGTGGCGGGCGGGCTCGGACTCGGCGTCGTCCTGCTGAAGATGACGGGGCAACAGGTCCTGGACTGGTGGGTCTTCCTGCCCGTCACCGGAATCGGCATCGCGCTGATCGCGGCCGTCACGCTGCTGAGCATGCCGGTGCTGTGGCGCCTGATGCGAGCGGACGGGCTGAGGACCGAATAACCCGTCGAGCGCATGTACGACGCCTGGGCGTCGGATCCTGGAACCGGGGGTTTCAGGAGCCGGCGCCCACCACCCGTACCGGAAGGCGCCTCATCGCACCCCGCAGCGCCTCCGCCAGCTCCTCGAACTCCGCCTGCCGGGCCGCACCCGTGCGCATGGCGAGGGCGACCTGGCGCGAGGGCGCGGGGTCGGTGAAGCAGCCGGTGAACAGGGCCGCGTTGCGCCCGGTCTCGACCTTGACCGCCGTGCGCGGGAGCAGCGTCACCCCGAGCCCGCCCGCCACCAGCTGGACCAGCGTGGAGAGACCCGCCGCGGTCGTGGTGACCGGCGTCCCCTCCGTACGCCCCGCCTCCCGGCAGATGTCGAGGGCCTGGTCGCGCAGGCAGTGTCCCTCGTCGAGGAGCAGCAGGTTCAGCTCCTTCAGGGCCTCGCGCGGAATGTCGTCCCGGTCGGCCAGCGCGTGGCCGCGCGGGGTGACGAGCACGAAGTCCTCGTCGAAGAGCGGGAGTTCGGTGACGCCGGGCACACCCAGCGGCACGGCGAGCAGCAGCAGGTCGAGCCGGCCGGCCGCGAGCCCCTCCAGGAGCGAGGAGGTCTGCTCCTCGTGGACCTGGAGGTCGAGCTCCGGATAGCGCTCATGGACCAGACCCAGGACGGTGGGCAGCAGATACGGCGCGACGGTCGGGATCACCCCGAGCCGCAGCACCCCCGTGAACGGGGCCTGCGCCGCCTCCGCCTCCTCCATCAGCTCCGACACGGCGTCCAGCACACCCCGGGCCCGCACCGCGAGCCGCTCACCCGCGGGCGAGAGCAGCACCTTGCGCGTCGTACGCTCGAGGAGCTGGACACCGAGTGCCTCTTCGAGAGCCGAAACCGCGCCCGAGAGCGCCGGCTGGCTCATTCCGATCGCCGCCGCCGCGTCCCGGAAGTGCAGATGCTCCGCGACCGCCGCGAAGGCTCTGAGCTGGGACAGGCTGGGCTGCTTCACACGTCGTGCAGGGATCACTGATAACCACCTTCGATCAACCCGACGCAGTCTAGCTATTTCACTGATCAATGCACTCCGTGCCAGGATGAAGCCCGTCCAACCCCTCACGGAAGACCTCAAAAGGGACCTTCCAACTTGCAAGGAGAGCGCGTGCTCACTGTCGGTGACCAGTTCCCCACCTACGACCTGACCGCCTGCGTGTCGCTGGAGAGCGGCAAGGAGTTCGAGCAGATCAACCACAAGTCCTACGAGGGCAAGTGGCGCGTGGTGTTCTTCTGGCCCAAGGACTTCACCTTCGTCTGCCCGACCGAGATCGCCGCCTTCGGCAAGCTGAACGACGAGTTCGCGGACCGCGACGCCCAGATCCTCGGCGCCTCCGGCGACTCCGAGTTCGTGCACCACGCCTGGCGCAAGGACCACGCCGACCTGCGTGACCTGCCCTTCCCGATGCTCGCCGACTCCAAGCACGAGCTGATGCGCGACTGCGGCGTCGAGGGCGAGGACGGCTTCGCCCAGCGCGCCGTCTTCATCGTGGACCCGAACAACGAGATCCAGTTCACCATGGTGACCGCCGGCTCCGTGGGCCGTAACCCCAAGGAGGTCCTGCGGGTCCTGGACGCCCTGCAGACCGACGAGCTGTGCCCGTGCAACTGGACCAAGGGCGAGAACACCCTCGACCCGGTCGCGCTCCTGTCGGGCGAGTGATCCGCCATGGCTCTCGATGAACTCAAGTCCGCCATACCGGACTTCGCCAAGGACCTGAAGCTGAACCTCGGTTCGGTCATCGGCAACAGCGAGCTCCCGCAGCAGCAGCTCTGGGGCACGGTCCTCGCCTGCGCGATCGCCTCGCGCTCGCCGAAGGTCCTCGCGGAGCTGGAGCCGGAGGCCAAGGCCAACCTCAAGCCCGAGGCGTACACGGCGGCCAAGTCCGCCGCCGCGATCATGGCGATGAACAACGTCTTCTACCGGACCCGGCACCTGCTGTCCGACCCGGAGTACGGGACGATGCGCGCCGGTCTGCGGATGAACGTCATCGGCAACCCGGGCGTCGAGAAGGTCGACTTCGAGCTGTGGTCGCTGGCCGTCTCCGCGATCAACGGCTGCGGCCAGTGCCTGGACTCGCACGAGCAGGTCCTGCGCAAGGCCGGTGTCGACCGCGAGACGATCCAGGAGGCCGTCAAGATCGCCTCGGTGATCCAGGCGGTCGGCGTGACGCTGGACGCGGAAGCGCTCATCGCCGAGTAGGGCGAACACGCTCGACAGGAAGGGCCCCGGGTTTCCCCGGGGCCCTTCCGTCATGTCCTGAGCGCGGCCGTCAGGGCTTCTTGAGCGCGGCCATCAGCGCGTCGAGGTCCTGGGCGAGCACGGTCTCGATACCGGAGAGGTCGATCTTCTCGGTCTCGACGACCCCCCGGCCCTCGTCCTCGTCCCAGACGACGTTCGCGCTGAGGGAGATCATCAGCTCGACCTGCCCGTCCAGCACGCTCATCTCGGCACCCTCGTCGTCCGGGTGCAGGACGGTGTAGGCGCTCTCCCCCACGCCCTCGACCCGTTCGTAGTCCGACATGGCGGGACTCTCGTGCATGGCCGCGAACTCCGGCCCCGGGTCGGTCACCTTGTGCAGCCGGTACGTGAGCGAGACGCTGTAGCCGGTGTCCGGCGCGCCGAGCGTCACCGAGCAGTGCGCCGTGTGGAGCGCCGCGTGGTCCTCCGCCGATGCCCCGACGTCCGTGGACTTCGCGCCGAGGATCCCGGTCAGCGCCTTCAGCTCCGCCTTCTCGCAGAGGTCCGCGACGGTGCGGTACCCCCCGAGGTCCGGCCCTTCGTCCTGGCTCCGCTCGTACGCGTACAGTCCCGCGCCCCACACCGCCGAAGCCACCACCGCGCCGCCGAGCGCCCACAGCCAGGGGCGGCGGGGGCGGGGCTCCCGAGGCTCGGTCGGCTCCGGCGTGAGGACCTGGCCGGCCGGGAAGTCCGCCCCGCCCACCAGCTCCGGCTCGGAGATCACGCGTCGCCCCGGTCCTTGGAGCCGGGCGCCGGGGTCGGCGCGACGGCGAACGCGGTCGCGCCCCGCGGCTCGGGGGTACTGAGCAGGGCCTGTTCATGGCTGTACGCGCGCAGGTAGCCGACCACGGTGTTGGTGACCGCGACCAGCGGCACCGCGACCACCGCGCCGCCGATGCCGGCGGTCAGTCCGCCGGCCGCGACCGCGAGGACGACGGCGAGCGGATGGACCCGTACCGCGCGGCCCAGGATGAACGGCTGGAGCACATGGCCCTCGATCTGCTGCACGGCCAGGACCACGACGAGCACCATCAGGGCGGTGAACACCCCGTTGGTGACCAGCGCGACCACGACCGCCAGGGCGCCGGAGATCACGGCGCCGACGAGCGGGATGAAGGCGAACAGGAAGATGAAGACGGCGAGCGGGACGGCCATCGGCACGTCGAGGAAGTACAGCCCGAGGCCGATGAAGACCGCGTCGATCAGGGCGACCAGCACCGTTCCCCGCACATACGCCGTCAGCGTCCGCCAGGCCCGCGGCCCCGCGCCCGCGACACCGGGCCGGGCCTGGGCGGGCACCAGCTTCAGCGTCCACTGCCAGACCTTCTTCCCGTCGTAGAGGAGGAAGAGGGTCGAGAACATCGCGAGCAGTATCCCGGTGATCGCCTCGATGACGACGGTCACGCCCTGGAGCCCGGCGGAGGTGATCTGCTCGGTGTTCGCGCCGATCGTGTCGCTGAGGTTCTTGGCGATGTCGTTGATCTGCTTCTCGGTCACATGGAACGGGCTGTCCAGCAGCCAGCGCTTCAGCTCCTCGATACCGTCCCGGACACGGTCCGAGAGGTTGTCGATGTTGTCCATGACCTGCCAGACCACGAACCAGCCGACGAGCCCCATGATCACGAAGCCGGAGACGGCGGTGACCGCCGTGGCCACCCCGCGCGGCAGACCCATCTTGCGCAGCCGCGCGACGGTCGGCTGGAGCAGGGCGGTGATGAGGAGGGCGGCGACGAAGGCGAGGACGACCAGCTGCACCGAGCTGATCACCTTCATCAGCACCCAGAGGGTGCCGGCGAGCACGAGCAGCCGCCAGCCCGCCTCGGCAGCGACCCGCATGCCCCACGGGATCGCGGCGACGGGGTCCGGCCGGGCGGCGACGGCGGGGGCGTAGTCGGGGGGCGCAGGTACGGAGACGGCCGCGGCGCTCCGCTGCGGCGTCCGCCGCTTGCCGGGCCACCGCTCGGCCTCGCGGCCTCCCTCGCGCCCGGGTTCACGGTCGGCACCGGATGTGGGTTCGGACGAGGACGCGCCCTTGGCGAACCGGTCGTCGCCGGACGCCGGCTCGGGTGCTCCCTCCGGGCCGTGGCCCGTGGCCGCTTCGTCGTCACGCTCCGGCCCGGCGCCCGGCCTGCCACCCCCGCCGGAGCCGCCGCCGGGCGTGGACACGTCGTCCACGCCCAGGTCGTGCGCGCGCTCCGCGCGGGCACGGCGCTCGTCCAGGCGTTCGCCCATGCGGCTCAGCTCGTCGCCCAGCCGACTCAGCCATCCTGGCAGTCTCGACATCTCTTTCTTCCCTCTTCCCCCGCTCACTCCCCCGGGGAGCACGTGGGCCCGAACCTACACGCATGAAGCCCCCCACCGTAGGACGGTGAGGGGCTCAGCAGGGTTGAGAGCGCCGGTACTAGTACCAGCGGTTGGCCTGCCAGAAGTTCCACGCGCCGCAGGGGCTGTCGTAGCGGTTGTTCATGTAGTTCAGGCCCCACTTGATCTGGGTGGCCGGGTTCGTCTGCCAGTCGGCGCCCGCCGACGACATCTTCGAACCGGGGAGTGCCTGGACGAGACCGTACGCGCCCGAGGACGGGTTGGTCGCGCGGTAGTTCCAGCCGGACTCGTGGTCCACGATGTTGCTGAAGCACTGGAACTGCGAGGCCGGGATCATCTGACGAGCGATCGCCTTGACCTCGGAGATGGAGTAGGACCCCTGGGCCGAGAAGCTCGACGCGTCACGGACGGAGGAACGCTCGGCGCGCTCGGCGGCCTCCTTGCGCTCCTTCTCCGCCTTGTCGGCAGCCTTCTTCTTCGCCTCTGCGTCCTTGGCGGCCTGAACACGGGCCGCTTCCTCCGCGGACTTCTTCATGGCCGAGTCGGCCGCGGCGGCCTGGACGTCGGCCTGCTCCGAGAGCGAGGAGACCTGTACCTGGGCCTGCTCGCCCACGGGGATGTCCGCGAGCAGCGTGGTGTCGGCCGCGGTGGCCTCGAAGTTGTCGCCCGAGGGCTGGGTGTTGCCCGAGGCAACGCCCACGACGGCGCCGACGGTGGTGACCGCAGTGGCCGAAGCCACCGCGAATCCCCGGACCGAGATCCGGCTCACACGGTTTCCTTCCAGCATCGCCCACAGAGGTGACCACGTGGGCGAAATCGTGCCCCTGGCGCTGGTCTCCGAATACTGGGTCACAGAAGACACGGGCCCGTGGTGCTGTGGGCGGCATACGGCGAACGGCTGTTGAGTTGTGTGGTGCAGCACCTCTGGAGGTGCACGTGTGCCGTATGCGGGGCCTGACGGAAGCAAGACTCTGCCGGACGCCGATACCGCAAGGCAATTCTGAGTTGCGTGTGAAAGCTCACACCTCGTAAGTCGCAGGAGATTTGGCCGATTCCCCGGACAGCACGACGCCGCCCGGCTAAGCTCCTGCGCTCTGCCGGGCGGCGCCAACTCCCGTACCCGTACGGGAGTGTGCGAAACGGGTCAGATCTGAACGTCCTCCAGCATTTCGGTCACCAGGGCGGCGATCTGCGAGCGCTCCGAGCGGGTCAGCGTGACGTGCGCGAAGAGCGGATGCCCCTTCAGCTTCTCGACGACGGCGACGACTCCGTCGTACCGGCCGACCCGCAGGTTGTCGCGCTGCGCGACGTCATGGGTCAGCACCACCCGGGAATTCGCCCCGATCCGGGACAGAACGGTCAGCAGGACGTTCCGCTCCAACGACTGGGCCTCGTCCACGATGACGAACGCGTCGTGGAGGGAGCGGCCCCGGATGTGGGTGAGCGGCAGGACCTCCAGCATCCCGCGCCCGAGCACCTCCTCGATGACCTCACGGCCCGCCACGGCCGAGAGCGTGTCGAAGACCGCCTGCGCCCAGGGGCTCATCTTCTCGGCCTCGCTGCCCGGCAGATAGCCGAGCTCCTGGCCGCCGACCGCGTACAGCGGACGGAACACCATCACCTTCTGGTGCTGCCGGCGCTCCAGGACCGCTTCCAGGCCCGCGCACAGGGCGAGCGCCGACTTGCCCGTACCGGCCCGGCCGCCCATCGAGATGATGCCGACGTCAGGGTCGAGGAGCAGATCCAGCGCGATCCGCTGCTCGGCGCTGCGGCCGCGGATGCCGAAGGCCTCCCGGTCACCGCGCACCAGCCGGACGTTGCCCTCCGCCGTGATCCGGCCGAGCGCCTTGCCCCGCTCGGACTGCAGGACCAGGCCCGTGTGCACCGGAAGCTCGGCGGCCTCCGGCACGTACAGCGTCTCCTGGTCGTAGAGGATGTCCACCTGGTCGGCCGAAAGGGCCAGTTCGGACATTCCGGTCCAGCCGGAGTCCGTGATGGCGAGCTCGGCGCGGTACTCCTCCGCGAGGAGACCGACCGAGGACGCCTTGATGCGCAGCGGCAGGTCCTTGGAGACGACCGTGACGTCGTACCCCTCGGCCTGGAGATTGCGCGCGACGGCCAGGATCCGGGAGTCGTTGTCCCCCAGCCGGTAGCCGGCCGGGAGCACACCGGGGTCCGAATGGTTCAGCTCGACACGCAGGGTGCCGCCCAGCTCCCCGATGGGGAGCGGCGAGTCCAGGCGCCCGTACCGGACCCGGAAGTCGTCCAGGAGGCGCAGGGCCGCCCGGGCGAAGTAGCCGAGCTCGGGGTGGTGCCGCTTGGCCTCCAACTCGGTGACCACGACGATCGGGAGCACGACCTCGTGCTCGTCGAACCGTGACACTGCGTTGGGGTCGGCCAGCAGGACGCTGGTGTCGAGTACATAGGTGCGCCTGTCGGACAAGCGGCGCTTAGTGCTGGTCACCACGGAAGGACAGACCCCCTTTGACGACCCCTGAGAGGTCGGGGCGCGACGGAAGCGGTGTCGCTGCGGGATGGGACCGGGCTCTGGCCACGATGCGCGGGCCGAGCTCCGGCCCTCCGCTCCGTCCGTACATGTCCTGCACGGTCGTCCTGGTGCAACGGGCCTCCCGGGTGGCGGTCTCCGTGCCGCTCACTCTGGAAGGGGTATTCCCTGGAAGACCCTCAGCCATGCCATGGCATATGACGACGTGTTCGTGAACAGAGTCGAACGTCCGGTGATCGTCCCGCGACGGAATCCGCTCTTCCGGCCTTCCCGGGCTTCCGGGGCTGCTTCCGTACCGCTCCCGTACCGCTCCCGTACCGCTCCGGGCGTACGGGCTGCTTCCGCTTCCGTACCGCCCGCGCCCGCGCCCGCCTCAGGTGCGTCAGGTGCCGTAGCGGCGGTGACGGGCGGCGTAGTCGCGCAGCGCCCGCAGGAAGTCGACCTTACGGAAGGCCGGCCAGTGGACCTCGCAGAAGTAGTACTCGGAGTGCGCGCTCTGCCACAGCATGAAGCCCGACAGCCGCTGCTCACCACTCGTACGGATCACCAGGTCCGGGTCGGGCTGGCCGCGCGTGTAGAGGTGCTCGGAGATGTGTTCGACGTCGACGATCTCGGCGAGCTCCTCGAAGCTCGTCCCCTTCTCCGCGTGCTCCAGAAGCAGCGAGCGGACCGCGTCCGCGATCTCCTGACGGCCTCCGTAGCCCACGGCGACGTTCACGAGTATCCCCGTGTTGTCGCGCGTGGACTGCTCGGCCTCCTTCAGTACGGACTGGGTACGGGCCGGCAGCAGGTCCAGCGTGCCCACGTGGTGCACCCGCCAGCGGCCGTCGGAGGCCAGGGCGCGCACCGCACCCTCGATGATGGAGAGCAGCGGGACGAGCTGGTCCTCGGGCCGGTTCAGGTTGTCCGTCGAGAGCATCCAGAGCGTGACGACCTCGACGTCCGTCTCGGCACACCAGCCGAGCAGCTCCTGGATCTTGTCCGCGCCGGCCTTGTGGCCCTGCTCGGGGGTCCCACCGGAGGCCTTGGCCCAGCGCCGGTTGCCGTCGAGGATGACACCGATGTGCTTGGGCACCTGGGTGTGGTCGAGGCGGCCTTCCACCCGGCGTGCGTATAGCCCGTACACCAGGTCGCGCAGGTTCACTGTTCTTAACCCCTCCATGCTGCGGCGGTCCCCGAAGCCGACACATTACTGCGGACGGGTAACAGGCTCCCAGCCCGGGACTGTCACAAGTCCGTGATAAGCAGAGATACGTGACTGATTCCCCGATCTACCGCGCCTCGGCGGACCGCTACGAGCACATGGAGTACCGCCGCACGGGCCGCAGCGGACTCAAGCTCCCCGCCGTCTCCCTCGGCCTCTGGCACAACTTCGGCGACGACCGCGCGCTCGACACGCAGCGCGCGATCCTGCGCCGCGCCTTCGACCTCGGCGTCACCCACTTCGACCTGGCGAACAACTACGGGCCGCCGCCCGGCTCCGCCGAGCTGAACTTCGGCAAGATCTTCGCCCAGGACTTCGCCCGGTACCGGGACGAGCTGATCGTCTCGACCAAGGCGGGATACGAGATGCACCCCGGCCCGTACGGCGAGTGGGGCTCCCGCAAGTACCTGATGTCCTCGCTCGACGCCTCCCTGAAGCGCATGGGCCTCGACTACGTCGACATCTTCTACTCGCACCGCTTCGACCCGCACACCCCGCTGGAGGAGACGATGGGGGCGCTCGCCTCCGCCGTCCAGCAGGGCAAGGCGCTGTACGTCGGCGTCTCGTCCTACAACAGCGAGCAGACGGCCGAGGCCGCGCGGATCCTCAAGGACATGGGCGTCCCGGCGCTCATCCACCAGCCGTCGTACTCGATGATCAACCGCTGGACCGAGGAGGACGCCCTCCTCGACACGCTGGAGGCGGCCGGCATGGGCTGCATCTCCTTCGTGCCGCTGGCCCAGGGTCTGCTCACGAACAAGTACCTGAAGGGCATCCCGGAGGGGTCGCGGGCCACGCAGGGCAAGTCCCTCGACCCGAACCTGCTCTCCGACGAGGTGATGCGCCGGCTGCACGGCCTGGCCGGCATCGCCGAGCGCCGTGGGCAGTCGCTGGCGCAGCTGGCGCTCTGCTGGGTGCTGCGCGACGAGCGGATGACCTCGGCGCTGATCGGCGCGTCCAGCGTCGCGCAGCTGGAGGAGAACGTGGCCGCGCTGGCCGGGCCTCCGCTGACGGAGGCGGAGCTGACGGAGATCGACTCCTTCGCCGTGGACACCGAGGGCACCAACATCTGGGCCGGACGCGGCTGAGGCGACCGCGCCGAGGCACGGGACGAGGCGATACCGGTCCTGGGCGGCGGCCGGGAGGCCGAGGCGGCGGGCCGGGAGGCCGAGGCGGCGGGCCGGGGGAAAGAAAAAACGGGCCGGTCCGTGGGGGGGATACGGACCGGCCCGAGGGGGGGTTTCCACCATAACCCTTCAGAAGCCGTGCTGCGTGCCAAGCGGTACGGACGGCCTGTCCGGGATGACGCGGAGCCCAGTCGGGACAAGGGCCACAGGGCCCGCTGGCGGGTTTGTGCCCCGGCGTGGCGGCGGGTTCCGTACCTCCCAAGAGGGACCCTCGACGAAGGGCACCCGGTTGACGGCGCCGCGGGTCAGACCGCCTCCACGGACCGCTGGGCCTCCTTGGCGGCGAGGATCTCGGCCATGAAGCGCTCGCCCCACTCCCCCAGCGGCAGCAGCGCGGTGTTCAGCGCCTCGCCGAGCCCCGTGAGGGAGTACTCCACCCGGGGCGGAACCTCCGGGTAGACCTCCCGGTGGACGACTCCGTCGGCCTCCAGCTCGCGCAACTGCTGGATCAGCACCTTCTCGCTGACGCCCGTGATCTGCCGCCTCAGCTCCCCGAAGCGGGTCGGGCCGTGCGCGTGCAGCGCCCACAGGATCAGCGGCTTCCACTTCCCGCCGACCACGTCGACGGCCGCATCCAGCCCACAGCCGTACGTCAACCGCCCCTTGGCCATGCCAACTCCCCGTCCCGTCCCGACTCTTCGACGCGCCGACTCCTCGACGTCCCTGCTCCACGGCCAAGGCGGACAGGCCCTGACCTATTCCCGCCCTACCGTCGGACCATGACGACCTCCACCCCGCCACAGGTCACCTGGGCGCAGGCCGACGCCCGCCGGATCCACCGGCAGTTCCTGGACGAGCCGACGGACGCCCCGCCGGCGGCGGTGACCGCCGCGATGCTCGGCGCGCACGCCCAGGTCCTGTCCGCGGCCGAACTGTCCGTCGCCCTGCGCACCGCCGACGCCACACGGGCGGACGTACGGACGGCCCTTTGGGAGGACGGCACGCTGGTCAAGACGTTCGGCCCGCGCGGCACGGTCCATCTGCTGCCGGCCGCCGATCTGCCGATGTGGACCGGCGCCCTGTCGGCGATCCCCGGCGGGGCGAATCCGCTGCCGCCCGACGTACGGATGACGGCGGCGCAGACGGACCAGGTCCTGGCCGCCGTCGCGGACGCCCTGACGGACACCGAGCTGACCGTCGACGAACTGACCGACGCGATCGTGGCGCGCACCGGGCCCTGGGCGGGTGACCGGGTGATGGAAGCGTTCCAGGACAAGTGGCCCCGCTGGCGGCAGATCACCCACCTGGCAGGACACCGCGGCGTGCTCTGCTTCGGCCGGGACCGGGGCCGGAAGGTCACGTACACCAACCCCGGCGTACACCCGGCGGAGGGGACGAAGGCGCTCGGCGAGCTGGTGGAGCGCTATCTGTACGCCTACGGTCCGGCGTCCCCGCAGCACTTCGCGAAATGGCTGGCGGCGCCGGCCGGCTGGGCGACCGGACTCTTCACCTCGCTGGCCACGGCCGGCCGGATCGAGGAGGTGCCCTTCGACGGCGCGACCGGCTGGGTCGTCGCCGGGGACACCGGCTTCCCGGACGAGCGCGCCGCGCGCGGCGTGCGGCTGCTGCCGTACTTCGACGCCTTCACCATCGCCTCGCAGCCACGCGAACGGCTCTTCCCCGGCGCCGCCCACGACCGGGCACTGGCGGGCGGCCAGGCCGGGAACTACCCGGTCCTGCTGGTGGACGGCGTCGTGGCGGGCGTCTGGCACCAGCGGCGCTCGGGGAAGCGGATCACGGTGACGGTCGAACCGCTGAAGCGGCTGGGCGCGGCGCGCCTGCGGGAGGTCGAGGCCCAGGCCGAGCGGGTGGCGACGATCCTGGAAGGCAGGCCGGAGCTGGTGGTGGGCACGGTGGCGGTCGGCCCCCACGCCTAGCGGGCGCGGCGCAGGAGCGTCACGCCGTCACGGGCCGCCACGACCTCGTACCCGTACGACTCCTGCGCCGCCCTCAGCTCCCTCTCCTGCTGCTCCCGCGGGTACGGCCAGGGGCCGCTCTGCTGGGGCCAGGCCTCCGGCGGTACGGCGTCGTGGACGATCCACTCGGCCGTCGGGGCGGGCAGTGGGCCGGTCTCCCGGAGATCGAGTCGCGTGTCCACCGGGAAGGTCGGGAAGATCACGACCTCGCAGCGCGAAGTGAGCTGCGGGGCCAGCCGGTTGGACGCGGCGACCGTGGCGCCGTCCGGGATGCGGGCGAGCAGCGCGCGGGCGGCCTCGATGTGCGGCGTGGTCCGCCAGGTGGGCCGCTGGACGAGCTGGGCCAAAGGGAAGGACGGGATCATCACGACGGTCACGGCGAGGACGATGGCGAGCGAGGCGCGGACGTTCCGGGCGGATGCCGCATGGGCGGGCGACGCGTGGGCGGAGGAGGCACCCTCGGACGGTTTCTTCGCGGGATCGGCGGGGGAGGCACTGGCGGAGGACGCACCGGCGGACGGTCTCTTCGCGGACGGTGTCCTTGCGGACGAGGGATCGGCGGACGGCGTCCCCGCCGCGTGTCGCTCGCGGCCGAGGACGTCGATCAGGCCGGCGAAGACGACCGGCATGAGGATCGCGCTGTAGTGGTACGCCGTGCCCCAGTGGAAGGTGTTCTCCGAGAACATCCGCCAGGCGAGCGTGGGCACCGCGATCAGCGACAGCGGGGAGCGCAGGGCGAGCAGTGCGGACGGGGCGAAGACCAGGATCAGGGTCATCGCCTTGATGTCGGGGCGCAGGGCGTCGAGCGGGGCGTGGGCGAGGGTGGAGAGCAGCGAGCCGTGTCCGTCGGAGAGGTGCCCGCCGTGGGCGTAGGCGCCGCCGGGGTTGAACGCGGGCAGCAGCAGCTTGACCTCGACCAGCGAGCCGAGGAGGCCGACGGCCGCCGTGGCCACCCCGAGCCGCCGGGGCCCCTTGACGGCGATGTGGACGCCGACGGCCGCCAGGGTCAGCCCGAGGTCCTCCTTGACGAGCAGCAGGGGCGCGGCCCAGGCGACGGCCGCACCCCAGCGCCGGCGGCCGAGCGCTTCGAGGGCGAACGCGAGCAGCGGTACGGCGAGGGCGACCTCGTGGAAGTCGAAGGCGGCGGCGGAGGCGATGCCCCAGCTGAGCCCGTACCCGGCGGCGACCACGTGCGCGGCCCGGACGCCGAGCGCGCGTCGGGCCCAGCGGGCGAGGGGGACGACGGCGAGGGCGAGGAGGGCGGACTGCGCGACGAGGAGACAGAGGGGAGAGGGCCAGAGGCGGTACAGGGGGGCGAGGACGGCGAGGAGGGGGTGGAAGTGGTCGCCGAGGAGGTGAAAGCCCGGGCCGCGCAAGGGGACGACGGGGGCGCGGAGTTCGGCGTAGGCGCGGACGGCCTGCTCGAAGATGCCCAGGTCGTAGCCGGTGGTACGCAGGAGCTGGTGGCGGCGCACGGCGACGGTCGCGTACAGAAGAGACAGGGCTCCGGCCCACGCCCAGGGGAGGACGGCGGGCCGCCGATGCCAGGGGGCGGGGGCCGGAGTGGCCACCCGCTGCGACACCACGGGCGGTTTGGCAGTCATTGTCCGCATGTGTCTGGATGCTAGGTCGCAGACCTCAGGGGGAGGCGGAGAGCGCGCCGAGGAGCAGCCCGACCAGGGCGCCGCCGATCATGAACGGCCCGAAGGGGATCGCGGACTTCCGACTCCCGCGCCGCGCGAGGACGAGACCGAGCCCGTACAGCGAACCGGCGAGGAAAGCCGCGAACGTACCGACGAAGAGGATGCCCCAGCCGTACCAGCCGAGGGCCGCACCGAGCGAGAGCGCGAGCTTGACGTCACCGAGACCCATGCCGCCCGGCCGGATCAGGAACAGGACGAAGTACCCGGCGCCCAGGGCGAGTCCGCCGAGCAGCGCGTGGAGCCAGGAGCCGGCGTCGTACGGCAGGAGCTCGGCGCCGAGCAGAAGCAGCGGGGTGGCCGCGGCGAGCGGGAGCGTGAGCGGATCCGGCAGCCGGCGCACGCGCGCGTCGACGGTGGCGAGGAGCACCGCGAACGGCGCGAGGAGCAGCCAGACGGCCAGCTCGGGGCGGGGTCCGGTGGCGGCGGCGAGCGCGGCACAGGCGAGGGCGGTGAGGAGAGGCGCGGCGAGAGGCCGCCGCCCGACCGGAGCCGGGTCCGCGGCCGGAGCGACGACCTGCCCGGGGGCAGTCGCGCAGGCCGCGCACACCGGAGCGCCGAGCCAGCCGCGCGCCGGGCCGGCCAGTTCGTGACCCGCCTCGCAGCTGTCGCGCCACGGCTCCTCCGGCTCGACCGAGAGCCGGAACGCGGCGCGCGGCACGAGCAGCCCGGCGGCGGCACCCCACAACGCGGCGACGGCGATCAGCGTGACGAACACCCGCCGCACCCTACCCAGACCCACCGCTACCGTCTCCCCCATGGGGAGATGGCATGACGGGGCGGCAACACTGACCGTGCCCACGGGGCAGGTCGGGCTGGAGATCGCCGCCACCTACCGTGCGCGACGACGCGGCCTGCTCGGCCGGGACGGGATCGAGGGCGCGATGCTCATCACCCCGACCAACAGCATTCACACCTTCGGTATGCGCTTCACCATCGACGTGGCCTATCTGGACCGGAACCTCACGGTCCTCGCCGTGGTCACCATGAGGCCGGGGCGACTCGGCATGGTGCGCCCGCGCGCGCGGCACGTCCTCGAGGCGGAGGGCGGGGCGATGGCCGACTGGGGGCTGCGGAAGGGCGACCGGGTCACGGTGGTCCCGAACCGAGGAGGGTGAAGGCGCCGTACGCGCCCGACGCGAGCGCGAGGCCGGTGAGCACCAGGACCCGGTTGCGCACACGGAGCCGTACGAGCGCCGCCGCGGCCGGCAGCAGGAGACCGAACGCGGGCATCATCAGACGCGGCCGGGAGCCGAAGTACGCGGCGCCGATGAGCGAGACGACGACGACCCCGATCGTGTACACGAGCAGCGGCAGCGGCTGCTTCTGCCGTACACACAGGACGACGAGCCAGCCGAGCAGGGCGAGCGCGGCACACAGACCGAGCGCGGCGAGCGGCGGCAGACCCCAGATGAAGCGGGCGAGGGCGACACCGCCGTCGATGGAGTTCCCCCAGGCGGCCTGGACGTCGAAGTAGGCCGTGGCGCTGCCCTCACGCACACCGACGTAGACGACGTACGCGAGCCAGCCCAGGGGCGCGAGGAGGACACCGGCCACCACGCTCCCCCTGGGCCCGGCGGCCCGGGAGGTGCCCTCTGCGGGCAGCTTCCGTTCGCGCACGACGGTGACGAGGGCCGTGATCCCGATGGCGGCGATCAGGGCGGCGGCCGTCGGCCGGGTGAGCCCGGCGAACGCGCACAGCACCCCGGCCAGGATCCAGCGGTCGCGCAGCACGGCCAGGAGCGACCATGCGGCGAGCGCGGTGAACAGCGTCTCGGTGTACGCCATCGACTGCACGAACGCGGTCGGGTACACCCCCCAGAGGACGGCGAGCACGACACCGGCCGGCCGCCCGGCGACGTGGGAGCCGACCGCGTAGATGCCCCAGGCGGCGGCGAGCGAGGCGGTCCAGGAGACGAGAAGTCCGGCCGTGGCCGCGTCGATGGGGAGGACGGTGGCCAGGGCCCGTTCGAGGGCCGGGAAGAGGGGGAAGAACGCCAGGTCGGAGTGGACGCTGCCGTTGGGGAGCGTGACCTCGTACCCGTAACCGTTCTCGGCGATACGGACGTACCAGACGGAGTCCCAGCGGCCCGACAGCCGGTGCAGCCCGTCCTTGCCGGTCACTACGGCGGCGAGGGCGAGGATCGCGAGGCCGATGACGCGGGTGGCGGCGTAACCGCCGAGGGCGAGGGCGGGCGTATCGCGGGGCGAGTCGAGCGGATCGCGCGAGTGGAGCGGATCGCGCGAGTCGAGCGACTCGGCCGATTCGGGTGATTCGGGCGATTCAGGTGAATCCGGTGTGCGGGGCCGGTCTGGGGACATGCGCTCGATTATGTCCGCCGACCGGCACCGCTCGACGACCCGCCCGAGGGCTGGGGACGACCGGCGGCCGGCACGGGGGCAGGGGCGTCCGGTGGCCGGCCGGGGGCAGGGGCGTCCGGTGGCCGGCCGGGGCAGGGGGCACCCAATGGCCGGCCGGGGCAGGAGGCGTCATGGGACCGGCCCGGGGGCGGGGCCGCTCACCCCGACGGGCGGATACGGCCGAACCGCGCGGCCATGACCGGGCCGAGCTCCTGGACGATGGCGTACCCGGGCTCGTGGGGATACGGCAGATCGTTGAGGAACGACGTGACGATGACCTCGTCGACGCCGAGTTCCCCGCGGGCGCTCTGCTCCTCCAGGAAGGCGAGCGTACGGCGCCAGTCGGCGGCCGACGGGTCCTCGCCGAGGAAGGACCGCACGGTGTTCTGGACGACGTCCCAGAAGAACACGTGCGGGAGCACGCCGCCCTGACTGAACACGTGGTCGTCGTACGCGTCCCGGAACTCGGGGATGTGCGTCACGAGGTCGCTCACCAGTCGCACGCTGGGGGATGTCGTTTCCATCGGCAGTCCACTTCGGAGCAGCAGTCCCGGCGCCCGTTCCGCCCGTTCCGACCAGGATGCGGCATGAAGGCCCAAGTTATCCACAGGGGATGCGAACGTTCCCCCGTCCGTGGATCGTTGAGTCATGGCGGGAGAGACGGAGGAGCTGGTGAGGATCGCCCGGGGCGGGGTGGTTCTCACCGTGTGGGCGTACGGGGCGGGCTGGCCGCCGGGCCGTGTGGCGGGGCGGCTCCGCGCGGAGGGCTGGCAGCGGATCTGCCGGGTGCGGCCCGGGCCCGCCGCTGGCTGCCGCTCGCCGACACGGCGTGCGGCTCCCCCGCGGAGACGGTCGCCCGCCTCCGTATGCGGGACGCGGGCCTCCGCCCCGAGTCCCAGCCGCTCCTCCACACCCGAGCCGGCCGCTCCCTGCGCCCCGACTTCCTCTTCCGTGTGGAGGGCCTGGCGGTCGAGATCGAGGGCTACACCTTCCACGGCAGCCGCCAGGCCCACGACCGCGACATCCGCCGCTACAACGACCTCGCGGACTGCCCGGAGGTCCGCAGGGTCCTGCGCTTCACGGCGCGGGACGTCTTCCACCGCCCGGAGTCCGTGATCGCGACGATCCGGGGGGTGTTGGGGCAGTTGTGCTCGTGAGCCAGGCGTTGGCGGGTCGATCGGGTGCGGTGCCGGTGTCTGACGGGGGCCGGGTGCCCGGCGGGGGCCCGGCTCCAGGCGGGGGCCAGATGCCAGGTGCCTCGCGCCTGGTGCCTGTTGCCTCGCGCCTGTTGCCTGGCGGGTGCCTGGCGCCCCGTGCCTGGTGGCGGGGAAACGTCAGCGGTGCGCATGGCGGATCTTCAGCCGTCCGTAGCCCATGGCCCCGGAGATCCGGATCCTCGGCCCGCCCGGGCGGGAGCCCTGCGGGGGCTTGTAGCGCACGTCCTTCCACCCGGTGGTCAGATCCTCGAGCTCGACGACCGCGTCGCGAGGCACCGTGATCTTCGCCCGCCCGGTGCCGAGCTGTAGCTCGATGTCGACCGCCGAATGCTCGATGACCGCCCGGGACAGGTCCAGGTGCACCCTGCCGAACGCGGACTCGACCTTCAGGCTCCGGGGGACCCGCCACGCACCGCGCCGCTTGATCCGTCCGCTCGCGGCGCCGATCGTGGACGTCGTGATGGCCTTCTCCTCCGGGAGCGAGGCCAGAGCCGACGCCAGCTCACCGCGCGTCTCGACGGTGAGTACCTGGTGGAGGCATGCGTCCAGGTCCTCGTGCGAGACATGCCCTTCGGCGTACGCCTCCTGCAGGCGCCGCACAGCCGTGGCGCGGTCGTCTTCGCCGATCGGTCGCGATCGGTCTTCCGGCAGAGCGGTCACCTTGTCACTCTACTTCCGTACCTGCGACACGAATACGCCAATTCCCTTGGCGGGCAAGCCGTTTGGCACGGGCCGAACGCGTGTCGTCGCGGCCGGCCACAGCGCTACGGGGTGGTCCGGGGGAACGAGATCTCGACGCGACGGTTCTTGGTGCGGCCTTCCTCGGTGGCGTTGTCGGCGATCGGGTAGTCCTCGCTGTATCCGCGGATGTCGAAGGTCTTCCCCGGATCGAGCGTCTTGGACAGCTCCTGCTGCACGGCGTCGGCGCGCTGCTTGGAGAGCTTGAGTCCGTGCTCGTACGTCCCGAGGTTGTCGGTGAACCCGAAGACGCGGACGCGGCTGGAGTTCTGCTTGTTGATCTCCACGGCGATGGCGGCGATCCGGGCGGTGGCGGCGGGGCTGAGCTTGGCGCTGTCCTTCCCGAAGAGCACCTCGGCCTGGAGCGCGAAGGTCACGTCGACGTTGGTGTCCTCCCGCCGCTGCTCCCCGCCTTCCTCCTCGACGACCTGCTTGATGTCGAGGACCTTGGGCGCGGCGAGGGTGGCCCCGTCGGGAAGCATGAGTTCGGGCGAGTTGGCGTCGATCGCGGGGGGTGGGGAGGCGCTGGAGGTGGAGTTGGGGGGATCGTCGGCAAGGGCGGGGGTGGCGCCTCCGACGGAGAGGACGAGGGTGAAGGCGGCGAGGGCGGCGAGGCGGTGGGGAGTCATGGCGGCGTCCGTCAGGAGAGTTTGATGGTGCCGGGTTCGAAGGTGGGGAGCTGGAAGGTGACTTCGTTGGTTCCTGCTGCGGGGGCGGGGAACTGCATGAAGACCTCGGCCGAGTCCTCGGAGCCGAGGATGTCGAGGCCGGTCGTCGTCAATGGCCTGCCGTCCGTGTCGCGAAGAACGTAGTAGCGCTTCTTCCCGACGGTGTCCACGAGGGTCGCACCCCCCAGAGAACTGCCGTGCTTCAGCACTTCGGTCTCGTTACCCTTCACCCCGGCCGGAATCGCTCGCCCCTTGTCACCTGTGTTCTTCAGCCGGCCCTTGACCGTGAGGAAGCCGCCCGGATCGCGCTCGGCCGACGTGATCGTCAACTCGAAGCCATCCTGCCCCTTGAGTACGGCCAAGGTCTCCTCCGGCGCCTCCGACTGAGGTTTCTCGTTGCCTTGGCTCTGGCTGGGCGCCGATGAAGTCGCGGGCGGCTGACTCTTCGGAGGCTCGTCCTCGCTGCCGCAGCCGGCTACGCCGAGGACCAGGCCGGCCGTCGTGACCGCCACGGCCCACCTCCTGAGGGCCGTCGTTGCGTACCGAACACTCATGAACGGGAATCCTTCGTTTGTCAGTCGGCCAGTCGAACGGTGAAGAGGTCGGCGACGGTGGGGAGATCCGGCCGGTCGGGGTCGATCGTCCAGGGGACACCGTCGCAGGTAAGACCCAGGATCGGGCCGGGTTCCGTTGGCGTGGGGCTCGGGTCCGGCTCAGGGTCCGGATCGGGTTCTTCGGTCGGTTCGGGCGGTTCGGGCTCCACGGTCGGTTCAGGAGCCTCGAAGGTGCAGAGCGGCTCGATCACGGCGGTGGCTGTCGCCGTGGCGTGCTGGTTCTCCGTACCGGGGATCACCGATCGCCCGACGCTGTCGAGGGCTCGCACTTCCACCCGGAAGCCGTGCTCGCCGAAGGCGAGCGGTACGCATCCTTCTCCCGAGAGATCCGCGTCGTTCTTCGCAGCGAACGAAGCCGCGCGTTGACAGGCCGCGTACTCGTCGTACTCCCCGCCCGAGAGGAACTCTCCCCACTGCGTGGGGTCCAGGATGACCCCCAGCCAGCCGTCCCGCAGTTGGTCGCGAGCGTCCTGGGCAGCGGCCAGTGCTGCGGCGTCGGCCGCCGTCTGAGCGCCATTTCGGTTCGCTGCGGCCTGGCCGACGGCAAAGTACGCGAACGCGAGAAAGAGCAGGCCCGCCATCACGGTGATGTAGATGGGGAACGCCTGTCCGGAGTCCCTGGCTCTGCCGACCAGTACTAGTCGAGCAGATCGGCGATCTCGTTCGAGATAGCGGTCTTGATCGTGTTGCCGATGTCCGTGCCGCTGATCGCCACCACGATCGCCACCACCACGACGATGATCCCCAGGTACTCGACCGCCGTCTGCCCGCGGTCGTTCGCCGTCCTGGCGCGGAGCCAGTCGCCGAAGTGCACCTTCGCCCTCGTCGCAGCCTTCAGCATGAGGTCGCTCATGGTCGTCCCCTCCGGATTCGTACGTCCCCGTGCCGATGCCGAGCTCGGCAGGCGCACGGTACGCCCCCAACCCCTCCTCCCCACAGGGCCCGTAGGCCCAAACCCGGGCCCACCTCGTGTCGGCGGTCATGACGCCGCCCGTGTGCCCAGCCAGGCCGCTATGGCTTCGCTGCGGGAGGTGGCGTGGAGTTTCGCGAAGATGCGGTTGATGTGGTTCTTGACCGTCTTCTCGCTGATGAAGCACGTGTCGGCGATCTGCCGGTTGTTCAGGCCCGACGCGATCAAGTCCATCACCTCCCCCTCCCTCACGCTCAGCCCAAAGCGTGCCACATCCGATTGCACCTGCGAAGGCATTCCGCCAAATCGCAGTGGATCCGAGACGTTTGGCCTTCCGAGACCATGTGCAGTCGCACCTCGCACCACTCCCACCAAGGCGTTCGCCGCCGTCGGTGTGAACCGTGCCCGGCCCGCCCGTACGTCGCAGACCGCCGTCACCAGTTCCTCCGCCGTGAACTCGCCGTGGACCAGGTAGCCTCCCGCGCCCAGCCGCAGCGCCTCCTGGACCACCTCGCTCTCGCCGCTGTATGTCAGCATCAGCACGGGTGCCACCCGCACCAGGTGCGGCAGGGCCGTCAGGCCGTCCACGACCGGCATGCGGACGTCGAGGAGGACGACGTCCGGGCGGTGGCGGCGCGTCTCGTCCATCGCCGTGCGGCCGTCGGGGGCCTCCGCGACGACGCGGATACCCGTGCCGGCTGCGTCGAGCAGGGCCCGCACGCCCGCCCGTACGACCGGGTTGTCGTCGGCGACGACCACGGTCAGTGTCATCGTGCGCCCACCTCCTCGGCGCCGTGCAGGGTCGTCGTCACCGAGTCACTCCCCCGTGATCGAGCCGAGGTTCGTCCCCGTACCCAGGAACAGACCCGCGCCCAGCAGGATCATCGTCGCCGGGACCATCAGCGTCGTGATCACCATCGTCGCCTTCGGGACCGCCTTCGCGGCCTTCCGGCGGGCGTTCTGCGCGTCCGTCCTCCGCATGTCGTTGGCGATCTGTATCAGCGTCTCCACGATCGGCGCGCCCAGCTCCTCGCCCTGCTGGAGCGCCGTGACGAACTGGGCGACCTGCTCGCTGTCGTTCCGCCGGCGCAGTTCGTCGAAGGCCTCCCGTCGGCTCACGCCCATGTCCATCTGACGCAGGGTGATGCGGAGTTCGTCCGACCAGGGCCCTTCGTACTGGTCCGCCACCCGGTCGAGCGCCTGCCGGAAGCCGAGTCCGGCCGACACGACCACCGCGAGGACGTCGAGGAAGTCCGGCAGCGTCCGCTCGATCTGGTCCTTGCGGATGCGGATCGCCGACCAGATGCCGACCTCGGTCCAGAAGGCACCGAAGGCGAAGAGCAGCAGCGCGACGAGCACGTCACCGTCGGAGAGCATGATCAGGCCGCCGAGGCCGCCCAGGAAACCGTAGACGGCGCGCCGGGCTCCGTAGCGGTCTATGGTCAGGCCGCCGGGGTTGCCCGCCAGGTCGATGCGGCGGCGTACGGCGTTGACCCGCTTGGGTCCCATGGCGCGCAGGACGGCGGCGGAGTAGCGCATTCCGAGCCGGTCCACGACGGAGTCGACGGCGCCGGTGCGCGTGGAGCCGACCTCCAGGGCGAGTTGCAGGTCGTCAGGGAGCTTGGCGTCGGCCCGGTAGAGGCGGATGCCGTAGCAGATCCCGGCCACGGAGACGCCGGCGGCCAGGGCGAGGAGAAGCTCCATGTCCAGCCTCCTCACACATCGATCTTCGAGAAGCGGCGGATGATGACGAAGCCGACGACGTACAGCGCGAAGGCGGTGACGACGGCGAACTGGCCGAGGCCGGTGCCGGTCATCCGGTCGAGCGCGCCCGGCTGCATGTTGTCGATGAGGAGCAGCGAGCCGATGCCGATGACCGGGACCGCGTACGCCGTCATGCTCACCTGGGACAGCTGTGTACGGACTTCCCTGCGGGTCTCCTTGCGCTCCTCCAGGGTCTCCGTGAGGTTGCGCAGCGAGGAGACGACGGTGCCGCCCGCCTTGTTGGCGAGGACGAGGGTGGTGACGAGGACGACCAGTTCGCGGGAGGGCAGTCGTTCGGCGAGTTCGCCCAGGGCGTCGTCGATTGAGGTGCCGACGGCGAGCTGCTGGGCGACCTTCTCCAGCTCGTCGCCGGCCGGTGCCTCCATCTCGTCGGCGGCCATGCTGAGCGCCATCCGCAGGGCGAGTCCGGCCTGGGTGGCGTTGGCGAGGATCCGCGACAGCTCGGGCAGCTGGTTGATGAACTTCTCGATGCGCTTCTGGCGCTGCCAGTTGAGGAAGCCCATGGCCACCCACAGGCCGAGGAGTCCGCAGATCGGACCGAAGAACGCGGAGAGCGCGGCCTGTCCGGCGATCCACAGCACGATCACGAGCACCGTCATGGCGACGACGAACTCGCCGGGCGTGACGTCGAGGCCGGTGGCGGAGATCCGCAGCTCCAGTTTCCGTCCGAACGCGGTACGTCGTACGCGCCGGTCGATGCCGCGGAAGCTTCGTCTGCGGCGGCCGGTGTTCTCCGGGGCGCCGCTCTGGGTCAGCCGTGCGACGAGGGCGGCCCGGTCGGCGGCGCCGCGCGCGTACAGGCGGACGCCGAGGACGCCGAGGACGCAGGCGAGCAGCGCGACGCCGGTCACCAGCCAGGTGAGTGAGTTCATCTCCGCCTCGTCTCCGCCTCACGCCTCATGTCCGCCTCACTCCGCCTCACGCCGTCCCACTCCACGTGCCGCCGTCCCACTGCGTCGCACGCCGTCCCCCGGCGTCGCATCTCCGCCTCACGCCGTCCCACTCCGTCGCTTCTCCGGCCGCGCGCCGTCTCATCTCCGCCCCCCGCTACTTCGCTTCTCGGGTGGCGAGCTGGTCGTCGGACGCGGCGACGCCGAAGGCCTGGGGGATCGGCTGGCCCGCCAGGTAGAGCCGGTCGGCGACCCGGCGGGGCAGCGGGTGGTACTCGTACACGCCGTAGACGCGTCCGTCGGCCGCCAGCGGCCGGGCGCGGAAGGCGCACACGGTGGCGAGGGTGAAACGCTCGCGTCCGTTCGACGCGAGGACGGCGATCTCGGTGACGCGTCGGGTGCCGTCGGCGTGCCGGGTGAGCTGGACGAGGACGTCGACGGCGCTGTTGATCTGGTCCCTGAGCGCCTCGAAGGGGACCTTGACCTCGGACATCGACGCCAGCGTCTGGAGCCGCATCAGGGCGTCCTCGGCCGAGTTGGCGTGGACGGTGGCGAGCGAGCCGTCGTGTCCGGTGGACATCGCCTGGAGCATGTCGAGGGTCTCGCCGCCGCGGACCTCGCCGACGATGATGCGGTCGGGGCGCATGCGCAGGGAGTTGCGGACGAGGTCGCGGATGGTGACCTGGCCGCGGCCCTCGATGTTCGGCGGGCGGCTCTCCAGGCGGATGACGTGGGACTGCTGGAGCTGGAGTTCGGCCGAGTCCTCGATGGTGATGACCCGTTCGCCCTCCGGGATCAGTTCGGAGAGCGCGTTGAGGAGGGTGGTCTTCCCGGTGCCGGTGGCGCCGGAGACGATCACGTTGAACTTGGCCTGGACGAGTCCGGCGAGCAGCAGGACCATCTGTTCGTCGAGCGAGCCGAGGCCGACCATCTCGCGCAGGGTGTAGGCGCGGGGGAAACGGCGGATCGTCAGGGTCGCCCCGGTCAGGGAGAGCGGCGGGATGATCACGTTGACGCGCTCGCCGGACGGCAGCCGGGCGTCGACCATCGGATTGGACTCGTCCACGCGCCGGTTGACGGTGGAGACGATCCGCTCGATGGTCTGCATGAGTTGTTCGTGGGAGGCGAAGCGGAGGGGGAGGAGTTCTACCCGGCCCGCCCGCTCGATGTAGATCTGGTCGGGGCCGTTGACCATGATCTCGGTGATGGAGGCGTCTTCGAGGAGCGGTTCGAGGACGCCGAGGCCGAGCGCCTCGTCGACGACGCGGCGGATCAGCTGGGCCCGTTCGGCGGTGGAGAGGACCGGGCCCTCGCGGCTGATGATGTGGCCGAGGACGCGTTCGAGGCGCGCGCGGCGCTCCGCGGCGGCGAGGGCCGACATCTCGGTGAGGTCGATCTCCTCCAGGAGCTTGGCGCGGAAGGTCGCGACGAGGTGACCGTCCTCCCTGGCTCCTCCGGCACCGGTCTCGTCGGGTGTGCTGATACGGGCCCGCAGACTCATGGCTACTCGTCCTCCTCGGGCAGCGGCAGGGTGGCGCTCCTCGTCACGGAACCGAATCCGTCCCAGAAGGGGACGACGGACGGGATCCGTACGGTCACCGTCGCCGTGAACTCACCGGATCCCTCGGACGGGCTGATGCGGCTGCGTTCGCCGATCCAACCGCTCATCGCGGCCCGGCCCGCCCTCTGCGGGTCGAGTGTCGCCTCGTCGAGCGTGCCGGCACGCGCGGCTGCCCGCGCGCCGGTGCCCGCCTGCTGTGCGGCGTACGCGACGATGCCGAGCTGGATGCCGGCGAGGGCGACGAGCAGCAGGATCGGCAGGAAGCCGAGGTACTCGACGGCGACCTGTCCCCGGTCGCGTGGCTTCCTCATGGCCGGGCCCTCTCTTCCTTCACGGCTCCGGCCTCGGCGGGCACGGTGAAGGGGAAGTCGATCGCGCCGGGGAAGAGGACCGGGACCTTCAGCTCCACCCTCGCCTGGGCCAGGTCTCCCGACGAGGTACAGCTCACCCGCGCCGACCACGCCTCGCCCACATGCCGCTTCCCGGCCCCGGCGTAGTCGCCGTCCACGGCACAGACCCGGGCCGCCTCGTCCGCCGCGTTGCCCGCCAGCGTGAAGGTGTAGCCGACCAGGACGCACTGCCAGAGCAGGACGAGCGTGAGCAGGATGAGCGGGACCATGCCGAGGAACTCGACGGCCACCTGCCCCCTGTCGTCCCGCGGTGTACGCCCGGAAACCGGCATGGCTCAGCGCCCGCCCTTGCCGCGGGTCAGCCGCGCGAGCTGCTTCCCCGTACCGACCGCGACCGCGCCCTGTCCGCCGCGCCCGCCCTGCCCGGCCCGGCCGCCGTGACCGTCCTGACCGGGCGTGCCGACGAGTCCCAGCTCGCCGGCCAGCGACCAGAGGGCCTGCTTCACGCTGGACCGGGCGTCGAGTTCGTGCATGCGGCCGGCGTCGACGACGCCTTGCAGCTCCTTGAAGTTGGCGGGGACCACGACGCCCGCGATCCGGGTCCCGGTGATCTTCTGGATGAGGGCGGGCTGGATCTCGGTGGCCCGTGTGTACCGGTTCACCAGGAGGGTGCTCTCCTCCGCCTTGCGGATCTGGAGGCGGTCCCACATCCGTACCGTCCGCTTCGCCGCCCGCACCGCGACCACGTCGGGTGTGGTGACCAGGAGCGCCGTGTCGGCCATCTCGACGGCCGCCGCGTTGGCGCCGTCGAGGTACGTGCCGCAGTCGACGATGACGACGTCGTAGCGGGAGCGCAGGGCGCTGACGATCTGGCGGGCGGAGCGGTCGGCGACGTCCTCGGCGCGTTCGCCCTCCGCGGGGGCGAGGAGCAGGGCGATGCCCGTCTCGTGGACGTACAGGGCGTCCTGGAGGACGCGGGGCGCGATGTCGTCGACGGCCGCGAGGTCGGCGACCGAGCGGCGGAACTGGACGTCGAGGTACGAGGCGATGTCGCCGCCCTGGAGGTCCATGTCGACGAGGGCCACGTTGCGGCCGGAGGCCCGGGAGGCGAGGGCGAGCTGGACGGCGGTGATGGTGGTGCCGACGCCGCCCTTGGCGCCGCTGACGGTGACGACCGTGCCGCCGGGGCCGGTGAGGACGTCGGCGCCGCCGCCGAGGTGGCGGCGGACCCCGACGGACCACTGGGCGGCGGCCTGGACGCGGCTGGCGAGCTCCTCGTACCCGAGCGGGAGGGTGACGAGGCCGCGGGCGCCGGAGTCCATGGCGGCGGAGAAGAGCACCGGGCTCGCGTCGGCGGTGATGAGGACGACGCCGACGGCGGGGAAGCGGAGGGCTACCTCGCGGACCAGTTCGAGTGCGGGGACCGGGCCGATCCGTTCGTGGACCAGGACGACTTCGGGGAGTTCGGCGACGGACTCGGCGGCCAGCCGGGCGAGGGTGTCGACGAGCTGGGTGGAGTCGGCGACGGGCGGGGCGGGTTCGGCGTCGGGGAGCTGGCTGAGCAGGCTGGTGACGGTCCGGGCCGCGTCGGGGTCGGCGACGGCCGGCAGGATCCTGGTGGTCATACCGGCCTCACTTGTCCTTGTCGAGCGTGTAGGTGCGGTCGCCGGGGGCGAGGGTGGGCTCGCTGCCGGGCGCCACGAGGGCGAGCCGGACGTGTTCGGCGAAGGACTCGGCGTAGGCGACGCGCTGGGTGTCGATCGTGGAGAGCGCGAAGGTGATGGGGACGGCCTCGGTGGGGCGGCTGCTCCGGTCGGTGCGGTCGGAGATGGGGGTGAGTTCGCCGATGTCGAGGACGCGGGCGTTGCTCACGATGACCTTGGACTGGGCGGCCTGGCCGCCCTTCTCGCCGGCGAACGTGGCGTAGATGTTGACCGTGGCACCGGGAGTGATCTTGCCGGCGACTCCCGTGGCGGCGTCGATCATGATGGCGATCTCCTGCTGGCCGGGCTGGAGCGCGGGGCGCGGGACGATCATGTCGGACTGGAGGATCGAGCCGGATTCGAGGGTGGTGACGGCGATCTTCCCGTCGATCTGGTCGAGGTCGGTGACGGCGGTGTCCGAGAGCCAGCGTTTCGGCATCGAGATCTTCTCGAACTGCCCGGCGTTCAGCGGCGTGTAGGGCTTCACCTTGCCCTTGATCCGATACGCCGTCACCTCGGGTCCGACCTTGGAGTTCACGTCGTCGATCACCGAGAGGACACCGGCGAAGGCAGCGAGGGCGCACAGGACGGACAGCAGCAGGAGGATGACGCCACGACGCTGGCGGGAGTTCATTGCCGGACAACCTCGATCGGGGGTACGTGTGGCTCAGCGGACGGGGGACGTGAGCGCCCGGGGCGCTCGGGACGACCGGAGCGCCCGCGGTTCCGCCGCGGCGGGGGGCGGTCCGGAGGCGCGGGATCCGGCGACGGCTCCGGCGGGCGGCACGGTGGCGGTCAGCGGGGCGCAGCAGAAGGCGCAGCGGTCGCCGATGAGTTCCATCCCGCACCAGTGGCAGGACTCCCGCCGTACGGAGGAGACCAGCCGGTGGAGGACGGCGATGTCCGGCAGGTACGCGGCGAACTCCACTAGTTTTCCCGTCCCCCACCAGCCGGGCGACTCGGCGGGCAGCGGCGCCTCGTGCACCGCCTGGACCTGCCAGCGCGGGGCGAGGGTGCCGGTGGGCCAGTCGGTCTGCAGCTGGCCTCTGGCCAGGAGGAGCTGGGTGGCGAACTCGGGTCCCGCGGGTGGTTCGACGCCCGGTCCGACGCGGACGAGCTGGGGTGCGGGTCCGGCCAGTACGGCGAACTGGGCGCCGGGAAGCCAGCCCTTGAGGTGGGACTTCAGGCCGACGGGTACGCGGTCGAGCTTGGCGACCGAGCCGAGGACGGCCCCGGCGTAGATGTAGTGGGCGAGGAGCCGGGCCGCCGAGGCGACGACACCGGGGCTGAAGTCGCAGACGGAGAGCTGGCGCAGCTGCCGGGCGAGGACGGCGACGCCGAGGGGTGGCAGGTCCGTCTTGACCAGGGCGATCCGGTCGCTCTCCAGGAGGGCGCGGCCGGCGTGCAGTCGCTGTTCGGCCGTCTTCGGCAGGGAGGTCGGGCAGACCACGACGACGTGACCGTAGCGGTCGAGGAGGAGTTGGAGGTCGGCGACGGCGGAGGCGAGCGGTCGGGTCTCGAGTGCGGGCAGGACGGCGGCGGTGGGTGTCTGCTGGTCGGTCGGTGGCAGCACCAGATCGGCGCTGGTGACCGCGATCGCTGTCGGCACGTCGGGCTCCCCGTCCCCATGTCCCCATGACTCACTGCGTTCACCGCGTCACTGCACGGCGGTGCCTCTGCACTTTATCCACGTCCCGCGGGGTGGTGAACACACAATCCGCCAAGCACAAAGAGAAATCTGGGCCCGAACGGGTCTTGCGAGGGACTTGACACTGGGCCCTTCATGGGCCCTCGCGTGGGCCCCGCGTGGGCCCCCGCATGGGTCCGCGCGTGGGCCCGCACGGGTCCGCGCCCGCGCCTCACGCAGGCCCCACCCAAGCCCCCGCCCAGGCCCTGCGGCAGTGCGCGCCAGGCCCTCACGCCCGGCCCCCGTCAACTCCCCCTCCCCGCCAGAGGTCTTGACAAGTCGATTGGTCTGGACCAGCTTGTTCCCCCAAGCGGTGGCCACCGTTCCCGACCCCTCCCACACTCCCCCACCGGAGGCAGCAAAGTGGACCGCACCACCACACGCTCGCGCAGATGGATCGGCAGCGCCCTCGCGCTCGCCGTCGGCTCCGGGCTCGTTCTCGTCGGCGGCGCGGGCACCGCCCAGGCCGCGGACGTCAACGTGGCCAAGAACGCGGGCTTCGAGTCCGGCACCGCCAACTGGACCTGTACCGCGGGAAGCGGCGCCGCGGTCTCCTCGCCGGTACGGACCGGGGCGGGCGCCCTCAAGGCGACCCCGGCCGGCCAGGACAACGCCCGCTGCAGCCAGGTCGTCACCGTCAAGCCCAACTCCACGTACACCCTGAGCGCCTGGGTCCAGGGCGGGTACGCCTACCTCGGCGCGAGCGGGACCGGGACCACGGACGTCTCCACCTGGACCCCCGACAGCTCCTCCTGGAAGCAGCTGACCACCAGCTTCACCACCGGTGCGAGCACCACCTCGGTGACCGTCTACACCCACGGCTGGTACGGCCAGGCCGCCTACCACGTCGACGACGTCTCCGTCTTCGGCCCCGACGGGGGCGGCGGCACCGACCCCGACCCGGTCGTCCCGTCGACCCCGGCCGGCCTCGCCGCGGGCACGGTCACCTCGTCCTCGGTCGCGCTGAGCTGGAACGCCGTCTCCGGCGCCACCGGCTACAAGGTCTACCGTGACGGCGCGCTCGCGCAGACCGTCTCCGGCACCTCGGCCACCGTGACGGGCCTCGCCGCCAACACCTCGTACCAGTTCCAGGTCTCCGCCACCAACGCGGCGGGCGAGTCGGCCAGGTCCACAGCCGTCTCGGCCCGCACCGGCACCACCAACCCGGGCCCCGGCCCGTCCGTCCCCAAGCACGCGCTGACCGGCTACTGGCAGAACTTCAACAACGGCGCCACCGTCCAGAAGCTGCGGGACGTGCAGGCGCAGTACGACATCATCGCCGTCTCCTTCGCCGACTCCACGACCACGCCCGGCCAGATCGTCTTCAACCTCGACCCGGCCGTCGGCTACGCCTCCGTCGCCGACTTCAAGGCCGACGTCGCGGCCAAGAAGGCGGCCGGCAAGTCGGTCATCATCTCGGTCGGCGGCGAGAAGGGGAACGTCACGATCAACAGTGACGCCTCCGCCACCGCCTTCGCGAACAGCGCGTACGCCCTGATGCAGGAGTACGGCTTCAACGGGGTCGACATCGACCTGGAGCACGGCATCAACTCCACGTACCTGACGAAGGCGCTGCGCCAGCTCTCCGCCAAGGCCGGTTCGTCGATGGTGCTGACGATGGCCCCGCAGACCATCGACATGCAGAACACGGGCACCGAGTACTTCAAGACCGCGCTGGCCGTGAAGGACATCCTCACGGTCGTCAACATGCAGTACTACAACAGCGGTTCGATGCTCGGCTGCGACGGCAAGGTGTACAGCCAGGGTTCGGTGGACTTCCTCACCGCGCTCGCCTGCATCCAGCTCCAGGGCGGCCTCGACGCCTCCCAGGTCGGACTCGGCGTGCCGGCCTCGACCCGTGGCGCGGGCAGCGGCTACGTCGACCCGTCGATCGTGAGGAACGCGCTCGACTGCCTGGCACGCGGCACCAACTGCGGTTCGTTCAAGCCCTCGCAGACCTGGCCCAACCTGCGCGGTGCGATGACCTGGTCGACCAACTGGGACGCGACGGCCGGCAACGCCTGGTCCAACGCGGTCGGACCGCACGTGCACAACCTCCCGTAGCGGGGACATCGCGTACGTGCAGCGCCGCCGCTCCCCCGGCGGCGCTGTCCGCGCGTGCACACCCCTCTCACCAGGGCAGTTCGCCCGCCAGGGGCCCACTCACCAGGGCAGTTCGCGCACCTGCTGGACGCAGAGCACGACGAAGAGCAGCCCGGCCGCCGCGAGCATCGTGTTGCTCAGCGGCCCGTTGCGCCATTCGGCGGGGGTACGGGAGGAGTTCAGGAGGCGGATCAGGGTCAGCGCCAGGAACGGCATGAAGAACGCGCCGATCACGCCGTACACGATGACGAGCCCGAACGGCTGGTCGAGGAAGAGCAGTGCGATCGGCGGGAAGGTGAGCCAGAGGAGGTACGCGCGGAACGGCAGCGACTTGTCGCGTTCCGTGCCGGCGGGGACGAGGGCGGGCCGGTAGTGCGCCACGAAGTCGGCGAACATCAGGCTGACGCCGTGCCAGACCCCGATGAGCGAGGTGAAGGAGGTGGCGAAGAAGCCGACCAGGAAGAGCTTCGCGGTGGCGTTCCCGTACCGCTCGGACAGGACGCCGCTGAGGTCGAGGAGCCCCTTGTCCCCCTTGGCGATCGCGATGCCGGAGGAGTGCAGCAGCTCGGCGCCGACGAAGAGCATCGCGACGACGAAGATGCCGGTGGTGACGTAGGCGACGCGGTTGTCGAGCCGCATCACCTTCATCCAGCCGCTGTCCCGCCAGCCCTTGGCGTTGATCCAGTAGCCGTACGCCGCCAGGGTGATGGTGCCGCCGACGCCGCCGACCAGGCCGAGGGTGTAGACGAGGGAGCCGGCGGGGAGGACCGGGACGAGTCCGGCGACGGCGTCGCCGAGGTGGGGCGTGACGCGCACGGCCAGATAGACGGTGACGACGAACATCACGCCGACCAGGACGGTCATGACCTTCTCGAAGACGGCGTACCGGTTGAACCAGACGAAGACGAGGCCGACCAGACCGCACAGCACCGCCCAGGCCTTGAGGTCCATGAGGCCGGGGAAGAGCGCGCCGAGCGGCAGGGCGCTGGAGGACATCGCGGCCGCTCCGTAGACGAAGCCCCAGACGACGACGTAGCCGACGAAGTAGACGGTGGTCCACGAGCCGAGGCTGCGCCAGCCGTCGAAGAGGGTGCGGCCGGTGGCCAGGTGCCAGCGGCCCGCGGCCTCGGCGAGGGAGATCTTGACGAGGCAGCCGATGACGGCGGCCCAGAGCAGTGTGTAGCCGAACTTCGAGCCCGCGACCAGGGTCGCGACCAGGTCTCCGGCGCCGACGCCGGTGGCCGCGACCACGATGCCGGGGCCGATGGACCGCCACGCGGCCTTGCGCGGGCGGGCGACCGTGTCACCGGTGCCCTCCTCCCGAGCGATCTCCGCCATGTCCGACCGCCTTTCACCCGTCCTGTGTGATCTGCTGGTTGGCCCAGGTCACCAAAGCGGGTGCGACGCGGCAGCACAAGAGGGCATGGCCGAACTCCCTCTTGACCAGTTCATGTCAGCGCCGGACGATGTGCCCTGACACCCGCACAGCCTGTCGCACACCCCCACACTCCCCACCCAGGAGACAGCATGCGACTTCGAACCCGCGGAAGAAGGTCCGCCACCCTCGCGGCCCTTCTGGCGCTCGCCCTCGCGGCGCCTCTCTCCGCCGGCGCGTACCAGGCCGGAGCCGACTCGGAACCGACCGCCGCCACCGAGGAAGTGATCCGCCAGTACGAGATCCACGGCCCGTCCACGGTCGCCGAACGCACCGCGCTCGCCGCGACCGGCGTCTCGATCGACGAGGCGGACGACCACAGCGTCGTCGTCAGCGCCAACTCCGCCCAGCTGCGCAAGCTCCGCGCGCTCGGCCACCGCCCGGAGGCGCTGCCCGCGCCGCCGGACCGGTCGGTCAAGGGCATGGCCGTCGAGCCCTTCGACTTCCCCTCCGCCGACTCGAAGTACCACAACTTCGCGGAGATGAACGCGGAGATCGACCAGCGCCTCACCCAGTACCCGAACATCATGAACAAGCGGGTCATCGGAAAGACGTACCAGGGCCGGGACATCGTCGCCATCAAGATCAGCGACAACGTCGGCACGGACGAGGCCGAGCCCGAGGTGCTCTTCACCCACCACCAGCACGCCCGTGAGCATCTGACCGTCGAGATGGCGCTCTACCTGCTGCGCGAGCTCGGCGCGGGCTACGGCTCCGACAGCCGTGTCACGAACATGGTGAACAACCGCGAGATCTGGATCGTGCCGGACCTCAACCCGGACGGCGGCGAGTACGACATCGCCTCCGGTTCCTACCGCAGCTGGCGCAAGAACCGGCAGCCCAACTCCGGCTCGTCCTACGTCGGTACGGACATGAACCGGAACTGGGACTACAAGTGGGGCTGCTGCGGAGGCTCCTCCGGCTCCAAGAGCTCCGAGACCTACCGGGGCACAGCCCCCGAGTCGGCCCCCGAGGTGAAGGTCGTCGCCGACTTCGTCCGGTCGCGCGTGGTGGGCGGCAAGCAGCAGATCAGGGCGGCGATCGACTTCCACACGTACAGCGAGCTGGTGCTCTGGCCCTACGGCTGGACCACCGCGAACACCGCGCCGGGCCTGACCCAGGACGACCGCGACGCGTTCGCGACCGTCGGCCAGAAGATGGCGGCCAGCAACGGCTACACCCCCGAGCAGTCCAGCGACCTGTACATCACGGACGGGTCGATCGACGACTACCTCTGGGGCGCGCACAAGATCTTCGGCTACACCTTCGAGATGTATCCGGCCTCGTCCTGGAACGGCGGCTTCTACCCGCCCGACGAGGTGATCGAACGCGAGACCAGCCGCAACAGGGACGCCGTCCTCCAGCTCCTGGAGAACGCGGACTGCATGTACCGCTCGATCGGCAAGCAGGCGCAGTACTGCACGAGCTGACGGTACGGGCCGCCGGCGCGAGCTGACGGTACGGGAAGGGCGCCCCGGGACTCCGGGGCGCCCTTCCCTCGTTTCCGCGCGGAGCCCTAGACCGCCAGGCTCAGGGCGGCCGCGACCGCGAAGCCGGCCAGCGAGAGGACGGACTCCAGGACGGTCCAGGACTTCAGGGTGTCCCGCTCCGAGATGCCGAAGTACTTGGACACGATCCAGAAGCCGCCGTCGTTGACGTGCGAGGCGAAGATCGAGCCCGCCGAGATGGCCATGATGACCAGGGCCAGGAACGCCTGCGAGTGGTCGCCGCCCTCGACCAGGGGCAGCACGATGCCGGCGGTCGTGACGATGGCGACCGTAGCCGAGCCCTGCGCGACGCGCAGGACGAGCGAGATCAGGTAGGCGAGGACGATCACCGGCAGGCCGACGTCGTTGAAGGTGTCGGAGAGCGCCTGTGCGACACCGCTCGCCTTGAGGACCGCGCCGAAGACACCGCCGGCGCCGACCACGAGCAGGATGTTGCCGACCGGCTTCAGCGAGGACGTGGACACCTGCTCCAGGGACTTGCGGGACCAGCCGCGCCGGATGCCGAGCAGGTAGTACGCGAGGAGGAGCGCGATCGTCAGGGCGACGAACGGGTTGCCGAAGAACTCGATCACGGAGCGGGCGGTCGACTCGTCCAGGGCGATGGAGGAGAAGGTCGCGGCGAGGATGAGGACCAGCGGCGTACCGATGATGAGGAGCACGGTGGCGAGGGAGACGGGCGCCTCGGAGGCACCGTCCTTGCGCTCGGCGGCGACCTGGGCCTTGGCGTCCTCCGCGGCCTCGACCATGTCCTGCGGGACCTCGACGAAGATGCGCTTGCCGATCCAGGCGGCGTAGGCCCAGGCGGCGAGGACGGCGGGGATGCCGACGACGATGCCCATCAGGATGACCCAGCCGAGCGAGACGTGGAGGAGTCCGGCGGCCGCGACGGGACCGGGGTGCGGCGGCAGGAAGGCGTGGGTCATGGAGAGACCCGCGAGGAGCGGCATGCAGTAGAGCAGAATCGATTTTCCGGACCGCTTGGCGGCCGCGTAGACGATCGGCGCGAGGACGAAGATGCCGACGTCGAAGAAGACCGGGATGCCGAAGATCAGCCCGGTGAGGCCCATCGCCAGCGGCGCCCGCTTCTCGCCGAAGAGGCCGAGGAGGCGGGAGGACAGCACCTCGGCGCCGCCGGAGACCTCGAGGATCGCGCCCAGCATGGTGCCGAGGCCGATGATGATCGCGACATGGCCGAGGATGCCGCCCATGCCGGTCTCGATGACGGACGTGGCGGCGGACCTCTGGACCGTGCCGAAGAGTTCGGTGACGGAGAGACCGGCGGCGAGGCCGACGCTGATGGAGACGGCGAGCAGGGCGACGAACGGCTGCAGCCTGACCTTGATGATCAGGACGAGGAGGAGGGCGATACCGAGGGCGGCGACGGTGAGCAGTCCGGCGGTACCCGGTATCAGCATCAGCAGACCACCCGTGTGGGGTGGGGTCTCGGCGGCGGGAGGTGCGGCGGCGAGCAGCAAGGGGGGCCTCGTTTTTGGGTAGGGGGGAGCGCGGCACGGCGTCCCGGGGCGGACGCCGTGCCGTGGAGCGGCGGTTTCAGGAAGATCAGTCCAGGTCAGCCGAGGACCGCGAGGGCGTCGATCTCGATGAGGAGGCCCTTGGGGAGGCCGACGTAGACCGTCGTACGGGCCGAGGCGGGCGCCTTGAGGCCCTGCTCCTCGAAGTACGCGTTGTAGATCTCGTTCATCTCGGCGAAGTGGTCGACGTCGGTGAGGTAGACGCGCATCATCATCACGTCGTCCCAGCTCGCGCCGCCCTCCTCCAGGATCGCCTTGACGTTGGCGAAGGTCTGGAGGGTCTGCTCGCGCAGGGTGGGGCCGGCCGGGGTGGGTGCCTTGCCCTCCTCGGCGGGCAGGAAGCCGACCTGGCCGGCGACCTGGAGGATGTTGCTCTTCTTGACGCCGTGCGAGAACTTCGCGGGCGGGGCGGTGTGGGTGGCGGGGGTCAGGGCGATCTTCTCGGTCATGTCCGGTCCTTGGTAGGGGTGTTGCCTGAGTAGTCCCGGCTGATGGCGTCGGCGGTGCGGCGCACCAGCGGGAGCAGGGTGAGGAGTTCCTCGGCCGTCACGACCACATTGGGCGCCGAGACCGACATGGCGGCGACGACGCGGCCGTCGGCGCCGCGGATGGGGGCGCCGATGCAGTTGATGGACTCCTCGTGGCCACCGAGGTCGGTGGCCCAGCCCTGTTCGCGTACGGTCGCAAGCTCCTTGAGGAAGGCGGCCGCGTTGGGGGTCGAACGGGGCGTGTACATGGGGTAGTCGAGCTTTCCGGCGACGGCGCGCCGCTCGGGCTCGGGGAGGTCGGCGAGCAGCAGTTTGGCGACGGCGGCGACGGTGATCGCGACGGGCTTGCCGATGCGGGAGTACATCCGGACGGGGTAGCGGCTCTCGACCTTGTCGATGTATAGGACCTCGCTCTCCTCGTACACGGCGAGGTGGACGGTGTGTCCGATCTGCTCGTTGAGCGCGGTGAGGTGGGGGTGCGCGATCTCCCGGATGTCGAGGTTCTCGACGGCCTCCTGCGCGAGGGCGAAGAGGCGGGCGCCGAGGCGGTAGCGCTGGTCCTGCTGGCGGTAGACGAGCCCGTGCTCGTGCAGGGTGCGGAGCAGCCGGAGCGCGGTGGACTTGTGCACCCCGAGCCGGTCGGCGACCTGTCCGAGGTCGGCGGGCCCCTGGGCGAGCAGCGGCAGGATGCTGAGCGCGCGGTCGACGGTCTGGCTCATGGCGTACGTACCTCCTGGTCCTCCCCGGTCCAGCCGGGGCCGAGGTGCAGTCTCCCCCAGCCCTCGTCGTCGAGGGCGACGAGACGGTCGGCGTGTGCGGTACGGGCGGGGGCGCCCAGGTCCCCGGGGACGGTGAGCGCGGCGGCGGCCATCAGGTGCCCGTGCCGGATCCGTTCCCGAACGGGCAGCCCCCGAAGGGTTCCGGAGAGGAACCCTGCGGCGAAGGCGTCACCGGCACCGACGGCCGCGACGACGTCGACGCGGGGGGCGGGGACGGTGGTGACGGCGTCGCTTCCAGCCCCGCCGGAGTTGACGGCGCGGGGATCGAACCCGGCCTCGCCGACGTGTGAGGCGCGGGGGTCCGGGGGTGGGGCTCCCTGTTCGGCGCGGCGCTCGAACACGACCGCACCCGCCGCACCCCGCTTCACCACGAGAACCTCCGGCTCCGGCAGCGCGGCCCGCACCGCGGCCGCCCCGCACACCCCCCACGCCTCCTCCGCCTCGTCCTCCCCCACGAACACCACGGACGCGCCCCGCGCCAGCTCGAGCAGCACCCGGCCGCCGACCGACGCGTCGCGCCACAGTCCCGCGCGGAAGTTCACGTCGAACGAGACGACCGGCCGGCCTGCCCGTGGCGCGGTCAGCGAGCGCATCAGGCCCAGGCAGTCGTCCGACAGCGCGGCCGTGATGCCCGACAGGTGCAGCACCCGTCCGTCCGCGACGGAGTCGTACGGCACGGTCGCCGGCGACATCGCCGACGCCGCGGACCCCGCCCGGTAGTACGCGACCTCGTGCCCGGCCGTCGCCCGGTCCGTGGCGGTACGGAAGTAGATCCCGGTGGGCCGCACGGCGTCCCGTCCCACCGCCGACACGTCGACCCCGTACGCCCCGATCGCCTCCACCAGGTGGTCGCCGAAGCCGTCCGCGCCCACCCGGCTCACCCACTTCGCGCGGTGCCCGGCCGCGGCCAGCGCGCAGGCCACGTTGGACTCGGCGCCGCCTATGGTGCGGGCGAAGGAGGGGGCGTCGGCGAGGCGGCCCGGCCGGGAGGGCAGAAAGGTGACCATGGACTCGCCGAGGCAGACGACGTCCACGGGCGGCGCGTCCACGGGCGGGGCTCCGGTCACGTGCGGACTCCTCGTCGGTCGTACGGGTCCATTGACCCGGCGTTGGCCCGGATGTTAGACAGCCTCAAGCGATATGCGCAATGACCGTTGCACATCGTGCAACACCTCGACGAGGAGGACTCCATGCCCGCCGACCGGCCCACCCCTCAGCTGGCCAACGAGCGTGTCGACCACCGCTTCAAGGCCCTGCCCCCGGACGCCGAAGGCATGACCGTCGGCGAGCTGGCCGCCCAGCGCCGCAACCTCTTCACGGGCGGCTTCACCACCCCCGTCCTCGCCCTCTCCGCCGAGTCCGTCGAGCACAACCTCCGCCTCCTGGAGACGTACGCCGAACGCCACGGCCTCGCCTTCGCCCCGCACGGCAAGACCTCGATGGCTCCGCAGCTCTTCGACCGCCAGCTGGAGCACGGCGCCTGGGGCATCACCGCCGCCGTCCCGCACCAGGCCCGCGTCTACCGCGCCCACGGCATCGCACGGATCTTCCTCGCCAACGAACTCGTCGACGCCCCCGCCCTCCGCTGGCTGGCCTCCGAGCTCGACACGGACCCCGACTTCCGCTTCGTCTGTTACGTCGACTCCGTGCGCGGCGTGGAGCTGATGGACGAGGCGCTCACCGAGGCGGGCGCCCGCCGGCCCGTGGACGTCGTCGTCGAGCTCGGCGGCGGCGAGGGAGCCCGTACCGGAGCCCGTACGGAGGCCGACTGCACCGCCGTCGCCGACGCCGTCGCCACGACCACGACCCTGCGCCTGGTCGGCGTGGCGGGCTACGAGGGCGAGGTCCCGCGGGCGGACACCGACCGCGTCCACGCCTGGCTGCGCCGACTGACCGCCATCGCCGTGGAGTTCGACAAGGCCGGCCGCTTCTCCCCGGAGATCGAGGAGATCGTGATCAGCGCGGGCGGCAGCGCCTGGTTCGACGCGGTCGCCGACGTCTTCGCGGAGATCCCCGGACTCTCCCTCCCGGTACTGAAGTTGCTCCGATCGGGCGCCTACGTCTCGCACGACTCCGGCCACTACCGCGAGCTCACCCCGTTCAACCGGGTCCCCGACGAGGGCGCGCTCCAGCCCGCGTTCCGGCTCTGGGCGCAGGTCGTCTCCCGCCCGACGCCCGAGCAGGCGTTCACCAACGCGGGCAAGCGCGACGCCGCGTACGACCTCCACCTCCCCGAGGCGCAGGTCGTCCGCGACGCCCGCACGGGCGCGGTCCGCCCCGCCGACGGCATCGCGGTCACCGGCCTGTCCGACCAGCACGGCTGGGTACGGACGGAACCGGGCGCCGAGATCGAGGTGGGCGACTGGCTGGGCATGGGCCTGTCCCATCCCTGTACGTCCTTCGACAAGTGGCAGCTGATCCCGCTGGTCGAGGCGGACGGCACGGTCGTCGACTACATCCGTACCTTCTTCTAGAGGAGCCGGCCACCATGGACCTGGTCATCCGCGACGTGGACGTCATCGACGGCTCGGGCGGGGACTCGTACCGCGCCGACGTCGCCGTCGACGGCGGCCGGATCGCCGCCATCGTCAAGGAGGCCGCGGCGGCGGGCTGCCAGCGCCCCACCGCCCGGCGCGTCCTGGACGCCGAGGGCCTCGCCCTGTCCCCCGGCTTCATCGACATGCACGCCCACAGCGACCTCGCGCTGCTCCGCGACCCGGAGCACACCGCGAAGGCCGCGCAGGGCGTGACCCTCGAAGTCCTGGGCCAGGACGGGCTGTCGTACGCCCCGGTCGACGACCGCACGCTCGCGGAGGTCCGCCGGTCGATCACGGGCTGGAACGGCGACGGCTCCGACATCGACTTCGACTGGCGCACGGTCGGCGAGTACCTGGACCGTCTCGACCGCGGGATCGCGGTGAACGCGGCGTATCTGATCCCCCAGGGGACGGTACGCATGTACGCGGTCGGCTGGGACGACCGCCCGGCGACCGAGGCCGAGACGGACCGGATGCGGCAGCTCGTCGCGGAGGGCATGGAGCAGGGCGCGGTGGGCATGTCCTCGGGCCTGACCTACACCCCCGGCATGTACGCGCCCGATTCCGAACTCACGGAACTGTGCAAGGTCGTGGCGGCGTACGGCGGCTACTACTGCCCGCACCACCGCTCGTACGGCGCCGGTGCGCTCCAGGCGTACGAGGAGATGGTCGCCCTCACCCGGGACGCGGGCTGCGCGCTGCACCTGGCGCACGCGACGATGAACTTCGGCGTGAACAAGGGCAGGGCGCAGGACCTCCTGGCTCTCCTCGACGAGGCGCTGGAGCGGGGCTCCGACATCACTCTCGACACGTACCCGTACACGCCCGGCTGCACGACTCTCGTGGCGATGCTGCCGAGCTGGGCGAGCGAGGGCGGCCCGGAGGCGGTCCTGGCGCGGCTCCGGGACGCGGAGACCTCGGAACGCATCCGCCACCACCTGGAGGAGCTCGGCTCGGACGGCTGCCACGGGGTGCCGATCGAGTGGGACACGATCGAGATCTCCGGGGTGAGCGACCCGGCTCTGGCGCACTGCGTGGGCAGGACGATCGCCCGATCCGCCGAGATGCGCGGCGAGGCGCCGTGGGTGACGGCCCGCCGTCTGCTGATCGAGGACCGGCTCGGCTCGACGATCCTCCAGCACGTCGGGCACGAGGAGAACGTCCGCACGATCATGCGCCACCGGGTCCACACGGGCGGTTCGGACGGCATCCTCCAGGGCCTCAAGCCGCACCCGCGGGCGTACGGGACGTTCCCGGAGTACCTCGGGAAGTACGCGCGGGACGAGGGCGTCCTGTCGCTGGAGGAGTGCGTGGCGCACCTGACGTCCCGCCCGGCAGCCCGGCTCCGCCTCCCGGACCGCGGCCTGGTCCGCGAGGGCTACGTGGCGGACCTGGTCCTCTTCGACCCGGCAACGGTCGCGGCCGGCTCGACGTACGCGGCCCCCCGCACCCTCCCGGTGGGCATACCGCACGTGCTGATCGGCGGAGAGTTCGTGATCGAGGACGGCAGGCGGACCGATGTCCTGGCCGGCCGGGCCGTCAGGAGGCAGCCGTGACGTGACGGGTGTCCGGTGCGCGGCCGCGTCACCGGCCGATTCCGGTGAGCCCGTCGCCGAGCACGTCGGCGCCCAGGAGGAGCAGCACGATCACCATGATCACGGTGCTGTTGGCGACCATGAACCTCCGAACACCGTCCAGGAGCGCCCCCGCTCGCCGGCCGCCGACGAGCTCGACGGCGACGGCCCCGAGGACGGAGCAGGAACCGAGGAGCACGAAGACGGCGACGGCCACCACGAGATCGACCTCGTGGGGGCCCGCTTCGACGACCGCCGTGGCGGCCGACGCCGTCAGGACGAAGTTCTTGGGGTTGGCGCCCGACAGAAGCGCGCCTAGAAGCAATGACCGCCCTGCCGTCACGCCGTCCAGCCGTGCCATCCATCGCGGCTCCTCGACATCGTCACCCGCCCTCGGCCGCAGCCACCACTTGCGCACCCCGAGGGCGATCATTGCGGCTCCGGCGACCACCCGGCCCCAGTCCGCGACCGAGGAGGAGGTGCTGTCGGGTTCGTCGGCCGCGCCGAACAGCACCACGACCACGGTGGCGACGACCGCGAGTCCGGCGACCCAGCCGAAGGCGAACAGCGTGCCGTTGCGGCGTCCGTGCCGGCCGGTCAGGATCAGTACGACGGCGATCAGCGGGAAGGGGCTGAGCGCGACGGCGAGTGCGGCGGGCAGCAGGGCCCCGATCGCCTGAAGCAGCACGGTACGGCCTCCCTCCCGCACGTCGGCCGCTCCGAGGTGCCCCGCCGGGAACGCTATCGAGCGGCCACCCGTCGAGCGCCCGTCCCCGCGCCGTCCGAACGGGTCACAGCCTGGTGCCCCCCGCGCCGCCGGCGGCCTCCCGCGCGCCGTCTACGACGGCTTGGCGGCCTGGTCGTCCTGCGCCGTCCGACGCGCCGGGACCGACGGCGCGATCCCTTCGGCGGGCCCTGCCCACGATTCCCGCCGCGCCCACACGAGTCCCAGGGCGAGCACCACGCCCGCCGCCACGAAGCCGTACCACGGCGTGGCCCCGGAGGGCGCGGTCTCGTAAGCGAGCGCCGCCGACACGACGGCGAGCACCTGTCCCACCCGGGTACGCCAGGCCGGCGTCGCGGCCACCACGACGACGCCCCACAGCAGGTACCAGGGCTGCACCATCGGCGAGAGCGCCACAAGGGCCACCAGCGACAGCCCGAGCCCGGGCACCGGATCGATCCGCCCCTTCCACGCCCGCCATGCCAGCGTCAGGATGATCGCCACGGCCGCCAGCAGCCCGAGCTTCTGGACCACGCCCTTCACCGGATCGGGGTCGTCCGCCAGGAGCAGCCCGAGGCCCAGCCCCACGTCGCTGGTCAGCGACAGCGCGGTGTGGATCGCCCCGGCGACGCTCTGCGTGCGCAGCCAGCCGAACCCGGTCCCGGCCGCCACCGTCGCGCCCACGGCGACCGCGCCCGCCACGAGCCCCGGCAGTACGAGCCCCTTCGCCACGCCCCGTACGCCACCGTCGCGCCGCGCGATCATCACCCCGACGAAGAGCAACGCGACCGCCGCCGGCGACTTGATCATCATGGCGAGTCCGACGAGTACGCAGCCGAGCACCCACCGCCCCCGCTGCGCCAGCAGCACCCCGCCGAGCATGAGCCCGATCATCAGGCCGTCGTTGTGCATCCCGCCGGCGACGTGGATGAGGAGCAGCGGGTTGAGCGCGGCCAGCCAGAGCGCACCGCCGCCGCCCCCCAGCCCCCGAACGGCCCAGACGATGAGCGCGAGCGCGCCGAGGGCGATCAGTCGCATGCCGAGCACGGCCGGCACGATCTCGCCGCCGGTCAGCTGGACGACCGCCCGGGCGAGGACGAGGAAGACGGGTCCGTACGGCGCCGGGGTGTCCGTCCAGTTCCCGCCGACGCTCGCCGCCGCGTCCGCCCCGAGGTCGCCGGGGCCGAGGACCGACGGCCCCGCCCCGTACACGTCGTACCCCTCCAGGACCATGGCGCCCTGCGCGATGTAGCTGTAGACGTCGGCGCTGTACAGCGGTGGCGCGAGCACCAGCGGCGCGGTCCACCACGTGAGCGTGGAGAGGACCCGCTCCCTGGCGTCCCGTAGGCCACGGGCCAGCAGGACCCCGTACCGCCACCAGGCCACGACGAGCAGCGTCAGGCCGAGGTACGCGAGGAGGGCGCCGGCCACGGCCGGTACGGACCCCCGGGCCGTCCACACCCCCCACGGCTCACGCGCCGGGAGCGTGCCGGCCGCATAGCCGCCCACGGTGACGGCGAGCGCGCCGAACGCCCCCAGCCACCGGCAACCGGTGACACTCCCCGCACGGCTCCACCACGCCACGGCGTCCTGCCTCACTTCGGCCGCTTCGACTGCCCGGGGGCCGATCCCGACTTCCCGGGCCTGTCGCTCGTGGCACCGTCGACCGAGCCGTCCGAGGACGCGTCGTCCGTCGCGGTGGGACGCGTGGTCGCCGTGGCGGAGGCGTTCGCCTGCACGGACGTCGACGGGGAGGCGGACGCGGACCGGGGCGCGGAGGTCGAGGACGGCGCCGACGTGCCGCTCGTACCCGACCCGTCGTCGCCCGAGGGATCGGCCTGGATCAGCGACGGCATTCCCGGCCGCCCGTCGTCCCCCGCCGGCGCCCCGCCGGTCTGCCCCGGCCGGAACGCTCCGGAGAGGACGGCGGCCAGCAGCCCGAGGCCGACGACACCGGCACCCGCCAGCAGGCGGCGCCCGCCCCGGGCCCGCCGCTTCGTGGCATGACGGCGGCGGCTCCGGGGGGCGGCGGCGAGGTCGTCCTGGTGGCTCATGGCCGCGCATTCTACGGAGCGGGCGCCGCGCGCCGGCGCGCGAGGTCACCCCCCTGCCCCGCCCAGACGGCCCTCCGTTCTGCCCGACGTGTCCCAAAACACGAGGCGTCCCGCGCCGCACCGCCGTAAGCTCTCGACATGCAGGTGATCCAGTCCACGAAGCTCGCCAACGTCTGTTACGAAATCCGGGGTCCGGTGCTCGAAGAGGCGATGCGGCTTGAGGCCGCGGGTCATCGCATCCTCAAGCTCAACACCGGAAACCCGGCCGCCTTCGGGTTCGAGTGCCCGCCGGCGATCCTCGAGGACGTGCTGCGCAACCTCGCCGACGCACACGGTTACGGCGACGCGAAGGGCCTGCTGTCCGCCCGCCGCGCGGTGATGAGCCACTACGAGACCAAGGGCATCCCGCTCTCCGTCGAGGACATCTACCTCGGCAACGGTGTCTCCGAGCTGATCCAGATGTCGATGCAGGCGCTGCTCGACGACGGCGACGAGGTGCTCGTCCCCGCCCCGGACTATCCGCTGTGGACCGCCTCGGTCTCCCTGGCCGGCGGTACGGCCGTGCACTACCGCTGCGACGAGCAGGCGGACTGGATGCCGGACCTCGCCGACATCGAGCGGAAGATCACCGACCGCACCAAGGCGATCGTGATCATCAACCCGAACAACCCCACGGGCGCCGTCTACGACGACGAGATGCTGCGCTCCCTCACGGAGATCGCCCGCCGCCACAACCTGGTCGTCTGCTCGGACGAGATCTACGACAAGATCCTCTACGACGGCACCACACACACCCCCACCGCCGCGATCGCCCCCGATCTCCTCGTCCTGACGTTCAACGGGATGAGCAAGAACTACCGGGTGGCCGGCTTCCGCTCCGGCTGGCTCGCGGTCTGCGGCCCCAAGGCCCACGCCACCTCGTACATCGAGGGCCTCACGATCCTCGCCAACATGCGGCTGTGCGCCAACATGCCGGCGCAGCACGCGGTGGCCGCCGCCCTGCAGGGCCGGCAGTCGATCGAGGACCTGGTGCTGCCGGGCGGGCGGCTCCTGGAGCAGCGTGACGTGGCGTACGACCTGCTGACGCAGATCCCGGGCGTGACCTGTGTGAAGCCGAAGGGCGCGCTGTACCTCTTCCCGCGGCTCGACCCGAGCGTCTACAAGGTCAAGGACGACCGCAAGATGGTCCTCGACCTGCTGCGGGCCGAGAAGATCATGGTGGTCCACGGGACCGGCTTCAACTGGCACGAGCCGGACCACTTCCGGATCGTGACGCTGCCGAACGCCGGCGACCTGGCGGACGCGGTGACCCGGATCGGCACCTTCCTGGACGGATACAGCCAGCACTGACCTGCCACGCCTCGGGTGCGGCGGGTGCTGCCCAGGGCCTCACTCTCGGACCGCACTCAACTTTAGATTGAATCCAAGCTAGGATGGATCCAGAGATACCTCAGGAGGCCGTCCCATGTACGAACCGATCCGCACGAAGTCGGTCCACCGGATGGCCGACGACGACCAGGACGCGTACCCGCACCGCTCCCGCGAGGAGGAGCTGGACATCCAGCTCGCCGGACACCTCGCCGCCCTCCTCGCCGTCACGGACGAGCTGGGCGACACGGAGGCCGGTGACCTCATCGCCCGGCAGGTCGCGCGGCTGCGCGGCGCGCCGCCGGCCCGGCACGCGGGCCTGAGCGGCTCGAACACGCCGTCGCTCCACCGGCGCGCCCACGCCCTCGCGGGCCGCGCCCTGGTCGTCGCCGCCTCCCGGGCCGACACGGCCGCCGCGATCCTCGCCGCCGAGCGCATGGACGCGCACACCGCGGCGCTGGCCTCGTCCGAGCTGGTCAGCGCCCCCTGACGGCCCCGGGCCGCGTGCCGGGGAGGCGCGCGGCCCGGGTGCCACCTCCCCCGCGACGCGGCCCCGTTACGGCGAGGCCGTCTCCTTGGGCTCCGTCGCTTCGAACCGCGCCTCCCTCACGACACACCTCGGCTCGCCGCCCTCGATCGGCCGGAATCCCACGACGACGGCCCGGTCCGTCGCGCCCGGCGACAGGTCCTCGACGGCCGGGTAGCGCGTCTCGACGAACCGGCCCTCCCGGTCCTGGAAGTCGAGCATCACGGTGTACGTACCCTTGCCGGCCGCCTGGCTGGTGACCGTCAACTCCGCGACCGGCCGCTGCGACACGGGGTCCACCGCACACCGGGCCACCGTCACGTCGTCCGACGGGAACCGCATGTCCTCGTGGTTCTCCCCGTAGACGTACACGAACCCGACCAGCAGGCCGACGGGCGCCAGCACCACCACCGAGCCCACCACGACCAGCAGAACGATCGCCCACCGCGGCACCTCGCCACCCCCTCCCCAGAGTGCGATCACGGTACACGCGGGCCTGCGCGGGCCCGTTCTCCCCCACACCCGCCCCCCCCGCACTCCGGTTCTGTACCGGGATCACCACTTCACCCCCCGTCCACCCAACTCCCCCTGGAATGTGGGCTTCCGTGAGCAACCTGCCCTCGTGAGACGCATCCTGGGAATCGTCCTTGCCGTCCTGCTCCTGGGCGGCGTGGCCGCCGTCCTCGTGGCGGGCGGCGACAAGGACAAGGGCACGGCAACGAAGACTGTGCGAGGAGTGATCGGGTCGGAGAAGGCGGAGTTCTTCGCCGACCCGAAGGTCGTGAAGGCCCTGGCCGACAAGGGCTTCACCGTACGGACGGAGACCTCAGGGTCCTGGGACATGGAGGAGCTGCCCCTCAAGGGCCACGACTTCGCGTTCCCGTCCTCCAAGGCGCCCGCCGACGAGCTGCGGTCCAAGGAGAACGTGAAGGGCGCCGCGCTGCGGCCCTTCTACTCGCCGCTGGTCGTCGTCGCCCATCGCGCCGCCGCCGAGGTCCTCGCCGACAACGGTCTGGTGCAGCTGGGCTCCGGGGGCCAGACGGGCACCCTGCTCATGGACCCCTATCTGAAGGCCGCGAAGGCGGACAGGACCTGGCAGCAGCTCAAGGGAGCGAGCGGCCACCCCGAGCTGAGCGGCACGGTCTTCATCACCTCGACCGACCCCATCGCCTCCAACTCCGGCGCCCTCTACCTCGCCGCGGCCGGCTATGTCGCCGACGGCGGCAAGGTCGCCGGCGACAAGGCGGCCGTGGACCGCACGGCGCCGCTGCTGCGGAAGCTGATCGGGGTCCAGGGCGCCCAGCAGTCGAGCTCCGACGCACCCTTCCGGGACTTCGTCAGCGGCGTCGGCAATCCGCTGGTGCTCGTGTACGAGTCCCAGGTGGCCTCCCCGCTCATGGCCAAGCAGCAGATGGGCGATCTCGTGGTGCTCTACCCGGACACCACGGTGATCAGCGACCACACGCTCGTACCGCTCACCGAGAACGGCCGGGCCGTCGGCGAACTCCTGACCTCCGACCCGGAGTTGCGCAAGCTCGCGGTACGTCACGGCTTCCGCCCGCAGGGCGCGGCCGCCGAGTTCACGGCCGCGACCGCGGGCCTCAAGGACCGCCTCAACCAGACACTGACCGGGGTCCGCCAGGCGCCCGTGCCCACCAGCGAGGTGCTGCACGAGATGGCACAGCGGGCCCGCAACCAGGGGGACTCCGCATGACCACGCCCAACGACCCTGCCACCGCGCAACTGATCCTCACCCCGCCCGAGCCGGTGCCCCCGGTCCGTACCGAGCAGGCCTCCGGCCTGGTCCCGCTGGACGAGTCCGTCGTCACGGAGATGAGCCGGCGCGCGGTCGAGTACGTCGGCTCGCTCGCCGGGCTCGACACCCGTTCGCCCGAGTTCGCGGGCCGTATCGGGGAGATCGCGGCGCTCGGGGCGGGCGAGATGCGCAGTGCGGCCGCCCAGTCGAACCGCATGCTCGACCGGACGGTCCGTTCGCTCGGCGAGGGCGGCGGGGACGCCCGGTCCCGGGTCGGTGCCTCGCTCGTCGAGCTGCGCCGCACCGTCGAGGACCTCGACCCGCGTGACACCCCCGGGAAGGGGGCGCGCCGGTTCCTGTCCAAGCTGCCGGGCGGCAACAAGCTGCGCGACCACGTCGCCAAGTACGCCTCGTCCCAAGGGACGTTGACCAAGATCGTGGGCGCGCTGCGCGGCGGCCAGGACGAGCTGCGCCGCGACAACGCGGCGTTGCAGACCGAGCGGGCCCGGCTCTGGGAGACCATGGGCAAGCTCCAGGAGTACGCGGTGCTCACCGAGGCCCTCGACGGGGCCGTCGAGGAGCGCATCGCCCTCACCCCGGACCCGGTAGCGGCGGACGCGCTCCGCTCGGACGTGCTCTTCCCGGTCCGCCAGAAGCACCAGGACCTGCTGACCCAGCTGGCCGTATGCGCCCAGGGGTATCTGGCGATGGACGTGGTCCGGCGCAACAACGACGAGCTGATCAAGGGCGTCGAACGGGCGGCGACGACCACGGTCTCGGCGCTGCGGATCGCGGTCATGCTCTCCTCCGCGCTGGAGAACCAGCGCAAGGTGGCCGAGCAGGTCGATGTGCTCCGCTCGACGACCGAGGACCTGATCCGCGGGAACGCGGAGATGCTGGCGACGCAGAGCGGTGAGATCCAGCGCATCGCGGCGGACCCGGCGGTGGGCGCGGAGACGCTGCGCACGGCGTTCCAGCAGATCTACCGGACGCTCGACGCGATCGACACGTACAAGGTCCAGGCGACCGAGTCCATGGCGGCGACGGTCGAGTCCCTGACCGCCGAACTCCGGTCGGCCGGCTCGTATCTGGACCGTACCCGCCGCACGAGCGCCCTGGAAGGCGGCCTCGCATGAGATCCCTCCGCCGCCGTGTGACGGCCGCCGTCGCCCTTCTGGCCACCCTGACGGTGGCCGCCTGCACCGCCGACGGCACGGACGCCGGCGGCACGGGTGACGACGGCGCCGCCTCCCCCCGTACGCTGCGCGTCCTCGCCTCCTCCGAGCTGGCCGACATGGAGCCGGTCCTCGAAGAGGCCCGGAAGGCGACCGGGGTCACCGTCGAGCCGACCTACGTCGGCACGCTCGACGCCGTCGAGCAGATCGCGTCCGGTGCCGCCGAGAAGGCGTACGACGCGGTCTGGCTCTCCTCCAACGACTATCTGCGGCTGCGCCCCGACACCGCGAAGAAGATCACCGGCGAGACGCCGGTCATGACCTCGCCGGTGGCCCTCGGCATCCGCCCGGCGGCCGTGACCCGCCTCGGCTGGGACCCGGCGAAGGTCACCTGGTCGCAGATCCACCAGGCCGTCGCCGAGAAGAAGCTCGGGTACGGGATGACGGACCCGGCCCGGTCCAACTCGGGGTTCTCCGCCCTGGTCTCCATCGCCTCCGGTCTCTCCGGCGCCCAGTCCGCGCTCACCGAGAAGGACGTCGCCGCGGCCACGCCGAAGCTCAAGGAGTTCTTCGGCGGCCAGAAGCTGACCTCCGGCTCCTCGGGGTGGCTGGCGACCGCCTGGTCCCGCCGTACCGACGTGGACGCGCTGATCAACTACGAGTCGGTGCTGCTCAATGGGCCCGAGAAGCTCACGGTCGTCCGTCCCGCCGACGGTGTGGTCACCGCCGACTACCCCTTCACCCTCCTCACCTCCGCGAGCGCCGACGCGAAACAGGCGGCCGCGAGCCTCACCGCGCATCTGCGCACCCCGGCCGCCCAGCGGATGATCACCAATCGGACCCTGCGCCGCCCGGTGGTCCCAGGCGTGGAGCTCGCCGAGCCGCTCACCGCCGACCAGCGCCGCGAACTGCCCTTCCCCGGCAGCCGCGCCGTCGCCGACGGCCTCCTCGACGCGTACGAGAACAAGCTCCGCCGCCCTTCGCGCACGGTCTACGTCCTCGACACCTCGGGCTCGATGGCGGGCGACCGGCTCCCCCGGCTGAGGTCGGCGCTCGCCGAGCTGACCGGGGACTTCCGGGACCGCGAGACGGTCACCCTGATGCCCTTCGGCTCCTCGGTGAAGCGGAACGAGGTCCGTACGTACACGGTCGACCCGGCCGCCCCGGACAAGGCCATCGAGGCCATGCGCGCGCAGGCGAGCGGGCTCACCGCCTCGGGCGGCACGGCGATCTACTCCAGCCTCAAGGAGGCGTACTCCCAGCTCGGCAGCGACACCGCCGACGACACGTTCACGTCGATCGTGCTGATGACGGACGGCGAGAACACCGACGGCGACCCGGCCGGCGCGTTCGACGCCTTCTTCAAGAGCCAGTCGCCCGCCCAGCAGCGGACGCCGGTCTTCCCGATCCTCTTCGGGGACTCCGACCGCGCCGAACTCGACCACATCGCGACCCTCACCGGCGGCCGGCTCTTCGACGCGAACAAGGGCTCGCTGGACGGAGCTTTCGAGGAGATCCGTGGCTACCAGTAATCCGGTCCTGCGGTTCCTGGAGTCCCGCAAGAACCTCACCGGCAGCGCCTGCGGCATCGTGGGGCTCGCCCTCTCCCTCACCGGTGCGGCCGGCTCCCTGTGGCCGCTGGTCGTCGTCGGCCTGTACGCCGCCGGCGCGCTGATCGCCCCGCCCGAGCGGCCGCCCGCCCCGGCGTTCCCGGACGCGGCCGAGCAGCTCGACGCCCTGCGGACGGACTTCGCGACCCTGCGGGAGTACCTCACCGAGGTCGAGCTGCCGTCGGCGGCGGCCGACCGTCTCACCGAGCTGGACGAGCTGGTCGAGGCGCTCCTCGCGCCGGGCTGGGTCAGCGACCCGGAGCACCTGCACGTCCTGGCGCGCGCGGTGCGCCAGGACATCCCGGAGGCGGTGGACACGTTCGTACGGACCCGCTGGTGGCACCGGGTCACGCCGGGTTCCGAGGCCCCCGAGTCCCATCTGGAACGCCAGCTGGCCGCGCTCCACGAGGAGGCCTCGGCCATCGCCGCCGCCCTTCAGGACGCGGAGGCGATCCGGCAGCAGACGCACACGCGCTATCTGGAGGAACGCGGAAAGTCCTGACCTGACACCTCTCCGTGGCATGGCCGGGGAAAGATCCACATCCCACCGTCACGATCGGTTATGTTCCGGCCATGACCCCGGATCATGCTTCCGCACCGATTTCTGCCTCCCGCCGCACGGTCCTCACGGCCCTGGCCGCGGCGGCGACGGCGGGCTCCCCGCTGCTCGCCCAACTGGCCACCGCCACCCCGGCGAACGCGGTGGAGCTCGAGTACCCCTCGAACACCGCGCTCTACCGTGAGCTGGCCGGCCAGGAGGGCACCACCTTCAGCCGCCGGTTCCGGCGCCACGAGCAGTTCGACACCTCGATGACCACCGTCGCCCCGTTCCGGCGCACCGCGATCCTCGCGCTGCACGGCGGTGGCATCGAGATCGGCACCAGCGAACTCTGCCTGGGCATCGCCGGCTACAGCCCGGGCGACGCCGCGGGCGCCCCGGTCCTGCCGACCACGCACGACTACTGGATGTTCGAGGGCCTGCTCTCCGCCGGCAACAAGGACCTCCACGTCACCTCGAAGAACTGCGACGACCATGTGGCCCTGGCGACGGCGGCGGGCCATCTCAACGTACTCAGCCTGCACGGCTGCACGTTCGACCAGCTGAAGCTGCCCACCGGCACGTACCCCCCGGCCGGCGACCGCCGGATGGCGGTCGTCGGCGGCCGCAACCAGGCCTTCCGTACGGCACTGGTGACGGAGCTGAACGCGGCCGGCTTCCCGGCGATCGACTCCCTCGCACCCGCCTGGGCCACGCTGCTCACGGAGTACAACGGCGACCACGCCGCGAACCCCTGCAACCGGACCATGCTCGGCATGGGCGCGCAGCTGGAGCTCACCACCGAGCTGCGCAAGAGCCTCTTCGACGACCCGGACAGCCGGGGCGGCCGGGCGAGCAGCTGGAACGGCGACTTCGTGAGGCTCCGTGACGCGTGCCGCCGGGCGATCGCGACGGTCGAGGCCGGTCAGCCGCTGCTCTGAGGCGCCCCCCGCGGACATGCACCGGCCCCCGGAGCCGTGAGGGGGCTCCGGGGGCCGGTGTGCGTCGCAGCGAGCCGTTCGTGACCCCACTGGTCAGGGCGGTGTTCGGGGCGACTCGCCACGAGTCTTCGGTGGTACCTCAGAGTGGTACCTCAGGGGTACGGGCTCAGCCCAGGCGCTCGACCAGCGCGCGGTACTCGTCCCACAGCTCCTTCGGCGTGTGGTCGCCGAAGGTGTTGAGGTGCTCGGGGACCAGGGCGGCCTCCTCGCGCCAGACGTCGCGGTCGACCTTGAGCAGGAACTCCAGGTCCTCCGCCGGCAGGTCCAGGCCCTCGGTGTCGAGCGCGTCGGCGGTCGGGAGGATGCCGATCGGGGTCTCGACGCCCTCGGCCTTGCCCTCCAGGCGCTCCACGATCCACTTCAGGACGCGGCTGTTCTCGCCGAAGCCGGGCCAGACGAACTTGCCGGCCTCGTTCTTGCGGAACCAGTTGACGTAGTAGATCTTCGGGAGCTTCGCGGCGTCCGCGTCGGCTCCGACCTTGATCCAGTGCGCCATGTAGTCGCCCATGTTGTAGCCGCAGAACGGCAGCATGGCGAACGGGTCGCGGCGCAGCTCGCCGACCTTGCCCTCGGCGGCGGCGGTCTTCTCGGAGGCGACGTTCGCGCCGAGGAAGACACCGTGCTGCCAGGTGAAGGACTCGGTGACCAGCGGCACGGCGGAGGCGCGGCGGCCGCCGAAGAGGATCGCCGAGATCGGCACGCCCTTCGGGTCCTCCCACTCCGGGGCGATGGTCGGGCACTGACCGGCCGGGACGGTGAAGCGGGCGTTCGGGTGGGCGGCCGGGGTCTCGGACTCCGGCGTCCAGTCGTTGCCCTTCCAGTCGGTGAGGTGCTTGGGCAGTTCCTCGGTCATGCCCTCCCACCAGACGTCGCCGTCGTCGGTGAGCGCGACGTTGGTGAAGACGGAGTTGCCCCAGAGGGTCTTCATGGCGTTGGCGTTGGTGTGCTCACCGGTGCCGGGCGCGACGCCGAAGAAGCCGGCCTCGGGGTTGATCGCGTAGAGGCGGCCGTCCTCGCCGAAACGCATCCAGGCGATGTCGTCGCCGATGGTCTCGACCGTCCAGCCGGAGATCGTGGGCTCCAGCATGGCGAGGTTGGTCTTGCCACAGGCGGACGGGAAGGCGGCGGCGACGTACTTCGCCTCGCCCTGCGGCGGGGTGAGCTTCAGGACCAGCATGTGCTCGGCGAGCCAGCCCTCGTCACGCGCCATGACGGAGGCGATGCGCAGCGCGTAGCACTTCTTGCCGAGCAGGGCGTTGCCGCCGTAGCCGGAGCCGTACGACCAGATCTCGCGGGTCTCGGGGAAGTGCGAGATGTACTTGGTGGAGTTGCAGGGCCACGGCACGTCCTCCTGGCCCTCGGCCAGGGGAGCGCCCAGGGTGTGGACGGCCTTCACGAAGAAGCCGTCGGTGCCGAGCTCGTCGAGGACGGCCTGTCCCATGCGGGTCATGGTGCGCATGGAGGCGGCGACGTACGCGGAGTCGGTGATCTCGACGCCGATGGCGGAGAGCGGGGAGCCGACCGGGCCCATGCAGAAGGGCACGACGTACATGGTGCGGCCCTTCATGGAGCCGCGGAAGATGCCCTCCTCACCGGCGAAGATCTCCTTCATCTCCGCGGGGGCCTTCCAGTGGTTGGTCGGGCCCGCGTCCTCCTCCTTCTCGGAGCAGATGAAGGTCCGGTCCTCGACGCGCGCGACGTCGGACGGGTCGGAGGCGGCGTAGTAGGAGTTCGGGCGCAGCGTGGGGTCGAGCTTCTTGAACGTGCCCTTGGCGACGAGCTCCTCGCACAGGCGCTCGTACTCGGCCTCGGATCCGTCGCACCAGACGATGCTGTCCGGCTGCGTGATCTCGGCGATCTCGTTCACCCAGGCGACCAGTTCCTGGTGCTGGGTGGGGACGGCGGTGGTGGGAGCCGCGTTCTCGCGCGCCACGATTGCTCCTTGATGAGGGGTTTTTAGATGTCTGCCCCGTGGGGGCTGCGACCCGGATGCGTCGTAGCTGCTCATCCGGTGCCGACCACACTCATTTGATCATCCGACGCAAGTGCCCATATGTCCAGAGGGCCGCCCACGTGAGCATCGCCACTCCCGTTCGGGACCTACGGGTGCGTAGGTAGCATTCGTCTCATGACTTCAGCCATGCCCTCGGTGAACGAGATCGAGCAGTTCGTGAAGCCGCGGCTCAGAGGCTGGCTGCACGCCGGGATGTTCCCCGCCGTGATCATCGCGGGGGTGATCCTGGTCGCCCTCTCCCACTCGCCCCGCGCCCGGATCGCCTGTGGCGTGTACGTCGTCACGGCCTGCCTGCTCTTCGGCATCAGCGCGCTCTACCACCGGGGCACCTGGGGACCGCGCGGCGAGGCGATCCTGCGGCGCCTGGATCACGCCAACATCTTCCTGATCATCGCGGGCACCTACACCCCACTGACCCTGCTGCTCCTGCCCGACTCGACCGGGCGCCCGCTCATGTGGGCGGTCTGGATCGCCGCGGCGGCGGGCATCGCCTTCCGGGTCTTCTGGGTCGGTGCCCCTCGCTGGCTGTACACGCCCTGCTACATCGCGATGGGCTGGGCGGCGGTCTTCTTCCTGCCCGACTTCATGCGGGCCGGCGGCGTCGCCGTCCTCGTCCTGGTGATCGTCGGCGGGCTGCTCTACAGCGCGGGCGGGGTCATCTACGGCATGAAGCGCCCGAACCCGTCACCCCGCTGGTTCGGCTTCCACGAGGTCTTCCACTCATTGACCCTCGCGGCCTTCATCGTCCACTACATCGGCATCTCGCTGGTCGCCTACAACGCCTGAGCCGACCGGATCGCCGACACCCTCAGGGTGCGTCCGGCACGCCGAGCGCACCCCTGACGACCTGGCCCGACTCCGGATTGTCCGCGCACCCGTACACCCCGTGCGGGCAGTAGTCCGTGAACGTCTGGTACACCGGCCGGTGCCGCGCGAACCAGTCGAGCATCCCCCGTACGTAGGCCGGATTGTCCCCGTTGCGGAAGAGCCCCCACTCCGGGTACGAGACGGGCTTGCCGTGCTCCGCCGCGAACCGCACATGGTGCGCGAGCCCGAAGTCCTCGGTCACCTGCTCCTCGAACCCGACCCCCTCGGGCTGGTCGTACGCGTCGAGCCCGATGATGTCGACGTACGCGTCGCCCGGGTAGCACCGCGGCCACTCGACGGCGTCCCGCCCCCGGCTCGCGGTGAAGTCGAACCGGAACCGCTGCCCCGGCACGTCCCGCAGCACGCCCACGACCCGCTGCCAGTACGCCTTCCAGGCCTCGGGGTCCGGCCCGCAGCGATGGCTGTAGGTGGTGCCGTTCATCTCCCAGCCCAGAACGAGGACGGCGTCGGGGAGCCGGTGCGCCACGAGCCGCTCCCCCAGGGCGCGGAAGTGCGCGTCGTACGCGCCCCCCGCGCCGCTCCTGAGACCCGCCCGGACCTCCTCGTCGGGCAGCCCCTCCTCGCTGCGGTCGAGCAGCGGCACGTTCAGGACGAAGAGCCGCCCGGGCCGCTCCTCCTTCCACCGCGCCCACGGCTCGAAGAGCGCGGGATGCCCCTCGATGTTCGACCAGTGGTCGCCCGGCAGATAGGTGTGCCCGACGGTCAGCGAGGTCCCGCCGAGCCAGCGCTGCACCTCGGCGATCCGCAGCACCCCGGCCGCGTCGGAACCGGTGAAGAACCCGGACGGCACGTCCGGCCGCTCCGGTACGGGAGCGGCCGCGCGGTCCCCGGGCGCGAGCCGGGCGGCGGGCAGCAGGACGAGCGCGAGAACGGCCGCGAGCAGCACCGTCAGTGCGGCCCGCGGCCAGGAGGGAAGGGTCACGTCAGCTGGTCCAGAAGTCCCACCACCGGGTCAGGATCAGCATCCCGATGATCCCGACGTGCAGCACCGGCAGCGCGAAGGTGAAGTCCTCGAAGAACCCCTTCACGGCGGCGGGCGCCGGCAGGACGCCCGTACGGACGTTGTGCGAGGTCACGTACCAGAACATGACGAGCGTGGCGGTCCAGGCCAGGCAGCACCACAGACAGAGCGCGTTGATCTCGTACAGCGACTGCTGCATCAGCCAGGTGCAGAACCCGACGCCGAAGAGCATCCCGGCGTTGAGTCCGAGCCAGAACCAGCCACGGTAGCGGGCCCCCGCGAGCAGCCCGGCGCCGATCGCGACGACCATCCCGTACGTCACGAGACCGAGCATCGGGTTCGGGAAGCCGAACACCGTCGCCTGCTCGCTCTTCATGATGTTGCCGCAGGACACGACCGGGTTGAGGCTGCAGCCCGGCTGGAAGTTCGGATCCTCCAGGAGCTTGAACTTGTCGATCGTGATGACCCAGCCGGCCAGCACCCCGGCCGCCCCGGTGATCACGAGCAGCAGGCCGAGGGCCCGGCTCGCGCCGACCGCCCCCGCGCTCTCCGGGGACTCCTCCTGCCGCTGGCCCGGGACCCCGCCGCGTACGTTCACCGTCGCCATGCCGCCACCCCCTCTCCGTCGCTCTCCGCTCAGCCCTGCAGGCGCCGCACCGGCAGCAGGACGTGCGCCGCGGCGCCGACGACCTGGTCGTCGGTGACGAAGCTCTTCAGCCGCTCCTCCGTGACCGCCTCGCCGGGCACGGCGTCGGGCCAGGGGCGCACCGAGCAGATCAGATAGACGTGCCCGTTCTCCTTGGCGGCCGCCTCCCACTCCGCGGGCACCGGGCACTGCGCCTTCATGAACGGCAGCGTGAGCACGGCCCGCTGGGCCTCGACGAGCAGATGGGCGCCGGTCGCGCGCTCCTGCGAGGCGTCGACGACCCGGTCCCCGAGCGGCAGACCCATGCCTTCGAGGGCGGCCTTCATGGCTTCCTCACCGGCCTCGGGGCCGTCCCGGCCGTCCCCGAGGGAATACACCATCAGAAAAGGAGTGACGGGGGTGTCGTCGGTGGGACCGATGGTCCACGGAACGACGGTGAGCGTTCCCAGCGGATTGTCGCTGCGCGCCGCGGAAACGGCGGAGGGAGAAGTCATGGACCCGGATGCTAGTGGTCGAACAGCCGCCTCCCCGCGCTGAATTCACTCGAACGGCCGACATTCCACCCGCTGGCATTTCCCTCGCAACGAAGTCGGGTTTCCATCGTTGTGCCCTGAGGGCATTCTCCGACCACTTGGAGATCACTCATGATCGTCCCGCGCCGTGCCGCACTGCGGTCCCTCTTCACCCTGGCCGTCGCCGCCTTCACCGGCGGCGCCCTGGCCCGCATCGCCGCCACACCACGCGAGGGCCTGCCCCGCGCCTCGGGCGACACCGCCGAGCAGCCGTTCGGGGCGCCCTTCGACGAGATGTACCGCGGGCGCCGCATCCGCAGCCTCGCCGGCCCTTCGGGTGAGCCCCTGGTCCTCGTCGACGGCCGGCCGCTCCATCTGATGCGCCGCGCCGACGGCGGCTTTCTCACCCCCATCGACCACTACGAGTCCCACGCGACACCACTGGCGGCCACCCGCGCGGCCGTGGACGGACTGGGGTCCGAACCGCTGACCCGCTACGCCGCCGCCCACGGCGTCCACCAGGGAGGGAGCCCTCGTGGCGTACACACGTAAGAACCAGCGCGATCTGACGAGCGCCGAGCGGAAGAAGTTCGTCGCCGCCGTCCTGGAGCTCAAGCGCGCCGGCACGTACGACGACTTCGTCCGTACACACATCGACTACTACGTCGCCGACGGGGACAACCGCCTGCGCGTGGCCCATATGACGCCCAGCTTCCTGCCCTGGCACCGCAAGTTCCTGCTGGAGTTCGAGCGGGCGCTGCGCCGGATCGACCCGACCGTCACCGTGCCGTACTGGGACTGGACCCGGGACAACACACCGGCCGCCTCCCTCTGGAGCGAGGACTTCCTGGGCGGCAACGGGCGCCGCGAGGACCTCCAGGTGATGACCGGCCCCTTCGCCTACGCGGGCGGACGGTGGACGGTGAAGCACGGCATGACCGAAGGCCGCTTCCTGACCAGGGACTTCGGCCGCCCCCAGGACCCGATCACGCTGCCCACGAAGGCGCAGCTCGACGAGGTGATGCGGGAGACGGTGTACGACGTCGAGCCCTGGAACTCCACGAGCGGGTCGGGGTTCCGCAACGCGCTGGAGGGCTGGGCCCCGGGCCGGGGCAACACGCGGTTCCGCATCCACAACCGCGTCCACCGCTGGGTCGGCGGTCTGATGCTCGGCGGTGCCTCGGTCAACGACCCGGTGTTCTGGCTCCACCACTCCTTCGTGGACCTCCTCTGGTCGCGCTGGCAGCAGCGCAACCCGCGGGCCGGCTATCTCCCCACGCACCCGCCGCAGCTGGGCGAGTCGCAGTACCGCCGGATCGCGGCCCGCGACGAGAAGATGGGGCCCTGGCAGGTCACCCCGGCCGAGATGCTCGACCACAGCACGATCTACCGGTACGCGTGATCCGAGGTTGCACGCGATCCGCCGGTCCGCATGACAGAACGTCCCCCCGACCGCCTGGGCCGGGGGGACGTTCGAGGACGAGAGCGGGGGCGTCAGCCTCCGTAGCCGCCGTCACCGTGACCGTCGACGTTCGCGCACTGGTTGCCGAACGCCGGGTTGATCAGGCCGATGACCGTGACGGTGTTGCCGCACAGGTTGACCGGCACGTGGACCGGGACCTGGACGGCGTTGCCCGAGCCGACGCCGGGCGAGTGGGCGGCGACACCGTGGGCGCCCGAGTCGGCGACGGCCATGCCGGCTCCGCTGAGGGCAACGGCACCCGTGCCGGCGAGAACAGCGGCAGCCTTCGCGATGCGAGACATCAAGAACTCCTTGGACGTGGAAAGGCGACCGCGAGTATCACGGCCGACATTCCCGTTCAACGCCGAAATGACGTACGGGTCACGGCCTTTACGCCGGACGGGAATGAAAGTGAGGGAAGGCCCGCAGACCCGCTGGGTACGCCCGCCGTCGGATACGACGGGACGAGCCCGGGATCTGTGGGCCACGGCCATGCGACCAGCCTTCCGTTGTAACGAGCAACGACCCCTCGGGTGGCGGGGAAGAATCGTGTCTTCACCCGCCGGGCCATTGGTCGTACAAAAGAACGCCGTCAGGCCGTCGGCTGCGCCAGACCCAGCTGGGAGTCCAGCGCTCCGCGCAGCATCGGAGCGACGACACCGACCTCCGGAACCGCGAGGTCCGGCAGCCCGAGCCGGTCACCGCGCGGTGCGACGACCGGGTTGCCGACCGTGGCGCCGGGGGTGGCGGCCGCCATCTCCGAGCGCGGGGTGGTGAAGAGGGCCTTGCCGGGCTCGCTGCCCTCGACGACCTCGGGCAGCGGGGCCGCGAGGACGGTCTGCGGGAGCGTGCTCGTGAACGGCACCCGGGGCAGGCTGACGTCCGGCAACAGGCCGGCCTGCCCCTCCTGGAAGCCGGTGGGGCCTCCCGGCACGGGCAGGGGCACCCCGCTGGCGACCGTGGGGGCGTCCATCGGGATCACCGGCTCCAGTCCCTGGAGCGGAACGACGACCGGCGCGTCGGCGGCGACGGCGGGGGAGGCCATGGCCGCGGAGGCGAGAGCGGTCATGAGGATTCCCATGCCGGCGTGAGAGCGCAGATTCATGACTGCGTAGGCCCTTCAGAGCAAGTGTCGACGGTACTGAGGTGCTGCGCCATGAGAACGAGCCCGGCGGAGGGAACGTCGCGAAATTCCCCTGAGTGCAGCAACGTCGAAGACCCCCACCGGTGACGGTGGGGGTCTTGGTTGACGCGTCGTCAGTACGGGACGTCAGTGCCGGCGCTCACGCCGTCCGGCGCGGCCGGTGCCCACGATGCGCCCGGCGCGGAGGTAGACGACGGCACCGCCGATGATCAGAGCGGCGCTGACGGCCGCCGCGCCCATCGTCATGGAGTCACCACCGGTGTCGGGGAGGTGGGGCTTGTCGGGACCGTGCGACTCCCCCGGCCCCCCGGGCCCACCGGGGTGGCTGGGCGACGTCGTCGGCGGCTTGGTGGGCGGAGTGGTCGGCGGCTTCGTGGGAGGAGTCGTCGGCGGCTTCGTCGGAGGCGACGTCGGAGGCTTGGTAGGCGGAGTCGTCGGAGGCTTGGTAGGCGGAGTCGTCGGCGGCTTCGTCGGAGGCGACGTCGGCGGCTTGGTAGGCGGAGTCGTCGGCGGCTTCGTCGGAGGCGACGTCGGAGGCTTGGTAGGCGGAGTCGTCGGAGGCTTGGTAGGCGGAGTCGTCGGCGGCTTGGTAGGCGGAGTCGTCGGAGGCGACGTCGGCGGCTTCGTGGGCGGCGACGTCGGCGGCTTCGTGGGCGGCGTGGGGGTCTCGGTGCCCGGACCGTCGTCATCCCCGTAACCGCCGGGCTCGTCCTCGGCCGGCTGGGCGCACAGGTCGCCGAGGTGGACGGAATGGCCGCACAGGTCTTCGGGGAGGGGGATCTGCAGGTGGTGGCCCGGGTCGGGCTCGGGCGAATCACCGTCACCGCTCAGGGAGTTCGCCGCCAGGGCGAGGCCTCCCGTCAGTGACAGGATGCCCGTCGTCGCCACCGCGGTGATCAGCTTCCGGCTGATGATGGATCGCATACCGATCTTCCTCTGGAGAAGGGAGAGACCGGCGGTGACCCCCCTCGCTCCGACCGGCCTGTCCGCGCACTCAGTGCGTCAGTGACTGACGGACTGGTTACGGAACGTCAGGCTCAGGGACACCAGGCAACGGCGCCGCGGACAGCGGCGCGAGGTCGAGCGCTGCCGCCCTCGGTCTCTCCATGGGCCGACCTTCCGTGAGGGGTCGGCGAGAGCCTAGGGAGCGGCACACTGCGGAAGCCGTGACCACACGGCAGCCGATCTGAAAATCATTCGATCAGCCGATCACTGTGGGCAGCGGCATGCGCCTGGCGAGAGCGTCCGCCCGGGCCAGGCGGAGCGAGGTTCCATCCAGGAGGGTCGGGACCGCGTACGCGATCCGCCGCGCCGGGGGACGGCGCGGGTGGAGCAGTCCTGCTGAGGGCTGGTCAGCCGACCGGGAGGCCGCCGAGCAGCGGGGCGTTCTGGGTCGTCTTGTTGAGCTGGTTGGCGGTGTCCCCCACGGTCTTGACCACGGAGCCGTCGGTGGTGCTGCTCAGCGCGTCCGTCTTCAGACCCTCGCTGGCGAGCGTCCCGAGACCACCGTTCAGGCTGGTGGGCATCATCGCCTCGCCGGCCATGGCGGGCGCGGCAGCACCCAGAGCCATCACAGAACCGGCGACGATCGCGGCGACCTTGGTGGGCTTCATGAATCGAATCCTTCCTCTTTGGCGTCACTGTGCAAGCAAGTCGCTTGCTGTACAGGCCTCTTGGGCGATTCCTGTACGTCGTTCTGCCTTCTGTAACGAGAGGTACGCTCGCCGGAAACTCCGAGAGCAGGGTTTTCTCCTCACTGCACTCGAATGACTGGACCCGGTGCTATTTGCGGATCGGATACCCGGACGCCGTGCCGTCCGGGGGAAACCGGGCGGCACGGCGTCGGGTGATGAGGCGGGACTACCAGAGGACGGGCAGAGCCACCTCGGGCAGGGCCGCCTCGGGCACGGCCACCTCGGGCGGTGCGACCTCGGGGAGCTCCGCCTCGGGAAGCTCCACCTCGGGCACCTCCACCTCCGGCAGCTCGACCGGCAGCGCCGGCAGCTCGACGGGAAGGGCCGGAAGCGTCGGCAGCGCCGGCAGCCCACCGAGCACCCCGGAGAGGACCGAGTCGATCAGCGAGGTGAGGGGCGCGGTGACCTGCGGCACGAGGCCGCTGACACCGCCGGTGACCGCCGCGAGAAGACCGGCGACCGCCTGCTGGGCGGTGGCGAGGGCGTCGGAGATGACATCGGTGGGCGCCGCTTTCGCGGACGCCGCTCCGACCTCGGCCGAGACCTTGGGGCTCGATGCCGGCGTGATGCCCTTGGCGGCGTCGACCGCCGTGGCGACCTTCGACTTGAGCGCCTCGATCTCGGAGGGGGGCATCTCGGCTGTCACGGCGGAGACGCGGGACGGGTGGTGTTCGTCGGCGACGGCGGTTCCGGCCGCGCCGAGGGTGAGGGCGGCGGTTATCGCCAGGACGGTGAGGCGGCTGCAAGCGAGGGGACGCATATGTGTTCCTTTTCCTTATGCGTCGGACAACATCTCCGCCACCGTGCGCTGCATATATAGCGCTCCGCAACAGGAACGCTACGGAGCGCCACCCCCTCCGTTCGAGTGAATCCGCTGCCCTGACCTGGCCCTCCGAGGGGCGTACGCCGTTGCACCGGGCGGCGCACGAGGGTGCGTCCGAATGATGCAGAAGGCCGGCGCGCCGCCCCGGGAAGGGGCGGCGCGCCGGCCTCGGAAGGACCACGATCCGGCGTGCGAGATCAGAAGTTGGCGCAGCTGTTGCCGAAGGCCGGGTTCAGGGCGCCGATGACGCTGACGGTGTTGCCGCACAGGTTGATCGGGATGTGGATCGGGACCTGGACGACGTTGCCGGACAGAACCCCCGGGGACTTCACGGCCGCGCCCTCAGCCAGGGAGTCGGCAGAGGCGACACCGGTGGCACCCGCGACGGACGCGGCGACACCCACGGACAGGACTACAGCCTTCGCGATACGGGACATGGAGAAGCGCTCCTCGATTGTTGGCAGATCACAGAGACGGCGCGGACGGTTTCGTCCGACTCCTTCAACAACGCTGCCGCAATTCATCGGTTGCTCTCCCGAACGGGTGACGTTCAACCGATCTTTGGGCCATAAGAGGGCCATTCGAGCGAGTGGCCGAACAATGGCGCAACACGCACAACGAGGAAACTGCCGAACAGGTACGGGAGTTAGCGTTTGTGAGCATCTAATGCTTACTATCGCCCGACGCCGGGGTTATAACGTTCCCGAGCGTCGCTTACGGTCCAGCCGCGCGGACAGCCTTTTCGCACGGTCGACATCTTCTTCTCTCCCGGTCTTCACGGGTGTTCCCTTGCTTCTCTCATCAAAGCGGAGAACCTGTATGCGGAATTCAGCGGTTCGTGCCGTGCGTCGCGGTCTGTTGTGCGCCCTGTCGTGTGCGGCCCTGTCCGCCGCGCTGCCGGCCGCCTCCGCCGCCGCGCCCCAGCCCAGGGAAGCTCCCCGCGTCCCCTTCGCCCCGCGGTACCAGGTGGTGCAGCACGGAGGGATCGTCCGCGCCGCCAACACCTCGGCCACGGCCGCCGGGAACGCCACGGACACGGGCACCCGCAACGACGGCTTCGCCATCGGGTACGTCGACGTCGACAGCGACCCCAACACCTACAACTCCAGCAGCGCCGAGGTCCGTGTCCCCGAGGGCTCCCGGGTCAGCTACGCCCGTCTCTACTGGGGCGGAAACCTGAAGGTCGGCGAGCAGAAGCCGCACAAGGACAACGGCAGGGTCCTGATCGCCGAGCCGGGGGGCCGGTACAAGGCGGTCCTCGCGGACTCCACGATCGGCCACCGCACGGCGGACGGCGCCGACGCCTTCCAGGCCTCCGCGGACGTGACCGACCTCGTTCGCTCGGCCCGGGACGGGATGTGGACGGTGGCCCAGGTCAACGTGGCGATGGGCCGTTCCGCGGTGGGTGGTTGGGGCGGCTGGACGCTGGTCGTCGCGTACGAGAACGCCGACGAGCCGCTGCGCCGGCTGGCGCTCTGGGACGGCTTCGAAACGGTCGGTCCGAACGGCGGTGAGCTGCGGGTCGCGATGGGCGAAACGGCTGTTCCGCAGGGCGCTTCCGGACAACTGGGAGTGGTCGCCTATGACGGCGACCGGGGCACTTCCGGGGATTACCTCGCGGTGGAGACGAGCCGCTCGAAGAGCGTTCCGCTCTCGGATTCAGCCAATTCCGCGGACGACGTGATGAACTCCAGCATCACCGATTTCGGCGCCGGTCGGATCGAACGACTTCCCGCTCATCAGAACACCCTGGGGTACGACTCCGACGTCTTCGATCTGGGGGATGCGCTGCGCCATGGAGCCGACCGTTTCCACGTCCGCATCGGCACCCGGCAGGACACCGTCTGGCTCGGGGCGCTCTTCCTCCAGGCGGACGTCCGGCGCTGACGTGCTGTCCTTCTCCGTTCTTCACGCGGTCCAGCCCGGTGACGGCGGGGTCGCACGGGTCGTCGTCGACCTCGTGCGCGCCCAGCTCGACGCGGGGCTGCGGGTCGCCGTCGCGTGCCCGCCGGGCACGCCGCTGGCCGCGGCCGTCCGGGCCGAGGGCGCGGACCCGTTCGACTGGCGGGCCGGGCGCGACCCGGGCCCCCGCCTCGTCCGGGAGACCCGCGACCTCGCGCGGGTGATCCGTACGACCCGACCCGCCCTGGTCCACGCGCACAGCGCCAAGGCCGGGCTGTGCGCCCGACTGGCCGTGCGCGGGCGGATCCCGACGGTGTATCAGCCGCACGCCTGGTCCTTCGAGGCGGTCGACGGCGCGGTCGCCGCCGCGGCCCGTCGCTGGGAGGGGTGGGCGGCGCGCTGGACGCACCGGATCATCTGCGTCAGCGAGGCGGAACGCCGTACCGGCGAGGCCGCCGGCGTCCGCGCGCCCTGGTCGGTCATCCACAACGGTGTGGACGTGGCGCGGTTCGGGGCGCCGGCCGGGACGGACCTCGTCGCGGACGGCTCCGCCGACGGGCCCACCGTCGTCTGTGTCGGGCGGCTCTGCCGGCAGAAGGGGCAGGACGTCCTGCTCGCCGCCTGGCCCGCCGTCCTGGAGCAGGTTCCCACCGCCCGGCTCGTGCTGGTCGGCGACGGGCCCGAGGGGGAGCGGCTGCGGGCCGCGGCTCCGCCGTCGGTGCGGTTCACCGGAAACGTCGACGACACCGCGCCCTGGTACCGGGCTGCCGATCTCGTCGTCCTGCCGTCCCGCTGGGAGGGCATGGCGCTCGCGCCCCTGGAGGCGATGGCGAGCGGACGCCCGGTGGTGGTCAGCGATGTGGACGGGGCGCGCGAGAGCCTGCCGCCCGGCCACGAACCCCTGTGCCTGGTCCCGCCCGAGGACCCGGCCACCCTCGCCGCCGCCGTCGGCCGCCTGCTCGGCGGGCCGGAGCTGCGGCGAACCCTGGGCCGGGAGGCCCACGAGCACGTACTCAGCAGATTCGATGTGCGGCGCACCGGCGCGGCCGTCGCGGGTGTGTACCGCGAGCTGGCCGGAGTGCGGTGCACCGAGCACAGAGAGCCGATTTCGCCGTGACTACGGAAAGCACCAGCGTTCCTCCTTCACCGGGCCCCTGGCCCTCGGCGGTCCAGGGCCCGGCCCCCGGACTCGCCTCCCTCGCACCGCAGCGCGGCAGGCCGGACCGGCTGGCGCTGCCGCCGCGCCGGCCCGCGCCGCCGCGGCTCACCGCCGTACCGCTGATCGCGGCCGACGGTCTCGCCGTGCTGCTCGCGGCCGCGCTGCTGCCCGAACCGCAGCGCGGGCTCCGGCTGTTCCTGCTGGTCGCCGCGTGCGTGCTCGTCCTCAACGCCCACGCGGGCCTGCACCGGCCGTCCGGCGCCCTCACCTCCGTACTGGACGAACTGCCCGCGCTCGCCGGGCGCGCCGGGGTGGCCTGGTGCGTGACCGCCGCGGCCGTCGCCGCGTACGCCCCGGCCCTGGCCATCGGTCCGGGCGCGCTCTGCTCCGCGTACGCGACACAGCTCGCCGCCGTCTGCCTGGGCCGTGCCGCCGTGCACGCCCGCAGGCGGCGCAGGGCCCGGACGCATCCGCGCTCCGCGCTGGTCGTCGGCGGTCCCGCCGCCGCGCGCAGGTTGGCGGCGGCGCTCGCGCAGCACCCGGAGTACGGCATCAGGCCGGTCGGGATCGTCGGGCCGCGGCCGGACGGGGAGCCCGGGCTTCCGGTGCTCACGTCGGCCGAGGAGATCCATCGGGCGGTCATCCAGAACACCGTCCGCGACGCCGTCTTCCTGACCGACGACAGCAGTCTGGTGACGCTCTTCCAGCACTACGGCTGCGCCACCTGGCGGGTGGGCGGCCGGGACCAGGACGGGCCGATGGGCGACCACCTCTGGGGGTACGCCTGCCGTCGCCTGGTCCCGCTGGGCGAGCGGCCCGGGCAGGGTGCGAAGCGCGCGCTCGACGTGGTCCTGGCCGGTCCGGCGCTCGCCCTCGCCCTGCCCGTCCTGCTGCTGTGCGCGCTGGCGGTACGGCTCACCGACGGACCCGGGGTGCTGTTCCGGCAGGAGCGGGTGGGGCAGAACGGGCGGCTGTTCACGCTGCTGAAGTTCCGTACGATCCGCCCGGCCGACGAGGCCGAGTCCGCGACCCGGTGGAGCGTCGCCGACGACCGGCGGATGAGCGCGGTCGGCAGCTTCCTGCGGAAGTCCTCGCTCGACGAGCTGCCGCAGCTGTGGAACGTGCTGCGCGGGGACATGAGCCTCGTCGGGCCGCGCCCCGAGCGGCCGTACTTCGTCACGCAGTTCAGCCGGATCCACGCCGGCTACGCGGACCGGCACCGGATGCCGGTCGGGCTGACGGGCCTGGCGCAGGTGCACGGGCTGCGCGGCGACACGTCCATCGAGGACCGCTGCCGCTTCGACAACCACTACATCGACCACTGGTCGCTCTGGCAGGACGTCCGGATCCTGCTGCGCACCGCGGCGGGCCTGGTCCGACCGGCGGGGAGCTGATGATGGCGACGGCGGCTTGGGTGCTGCCCGGCGCGGCCGGGACCGACGTACGGGACTGTGCGCGCCGGGCCGGGGCGCTGTCCCCGGTCCTGGCGGTGATCGCGCTGCTGCTCGTCCCGGGCGGCGGCGGCGCGGAGGGCGGCACCGGCGGTACGGGGACCGTCGCTGACGCGGCCTCGGGGCTGCTCGTGCTGATCTGCCTGGTGCGGGTGGTGCGCAGCGGGGCGCGGCCGTTGAGCCGCGCGGCGGCGGTCGTGCTCGGGCTGCCGGTGCTCGGGATCTGTCTGGCGGCGATCACCTCGAACGATCCGGCGGCGAGCCTCCCGGGCGTCGCCCGCTACGTCCAGGTCTTCGTGCTCGTCCCGGCGGCCGTGCTGCTGATGATCCGCGACCGGCGGGACTTCGCGGTGGTCGCGTGGGCGCTGGTCGGTCTGGCGCTGCTCCAGGGCGCGGTCGGGGTCACGCAGTATCTGACCGGGACGGGCGCGTCGTACCAGGGCGAGGACATCCGGGCGGTGGGGACGTTCGGACCGACCGACGTGATGGGGATGGCGACGGTCGTCTCCTACGGCCTGGTCATCGTCACCGGGATCGCGCTGGGGAGCGGGCGGGGCCGGGCGCGGACCGCGGCGCTGGTCTGCGCGGGGCTGCTGTTCCTCCCTCTGGTGCTCTCCTTCAGCCGGGGCGCGTGGATCGCGACGGTGCTGGCGATCGCGATCCAGCTGGTGCTGTCGGGGCTGCGGCGGGCGGGGCGGGTGGCGCTCGTGGTGGGCGCGCTCGCGGTGGTCCTGGTGGGCGGTCTCGGGGTCGGTTCGGCCATGGTGAAGGAGCGGGTCGCCAGCATCACGCAGGTGGCGGGGGCTCCGGACCAGTCGGTGACGGACCGGTACACGATGTGGGCGGCGGCCGGTGAGATGTGGCGGTCGGATCCGCTGACCGGGGTGGGGCTCAAGGGCTTTCCCGCGTACCGCGACTCGCACGCCTCGGTGGCCCTGTCGTCCGGCAGCGACACGGCGGGCGCGGGCGCCTCGTTCCGCCGCCAGCCGCTGCTCTCCCCGCACAACATGTATCTCCTGGTGCTCAGCGAGCAGGGCCTGCTGGGTCTGCTGGCCCTCGCGGGCAGCTGGGCGGCGCTGCTGGTGGGGGCGGTGCGGCGGCTGGGGCTCGTCGCGATCGGGCTGCTGTCGTGGCAGCTCATCGACTTCTTCTACGCGGACATCGGAGGGCCTTCGACGGTCCTGATGTCGGTAGTCCTCGGTCTCGCGGCCTGGTGGTCGCTGGCGGAGGTGAAACGTGCGTGACCCGTGGGGCGGGGAGCCCGAGTCCACGGACCGGGTGCCGCCTCCGGAGAGCTCCGGGGCCGGCGGTACGCCCGTGTGGACGGACCCCTGGTCCACGCCCGACCTCGCGTCGGGCGGCCGGCGCTGGGCGGGCACGACGTCCCCGGTCCCGGACGGCCTCGCGGGCCGGACCGGCCCGGGCCCTGCCCCCGCCGGCACGGGCCCGGGGGCCGCGGCCGGCCGGTTGCCCGGCGGCCCGGCGGCCCGGTCCGCCGAGGGACCTACGGGCCGAGCCGGTGCCGGCCGGAGCCACCTCGCGGGCGGGCCCACGGCGGCTCCGCGGCTCGGGTCCGTGTCCGGCCACCGCGCGGGCCCGGCCCCGTCGGCCCCGCCGCCGTACGGCGGCGTCGTGCCCGATACGACGGGTGCCGACGGGCAACTCCCTCCGCCCGTCCCCCCGATGCCGCCGCACCCGCCGTACGGCGGAGCCGACGGCTCGGCCGCCCTGCGGACCGGAGCGGCGGACGCGCACGAGCGGTTCGTCCGGCACCAGCCGCAGGCCGATGCGCGGGCCGGCCGGCCTCACGGCGGGACCGCGGGCCCGGCAGCGGTACGTCCCGTCGGCCGCCCGGCGGCCAAGACCCCCGTCGGCACCCGCCCCGGTGGGGCCGCGACGGCCGTCCAGCCGCCGGCTCTCCGGGCGGCGGACGCTCCGGCGGTGGTGGACTATCCCGAGGACTGGCGGCCCCGTCCGCCACGTGACGCGGGCGGCGGCGCCCCGAGGCGGGCGCGGCACAAGGCGCCGAAGTCCGCCGGCTCCGGCGGGTTCCTCGCGCGCGCCGCGGCCGTGACGGCCGGGCTCACCGCGGCGGGGGCCGTGCTCGGTCTCGTACGGGACCAGAGCCTGGCGCGCTACTTCGGTGCCGGGGCCGAGACCGACGCGTTCCTCGTCGCCTGGACCGTGCCCGAGTTCGCGTCGACGCTGCTCATCGAGGACGCGATGGCCCTCATCCTCGTGCCCGCGTTCAGCCGCGCCCTCACCCGCCGGGGCGCCGTCCGTGCGCTCGTACGCTCCACGCTGCCCCGGCTCGCGCTCGTCATGTCCGCCCTCGCCGGGGTGCTGATCCTCGCCGCGCCGCTCCTCGTCGCCGCCCTCGCGCCCGGCCTCCCCGACCCGCAGCTCGCCGTCGACTGCACCCGGCTGACCGCGACCTGCGTCCTGACCTTCGCACTCGCCGGCTACTGCTCCGCAGCGCTCCGGGCGCACGGCTCCTTCCTCCCCCCGGCCGCCATCTACGTCGCGTACAACATCGGGATCATCGGCACGATCGTGGTGCTGCGCGAGCCCTTCGGCGTACGGGCGGCGGCGGCCGGGGTCGCCGTCGGGGGTGTGCTGATGGTGGCGGTCCAGGCGCCCTACCTCGTGCGGGAGTTGCGCGGCCGGCAGCGGGTACCGCACGGCGCGCCGACCGGCGACGGGCGGCTCCTCGTGCTCGGCCTCATCGCCCCGGTCATCGCCTTCACCGTCTCCCGCCAGTCCCAGATCCTCATCGAGCGCTTCCTCGCCTCGCCCCTGCCCTCCGGCGCGATCTCGCATCTGAACTACGCGCAGAAGGTGGCGCAGATGCCGATGATCCTCTCGCTGATGCTGTGCACGGTCAGCTTCCCCGTCGTCGCCCGCGCCATGGCGGCGGGCGACGCGGACGGTGCGCGCCGCCGTGTGGAGCGGGACCTCCTGCTCGCTTCCGTCGTCGTCCTCGTCGGCACCTCGATCGTCATCGCCGCCGCCCCGCAGATCGTCGAAGTCCTCTTCCAGCGCGGCGCCTTCGACCACTCCGACACCGCCGCGACCGCCGCCGTGATGCGCGTCTACGCCCTCGGTCTGCTGGGCCAGACGTTGGTCGGCACGCTGGTCCGCTGCTACTTCTCCGCCTCCCGCCCGCTCTGGTACCCGGCCGCCGCCATGGCCGCCGGTCTCGCGGTGACGGCCGTCGCCGGGGTCGTCGGCGCCGGACTGTGGGGCGCCGCCGGCATCGCCGCCGCCAACGCCCTCGGGATCACGCTCACCGCCGTGATGATGCTGCTCGGCGCCCGCCGCCAGGCCATCCCGGTCCGGATCCGCTACCTCGGCGAGGGGCTGCTGCGGCTGGCCACCGCCGCCGCATGGGCCACCGCCGCCGGCTGGCTGTGCTCGGCCCTGGTCGAGCCCGCGGTGCTCTCCCTCGCCGTCGCGAGCGTGGTCTCGGTCGCCGTCTTCCTGCTCTTCCTCGCCTGCGCCGCCCATGCGCCGGACATCCCTCCCCTCACCCGTACCGCGTCACGAAGGCTCGCCCATGCCCGCTGCCACGGCGCCCCGCACCGCCGCGATCCGTCGACTGCTACCGAAGCCGCCCCCGTGGGTGGTGATGTACCACTCGATCGCCGACACCACGGATGATCCGTACCGGGTGACCGTCTCGCCGGTGCGCTTCGCCCGGCAGCTGCACTGGCTGAACGACCGAGGGCTGCGCGGTGTCTCCGTGCGCGAGCTGCTCGCCGCGCGAGCCGCGGGCCGCGCGAAGGGGCTCGTCGGTCTCACCTTCGACGACGGGTACGCCGACTTCGCCGACTCGGCCCTGCCCCTGCTGCGCCGCCACGGTTTCACGGCCACCGTCTACGTCCTGCCCGGCCGTATCGGCGGCGTGAACGCCTGGGACGACGACGGCCCGCGCAAGCCGCTGCTGACGGAGGACGGCATCGTGGCCGTCGCCGAGGCCGGCATGGAGATCGGCTCGCACGGACTGCGGCACGTCTCGCTGCCCACGGTCGACACCGAGACGCTCGCCAAGGAGACCCGGCGCAGCCGAGAGCTCCTGGAGGAGATCACGGGCGGCCCGGTGGAGGGCTTCTGCTACCCGTACGGGGACATCGACGCGCGCGCGGTGCGGTCCGTACGGGAGGCGGGGTACCGGTACGGCTGCGCCATCGACCCGGGCCCGCTGACCTGCGCGCACGCGCTGCCCCGAGTCCACATCGACGAGCAGGACACCTCCTGGCGCCTGACCGCCAAGCGGCTTCTGCACCCGCTGCGCCGCCGCCACCCCCGCGACCTCGACGCCGGCTTCGCCGGTGCGTCCGGCCGCGACGCCGTCCGGGAGATGTCATGAAGGTCCTCCACATCATCACCGGTCTCGGGATCGGCGGCGCCGAGCAGCAGCTCAGGCTGATGCTGCGTCACCTTCCGGTCCGCAGCGAGGTCGTCACGCTCACCAACCCGGGCCCGGTCGCCCGTGGCCTCGAGTCCGACGGGGTCCCCGTCACGGATCTCGGCATGGCCGGCAACCGGGACCTCGGCGCACTTCCCCGCCTGGCGGGGCTCGTCCGCCGGGGCGGCTACGACCTCGTCCACACCCACCTGTACCGGGCCTGCGTGTACGGCAGGATCGCCGCCCGCCTCGGCGGTGTCCGTACCGTCGTGGCGACCGAGCACTCCCTCGGGGACACACAGATCGAGGGCAGGCCGCTGTCGGCGGGCACCCGCGCGCTCTATCTGGCCACGGAGCGGCTGGGCTCGGCGACGGTCGCCGTCTCGCCCAGCGTCGCCCGCCGTCTGGAGGCATGGGGGGTGGCACCGTCCCGTGTCCAGGTCGTCCCCAACGGCATCGAGCGGGCCCGCTTCGGCTTCGACGAGGACGCGCGCCGGATGACCAGGAAGCTGCTCGACCTGCCGGAGGACGCGTTCGTCGTCGGCGGGGTGGGCCGGCTCGCACCGGGCAAGCGCTTCGACCGGCTCGTACGGGCGGTGGCGTCGGTGCCCGGGGCGCGGCTGCTGCTGGTCGGGGAGGGCGGGGAGCGCGCGCGGCTCCTCGCCGTGGCGCGCGAGTGCGGGGCAGCCGACCGGGTGCTCCTCACGGGCGCCTGCGAGGACCCGCCGTCCGCGGACTCGGCCGACCCCGATCTTCCGTCGCTGCTCGCGGCGATGGACGTCTTCGTCTCCACCTCTCCCGACGAGACCTTCGGGCTCGCGGTCGTCGAGGCGCTGGCCGCCGGGCTGCCGGCGCTGTACGTGGCGTGCCCGGCGATCGACGACCTGCCGCCGGACGCTGCCCCCGGGGCCCGTCGGGTCGGCGAGTCCGTACCCGAGCTGGTCTCCGCGCTGCGCGGCATCCGCGACGCCCGGCTCGCCCGGCTGCCGCAGCCCGCCGCGGCACGCCGCTACGACATCGCGCACAGCGCCCGGCAGTTGATGTCCCTCTACGAACAGGCCGTCCACGGCACCCCTCTCCTCGCGAAGTGAGTCACCGATGAGCTCCCTGAGTCCCCAACGCTCCCGTCTCGTGACGGTCCTGCGCACCCCCCGCCGCTGGTGGGTGCTGCCCTCGTCCGTGCTGATCGGCGCGGTGCTCGGCGGCGGTTACGGGGCCGCGAAGGCCCCGCAGTACGCGGCCACGAGCTACGTCATCGTCGTCCCGGGCGAGAAGTCCGACCCGGCCGCCGCGCTCGGCTTCGCCCAGGCGTACGGAAGAGTCGCCACCGACATCGCGGTGACCGGCGACGCGCAGGTGTGGGCGGGCGTCTCCGCCGCGGTCCTGCGCGACAGCGTGCAGGCCGAGACCTCCCCCGACGCGCCGATGATCTCCCTCACCGCGCGGTCCGCCACGCCGGGCAAGGCCGTCGCCATGGCGGACGGTGTCGCCCGCGCCCTGATCCTCAACAGCACGCACGTCTCGGGGAGCACGGGCGTGAAGGTCGTGCAGTTCTCCCGGGCGACCAAGCCCGTGAAGCCCGTCTCTCCCTCGGCCCCGCTCTCGGCGCTGGTCGGCGGCTGCGCGGGCGGTCTGCTCGGCGGTCTGGCGCTGCTCGTGCGCCCCCAGCGCGCGGCACGCACGGAGGCCCGGCACTCCCGGCCCGCCTCGGCCTCCGTCCCCGGCCCGGCGGTCGGCAAGACCCAGGCGGAACCGGCGTCGGAGACGGTGGGACGGGGGGCGGTGTGACGGGGGACGGCTGGAGAAGCGAGGTCTGCCGGGACGGTGCGGAGTTCGGCCGGCTCGGCGAGCGGTGGGCGTCGCTGTACGCCCGCTGCTCGACGGCCACTCCCTTCCAGTCCCACTCCTGGCTGCACTCCTGGTGGGAGTCGTACGGGACGCCCGGCGCGCTACGGGTCGTGCTCGTACGGCGGGAGGACGGCGAACTGGTCGCCGCGGCGCCCCTGATGCGCGCCCCGGGCCCCCTGCCCGTCCTCACCCAGCTCGGCGGCTCGATCACCGACTTCACGGACGTCCTGCTCGACGACGCGTGCCCCGAGGCCGCTCCCGCGCTGGCCAGGGCGCTGGCCGAAGCGGCGCGCGGCACGGTGGTCGATCTTCGCGAGGTCCGGCCGGGGGCGTCCGCCGAGCAGGTGTTCGCCCGCTGGCGGGGACCGCGCCGACGGCTCCCGGACTCGCTCTGCCTGGAGCTTCCCGCTCTGCCGATCGACGCCCTTGTCGAACGGATCCCCACGGGCAAGGCCCAGCAGCGGATGCGGGCGAAGCTGCGCAAGCTGGACGCGCTCGGGATCGACGAGCGGATCGTGTCCGGGGACGAGGTGCCGACCGCGCTCGGCCATCTGCTGAGGCTCCATCAGCTCCAGTGGCAGGGGCGCGGTGTGACCGCCGAGCACACCAGCGACCGGTTCGCCCAGCATCTCGCGCGGGCCGTGCGGCCGATGGTCGAGCGCGGGGACGCGCGCGTCACGGAGTTCCGGCTGGGTGGTGACGTCGTCGCGGCCGACCTGACCCTGATGTCACCCCGGCTGGCGGGCGGATACCTCTACGGCGCGGATCCCGTGCTGCGCGCGCGGAAGATCGACGTGGCGACGATGCTGCTGCGCCACGGGGCCCGGGAGACCAGCGCCAGCGGGCGGGCCACGCTGAGCATGCTGCGGGGCAACGAGCCGTACAAGCAGCACTGGCGGCCGGAGTCCGTACCCAATCAGCGGCTGATGCTGACGGGCCGGGGTACGGCTCCGCTGCTGTGGCTGCGCGCGGGCGCGGCGGACGGCAGGCGCTGGGCGGCGCGGCAGGCGCGGGAGCGGGCGTGGGTGGGGCGGGCGCTCGCACGGCTGCCGGTACGGCCGCGCGGCGGCGGAGGATGATCTCCTCCGCCGCCGCGCGGGGTTGGTGTCAGAAGGGCCAGGAGTCGCTGTCCAGGACGTTCTCCCAGGCGTCGTTGACCTCGGCCTCGACCTCGTCCTTCCAGTTCATGTCGACCTTGGGGACGCAGACCTGGTCACCGATCCAGCTCTGGACCCACGGACCGAGATTCACGGTCCAGCAGTTCTGCGCCGGGACGGGCAGGGGTTCCGGCTTCGGCTCGGGCTTGGGCTCCGGCTTCGGCTCGGGCTTGGGCTCCGGCTTCGGCTCGGGCTCGGGCTTGGGCTCCGGCTTCGGCTCCGGCTTCGGCTCCGGCTCCGGCTCCGGCTCCGGCTCCGGCTTCGGCTCCGGCTTCGGCTCCGGCTTCGGCGGGACCTCCGGCTTCGGCTCCGGCTCCGGCTCCGGCTTCGGCTCCGGCTTCGGCTCCGGCTTCGGCGGGGCCTCCGGCTTCGGCTCCGGCTTGGGCTCCGGCTTCGGCTCCGGCTTCGGCGGGACCTCCGGCTTCGGCTCGGGGAGCGCCGGGTCCTCCGGCTCCGACGGCACCTCGGGGATCTCGAGCTCGTCCGGGAGTTCAGGAATGTCCGGGAACTCCGGGAACTCCGGGAACTCCGGGAACTCCGGGAACTCCGGGAACTCCGGAATCTCCGGGAACTCGGGTACGTCCGGAAGCTCCGGCAGCTCGGGCTCGGCCGGGATCTCGGGTACCTCGGGAACCTCGGGAAGCTCCGGCTCCGTCGGGACCTCCGGGACCTCCGGCTCGTCACCCATCAGCATCTGCCGGAACACCTGCGAGGACTTCGGGTTGTTGTCGCACTGCCAGACGCCGTGCGGGCAGTAGTCCGTGATCGTGTGGTACAGCGGCTGGTGCTCGTCGATCCATTCGAGCATCCGCCGCATGTACTCGGGATTGTCCCCGTTCCGGAAGAGACCCCATTCCGGGTAGGAGATCTCCTTGCCGTGCTCGGCCGCGAAATCCACCTGCTTCTGCAGCCCATACGGCTCGTCGATGTGCCGGTCGAAGTCCGCACCCGCCGGCTGGTCGTACGAATCCATGCCGATGATGTCGACGACGTCGTCACCCGGATAGCATTCCGTCCACGGAATGGCGTCCCTGCCCCGGCTCGGATTGAAGTCGAAGCGGAACTCCTGACCGGGAACGGACCGCATGGCGGTGACGATCCGCGTCCAGTACTTCTTCCACGACGTCGGGTCGGGCGCGCACCGGTGGGTGTACGTCGTTCCGTTCATCTCCCAGCCGAGGACGATGACGGTGTCCGTGGCCTTCAGGGCGACGAGCCGCTCGGCCAGTTTCTTGAAGTGGTGGTCGTAGTACCCCGCCGCGCCGAGCTGGAGCTGGCGGCGGACCTCGTGGTCGGAGACCCCGGCCTCGTTCCGCTCCAGCATCGGCACGTTCAGGACGAACAGCCGGTCGGCCCGCTGGTTGCGCCAGGCCGCCCAGGCGTCCAGGAAGCCGGGAGGGCTCTCGATGTTCGACCACAGGTCGCCCGGGAGGTAGGTGTGGCCGACCCGGAGCTCCCGTCCGCCGAGCCATCGCTCCAGCTGACCGATCCGGCCGACGCCGGGCGGTCCCGATTCGAGAAACGCGCCCAGTGCGGTGGAGAGAGTCGGTTCGGGGTCTCGTGTCGTTACGGATTCGGCGGCGTGAACGGGAGAGGACAGCACGACGGAACCTGAGGCAAGGAGACCTGCGGTGAACACCCCCAGCCACACTCTCGATGCTTTCCGCTTCCTGTTGGCCATGGCCACTCCTTCACGATCCGCGCCGCTTGATGCACCGTCAGTCCGATACTCAGAAAGTATTCCTAATAAGCCGACCGTGAACGCGACTCCCACCTGATCAGTAGTCCATTGGTGTATTTCATCGCCCAGTTGGGGCACCAAGATGAAGGAAAGCCGTGCCGAGTTTTGACACCCGCGTCCCCGCCGTCCTCGTGCGGCTCGACCGGAACCCCTTTCATCACGGCACCCTCGGCGCCGCGCGCTCCCTGGGCCGGGCGGGCATCCCGGTCCACGCGGTGCTGGAGTCGCGCACCAGCCCCGCCGCCCGCTCCCGCTACGTCCGTTCCGTCCACGCGCGCCCCGCGCCCGCCTCCCCCACGGCTCTCCCGGCCGCCCTCGCCGACCTCCTGCTGCGGCTCTCGGCCGAGCATCCGACCCCCGCGCTCCTCCTCCCCCTCGACGACCTCGGCGCCCTCGCCCTGGCCGAGCACCGCGCCGAACTGACGGACCGCTACCTCCTGCCGGACCAGTCGGCCGAGCAGCTCGCCAGGGTGGCCGACAAGGCCGCCCTCGCCGAGACCTGCCGCGCCCTCTCCCTCCCCCACCCCCCGACCGAACTCCCGGAGAGCGCCGACGAGGCCGCGGCCATGGCCTGGACGCTCGGGCTCCCGGTCGTCGCCAAGTGGAGCCGGCCGTGGCTGCTCCCGCCCGGCGCCGGGCTGCGCAGTACGTCGATCGTCCGGTCGCTCACCGAGGTCCGCGCCCTGTACGCCCGTACGCCGGAGGCCGGCAGCCGGCTACTGCTCCAGCGGCTGCTGCCCGCGGGCCGCGACCTGGACTGGTTCGTCCACGGCTACGCGGACGCCGCCGGGCGCTGCGCCACGCTGGCCGCCGGGCGGAAGGAGCGGTCGTGGCCGAGCGGGGCCGGGCTCACGGCCGTCGGCCGCTGGACCGCGAACCCGGCGATCGAGCGGATGGCGCGCGAGCTGCACTCCGCGCTGGGCTACCGGGGCGTGTTCGACCTCGACTTCCGGCTCGACCGCGCCACCGGGGCGTACCACCTGCTCGACTTCAACCCGCGGCCCGGCGCCCAGTTCCGGCTCTTCGCGGACCCGGCGGGGCTCGACGTCGTCCGCGCCATGCACCTGGACCTGACCGGACGTCGGATTCCGGGGCACTCCCCCTCGTACGGTCGCCGGTTCGTGGTCGAGAACTACGCCACGCTCTCCGTGCTCACCTCACCCCGCGGGCGGCACGGCGCCGAGCCCGGCGGCGTCCCGCGCGGGCGGACGGAGACGGCCTGGTTCGCCGCCGACGACCTCGCGCCCGGGTTCGCGATGGCCGGCGCATGGCTTCTCCACGCCCTGCGCAAGGGCCTGATGACGCTCCGTCGACTGATCCGGTCCGGCCGCGCCCGGAAGGTGGCAGCCGTCTCGCCGCCGATGGCCCCGGCCCGTACCGCCTCCGCCCGTACGACCCGACGATGAAGACGGAAGGCACGATGTACGACCTGGTGATTGTGGGAGCCGGACCCTACGGCCTCTCCGTGGCCGCCCACGCCGCGGCCCACGGACTGAACCTGCGGACCTTCGGCCGCTCGATGGCCTCCTGGCGGGCCATGCCCTCGGGCATGTTCCTGAAGTCCGAACCGTGGGCCTCCCACCTGTCCGACCCGCGCGGCGCGTTCGGGCTCGACGCCTACGCGGCGACGCGCGGCGCCCGCGCCGAGCACGGCGTCCCGTTGCCGGTCGGCTTCTTCGCCGAGTACGGCGACTGGTTCGCCCGCCGGACGGCCCCCGCCCTCGACGAGCGCCTGATCACCTCGGTCGCCCCGCACGCGGACGGCTTCGAGGTCGCCGCGGAGGACGGCGAGCGCTTCCGTACGCGCACGGTGGCCCTGGCCGTCGGCGTCCTGCCGTTCATGGAGATCCCCGGCCCGCTGCGCGGGCTCCCGCGCCAGTACGTCACCCACAGCAGCCACCACGGCGAACTGGACGGCTTCGCCGGGCGGGACGTCACCGTCGTCGGCGCCGGACAGGCCGCCCTGGAGACGGCGGCGATCCTCACCGAACAGGGCGCGCGCACCCGCATCCTGGCCCGCTCGGACCGGCTGAACTGGAACACCCTCCCACCGGCCCTCGACCGCGGCCTGTGGCAGTCGCTGCGCGCCCCGCACACGGGCCTGGGCTGCGGCTGGCACAACCGGCTGTACGCGGACACCCCCGGGCTCTTCCGGCGGCTGCCCGCTCCCACCCGGGAGCGGATCTTCGGCTCGGCGCTCGGCCCGGCGGGCGCGTGGTGGCTGCGCGAACGGTTCGCGGCCGTCACCGACGTACGCCTCGGACGGCGGGTCGTCGCGGCGGCGCCGACCGCCGACGGACGGCTGCGGCTCGACGTGACCGGACCGGACGGTCCGTCCGTCCTGGAGACCGACCACGTCATCGCGGCGACCGGGTTCACGCCGAGCCTGGACCGGGCCGAGGTCCTCTCCCCCGTGCTCCGTGAGTCGCTGCGTACGGTCGGCGCGGGCGGGCGCGTGGGCGGGGCGCCGGAGGTGGGGGCTCTGTTCGAGTCGTCCTGGCCGGGCCTGTTCCTCGCGGGGCTGCTCACCGCACCGTCGTACGGCCCCTCGATGCGGTTCGTGTTCGGCGCGGGCTACACGGCGGGGCGGCTGGTGCGCGGGGTCCGGCAGCATCTGCGGGCCACGTCCCGTGGCGCGGTGGGCCGTCCTCGTACGGGTACGGCGCGGACGCCCGCCGGGCGGGCATGACGAAGGGCCGGCCCCCGGGGCGTCGAAGGACACTCCGGGGGCCGGCCCTGAGCGTGCGTCAGGCGTTGATGCAGGTGTTGAAGGCGGTCGGGTTCAGGACCCCGATCACGTTCACCGAGTTGCCGCAGACGTTGACCGGGATGTGGATCGGAGCCTGGACGACGTTGCCCGAGAGGACACCCGGCGAACCGATCGCCGCGCCGTACGCCTCGGAGTCCGCCATCGCGGGGGCGGCCGCACCCAGGGCCATGAACAGTCCGGCGACGACGACCGCGGCCTTCTTGCACTTCATTTCTCTTACGTCCCTTCCGCGGCGGACGGAATTTCACGGATTTCGCGAATCGCCGGTGAACACAGAAGCGTCCCGGCCTCCGCCGCACACATCACAACGACCATGCCCCGAAAAGGAAACCGGCTTATCGCCGACCGGCCGGTATTCACTCCATTGAGCCCCGGCTCCATCGCGTCCGCACGTCGTCGGGCCAGATCGGCATCGAGACCAGCCGCTCCCACTCGCGGTCCGGCATCCCCGGCACGGTGCGCCCGGCCTGGGCCCACTGCTGGACCAACGAGGAATAGACGGGGAAGGGTCCCCGGTCGGCAGGTGGCGGGTCCGCCACATAACGGCTCTTCGGAATGAAGGCCATCCGTTCCCATTTCCCGGGATCGGGCGCCATCTTCCCTCCCATCCACAGCGGTTCTCGCATCATTACACAGACCCCGCAGCCGGGTGATTCGTCCGCGCCATGTCGCGTCGCGAACCTGTGTGCGAGGCATATGGGTCTACTGTGCGCTCATCCCATTTTCGGAGTCAGGTGGTGTGCCCCGTGACCGTCAGGAAATTCCGCCGCCCCGGCCGGCTGGTGCTCGTCTCCGCGGCGCTCGTCACCCTCGCGTCCGGGGCGATCGCCGTCGCCCCGGCCCTGCCGGCGCCCCGGCACGGGCTCACCGTCCTGGTGGCCGGGGTGGACAGCCGGGAGGGCCTCACGGCCGCCGAGCTGAAGCGGTACCACGCGGGCGGCAAGGGGTGCGACTGCACCGACGTGCTGATGCTGGTGCACATCTCGGCCGCCAACGACCGGGTCAGCGTGGTGAGTCTGCCCCGCGACTCGCTCACCGAGTTCCCCGGGAACCACGTCGACCGGCGGACGGGCAAGACGCACGAGGCGCATCCGGCGAAGATCAACGCGGCGCACACGGAGGGCGGACCCTCGTTCACCGTCGAGGCCGTCGAGCGGATGACGGGCACGCCCGTCCACCGCTATCTGGAGATCGACTTCAGGCGCTTCGTCGACGGCGTGAACCGCGTCCGCGGCGGCGTGCCGATCTGCACCGAAGCACCGCTCGAGGACCCGGTCACCGGGCTCGACCTGGCGGCGGGCACGACCCGTCACGTCGGGGGCGGCGAGGCACTCCAGTACGTACGGTCGCGGCGCGCCGACGGGAAGATGGACTTCGGCCGGATCCAGAAGCAGCAGCGGTTCGTCGCCAACATGCTGCGGACGATCCGGGCGGATCTGGCCGCCCCCACCCGGCTGCGGCAGCTCGCGTCGACCCTGCGCGGCACGGCACCGGACGAGCGCTCCCTGACCGTCACCGAGATGCTGATCCTCGGCGCCCGGCTGCGGCACCTCACCCCGGACCGTACGGAGTTCGCGATGATCCCGATCCGGCGCTTCAACCCCCTCATCACGGGCGTGGGGTCGTCCGTCGCGGTGGACGAGGAGCATGCGGAGGAGGTCTTCGAGGCGCTGCGCTCCGACCGGCCGCTGCCGAAGGCCCGCCCCGACTCCACGAGCGAGATCCCGCGGGGTCTGGGCGAGTACCGGCCGGCCGGAGGCGCCTCCCTCATCTGTCCGTGACGGCTGTCCGCAGCGGCTCTCCTCAGCGGGAGAGCGCGCGGGCCAGGTCGGCCGGGTCCGTCGTCGGCGCGTCGCAGGTGAAGTGGCGGCAGACGTACGCGGCGGCTCCGCCGACCACCAGCGGGCGGTCCTTGAGCAGCGGGAACTCCTCGCCGTCCGAGGCTCCGACGGCGACCACGGCGCCGGGCGCCGGACCGAGCAGCGCGGTGCGGTGCAGTGCGCGCGTCAGCGCGTCGTCGCCGCCGGGGCCGACCACCGCGATCTCGCGGGGCCCGTCGAGCAGGGCCTCGGCCGTGGCCAGGCCCCAGCCGATGAACCGCGGCGCGCGCGGGCCGAGCGCCTTGACCACGCCGAGCGCGCCTTCGGCGGCGGTGCGGTGCGCCTCGGAGCCGGTGTGGGCGGCGTACGAGAGGAGCGCACCGGCGGCGGCCGTCCAGCCGGAGGGCGTCGCGTTGTCGGTGGGGTCCTGGGGGCGGCGGATCAGCGTCTCGGCGTCGTGGGCCGTGTCGTACAGCGCCCCGCCCTCGGCGACGAACTGGTCGAGGACGATGTCGAGCAGGAAGCCCGCGAACTCCAGCCAGACGCCCTCGCCGGTCACCCCGGCGAGCGTGAGGAAGCCCTCGGCGACGTCGGCGTAGTCCTCCAGGACCCCGGCGTTGGCTCCGGCCCTGCCGTCCTTGGAGGTACGGAAGAGCCGCGCGTCCTCGCTCATGTGGACCCGTACGAGCAGGTCGGCGGCCTCCGTGGCGCGCTCGACCAGGTCGGGCCGGTCGAAGAAGGCTCCGGTCTCGGCGAGGGCCGCGATCGCGAGGCCGTTCCAGGCGGCGACGATCTTGTCGTCACGGCCGGGCCGCTCGCGCCGTTCGCGGGCGGCGAGCAGGCGCTCCCTGACGGAGGCGGTCAGTTCGGCGTCGGCTACTCCGGCGTCCTGGGGAAGCTGGAGGACGGACGCGCCCTCCTCGAAGGTGCCTTCGTCGGTGACACCGAAGTGCCGCGCGGCATAGGCGGCGTCCTTCTCGCCGAGCACCTCGGCGAGCTGCGCCGGGGTCCACACGTAGTACGCGCCTTCGACGTGCCGGCCCGTACCGTCGTCGCTGTCCGCGTCGAGCGCGGAGGCGAATCCGCCTTCCGTGGTGCGCAGTTCACGGACCAGGAAGTCGGCCGTCTCCAGGGCGACCCGGCGGGCCAGGTCACTGCCGGTGGCCCGCCACAGGTGCGCGTACAGCCGGCACAGCAGAGCGTTGTCGTAGAGCATCTTCTCGAAGTGCGGGACGACCCACTCACGGTCCACGGAGTAGCGGGCGAAGCCGCCGCCGAGCTGGTCGTAGATCCCGCCGCGGGCCATCGCCTCGCAGGTGTCGACGGCCATCTGGAGGGCGCCCTCGGCTCCGGTACGGGCATGGTGGCGCAGCAGGAACTCCAGCGCCATCGACGGCGGGAACTTGGGTGCCCCGCCGAAACCGCCGCTGCGGCTGTCGTACTCACGGGTCAGGCCGAGCAGCGCCTGGGAGAGCTCCTGCTCGCCGGGCACGCCGTCGCCGCCGAAGGCGAGCGAGCGGGCGGAGAGATCCTCGACGATCTTCGCCGCGACCTCGCCGACCTCCTCACGGCGGTCGGCCCAGGCGCGGGCCACGCCGTCGAGGACGTCAGCGAAGGAGGGCATGCCGTGCCGGGACTCGGGCGGGAAGTACGTACCGAAGTAGAAGGGCTCCGCGTCGGGGGTGAGGAAGACGGTCATCGGCCAGCCGCCCTGACCGGTCGCCGCCTGCACGGCCTCCATGTAGACGGCGTCGACGTCGGGGCGCTCCTCGCGGTCGACCTTGACGGCGACGAAGTGCTCGTTGACCTGGGCGGCGGTGGCCTCGTCCTCGAAGGACTCGTGGGCCATCACATGGCACCAGTGACAACTGCTGTAGCCGACGCTGAGCAGCACGGGAACGTCGCGGCGGCCCGCCTCCTCGAACGCCTCGGCCGACCACGGCCACCAGTCGACCGGGTTGTCGGCGTGCTGCAGGAGATAGGGGGACGTCTCATGGGCCAGTCTGTTCGGCATGTCTCCATCCTCGCGCACACGACAAGGCCCCGGTCGTACGCCACGGGTGGCGGCGTGCGAACGGGGCAGCTATACCCATACGGAAAGCGGCCCCGCTCCTCGCAGGTCGAATGCGAGGAACGGGGCCGTTTTCAGCGGTACGGTCGGTGTCAGCCGCCGACGTTCCCGTTCTGGGACAGAACCTCGCCCAGGATGTGCGACAGGGCGTTGTCGCCGTTCTGCTGCACCGCGTTCTGGTTGCAGGTCTGGTTCGACACGGGGTTGCCGAGGACGTCCTGGACCGCGACCGGGACGGCGATGACGCCGATCGGGACCTGCGCCTGGAGCTTCTGGACGTCGAAGCAGTGCAGGACGCCGCCGTTGACGAGACCGAAGTTCGGGCTCATGTAGCCACCGGTGGAGTTGCTGCCGATCGACTGCTTCGACGTGTTACCGATGATGTTGGCGCTGCCGCCGTCGTTGCCGGCCGCCGACGCAGCCGTCGCCGTAACGCCGACGACCGAGGCCGCAACTGCCGCCGTAGCAAGAACCTTCTTGATCACGAGTCTTCCTTCTTGAGCTCGAGGGCCCTGGAATGCTCCGTTAGCCGAAGCACGCTGATCAACTGCCCCCAGCACGATTGGTTCCGGGGCATCACTCGGACGCGCTATTACGCAGATGAACGCCATCGGACGCCGTGTCGAGGGGCAGGCGTTCGGGACTCCGGTCGCCCCCGCTCCCTCGCGCCGACGCGCGTCCCGCAGGACACTTGGGGCCGGAAGCGGACGCTCTCGGAGGGGGACGTACATGCGGGACAGCCACCGGGCCGAAGCCGAACGGCTGTTGGCACGCGCCGTGGAGGAGGAGGTGCGGCGCTCCGGAGGCCGCCTCGACGCCACGGCCCTGCTGGCACGCGGCCGGACCGCGCTGGACACCATGGCGGCGAGTGCGGGCGAGGAGTACACGGCCTATCTACGGGCCCTCGAGGAGTCGGAGGCGGCCCACCGGTCCCTGGGGGATCGATTCAGCGGAGCCGCCGTGGGAACTCCGTCGCTGGTCACCGCCGTCGCCGCGGTCGCGGCCTTCGGCACGGACCTGGCACTGGGCACGGCGGCCGGGACGGCGCTGGCCGCCGGGGCCGTGGTGGCGGTGGCGGGCGCGGCGGCGACCGTCCTGAAGGTGACCGCGGGGCACTGGCCCGCAGCGCACCGCCGGGCGGGCGCCCTCGGTCAGCCGGGCGGCCCCGAGCAGCTGCGGCTGCAGTGGCTGACGGCGCTCGACGTGCGGGGCGTGAGGCCGTTCATCGATCAGCAGCGGGTGCTGCTCGCCACCACGCAGCAGCCCGCGCAGAAGGTCGTGTCCCAGCTGCGGGGCGTCGACCGCAGCGCGGCCGCCCGGCGGCGGACCGTCCTGGAGCAGTCCTTCGGCCATCTCCCCGACACGGGAGGGCCGTTCACGGGCCGGCGGGCCGAGCTGGCCCAGATCACCCAGTGGGTGCAGGCCGGGCGGGCGTCGACCCGGACGCGGCCGACGGTGGTGATGCTGCACGGGGAGCAGGGCGCGGGCCGTACGACGCTCGCCGTCCGGGCGGCGCACGCGCTGCGGGACCAGTTCCGCGGGGCGTGCGTGGTGGACCTGCGGGGCGGGACCCACGGTGAGAAGCCGCTGACGACCCGGGAGGCGCTGCTGCATCTGCTGAACCGGCTGGGCGCCCCGCGCGAGCAGCTGCTGTTCCGCGAGCGGTCCTCGGCGGAGCAACAGGTGCGCAGACTGGCCGAGTTGTACCACCAGCATCTGACCGGGCTGCCGGTGACGGTGATCCTCGACGACGCGGTGGAGGCGGAGCAGATCCGCACACTGCTGCCCGAGCGCTCGGACAGCCTGGTCCTGGTGACCTGCCGGGAGCCGCTGGAGCTGGGGGAGGACGTACCGGCGTCGGTGCACCGGCTGCCGGTGGCCGCGCTGGACACGGCGGGTGCGGAGGAGCTGCTGCGGGAGGCGGCCGGGGCGCCCGACCCGGGGCCGTACGACTCCGAGGCCTGCGGGGAGATCCGGGAGCTGTGCGGCGGACTGCCGCTGGCGCTGCGGGTCGCCGGGTCCTCGCTCGGCCACCGCTCGATGAGCGATCTGGCGCGGTTGCTCGACCGGCCCGACTGGGGCCCGGCACCGCTCGAACGGGCGCTTTCCGTAGGGTACTTCACCGATCTCGACGAGGACGGCCGACGGCTGCTGCGGCGCCTCGCGCTCGCCGGGCGGGCCTCGCTGGGCGCGGCGGCGGCCGGGGCACTGCTCGGCGCGAGCGGGCAGGAGGGGGCGCGGCTGCTCGCGGAGCTGGCCCGCGCCGGGCTCCTGGACCATGTCCGGGGAGAGCGGTACCGGCTGCACGACGCGGTGCGCGGTTTCGCGGCGGCCCGGCTCCGGGACGAGGAGGACGCGGCGGCGATCGCGGCGGCGCAGGAGCGCCTGATCCAGAACTACGCGGAGCTCGCGGACGCGGTGATCCGGATGGTCGACGGCAAGATGTCGACCCGCGCGGACCGGTTCGACGGGCACGGCTTCGGCTCGCTGGAAGCCGCGCTGCGCTGGCTGGACGACGAGTCGAGCTTCATCACGGCGGCGCTGCGGCACGCCGAGGGCGTCGACCAGCAGGCCGTGCTGAATCTGCTCGGCGCGCTCTGCGACTACTGCCTGCTGCGCGGCGACCTCTACCGGCTCGGCGAGATCAACGAGCTGACCGACGCGGTCGGGCAGGGGCTGCTGTCCCGGTCGGTGCAGTGGCGGACCGGTATCGCGGCCCGGCAGCTCGGCGAGCTCGACAAGGCGCGCACCACGCTGACCTCGGTGGTCTCCCTCTACCAGGAGGCGCACCAGGACGCCGGGGCCGCGCTGGCGCTCTGCTCGCTCGGGATCACGCTGCACCACCAGGGCAATCTGACCGAGGCGTCGGCGAAGCTGCGGGAGGCCCTGGTGCTCCAGGAGCCGGAGTCGCTCGCGGCCGACCGGGGCTGGACCCTGCACGCCCTGGCGGCGGTCGAGCGGGACCGGGCGAACCTGGCCGAGGCGCTGACCCTGCTGCACGCGGCCCTGGAGCTGCACCGGGAGAACGAGTCCGTGCACGGCGAGGCGTGGGCGCACTTCCAGCTGGGGCAGGTCTGCCTGCGCATGGGCGACGTGGAGGGGGCCGACGCCGAGCTGGGGAGGGCGCTGGAGCTGTACGGGCGGACCCGCGACGGGCGGGGCGAGGCGTGGGCGCTGACGCAGCTCGCCCGCGCGCGGCTCGTCGAGGGCGAGGTGGCGCCGGCGGTCGACGGCCTGCGCCAGGCGCTCGCCCGCCACCGCGACCAGGAGGACGCCCGGGGCGAGGCCTGGACGCTGTACTACCTGGGCCACGCGCTGGAGGAGCGCGGCGACCTGGATCAGGCGGTACGGGAGCTGGAGCGGGCCCGCACGATGTTCTCCCGGATGCGGGACGTGTACGGGCTCGCCTGCGCCCGGCACCACTCGGGGCGGGTCACCCGCGACCAGCGGGCCGCGCAGACCGGCAACCTGCGCAACTCCGGCTTCGCCCGGCAGCTCCTGGTGGACGCACGGGCGGACTTCCACCGCATCGGCGTGGCGCACGGCGAGGCCTGGACCTGCCTGGAGCTGGCGATCGTGGACGCGGGGAACGGGAAGGCGGCGCAGGCACTGGAGCTGTGCGGGGAGTCGGAGCGGCTCTTCCTGTCGTACGACGACCGCCGGGGCGCCGACTGGGCCCGTTTCCTGCGCTGCACGCTGCTCCCGTACGCCTCCCCGGGTGGCGTGGAGGTGGGCACGGCGGTGGCGCAGGAGGAGCTGGCCCTGCTGCGCCAGGACCGTCATCCGAGACGGGACGGCAAGGTCGAGGACTGCGCCGAAGCGTACGCCCTGGTCCTGGAGCGCGGCGTCCAGCTGGACGCCGGCTGGCAGGCGTGGGACCTGGGCATGGTGCCGAACCGCCACGCCCGGGAGGTGATGGGCGTTCCGGTGGAGGTGGCGTAGCCGTCGAGGTGGCGTAGCCGGCGTGAGCACGGGGACGCCGTGGTGCGGGCCCTCCTCCGAGGGCCCGCACCACGGCGTGTGCCGCCGCTACTCCTGCGCGGCCGCCTTGCCGCCCTGGGCGGCGGCGGGCGCCTTCGGGTCAGGGGCCTCCTCGAAGGAGACCTTGCCCATGTGGCGGTTCATCGACTTCATCAGCATCCAGACGGCCACGGCCATCACCGCGAAGACGACGAAGCCGAGGACGCCGGGGGTCACCTTGTTCTTGTCCAGCTCTTCGGCGGCGAAGGGGACAAGCTGGGTCAGTGCCAGGTGTGCGCTCATGTCAGGCATTGTCGCGGATGCCCGCGAAGAGGTCGTCCTCGGGGAGGGAGGTGGGCACCAGCGACTTGCTGAGCTCGTACTCCTCCGTCGGCCAGACCTCCTTCTGGATCTCCATCGGCACCCGGAACCAGCCACCGTCCGGGTCGATCTGCGTACGGTGCGCGATCAGCGCCTTGTCGCGGATCTCGAAGAAGTCCGCGCAGGGCACGAACGACGTGATCGTCCGCTCCGTGCGCTCGAACTCCTTCCAGCGCTCCAGCCACTCGCCGTACGGCGACTCCAGACCCCGGTCCAGGAGCGCCTGGTGCAGGGCCTCGGTCCGGGGGCGGTTGAAGCCCTGGTTGTAGTAGAGCTTCTGGGGCTGGAACGCCGGGCCGAACTCGGCCTCCGGGTACTTCTCGGTGTCCGCGGCGCCGTCGAAGGCCACCATCGTGATCTTGTGGGTCATGATGTGGTCGGGGTGCGGGTACCCGCCGTTCTCGTCGTAGGTCGTGATGACCTGCGGGCGGAACTCGCGGATCTTGCGGACCAGGGCACCGGCGGCCGTGTCGACGTCCTCCAGGGCGAAACAGCCCTGGGGCAGCGGCGGCAGCGGGTCGCCCTCCGGCAGGCCGGAGTCGACGAAGCCCAGCCACTCCTGCGCGACGCCCAGGATCTCCCGGGCCTCGTCCATCTCCTTGCGCCGCACCTCGTGGATGTTCGCCTCGATGTAGGCGTCACCCTGGAGCTTGGGGTTGAGGATGGAGCCGCGCTCGCCGCCCGTGCACGTGACCACGAGCACGTCCACCCCCTCGGACACGTACTTGGCCATGGTCGCCGCGCCCTTGCTCGACTCGTCGTCGGGGTGGGCGTGAACGGCCATCAGTCGCAGCTGCTCAGTCAAGGCTCGATCCTCTGTGATGTGGCGTGGAGGGAGGTCTCTATAGTGACGGAACCGGGGGGCGGAAAATTCCCACCCCCGCGGCGAGAGGAACGATCATGAGCGCGGTGCGAGAGCGGCTGCCCGAGGGGCGCTACGGGCGTTCCGCGGACGAGCGCGCCGACCGCAAGCTCAAGATCGCCGGCGCCGTGCTCGGCGTGCTGTTCCTCGGGCTGCTCGGCTGGTTCGGCTGGTTCTACGTGGTCGACAGCAGGATCAGCGCGGAGACGATCAAGTTCGACGTGGTGAGCGACACCGAGGTGCAGGTGCACCTGGAGGTGCGCAAGGACGCCGACGCCCGGGGGGTCTGCACCCTGCGCTCGCGCTCGGAGGACGGGGCCGAGGTCGGCCGTAAGGACGTCCGCTTCGACGAGGCGAGCGAGCGGATCGACAGCGTCGTGTCCATCCGTACGACCGCGCGGGCGACCAGCGCCGAGCTCATCGGGTGTACCGCGCGATAGCGGTGGGTAGGCACCGGGTGGCGCGCCACCCGATCACGCGCTGACCAGGGATGACGTCATCTTGATGGTTTATGTCCTCCCCCTTTTCGCCACTCGTTGTTAGGCTCGTGGTTTCGCCCACTCAGGGAGGACAATCCTTCTGGGTAGGGCGATGCTTTGTATTCCCAGTACCTACGAGGAGCACCTGTGACCCAGACCAGCGACAACGTCACCTGGCTCACCCAGGAGGCGTACAACCAGCTCAGGGCCGAGCTGGAGTACCTGTCTGGTCCCGCGCGAACCGAGATCGCCGCCAAGATCGCCGCGGCGCGCGAGGAGGGCGACCTGCGCGAGAACGGCGGGTACCACGCGGCCAAGGAAGAGCAGGGCAAGCAGGAGCTCCGGGTCCGCCAGCTGACCCAGCTCCTCGAACACGCCAAGGTGGGCGAGGCCCCGGCCGACGAAGGTGTCGTCGCCCCCGGCATGGTCGTCACGATCGCGTTCGACGGCGACGAGGACGACACGATGACCTTCCTGCTGGCCTCGCGCGAATACGCCAGCAGCGACATCGAGACGTACTCGCCGCAGTCGCCGCTCGGCGTGGGCGTCAACGGCAAGAAGGCGGGCGAGGACGCCGAGTACGAGCTGCCGAACGGCAACAAGGCCACGGTGAAGATCCTCAGCGCCAAGCCGTACACCGGCTGAGCCGTAGCGACGATCAAGGGCCGGACCCCCTCGGGGGTCCGGCCCTTCGTTCTGCGCGCACATGTCATGATGCGGGCTGACGTCGCGTCACAAGGGGGAGAAGCACGTGCTGGGACCGCTGCGCGCAGGCGCACCACGGCAGATCGGACCGTACGAGGTGCTGGCGCGGCTGGGGGCCGGCGGCATGGGCGAGGTCTTCCTCGGCCGGTCGAACGGCCCCGCCGCGGGGGTCTACGTGGCGGTGAAGACCGTACGGCGGGATGTCGCGAACGAGCCCGCCTTCCGGGACCGCTTCCGCCGCGAGATCAAGGTCGCGGGCCTGGTGCGGAGCACGTACGCCGCCGCTCCCGAGGGCGGGGACGCGGACGCCGAGGTGCCCTGGCTGGCCACCGCGTACGTCCCCGGGCCGAGCCTGTCGCAGGCCGTGCGGCGGGGCGGCGCGCTGCCGGTGGCGACCGTGCGGGAGCTGGGCGCCGGGATCGCCCGCGCGCTCGCCGATCTGCACACGGCCGGGGTGCTGCACCGCGACCTCAAGCCCGGCAACGTCATGCTCTCCGTCGACGGGCCCCGCCTGATCGACTTCGGCATCGCCCGCAGCAACGGCGCCACGACGATGACGGCGACCGGGATGATGGTCGGCACCCCCGCGTTCATGTCGCCCGAGCACGTCGCGGGCGCGCGCCATGTCACGGGGGCCTCGGACGTCTTCTGCCTGGGCTCGCTGCTCTGCTACGCGGCGACCGGCGAGGACCCCTTCGGGGACGGGCCCCTGGCGGCCGTCCTCTACCGCGTCTCCCGGGCCGAGGCGGACCTGGGCCGCGTGCCGGAGGAGCTGCGGGACGTGATCGCCGCGTGTCTGCACGCGGACCCGGCCGAGCGGCCCTCACCGGCGGAGCTGGTGGAGCTCCTGGGCGGCGAACGACGGCCCGCGTGGCCGGAGAGCGTGCGGGAGCACATCGGGGAGTACGGGCGGGAGCTCGCGCAGCTGGTGGCGTCGGGCGGCCCGCTCCTCGAGGTCCCCGCGGCCGCGCCCGCCGCGGCGCCAGGGCTGGACCAGCTGCCGACGATGCCGCCGGTGGCGCCGACCGCTCCCCCGGAGCCCCCGCGCGGGAAGCGGCGCCGGGCGCTGATCGCGGGTGCGGTGGCGCTCGCGGTCGTGGCCTGTGGTGTGGGTGCCTACCTGCTGCGGCCCGAGGACGAGAAGAAGCCCCCGGTCACGGCGGCACCGCCGGTGTCGAAGGCCGAGCCGAAGATCGCCGGGGTCGACTTCAAGGGCCTCGCGGACTCCTCCGGGATCGTGCCGCAGAACCCCGCCCAGCGTCCCGCCGGCTGGAAGAGCTGGACGACGAAGCTCTCCGCGCCCGCCTTCGGCTGCGCGGCGGGCACGACGGTGCTGGTCTGCCGGACGACGAAGGGGCGGTACGAGGCGCTGGACACGGCGAACGGGAAGAAGCTGTGGTCGGCGACGCTCGGCGTCACGAAGTCGGACGACAGCTGGACCAGCCCTTCCGGTGGGGTGTTCGTCGCGGACAGCGCGACCCGGCCGACCGTCCACGACGACTCCGTCGTCCTCGCCGTCCCCGATCGGCTCCAGGTGCGCGACGCCCGGACCGGCAAGGTCCGCTGGGAGAAGCCGGCCTGGGGCGCGCAGGGCACGAGCTCCCGCCCGATCGTCGGTGACGGTGTCGTCTTCGCCGCCACGGAGACCACCACGGAACTCACCATGGACCGGGTCGGCATGGCCGCCTACTCCCTCGCCGACGGCACCGAACTGTGGAAGAAGGAGCTGACCAACGCCACGACCCCGAGGTCCGAGACGCGCCCCTACGAGCCGGTGGCCTTCGCCGGGGGCCGGGTGTACGCGCTGAGCGACGGCGGACTCGTCGCCTACGACGCGAAGACCGGGGAGGTGCGCGGCCAGGCCGACAAGGACGCCGAGAACTGCTGGTCGGTGAACGTCGTCGGGGCGACCGCGTACTGCGTGGACAGCCCCCTCGGCCGGGGTGCGGAGCCGCGGCTGCGGGTCCTGGACTCCGCCACCCTCGCCCTCAAGGGCAGCCTGCCCGGACCGGTCGAGAAACTGCGTCCCGCCGTGATCGGCCCGACGGCCGCCGTCACGTTCGACGGCGGGCTCCAGGTCCACGATCTGCGCGACGGCACGCCGCTGGGCACGTACGCGGCCAAGGCCGCCCCGAAGGGCCTCCAGCAGAACTGGTCCACGCCGCTGATCGCCGGTGACCAGGTCGTCTACGCCGACTACAGCGCGCTGTACACCGTGCGCCTCGGCAAGGACGGCAAGCCGGCCGGACTCACGACCACGGCCGTGCCGGGCGCGCCCGGTCCGCGCGTCCCGGAGGAGACGTACGACCCCGACTGGGGTCACAGCTTCGCGAAGACGACCCGGGAGCCGGAGGTCCTGCCGATCGGCGGGATCGCCCATGTCGTCTTCGACAAGGGCGTCGTCGCCTCCGTAGAGCTGCCGAAGTGACGGCCGAGAACCGACGTGACCGGCTGAGAACCGAGAGGAACCCCCTTCCGTGCTGGTAGCACTGCCCGCGGGGCAGCCCCCGCGCTTCGTCGGCCCCTACCGGCTGCTCGCCCGGCTCGGGGCGGGCGGCATGGGCGAGGTCCATCTGGCGTGCCGGGCGGACGCGCCGACGGCCGATCCGTACCGGATGGTCGCCGTGAAGACCGTCCGGGAGGACCTGGAGGTCGACGGGGACTTCCGGACCCGGTTCCGCCGCGAGATCACGGCGGCGCGGGCCGTGAACAGCCCGTACGCGGCGCTGCTCGTCGACGCCGACGCGGACGCGGCCGTGCCGTGGCTGGCGACCGAGTACGTGCCCGGGCCCTCGCTCGCCGAGGCCGTCCAGCGGGCGGGCGCGCTGCCGGTCGACGCCGTACGCGCGCTGGGCGCGGCGCTCGCGCGTGCCCTGGAGTCCGTGCACGGGGCGAAGGTGCTGCACCGGGACCTGAAGCCCGCGAACGTGCTGCTCGGGGCTTCGGGGCCGAAGCTCATCGACTTCGGCATCGCGCAGGCCTTCGAGGCGACGGCGCTCACCTCGACCGGTCTGGTCGTGGGCTCGCCGGGGTTCATGTCTCCGGAGCATCTGATCGGCAGCCGGGCGGTCGTGCCGGCCTCGGACGTCTTCTGTCTCGGCGCGGTGCTCGCCTTCGCGGCGAGCGGGCGCGGACCGTTCCATGACGAGGAGATGGCGTCGGTCGTCTTCCGGATCAGCCGGGCGGACGCCGAACTCGACGGTGTGCCGCAGGAGTTGCGGCCCGTGGTGGAGAGGTGCCTGCGACTCGACCCCGCGGAGCGGCCGTCGGCCGCGGAGCTGGTGCGGTTGTTGGGGGCCGAGGTGCCGGCGGCCTTCCCGTGGCCGGGCGGGGTGCTGTCGCTGCTGGCGGAGTACGGAGACTCCGCACGGCGGATCGGTGAGGCCGCGGCGTCCGGGGCGGGCGTGGCCGACCTGCCGACGCTCGCCCCGCAGGTTCCGTACTCCCCGACGGCGATGACGGCCCGGCCGGACACGGCCCCCGCCCCGGGCGCGGTGAAGCGCCGGCGTCCCTGGGCGGCGGTCGCGGCGGGTGCGGTGGCGGTCGCCGTGCTGGGGGCCGTGGGCATATCCCTGCTCGACGACGGGGAGCGGGGCGGTTCGTCCGGCGGGGGTACGGCAGGGGGCGGCTCCGGTTCGGGCGGGTCCACTCCGAGCGGAGGGGACGAGCCGACGACCGGGAGCAAGCCCGCCGCGCTCGATCATGTCGTCCAGCCGTACGGCGGCGAGGGGCACGTCAACGACTACGGCAAGGAGGGCGTGGACCGCGCCGCGCGCCCGGCCGGCTGGTCGCCCTGGTCGGTGAAGGTGGACGAGGGCGTGGGTCCGTGTGCCCTCTCCCCCGAGGTCCTGGTCTGCTCCGGGGACGGCGGTGCGGTCGTCGCCCTCAAGGCGGCCGACGGCACGAAGCTCTGGTCGCGGCCGGGGCGCGGGGACCTGCCGCGGCCGACGGCGCAGCATCCGGCCGTCGTCGGGGACCGCGTGTACATCACGGGAGCGGACGGTGTGACGGTGCACGGCCTGGAGGACGGGAGGGAGCGGGGCCGGATCGCCGAGCCCGACGGCGGCTGGGCGGTGAAGGGCACCGACCTGCTGGACGGCGTGCTCTACACGACGTACCTGAACGTGGCCGACGAGACCTCAGGTCTGGTCACGGCGGTGAAGCTGGGCGAGACCGACAAGGAGCTGTGGCGCACTCCGCTGGCGTCGATCCCGGAGGTGCCGGTGGCCACCGGCGGGCGGGTGTACGTACCGGCGGGAGGGACGCCGGTCGCGCTGGACGCCCGTACCGGCAAGGAGACCGCACGGGGCGCGGGGGCGACGGGCTGTTTCTCCCTCGTCGTCCACAAGGGGTCCGTGCTGTGCCAGGCCGGTGAGGGCCGTGGGATCGCCGTCTTCGACGGGAAGACGCTGAAGAACGTGCGGACGTTCGCCATGGACACCCAGGGCTGGGGCGGCTTCGCGGTGAACGCGCAGGGGGTCGTGGCGCTCAGCGACCGGGAGACCTTCCGTCTGTACGACCTGGCGACCGGCAAGGAGCGCTGGAAGGACGCCGAGCACGCGGGCGCGGAGGAACTGGCCTTCGCCGGCGACCGGCTGCTGGTGACCACGGGAACGCAGATCCGGTCGATGCCCCTGGACGACCCTGAGGCGTCGGACGACCGAGGCAACGGCATCGACGTCGAGACGGCGGAGGGCAGCTCCGCGTCCCAGGGCGCGAACAGTTTTCTGGCCGCCGGAGGGGCGCTCTTCGTCACCACCTTCGACGGCCAGATCGTGTCGGGCTACGCGCCCTAGGCGCCGGTCCGCAGGGTGCGTCAGCCGTCCGCGCGCCGGTACTTGCGGACGGAGAGCGTACGGAAGATGGCGATGATCAGGACCGAGTAGATCAGCGACGCCCACACCGGGTACTGCATCGGCCATGCGTCGGACGGGGACAGACCGGGGTCGCCGAAGAGCTTGCGGCAGGCCTGCACCGTGGCGCTGAACGGGTTCCACTCCGCGATCGGCTGGAGCCAGGACGGCATCTGGCTGGAGTCCACGAACGCGTTCGAGATGAACGTGACCGGGAACAGCCAGATCAGTCCGCCGGACGTCGCCGCCTCCGGCGTGCGCACGGACAGGCCGATGAGCGCACCGATCCACGTGAAGGCGTAGCCGAGGAGGAGGAGCAGGGCGAAGCCTGCCAGGACCTTCCCGAAGGTCGTCGGCTCCGCGTAGCCGGGCCGCCAGCCGATGATCAGCGCGACGATCGCCAGGACCAGCAGTGTCAGCGCGGTCTGCACGAGGTCGGCGAGGGTGCGGCCGGTGAGGACCGCGCCCCTGGCCATCGGCAGGGAGCGGAAGCGGTCGATGAGGCCCTTGTGCATGTCGTCGGCGATGCCCGCGCCCGCGCCGGCCGTGGCGAACGTGACCGTCTGGGCGAAGATGCCGGCCATCAGGAAGTTCTTGTAGACGTCCGGGTCGGTGGTGCCGCCGATGCTCATCGAGCCGCCGAAGACGTAGGTGAAGAGGATCACGAACATCACTGGCTGGATGAGCCCGAAGAGGATCATCTCGGGAATCCTGGTCATGCGAATCAGGTTCCGCCGGGCGATGACCAGGGAGTCGTTCATGGTGCTCACTTCGCCGCCTCCTGCCGGTCACGCTTCGGGCCCTTGGCGTCCTGCGGCTCCCCGCCGTTCTCCTCTTCCTCCCGCTCGGCCGCGTGGCCGGTCAGCGAGATGAAGACGTCGTCGAGCGTGGGCCGGCGCAGACCGATGTCGTCGATCTCGACGCCGACGGTGTCCAGGTCGCGGATGACCTCGGCGAGCAGCTTGGCGCCTCCGGTGACCGGGACGGTGAGCTTGCGGGTGTGGTTCTCGACGGAGACCTCACCGTGGCCGATGCCCGCCACTCCGTAGCGGGCGAGGACGTTGCGGGCCGGGTCGATCATCTCCGGCTCGTGGACGACGACCTCGACGCGCTCGCCGCCCGTCTGGGCCTTGAGCTCGTCCGCGGTGCCGCGGGCGATCACCTTGCCGTGGTCGATGACGCAGATGTCGTGTGCCAGGTGGTCGGCCTCCTCCAGGTACTGAGTCGTCAGGAGCAGGGTCGTACCCCCCGCGACGAGTTCCTGGATGACTTCCCAGAGGGCCTGCCGGTTGCGTGGGTCGAGACCGGTCGTCGGCTCGTCCATGAACATCACCGGCGGGGAGACGACGAGCGCGGCGGCGAGGTCGAGGCGGCGGCGCATGCCGCCGGAGTACGTCTTGGCGGTGCGGTCGGCCGCGTCCGTGAGGTTGAACCGCTCCAGGAGCTCGACCGCCCGCTGCTTCGCCCGCTTGGCGCTCAGCTGGTAGAGCTGGCCGACCATCTGGAGGTTCTCGCGGCCGGTCAGATACTCGTCGACAGCCGCGAACTGCCCGGACAGGCCGATCGAGCGCCGGACTTCGTTGGGGTGCTTCAGCACGTCGATTCCGGCGACGGAGGCCTTTCCGCTGTCCGGCTGGAGCAGCGTCGTCAGTACGCGCACGGCCGTCGTCTTCCCCGCGCCGTTCGGGCCGAGCAGGCCCAGGACCGTGCCCTCGGGTACGTCGAGATCGACGCCGTCCAGAGCTCGTACGTCGCCGAAGGTCTTCACCAGACCTTCGGCGTAGATCGCGCCTGGCATGTGGGTTCTCCCAGGGATTTGGGCGTTTTCCACCCAAGTTTAGGTTTGAACGGCAGCCGCCGCCCACTGAATTTGTGACCTGACCCACAAAGCTAACGCGACATATCGCGATACACAAGCCCTCGCACGCACATCAGCAGATGCACAAGACGAAAAAGCGGCGCCGGGGGTCGAAGACCGATCCCCGGCGCCGCTGTTCGGCGAGCCATGCCGCCCGCTACGTCAGCACCACGTACCCCGCGTCCCGCAGCGCCGCCTCGACCTCCCGGCAGTGCTCGGGACCCTTCGTCTCCAGGTGCAGCTCCACGTCCGCCTCCGTCAGACCCAGCCGGGGATCGGTGCGCACATGGCTCACGTCCAGCACGTTCGCGTCCACCACCGTCAGCACCGCGAGCAGCGTCGCCAGCGCGCCCGGCCGGTCCGTCACCCGCAGCCGCAGGCTCAGATAGCGGCCCCCGGCCGCCATGCCGTGGCGCAGCACCCGCTGCATCAGCACCGGATCGACGTTCCCGCCCGACAGGACCGCGACCACCGGTCCCTGGAACGCCGTCGGGTCGCTCAGCAGCGCCGCGACCGGGCTCGCGCCGGCCGGTTCGACCACCAGCTTCGCCCGCTCCAGACAGAGCAGCAGCGCCGAGGAGAGGGCGTCCTCGGAGACGGTACGGATCTCGTCCACGTACTCGCGCACGATCGCGAACGGCACGTCGCCCGGCCGGCCGACCTTGATCCCGTCCGCCATCGTCACCGGCGACTCGATCGCCACCGGATGCCCGGCGGCCAGCGACGGCGGATAGGCGGCGGCGCCCTCCGCCTGGACGCCGATCACCTTCACGTCGGGGCGTACGGACTTCACCGCGAGCCCGATACCGGCGACGAGACCGCCTCCGCCGACACCCACCAGGATCGTGCGGACCTCCGGGCACTGCTCCAGGATCTCCAGGCCGACCGTGCCCTGCCCCGCGATGATGTCCGGGTGGTCGAAGGGGTGGATGAAGACCGCGCCGGTCTCCGCCGCGTACTCCTCGGCCGCCTCCAGCGTCTCGTCCACGACATGGCCGTGCAGCCGCACCTCGGCGCCGTACTCGCGGGTCGCCGCGACCTTCGGCAGCGGGGCGCCGACCGGCATGAAGACCGTGGAGTGCACCCCGAGGAGCGCGGAGGCGAGGGCGACCCCCTGCGCGTGGTTGCCCGCCGAGGCGGCGACCACTCCGGCCGCCCGCTGCTCGGGCCGCAGCCCCGCGATCCGTACGTACGCGCCGCGCAGCTTGAACGAGCCCGTTCGTTGAAGGTTCTCGCACTTGAGGTGGACCGGGGCTCCCACCAGCGACGACAGATGGCGGCTGCCCTCCATCGCGGTCACTCGGGCCACCCCGGACAGCATCTTCTGCGCCCCGCGCACATCGTCGAGGATCAGCGGGTGCAAGGGGTCTGGCCTACGGAAGCTCATGACAGCAAGTCTCGCAGCTCAAGGGGCTGGTGGCCGCCCGGAGAGCGCCCGTCGCAGCCGGTTTGCGCAGCGCAGGTACGGACTCTCGCGGGTCCGCGTACTCTGTCCCCCACCAACCGACCACCGCACGAGAGAGCCCCCACAGCCATGCCCACATCTCAGGACATGACGACTGAGCTTGACCCCGGTCTCCTCGATGCCCTCCAGCACCAGGTGGCCGTCTTCGCCCGCCGGGCCGAACAGACCCGTCTCGGCGGCACCGGACAGCTCCGCAACTCGATGGACCGGGCGGCGTACCTGCTCCTGAACCGGCTCGACCAGGAAGGTCCGATGGGCGTCAAGGCGCTCGCGGCGGGCATGGGCATCGACTCGTCCACCGTCACCCGCCAGGTCGCCCCGCTCGTCGACACCGGCCTGGTCAAGCGCACCTCGCACCCCGAGGACGGGCGCGCGGTCGTGCTCCAGCTCTCCCCGCGCGGCCTGGCCCGCCTGGAGGAGGTCCGCGCCTCGCGCCGCGAGCTGATGGCTCAGGTGACGGACGGCTGGACCCCGGCGGAGCGCGAATCGTTCTGCACCCTGCTCACCCGCTTCAACTCCGCGCTCTCCGCCCGGCAGTCGGGCCTGCCGCCCGCCACGGACACGGAGTCCGCCGCGACCTCTTGACCCCGGCCCCGCCCTGTCCTCATATGAGGACGTGCGAGATCGACAGGACGGCCCGTCGGGCGAGAACCGCTTCCGCGCCCGGCAGTTCGAGGCGTTCGTGGCGGGGGCGGCGGGCCGGCTGCTGCATGCCGCGACGCTGCTGACCGCCGAGACGCGGGACGCCAACCCCCGCGCCCAGGCGCTGTTGACCGCCTCCCTCGCCCACACCTACGCCCACTGGGACCGGCTGCGCGGGGAGGACCCGTACGACCGCACCCGCGCCGACCTCGCCACCCGCTTCGCCCGCACCGCCTGGCGGCACCACCGCGGCCGGGGCGGCCTCCTCGCCGCGCTCACCCCGCAGGAACGCCTCGTCGTGGTGCTGCGGCTGTACGAGGGGGTGGCCGAGGAGCAGACCGCGGCCCTGCTCGGACTGGCCGAGGAGCGCGTACGGGCCATCTGCGCCCGGTCCGTCTCGGCGCTGCGGGACCGGCGCGGCGGGAGGGTCGTCTCGTGAGCCGCCACGAGGACAAGGAGGACGAGGTCCGGCGGATGCTGGAATCCCCGCATCCGCAGGTCCCCGCCGAGCTGGTCGCGCGGGCCGTGGCGCGCGGCGCCCGGCTGCTCCACCGCGACCGGGCCGTACGGCGAGCCCTGTGGCTGCTGGTGGTCGCGGCCGTGCTCGCGTTCGCGGTCTGGGCGACGGTGGCCGAGCCCTGGAGCGTGCCGCCCGCGGAGACGACGCCACCGCTCGAAGGCTGGTGACGGCGGCCTTAGCCTGGAAGAAGCGGGCGAGTCGAGGAGGACCCATGACCAGGAAAGTCGCCGACTGCCGCAAGACCCCCAGCGTGATGGGCTGCACCCTCACCATCACCGGTGAGGAGGAGGAAGTCGTCCGGGCCGCCTCCGAACACGCGATCTCCGTGCACGGGCACGACGACAGCCCCGAGCTGCGCGCGATGGTCCGGGAATCGCTGGAGGACGAGAAGGTACCGGCCTGACCGGGCGGTGACCAGCGGCCGGGCGCCCCTCGGAGGGGCGCCCGGCCGGGACACGTCAGGGACGCGGGCCGGTCGTACGACTCGGGTACGGGCCCGCTCCCGGCGGTACTAGCCCAGGGCCTGGCGCAGGTCCGCCAGCAGGTCGTCCACGTTCTCGATGCCGACGGAGAGCCGGACCAGGTCCGCCGGGACCTCCAGGGCGGAGCCCGCCACGCTCGCGTGCGTCATCCGGCCCGGGTGCTCGATCAGCGACTCGACGCCGCCCAGGGACTCACCCAGCGTGAAGAGCTTCGCGCGGTTGCAGACCTCGACCGCCGCCTCCTCGCCGCCCACCACCCGGAAGGAGATCATGCCGCCGAAGGACTTCATCTGCTTGGCGGCGATCTCGTGACCGGGGTGCTCCGGCAGACCCGGGTACAGGACCTGGGTGACCTTCGGGTGCTGCGTCAGCATCTCCGCGATCTTCTCCGCGTTCTCGCTGTGCCGGTCCATCCGGACGGCGAGCGTCTTGATGCCGCGCAGCACGATCCACGAGTCGAACGGACCGGCCACCGCGCCCATCGCGTTCTGGTGGTACGCCAGCTCCTCGCCGAGCGCCTCGTCGGCCGTCACCAGGGCGCCGCCCACGACGTCCGAGTGGCCGCCCATGTACTTCGTCAGCGAGTGCACGACGATGTCCGCGCCCAGCGACAGCGGCTGCTGGAGGTAGGGCGAGGCGAAGGTGTTGTCGACGACCAGCTTCGCGCCGGCCGACCGGGCCACGGCCGCGACCGCCGCGATGTCGGTGATGCCGAGCAGCGGGTTCGAGGGGGTCTCGACCCAGATCACCTTCGTACGGTCGTTGACCGCGCCGCGCACCGCCTCGACGTCGGAGGTGTCGGCCACGGAGAAGTCCACGCCCCAGCGCTGGACGACCTTGGCGAAGAGGCGGAAGGTGCCGCCGTAGGCGTCGTTGGGGATCACCACGTGGTCGCCGGGGGCCAGCAGGGTCCGCAGCAGGCAGTCCTCTGCGGCCAGACCGGACGCGAAGGCCAGTCCGCGGCGGCCGCCCTCGAGGGCCGCGAGATTCTCCTCGAGCGCGGTGCGCGTGGGGTTGGCGCTCCGGCTGTACTCGTAACCTCCGCGCAGCCCGCCGACACCGTCCTGCTTGTAGGTGGAGACCTGGTAGATCGGCGGGACGACCGCGCCGGTCAGCGGGTCGGCGGTGTTGCCCGCGTGGATCGCGCGGGTCTCGAAGCTCTGGTGGATGTGCTCATCGCTCATGGGTCAGGAGCGTAGTCCCGAGGGCCGGGGACCGCCGCCCAATGTCTCAGGGAGTGTCCTGGACAATGGACACATGGAGATTCTCTGGTTCCTGATGGCGATGGCGCTGCTGATCGCGATCGTGACCCCGTATGTGAGGCGCCGCCGGTCCGGCGTCGGTATCCGGCAGGTCGCGCCCGGCTCGCCGGACGCCGCCGATCCCGAGGCGTACGGCTTCCTGCGCCAGGAGGAGCAGGACGTACGGATGCCGGGGCCGGACCGGGATCTGCTCGACGTGCTCGGCGTGGTCCAGGCGACCCAGGACTGGCGTGCGGCCTCGCAGCTGCTCGCCGGCACGGAGAAGGAGGGCGAGGTCCGCTGGCAGCGTGTCCAGGCGTTCGCGGGCGCGGCCTCGCTGGAGCTCCAGCAGAAGCCCGGTGTGGGCGGCGCGTGGCTGCGCGCGTGGCGGGCCGACTCGCCGAAGGACCCGGGCGGGGCGGCCGTGCACGCCGAGTTCCTGGTGCAGCAGGCCTGGCGCTCGTCCTCGGCCGGCAGCGACGACTTCCGGATCATCCTCGAAGAGGCGAAGAAGGTGAGCGAGGAGGCGGCGCTGCTCGCCCCCGGCGACCCCGTCCCGTACATCGTGCAGCTCGCGGTCGCGCGGGGACTCGGCTACAGCCACGAGGAGTTCGATCAGGTCTGGGCGAAGATCATCGACCGCGCGCCGCAGCACATGGGCGCGCACCTGGCCGCGCTGCACTTCTGGTGCGAGAAGTGGCACGGCTCGCGCGAGGACGCCGACCGCTTCGCGACGGCGGCCGCGGCCCGCGCCCCGCAGGGCTCGCTGCTCGCCGCGCTCCCGCTCTTCGCGGTCTACGAGCACCTGCCCGAGATCGTGCTCGTCCAGGACTTCTTCCGGACCGAGGTGGTGCGGAAGGCGATGGAGGGCGCGATGTACGCGGTCCATTCGGCGCGCGCCGACGACCCGATGCTGGCGCACGTCCGGCACCTGCTGGTCCTCTTCCTGGTCCGCGGGGAGCGCTGGTCGGAGGCCATGCACCAGCTGGTCCACGTCGACGGTCATGTGGGCGCCCTGCCGTGGACGCTGAGCGAGGACCCGGCGGCGGAGTACACGGTGTACCGGAACCTGGCGGTGGCGGGCTACGAGGCCAACGGCGGAAGCCCGGCGACCCTGCCGCACTGACGCGGCGGGAGGCGGGCCCCTGCCTGAGGCCCGCGGCGGCACTCCGTGGCGGCACGCGCGCGTGACCGACGCCCGGACCCTGAGGGAATCCCTCCCGGGGCCCGGGCGTTGTGCGTAACGCCCACCGTCGAGGAGATGCCGCATGTTCCTGTCACGCACCCCCGTCCTCCCCACGCCCGACCAGGCGCTCAAGGGTCGGCCCGAGTCCGAGTTCGCGGTCCCCGAGCGCCACACCGTGCTGGGCACCCCGCTGCTCGGCCCGTACCCCGAGGGTCTTGAGGTGGCCGACTTCGCCCTGGGCTGTTTCTGGGGCGCCGAGCGCAAGTTCTGGCAGACCGAGGGCGTCTGGACGACCCTGGTCGGCTACCAGGGCGGCCTCACGCCGCACCCCGTCTACGAGGAGGTCTGCTCGGGCCTCACGGGCCACACCGAGGTCGTCCGGGTCGTCTTCGACCCGTCGAAGGTCTCGTACGAGAAGCTGCTCAAGCTCTTCTGGGAGTCCCACGACCCGACCCAGGGCTTCCGCCAGGGCAACGACGTCGGCACGCAGTACCGCTCCGCGGTCTACACCCACTCCGACGCCCAGGCCGCGGCCGCGGACACCTCGCGCGTCGCGTACCAGAAGGTCCTGACGGGCTCCGGCTACGGCACGATCAGCACGGAGATCCTCCCGGCCGAGGGCCGTACCTTCTACCCGGCCGAGGGCTACCACCAGCAGTACCTGGACAAGAACCCGGCCGGATACTGCGGCATCGGCGGTACGGGAGTCTCCTGCCCGATCGGCGTCGCGAAGGCCGAGTAGGCCTCGACGCGGGCCGCGCAGGATGCGCACGCCACGTAGGCCTCGGCGCACCGCGCGGACCGCGTAGGAGAGCCTGATCCCCCGGGGGCAGCCGGCGTGCCCGGACGTTGCCCCCGGGGGACTACCGGGCCGGCCCGGCTCCGGTCATCGTGGGGCGCGGACGGAGCTTCGCTGTCGGAATCGCCGGAGATGCCATGCGCGTTCAGGAGCCGGGCGGCCGGGATCGCCAAGAACCCGGGCGATCGACACGGCAGTCCGCACCCACCACCACCGGCTCCGACCGCGCTCCGGGCCCGCTCTCCCCGCAGCACCTCCACGCGCTCCAGCGCAGCATCGGCAACCGGGCCGTCACCGCGATGCTCGGCGGCCGGCAGGAGCAGGAACGGGAAGAGGCGCCTCCCGTGCAGCGCGCCGCCGCCCACCACGTGCTGCGCTCGCCGGGCACGGCCCTGGACGCGCCCCTGCGCAGCGAGATGGAGGCCCGTCTCGGCGCGGACTTCTCCACCGTACGGCTGCACACCGGCGCCGCCGCCCAGCGTTCGGCCTCGGAGCTCGGCGCCCGCGCGTACACCTCGGGGGAGCACGTCGTCATCGGCTCCGGGGGCACCGACAAGCACACCCTCGCCCACGAGTTGACGCATGTCATCCAGCAGCGGCAGGGCCCCGTCTCCGGAACCGACAGTGGCGACGGGCTGCGGGTGAGCGATCCGTCCGACCGCTTCGAGCGGGCCGCAGAGGCGAACGCGGCGCGGGTGATGGCGGGACCGGCGCCGGCCGGGCACGAACACCCCCACCAGCACGGGGCAGAGGCCGAGGGTCACACTGCCGGCTCCCACGCGCAGGCGGGGCAGGGCGCGGTGCAGCGCGCCGTCGGCTTCGAGTTCGAGGCACAGTGGAACGTCCGCAGGATGGAGGCGGACTCCGAGGCGGTCCGCGACCAGCGCGCGGCGGAGCGACTGCGGCTGATCGACGCCAAGATCCTGGGCATCTTCCTCTCCCCGTACTCGCCGTACCACGCGCGCCTCGACGAGAGCGAGAGGAAGCAGGTCGCCGCGGGCGAACAGGACGCCCTGCGCGCACGGTGGTTCGGCGCGGACGGCATGCTGAACGAAGCCGGAGCGCAGCGCCTCGCCGCACTCGACGTGAAGGACGGCGAGCGCACGGGCCTGATCACGACCCTGCTGAACAGGGGAGAGGTGTCCGAGGCACCCCTCGCGGGCGAGAACCTCGGCAAGGGACGCGTCCACGGTCTCGTCGTGAAGGGCACGAAGTTCGACCTGACGGCGGATGCCAGCCCCACCGGCGGCTCCAACCTGGAGTGGATCACCGATCCGCTCACCTCGGTCGCGGAGGTCGGGTCGGTCATGGACGACGTGACCGCCATGGCCGGCTACCTCGACGGCCGAAGGAACGACGAGTACATCCCCTCCGAGGAGGTCCGGGCGGGCGGCGGGGAGCCCAGGGCCGGTCTGCGGATCTACCCGGACGGCAACGCGCTCAGCTTCGCCCCGCAGGCGACGCTCGGGGCGCGTCTGGAGCGGCTGCCGAAGCTGATCGACTACCTCGAGAACCGCAAGCCGATGAGCGCGCTGGAGCGGGTCCCCCTGCTGGGCTCGGGCCGGGTCGAGGGCCGCCGGCAGGCGTCCACCGACCTGTCGGCGGGCGGTCTCGGCGATCTCCCGGCGGCACGCGCGGGCGCCGGCGCCGCGGTCGCCGCACTGCTTCCGACGCTCGGCTTCGAGGTGCCGGGGTCCGACAGGAAGGCGCTCACGGGTCTCGTCATGCACCTCGCCGCCTACCTGCTCCAGGGGCAGAAGCTCCAGCCGGGATCCAACGCCAAGTCGATCGCCGGGGCCCTGATGGCCCGCACGGACTTCGCCCGCTCCTTCGGCCTGCTGTCGCAGGACCTGAGGAACCACTTCCAGGCTGCCCCGCCCGCGTTCACCGCGCTCGTCCTGGAGGCCGCCGGAATGACCGGCACCGACGGCGACCTGGTCTTCGGCAGCGAGGTCGAGCGCGGGCTGGCCAACGACCGTACCCGGACCACCGTCACGCTGACCCGCGGCCAGTGGCTGGGCGCGCTGCCGGCCGGGAACGATCTGCTCAAGAACTGGGAGCACCTGGCCCAGCCCGGGCGGGCCATGGTCGACCAGGACAGCGCCGAGGCCGTCCACAAGTCGCTCGGCGCCCTCGGTGGCGAGCAGAACCTCGTCGGCCCGCGGGGCGACCAGGAGGCGATCGTCGCCGAACTGCGGCGCATGCAGGACAACGTGCGGACGGGCCGGCTGAAGCCGCTGGCCGTCGCCGTCTTCAAGCTGGTCGAACAGCTCAACGCCGACCGGACGCTGAAGTACGAGAAGAAGAGGTGATCCGGGGCGGCCCGGAAAAGGCCGTGGCGGCCGCGGGCCGTCTGGCTACACTCGGACGCATGGGTTCGTTCTACTTCTTTCTCTGATTCCGGCCGTGGACACGGTCTGACCCGCTGATCCGGCGCCCCCCTGGGCGCGGCGGCGGTGGTCCCGGTGTCCCCTCTGCGGCCCGAACCGACCCCAGCTCTCAGGGAAAGATCCCATGCGCGACCGCGCCCAGTTGACCTTGAAAGACGTCTCCAAGTCCTATGGGGACCGCTCTGTCCTCGAACAGCTCACGCTCACCGTCCGCCCCGGTGAGAAGGCCGCCGTCATCGGCGAGAACGGCTCCGGCAAGTCCACGCTGCTCCGGCTGCTCGCCGGGGCGGAGGCCCCCGACGGCGGGGAGGTGACCGTCCGCTTCCCCGGAGGCGTCGCGCGGCTCGCGCAGACGCTCGCCGAGACCTTCGGCCTCGGGCCCGGGCACACCGTGCGCGACGCCGTCGACGCGGCGCTCGCCGAACTCCGCGCCATGGAGCGGGAGATGCGGGCGGCCGAGGAGACGCTCGGCTCCGCGACCCCCGAGGAGCTCGTCGCGTACGGCGAGCTGGCCGCCCGGTACGAGGAGCGGGGCGGGTACCGGGCCGACGCGCAGGCCGACGCCGCGCTGCACGGGCTCGGCCTCGGCCACGTCCCGTATGGGCGCCGCGTCGGCACGCTCTCCGGCGGGGAGCAGTCCCGGCTCGCCCTCGCCTGCGTCCTCGCCTCGGGCGCCGAGCTGCTCCTGCTCGACGAACCGACGAACCATCTCGACCGGGCCGCCGCGGGCTGGCTGGAGGAACGGCTGCGTGCCCACCGCGGCACGGTCGTGGCGGTCACCCATGACCGCGGGTTCCTGGAGGGGATGGCGACCACGATCCTGGAGGTCGACCGCGACACCCGTGCGGTGAACCGGTACGGCGACGGCTGGGCGGGCTACCGCGCGGCGAAGGCGGCGGCCCGACGCCGCTGGGCGCAGGAGCACGAGGAGTGGCGGGAGGAGCTGGCCCGTACGGAAGAGCTGGTGGCCGCGGCCGGGCAGCGGCTCGCGGGGGCGGGGAAGGACCCCCGGCAGGGTTTCGGCAAGCACCGCCGCTCGCACGAGAACAAGCTGTCCGGGCAGGTCAGGGCGGCCCGTGTACGGCTCGAACAGCTGCGCAGGGAGCCGGTTCCGGCCCCACCGGAACCGCTACGGTTCACGGCCCGACTGACGACGACCGCCCCCCACTCCACGACACCGGCGGCCACCGACCGGGGGCCGGGAGGCGGCCCCGGGGCGGATGGCGACCTCAGGCCGGATGGCGGTCCCGGGCGGGGTGACGGCCTCCGGCCGGGTGGCGGGCTCCGTCGACGCGGCGGTGTGATCGCCGAGCTCGCCGACGTCGTGGTCGGCGAGCGGCTGCGGATCGACGAGCTGCGGATCTCGCCCGGCGACCGGTTGATCGTCTCCGGGCCCAACGGCGCGGGCAAGACGACCCTGCTGCGGGTTCTCGCCGGGGATCTGCGGCCCGACGGCGGCACGGTCGTCCGGTCGGGCCGGGTCGGGTACCTGGCCCAGGAGCTGCCCGCCGTTCCGTCCCCGAAGCCGCTGCTCACGGCGTACGCGGCGGGCCGCCCCGGGCTGCCCGAGGAGCACGCCGTGGAGCTGCTCGCCCTCGGTCTCTTCCGGGAGGAGGACCTGACCGTGCCCGTGGCCCGGCTCTCGGTGGGCCAGCAGCGCCGGCTGGAGCTGGCCCGGCTGGTGACCCGGCCGGCCGACCTCCTCGTCCTGGACGAGCCGACCAACCATGTGGCGCTCTCCCTGGTCGAGGAGCTGGAGGCGGCCCTCGCCGCCTTCGAGGGCGCGGTGGTCGCGGTCTCCCACGACCACCGCTTCCGCTCGGGCTTCGGCGGCACCCGCCTGGAGCTGCGCTCAGGCCGGATCGCCTGACGCCCCGCGCAGCATCGCGGCCGTCGCCGCCGGGTCGTAGCCGGGGGCGACGCCGTCGACGAGGAGCACGTCGCCCGGAATGTGGCGGGCGCGCAGAGGGATCAGCTCCTGGTAGGCGGCGGAGTCGTACCAGGCGCGGGCGTCGTCCATCGAGGGGAAGGCGATCATGACGAGGTCACCGGGCCATTCGCCCTCCCGGACCTCCCGCTCGGGAGCGCCGTGCACGAGGAAGCGGCCGCCGAAGGGGTCGAGCGTGGACTGGATGCGCTCGATGTACACGAGGACCTCCTCGTGGAGGGAGGCCTGCGGGCTGAGGTTCGCGAGTGCGTAAGCGGTCATGACGCAAGCGTGCCGGGACATGCCGTACGGGTCGATTACTCCGCACGTCATGCCCCGGCACCCGCTCCGGACCGCCCCGGAGCGCCCGTACTCCCAGCGCCTCAGATCGTCGACGCGTCGATCACGAAGCGGTACCGCACATCGCTCGCGAGCACCCGCTCGTACGCGTCGTTGATCTGGTCGGCGCGGATCAGTTCGATCTCCGCGCCCAGGCCGTGCTCCGCGCAGAAGTCGAGCATCTCCTGCGTCTCGGCGATACCGCCGATCATCGAGCCGGCGAGCGTCTTGCGGCCGCCGATCAGCGAGAACAGGTTGAGCGCGATCGGCTCCTCGGGGGCGCCGACGTTCACCAGGGCGCCGTCCGTCCTGACCAGGCTCAGATAGGCGCCGAAGTCGATCGGGGCCGAGACCGTGGAGATGATCAGGTCGAAGGAGCCGGCGAGCTCGGTGAAGGTCTTCGGGTCGCTGGTGGCGTAGTAGTGGTCGGCGCCCAGCTTGAGGCCGTCCTCCTGCTTCTTCAGCGACTGGCTGAGCACGGTCACCTCGGCGCCGAGCGCGTGGGCGATCTTGACGCCCATGTGGCCGAGGCCGCCGAGGCCGACGATCGCGACCTTCTTGCCGGGGCCGGCGTTCCAGTGGGCGAGCGGCGAGTAGAGGGTGATGCCGGCGCAGAGCAGCGGGGCGGCCTCGTCGAGGGCGATGCCCTCGGGGATGCGCAGGGTGTAGTTCTCGTCGACGACGACGTGGGTGGAGTAGCCGCCGTACGTGGGCTCGCCGTTCTTGTCGAGGGCGTTGTACGTGCCCGTCGAGCCGCCCGTGCAGTACTGCTCCAGGCCCTGGAGGCAGTACTCGCACTCCCGGCAGGAGTCGACGAAGCAGCCGACGCCGACGCGGTCGCCGACCTTGTGCTTGGTGACGCCCGGGCCGACCTCGGCGACGACGCCGGCGATCTCGTGGCCGGGCACCATCGGGAAGATGCCCTCACCCCAGCCGTCACGGGCCTGGTGGATGTCGGAGTGGCAGATTCCGGCGTACTTGATCTCGATGAGGACGTCGTGCTCGCCGACCGGCCGGCGCGGCACGGTGGTGCGCTCCAGCGGGGCGTTGGCGGCGGGGGCGGCGTAGGCGGGGACGAGGGAGACGTTGGTGGTCATGGCGACCAGCCTGCCGGAGCGCCCGCGGCTCACCCAGCCCCCTGTTCTGCCTACGTCCAGCGTGCCTACCACTGGCAGGGTCAGGAACATCCGTCCGTCCGGACGTACGACCTGGGATAATCGGGACGCATGGATCGCCGCATGGATCTCAGTGCCGAACTCAGTGAATTCCTGCGCTCGCGCCGGGCCCGGTTGAAGCCGGAGGACGTGGGCCTGCCGGAGTTCGGGCGCCATCGTCGCGTACCGGGGCTGCGCCGGGAGGAGCTCGCGCAGCTGGCGGGCGTCTCCGTCGCGTACTACACCCGGCTCGAGCAGGGCAACGGGCGCAATGTGTCGATGGAGGTCCTGGACTCGATCGCGCGGGCGCTGCGGCTGACCGACTCCGAGCGGGCGCATCTTACGCATCTGGCCAAGCCGACGGCGAAGAAGAAGCAGCACCGTGCGGCGATCGTGCGGCCCCAGCACGTGCGGCCCGGCTTGCAGCATCTGCTGGACTCGATGGACTCCGTCCCGGCCGTCCTCCTCGGCCGCCGTCTCGACATCCTCGCCTGGAACCGGCTGGCGCGGGCGCTGCTCGGCGACTTCGCCGCGATGGAGCCGGAGGAGCGCAACATGGCCCGGCTGGTCTTCCTCGGGCCCAACACGCGTGATCTGTACCTGGATTGGGAGTGCAAGGCGACCGAGGTGGTGAGCGTGCTGCGGCTGTACGCGGGCTGCTACCCGGACGATCCCGCGCTGCTCGCGCTGGTCGGCGAACTGTCGGTGAAGAGCGAGGAGTTCCGCTCGCTGTGGGCGGCGCACACGGTCGCGGACAAGGGGCACGGCAGCAAGCGGCTGCGGCATCCGCTGGTGGGCGAGATGACGCTCCAGTACGAGTCGCTGAAGGTCTCCGGGACGGACCCGGACCTGGTGCTCGTGACGTACCAGGCGGAGCCGGGGACGGCCTCGGCGGACGCGCTGCGGCTGCTCGCGCAGTGGGGCGTGGAGGAGGAAGTCGTCCGGTAGCTCCTGCCGTACGCGTACGAGAGCGGCGGCCGCCTCCCGTGCCGGGAGGGGGCCGCCGCTGTCGTACGTACGGGACGGGCCGGACCGTCAGGCCGCCGAGCCGGCCTTCCACGCCGACCAGCTCATGTTCCAGCCGTTGAGGCCGTTGTCGGGGGCGATCGTCTTGTCCTTGGAGTTCTTGACGATCACGACGTCACCGACGATCGAGTGGTCGTAGAGCCAGGCGGCCTGCTGCTTCGGGTCGCCCGCGCCCTTGACGTCGTTCAGGCCCACGCAGCCGTGGCTGGTGTTGGCCGAGCCGAAGATCGAGTCCGGGCCCCAGTAGTTGCCGTGGATGAACGTGCCCGAGGTGGACAGGCGCATGGCGTGCGGGACGTCCTTGATGTCGTACTCGCCCTTGCCGTCGTCGTCCGTGAAGCCGACGGTGGCGCCGTTCATCCGGGTCTCCTTGAACTTCTCGGAGATCACCATCTGACCGTTGTAGGTCGGGTTCTCCGGGGAGCCGGCGGAGATCGGGATGGTCTTGACCGTCTTGCCGTCCTGCGTGACCGTCATGGTCTTGGTGGCGACGTCGACGGTGGAGACCTGGTTGCGGCCGATCTTGAAGGTGACGGTCTTCTGTTGGACGCCGTAGACACCCTGGGCGCCCTCGACGCCGTCGAGGTCCAGCTTCAGCGTGACGGTCGAGCCCTCGGTCCAGTAGCTCTCGGGGCGGAAGTCCAGGCGCTGGGAGTTGAACCAGTGCCCGACGACCTCCTGGCCGCTGCTGGAGGTCACCTTGACGCCGCCCTGGACGGCGGCCTTGTCGGTGATGGCCTTGTTGAAGTTGATCGAGACCGGCATGCCGACGCCGACGGTGGACCCGTCCTCGGGCGTGAAGTTGCCGATGAAGCTGTTGGCCTGGGAGACGGTGGTGAAGGAGGAGTTCTCGTGCGCCTCCAGCCCGGCCGCGTCCTTGGCGGTCGCGGAGATCTTGTAGACCGTGGCGCGCTTGAGCTGCTCGGTGGGCTGCCAGCTCAGCTTGTCGGCCGACATCTCACCCTTGACGGCCGCGCCGTCCTGGGTGGTCATCGTGACCTCGGTCAGCGTGCCGTCGACGACGGTGACCTTGGCGTCCTTGTTGATCGAGGCGTTGTCGGCGCCGTTCTTGGGCGCGATGGATATCTGGGCCTTCGACGTCTTCTGCGCCGCGGCCTCGTCGACCTGAGCCTGTGACTGCGGCGTCTTGGAGCTGTCGGCCGCGCCGCCCTTGTCCCCGTCGCTGCACGCCGAGAGCACCAATACGCCACCGAGCACCGCGGCTGCCGCCGCCAGGCTCCTGCGGCGCTTGCTGTCCGTCATCACACGCTTCTCCATCGTCGCCGATCCCTGCCAACACTTGCCTGAACATCCATGACACCCCGCCCGGTTCCGGAAGCGGGGGCTTTGTGGGGAACACCACTGATCGACACGCGCGTACGGTCCGTCCGGTTCCCCACACGGCTCCGTGCCCGGCTCCGCACGGGGATCCGTACCCGGGATCCGCGCACGGATTCCCCACGGGAAAGCCCCGGGGCGTGCGATGTCTCACGACATCGCCCCGGGGCTCCGAGCAGGGCTTCCGCGCTGCTAGGCCGATTCTTCGTCGTCTTCCTCGTCCCCATCCTCCTCGTCGAGGTCCCACTCCTGGGCATCGGGGTCGTAGTCGATCTCCTCGCTGGTCCAGGAGGCCTGGACCAGGTCGACACCGGGGACGTCCCGGACGAGGTCGAAGGGCTCGATGAGGTACGCCAGCGCCTCGGCGCTGTCCTCGTGGACGGCGGAGCGGGCGTGCACGCGCTCCTCCTCGGGCATGAACTCGTCGGTCTCGATCCGCCCGACGGCCGCCCCCGTCAGCTCCTCGGGTCCGGCGATCTCCAGGACGACCTCCACCCGAAGCCGTACATAGCGTGATGTCTCAGAAGTGCTCATAGGTCGGAGGGTAGGCCGCCCGAGCTCCCGACTTTCCTGCGACCCGCTGTTTTCATTAGCATCGGCGCACCTACCAATTCGCGGTTTCCGCAAGGGGGATCGAATCTCTGTGTCCGTCGCTCGACGCCCGCTGCTGACCGCCACGACGGCCGGGGCGCTGCTCTTCGCTCTCTGGTTCGTGCCGTCCGCGAACGCCACCGACGAAGGTCGGGTCACCGCTTCCGAGCAGGAGCGCGCGGCGAGCGGGGCGCGGCTCGCGGAGACGGGCGGCCCGGACACGACGCCGTATGTGATCGGCGGGACGGGCTTCCTCGCGGTGGGGGCCGGGTTCGTGGCGCTGGCGATGAGACGCGGCGGCCGGGCCTACTGAGACGTACGGACGACGGAAAGGGCCGCATCCCCCCGACTCGGGGGGATGCGGCCCTTTCCGCTGTGTGGCGGGTCCGTTACGCCAGGGGTCCGGTGACCGGCTCCACGGCGGCGACGAGCTTCCCTTCGCGGACGAAGGCGTCGGCCGCCGCCAGGTCGGGGGCGAGGAAGCGGTCCGGGCCCGGGCCCTCGACGCCCGCGGCGCGCAGGGCCTCGATGGCGGCCTGCGAGGCGGGGGCGGGGGTGAGGCCGCGGCGGAGCTCGATGCCGCGGGTGGCGGCGTAGAGCTCGACGGCGATGATCCGGTTGAGGTTGCCGATCGCGGTGCGCAGCTTGCGGGCGGCGGACCAGCCCATGGAGACGTGGTCCTCCTGCATCGCGGAGGACGGGATGGAGTCGGCGGAGGCCGGGACGGCCAGCCGCTTCATCTCGCTGACCAGGGCGGCCTGGGTGTACTGGGCGATCATCAGGCCCGAGTCGACACCGGCGTCGTCGGCGAGGAACGGCGGCAGGCCGTGGGACCGGTTCTTGTCGAGGAGCCGGTCGGTGCGGCGCTCGGCGATGGAGCCGAGGTCGGCGGCGGCGATCGCGAGGAAGTCGAGGACGTAAGCGACGGGGGCGCCGTGGAAGTTGCCGTTGGAACGGACCTGGCCGTCGGCGAGGATGACGGGGTTGTCGACGGCGGAGGCGAGCTCGCGCTCGGCGACCGTACGGGCGTGGGCCATGGTGTCGCGGCCGGCGCCGGCGACCTGCGGGGCGCAGCGCACGGAGTACGCGTCCTGGACGCGCGGTGCCTCTTCCTCCTGGAAGTGGCCGGTGAGCCCGGAGCCCTCGAGCACGGCGAGCATGTTGGCGGCCGAGGCGCCCTGGCCCGGGTGGGGGCGGATCGCGTGCAGCTCGGGTTCGAGGACCTTCTCGGTGCCGAGGAGGGCTTCGAGGGAGAGGGCCGCGGTGATGTCCGCGGACTTGTAGAGGGTGTCGAGGTCGGCGAGGGCCATGATCAGCATGCCGAGCATGCCGTCGGTGCCGTTGAGAAGGGCGAGGCCCTCCTTCTCGCGCAGCTCTACGGGCTGGATCCCGGCGGCGGCGAGCAGCTCGCCCGCGGGCTTGACGGCGCCGTCGGGGCCCTCGGCGTCACCTTCGCCCATGAGGGTCAGGGCGCAGTGCGAGAGCGGCGCGAGGTCGCCGGAGCAGCCGAGGGAGCCGTACTCGTGCACGACCGGCGTGATGCCCGCGTTCAGCACGTCCGCCATGGTCTGCGCGACCTCGGGGCGGACCCCGGTGTGGCCGGAGGCGACGGTCTTGAGCCGCAGGAACATGAGCGCCCGCACGACCTCCCGCTCGACGCGCGGGCCCATGCCGGCGGCGTGGGAGCGGACGATGTTGCGCTGGAGCTGCGCCCGCAGCTCGGGGCTGATGTGCCGGGTGGCGAGGGCCCCGAACCCGGTCGAGACGCCGTACACGGGCTCGGGCTTGGCGGCGAGCGCGTCGACGACGGCACGGGAGTCGGCAAGCGCCTGCACGGCCTCGGGGGACAGCTCGATGCGGGCGCCGTGGCGGGCGACGTCGATGACGTCCTGGAAGGTGGTTCCGGACGTGCCAAGGACGACTGAGTGCATATCCATATTCAGCACCCTACGGACTGAAGACCTGCATGTCACTAGTCGACCGGCGGGCGGGTCCTTACAGGGCCGCACGGGGCACCTCCGAGCGGCACCTCGCCACGTGACGCGATCCGCGCGCCGGCCCTACACCGGCGGGGCGTCGCGGAAGCGCCTGCGGTCGCGCGCTCCGGGCGGGGCGTCGGCGAGGCGGATGACCGTGCCGTCACGGCCCGCCACCACCGGCTTCACCGAGCGGGCCGCCTTGGCCTGGTACTGGGCCGCGTCGGCCAGGCGGAAGAGACGCCGCGCGGACTTGACCGGGCCGATGGGGTCGCCCGTGGAGGCGACCCCGCAGGCGACGCCCTCACCGAGCTCCAGCTCCCCGGCCCGTACGCAGAGTTCGTCCGCGACCGCCACCACCTCGTCCGCCGTCGGGCCGACCGACAGCAGACAGAACTCGTCACCGCCGAGGCGCGCCGACAGGGCTCCCGTGAGCATCGCCCCGCACCGGGAGAGCACCGAGCCGAACCGTTCGAGGAGACGGTCGCCGACCGCGTGCCCATGGGTGTCGTTGACCCGCTTCAGACCGTTCAGGTCGCAGACCACCAGGCTCACCACGGACCCGTCCGCCCGGTAGCGCTCGATCGCCTCGTCGAGCCGGGTGTCGACCGCGCGCCGGTTCGCGAGACCGGTCAGCGGGTCGGTGAAGGCCAGCTTCCGCACCTCCTCCAGGCGCTCCGCCTGGGCGATCCCCGCGGCGACCACGGCCGCGAGCACCGCCGCGAAGTCCGCGTCGTCACGGTCGAAGACCGGCACCCCGGCCGGGCGGGCCACGTACAGCTCGCCCCAGGCCCGCCCGTGCAGCACGACCGGCGCGACCACGCAGCAGCCGCGCCCGCGCCTGCGCAGCCCGGTGACGCGCCCGGTCGAGACGCGGTCGCCCGCGGTCTCCACCCAGGCGTCCGGCTCACCGCCGCCCGCCCACCGGGCGTGGAGGAACTCGGTGATCTCGGGGAACTGGTGCACCGGATACGTCTCCGCGTCGGGGAACTCCTCCTCCCCCACGGCCCGCTCCCCGGCATTGACCAGGACCTTCAGCCGGCCGTGGTCGCGCTGCCAGACCGACAGTGCGGCGAAGCTCCCGCCGAGCGCGTCGCGGGCGCCCAGCGCCGCGGCTCGCCAGAACTCGCGCGGGGTGTGCGCCGCCGCCATCGCCTGCGCCAGCGCCACTACGGCCCGCAGCCGCACATCCTCTCCCATTCCTCCAGCTTAGGGACGTTTCGTCCGTTTTAACGTGTGGAGCATCACGGAAAGTGACAATCCGGGAGGAATCCGAGGATTCTCAGACGCCCGGCCACTCCGGCTTCCGCTTCTCGTTGAACGCCGCCACGCCCTCCGCCCGGTCCCCCGAGAACGCCACCGCCCGCCACGCCGCGTCCTCGACCTCCATGCCCGCCTTCAGGTCCAGGCCCTGGCCGAGCCGCAGCGCGCGCTTCGAGGCACGCAGGCCGACCGGGGAGTTCGCCGCCATCCGGCCCGCGAGCTCGAGCGCCGCCGTACGGGCGTCCTCCGCCAGCACGTCGACCAGTCCCAGCTCGCGCGCCTCCGGCGCCTCCACCCGCCGCGCCGTGAAGATCAGCTCGGCCGCCCGCGCCGCGCCCACCCGGCGCGGGAGCAGCTGCGTACCACCGCCGCCCGGGATCACGCCGACCGACACCTCGGGCAGCCCGACGACGGCCGTCGCGTCGGCCACGATCACGTCGCAGGCGAGCGCCAGCTCGTAGCCGCCGCCCAGGGCGAAGCCGTGGATCGCGGCGACGGTCGGCATCGGCAGGTCGAGCACGCCACCGTAGGCACCGCGCGAGACGGGCCGCTGGCGGACCATGTCGGCGTCCGTGAAGGAGTTCCGCTCCTTGAGGTCGGCGCCGACACAGAAGGCCTTGTCGTTGGAGGACGTCAGCACCGTCACCCGTACCGTGTCGTCCGCACCGAGCGCCGCGCAGGCCGCGCTGATCGAGCGCGCCATCTCCAGGGAGACCGCGTTCATCGCCTTGGGCCGGTCCAGGACCAGCTCGGCGACGTGCTCGTGCCTCCGGACCGCGACGAACTCACCAAAACGCTGCTCGGACATGACCACACCCTCCCGGTTAACGCCTGTTAACGACTGTTCACCGGGATCTTAGGGGGTGCCGGGCGGGTCGGGCCGGAAAAGGGGGCGGGTTCTGATGCGTGCGACCGCAAGGCGGAGGAAGGAGGCATGGCGGTGGGGGGCCTCCCGTGCCCGAGGGCTACGGGGGACCACGCACGCGGCGAGGGTGCGGGCCAGAACCCGCGAGCCCGGCCCGACCGCCCGGCGCGCCCTAAGTCGGGCGGCGGGTCAGCTGCCAGGGCTCCACGACACCGAGACCGCGCACGGGCCGCTGCCACATCGGCTGGAGCGCGAAGCGGTACGTCGGCGGCTGCTCGCCCTCCTTCTCGGCGCGGGCGGCCTCCTCGGCGGCCTGCGTCTCGGAGACGGGCGCGTCGCCGGTGCGGGTCAGCTCCTCGGCGAGCGCCCCGTCGACCAGGACGGTGTCCTTGGGCGCTATCGACGTGAGCCGGCTCGCCAGGTTCACCGTCGTACCGAAGACGTCGCCCATCCGGGTCGTCACCGTGCCGAAGGCGATGCCGACGCGCAGGGCGGGCATCGTCTCGTCGTGACTGAGCGTCTCGATCAGCCGCAGCGCGATCTCGGCGGCGGTGCCGGCGTCGTCGGCGGCGTACAGCACCTCGTCACCGAGGGTCTTGATGAGCCGGCCGCCGTGGGCGGCGACGAGGTCGGCGCAGGTGGTCTCGAAGGCCTCGACGAGCTCGCCGAGCTCCTCCTCCTCCAGGCGGCGGGTCAGCCGGGTGAACCCGACGAGGTCGGCGAAGCCGACGGCGAGCCGCCGGTCGACCATCTCCTCGTCGTCCGCGGCCTGCACGACGCGGCCGGTGGCGGCGGCGAGCTGGCGGCGCCAGACGTAGATCAGGAACTCCTCCAGCTCGGGCAGGAGCAGCTCGACCAGGGGGTACGTGACCTCGGTACGGGTCATCCCGGGCTCGGGCGGCTCGGTGAGGCCCTCCAGGAACGAGTCGATCTGCCACTCGGCGAGCCGGGCGGTGGTCTGACCGGTGGACCGGGCGACCTGGACGGCCATCGGCTCGCTGAGCAGCCCGGCCTCGACGAGACCGGCGAGGCGACGCAGGGCGAGGACGTCGGCCTCGGTGAGCGCCTTGGCCTGACCGATGTCGGCGAAGCCCATGGCACGCCAGAAGCGGGAGGCCAGCTCCATGGAGACGCCGGCGGTGCGGGCGGCCTGGAAGGGGGTGTAGCGGCGTTCCGCGCCGAGGATGAGCTGTTCGAGGCGGATCGCGAGGGGATCGTCGGTCGGCTCCGCCGTATGGTCGACGTGGTGGTGCGGGGTGGGGTACGCCGGTGGCTCGGCCTCGCCGCCGTTGTGCTCGTCGTCGACGGTCACCGGCCGCCTCCTGCCCGTTCCCTGCCCACTGCCCTGCCGATCTGTCGCCATGGATCGCGCTCCACGATACGACAGGTGTGTGCCAGCTCACGCCCACCGCGCACATCCACCTCACGTGCGGCGCCCACCCCGCCGCCCCGGCGGGGCGGCGGTCCGCCACCGTGGGTCAGGGTGCGGCTCGGACGTGGACGATGTCGCCCGCCGCCACCGCTTCCGTTCCGCCGCCCTCGGTCTCCACCACCAGGCGGCCGTCGCCGTCCACGGCGACCGCCTCGCCCTCCAGCATCCGTTCGCCCGGCAGGTCGGCCCGGATGTGGCGGCCCAGGGTCGAGCAGCCCGTCGTGTACGCCGCCTGCAGGCCGGACGCCTCGGGGTCGCCGTCCGCCCGCACCCACTCCCCGTACCACTGCTCCAGCGACCGCAGGATCGCCCGCAGCAGCGTGTCCCGGTCCGTCGAGATCGCGTTCGCCAGGAGCAGGGACCCCGCCCCCGGCACGGGCAGCTCGTCCTCCTTCAGCGTCACGTTGACGCCGATGCCGACGACGATGCCGTCCGCACCCGCCCGCTCGGCGAGGATCCCGCCGGTCTTCCGCTCCTCGCCCCCGACCGAAACCAGCAGGTCGTTCGGCCACTTGAGGGACAGGTCCACGCCGGCTGCCTTCGCGAGCCCGCTCGACGCGGCGACGCCGGCGAGCAGCGGGAGCCAGCCCCAGCGGTGCACCGGCACGTCCGGCTTGAACAGGACGGAGAAGAAGAGCCCGGCCCGCGGCGGCGACACCCAGTCGCGGTCGAGGCGGCCGCGCCCCGAGGTCTGCTCCTCGGCGACGAGCACCGCGCCCTCGGGCAGCTCGTCCGCGCGGGCGGCCAGGTCGGTGTTGGTGGATCCGGTCGTGGTGACGAGGTCGAGCGAGGTCCACAGACCGTCGGAGTGGACGAGCGCGCGGCGCAGCGCGGCGGCGTTGAGCGGGGGCCGGTCCAGGTCGGACCACCGCGCTCCTGAGGCATCGGAGGACGTCATGCAAGCCAGACTAGGTGTGGCAAACACCGCAGTGCCGAACCGTATCGGCGTCGATACCCTACGGATCAGTAGCCGGGCAGTAGCCCATTCGTACCCAACGAACCCCCGTGACCAGGCAGGGAGCCGCATCCCGATGTCCGAGTCGGTAGAGCCGCAAGAAATCGACATTCACACGACCGCGGGCAAGATCGCGGATCTGCAGCGCCGGATTGACGAGGCGACCCACGCCGGCTCCGAACGGGCGGTGGAGAAGCAGCACGCGAAGGGGAAGCTGACCGCGCGCGAGCGGATCGCGCTCCTCCTCGACGAGGGCTCGTTCGTGGAGCTCGACGAGCTGGCCCGGCACCGGTCCACCAACTTCGGCCTGGAGAAGACCCGCCCGTACGGCGACGGTGTGGTGACCGGCTACGGCACGGTGGACGGCCGTCCCGTCGCCGTCTTCTCACAGGACTTCACCGTCTTCGGCGGCGCGCTCGGCGAGGTCTTCGGCCAGAAGATCATGAAGGTGATGGACTTCGCCCTGAAGACCGGCTGCCCGGTCGTCGGCATCAACGACTCCGGCGGCGCCCGCATCCAGGAGGGAGTCATGGCCCTCGGCATGTACGGCGAGATCTTCCGCCGCAACACCCACGCCTCCGGTGTGATCCCGCAGATCTCCCTGGTCGTCGGCCCCTGCGCGGGCGGCGCGGTCTACTCCCCCGCGATCACCGACTTCACGGTGATGGTGGACCAGACCTCGCACATGTTCATCACCGGCCCTGACGTCATCAAGACGGTCACCGGCGAGGACGTCGGCTTCGAGGAGCTGGGCGGCGCCCGGACGCACAACACCACCTCCGGTGTCGCGCACCACATGGCGGGCGACGAGAAGGACGCGATCGAGTACGTCAAGTCCCTGCTGTCGTACCTCCCTTCGAACAACCTCTCGGAGCCGCCGGCCTTCCCCGAGGTCGCCGACACCGAGCCCTCGGACGAGGACCGCGAGCTGGACGTCCTGATCCCGGACTCCGCGAACCAGCCGTACGACATGCACACCGTCATCGAACACGTCGTCGACGACGGCGAGTTCCTGGAGACCCAGGCCCTGTTCGCGCCGAACATCCTCACCGGCTTCGGCCGCGTCGAGGGCTTCCCGGTCGGCATCGTCGCCAACCAGCCGATGCAGTTCGCCGGCTGCCTGGACATCAACGCGAGCGAGAAGGCCGCGCGGTTCGTCCGCACCTGCGACGCCTTCAACATCCCGGTCATCACCTTCGTCGACGTCCCGGGCTTCCTGCCCGGTGTCGACCAGGAGTACGGCGGCATCATCCGCCGGGGCGCCAAGCTGATCTACGCCTACGCCGAGGCGACGGTCCCGCTGATCACCGTCATCACCCGCAAGGCGTTCGGCGGCGCGTACGACGTCATGGGCTCCAAGCACCTGGGCGCCGACCTCAACCTCGCCTGGCCGACCGCCCAGATCGCCGTCATGGGCGCGCAGGGCGCGGTCAACATCCTGCACCGCCGCACCATCGCGGCGGCCGAGGACCAGGAGGCGGAGCGGGCGCGGCTGATCCAGGAGTACGAGGACACGCTCCTCAACCCGTACACGGCGGCCGAGCGCGGCTACATCGACGGCGTGATCATGCCGTCGGACACCCGCCCGCAGATCGTGAAGGGTCTGCGTCAGCTGCGCACGAAGCGGGAATCCCTGCCTCCGAAGAAGCACGGCAACATCCCCCTCTAGGCCTCTGGGAGTCGACATGATCAAGGTCGTACGAGGTAACCCGACCCCGGAGGAGCTGGCCGCCGCACTGGCGGTGGTCCAGGCCCGGGCCGCGGCGACGGCGGCGGCGTCCGCGGCCGGCGGCGGTCCGGTGCCCCCGGAGGGCTGGTCGGACCCGGCCCGTATCGCCCGTTCGGTACGGCCCCGGCCGGGACCGCGCTCGTGGGCGCGCTCCTACTGGCCCGCGTAGCGAGACCTGTACAGCGAGACCCGTACCGCAAGACCTGTACCGCGAGACCTGTACGCCGAAGGCCGGACCCCGTGTGCGGGGGGTCCGGCCTTTCGCGTGCGCGGGGAGCGTCGGTGGCGTCGTCACGCCCGGCGCAGGAAGATCCCCGCCAGGACCGCGCCCGCGAGCACGATCGCGGCGTTGACGAGGACCGCGAGGCCGATGCCGTCGAGGACCGTGGTGGAGGTGACCACGACGGCACTCATGATCGGCGTGCCCATCGTGATGCCGATCTGCTGGGTCATGGTGGCGAGGCCCGTCGCCATGCCCTGCTCGGAGTCGGGCAGTCCGGAGGTGGCGGTGACCATGAAGCCGACGATGGCGAGCATGTTGCCGACACCGCCCGTGAACGTGGCGACGAGCAGCAGCCAGAGCCAGCTCCGGTCGTCGCCGAGGGCGTAGAGGGAGACCGTGGCGGCCGCCTGGAGGAGTCCGCCGGCGACGAGGGCGGCCCGGGATCCGTACCGGCCGATGAAACGCGACGCGAGGACTCCGCCGAGGACCGTGCCCGCGCCGAGCACGCCGAAGGACAGACCGGCGGCGAGCGGCGAGAAGCCGAGGACGTCCTGGAGGTAGAGCGTCATCAGGAAGACCAGCGAGGTCTCGGTGACGAAGGCGACCAGCCCGGCGAGGTTGCCCCAGACGACGGTGCGGCGGGTGAGGATCCGGACGGGGACGAGGGGCGAGGCGGCGCGTCGCTCCACGAACCAGAAGGCGACGAGGAGGGCGACGCCCACGGGAAGCGCCAGGGGCTCGGTCGTGAGGCCGTAGACGAGGGCGAGCAGGCCGCCGGTGACCGTGATCGCGCCCGGGATGTCGAGGCGGGGGCGGACCTCGGGGCGGCTCTCCTTGAGCACGGCGGGCGCGACGAGGAGGACGGCGAGGGCGACGGGCACGTTGATGAAGAACGCCCAGCGCCAGGAGAGCAGATCGGTCAGGACTCCGCCGAGGATCGCGCCGGTGGTGAATCCGGCCGACATCAGCGCGCCGTTGAGCCCGAGCGCCTTGGCCCGCAGGGGGCCCTCCGGGAAGGAGGAGGTGAGCAGAGAGAGTCCGGCGGGGGTGACGGCGGCGGTGGCGAGGCCCTGGGCGACACGCGCGGCCATCAGCACCGCGGGGTCGGTGGCGAGGCCTCCGGCGAGGGAGGAGATCCCGAGGAGCGCCATCCCGACGAGGAAGAGCCGGCGGCGGCCGACGAGGTCGGCGACGCGCCCGAGGAGGAGGGTGAATCCGGCGGCGGCGAGGGCGAATGCCGTGGCGATCCACTGGAGGCCGGCCAGCGAGAAGCCGAGTCCTTCGCCCATGACGGGCAGCGCGACGTTCAGGATCGAGAAGTCGACGGCCAGCATGAACTGGGCGACGAGGAGGACGAGGAGGACGAGCCGCATCCGTCCGTCCATCCGGGCGGCGGGCGGGGTGTCGGCCTGAGGCCGGACATCGGTGGCAACCATGAGCGGACCCCTTAATGGGCTTCTGGTTCCGTTAAGATGTCCCGTACCGTAGCAGACTCCGAAGCGTTAATGGAACAGGAGACCCGTTTGAGCGAGAGCCAGCCGGCTGTGCCCGGCACCGTGCGTCCCGGGGGCCGTACCGCGAAGGTGCGCCGGGCCGTCCTCGAAGCGACCGAGGACGCCCTGGCCGCCACCGGCTTCCACGGGCTGAACATGGACCACGTCGCCGCGAGCGCGGGCGTCGGCAAGACGACCGTCTACCGGCGCTGGGGCTCCCCCGTCGGCCTCGTCGCCGACCTGCTGCGCGACATGGCGGAGCAGTCCCTGCCGGCCTCCGACACCGGCAGCCTGGCCGGGGACCTCCGGGCCAACGCCGCGCTCGTCACCAGGACCCTCACCGACCCCCGGATGGGTGGCGTCTTCCGCGCGGTCATCGCGGCCGCGGCCTGCGACGAGGAGTGCGCGGAGGCGCTGAACGGCTTCTACCGGGCCCGCCTGGAGGAGTGGGCCCCGGTGGTCAAGCGGGGCGCCTCGCGCGGCGAGATCCCGCCGGAGACGGACGCGCTCGAGCTGCTGCGCGCGGTCTCGGCGCCGCTCTACTACCGCTTCATGATCACGCGTGAGCCGCTGGGCCCGGAGGACGCCGAGCGGGCGGTCCGGGCGGCGCTGACGGCGGCGGGCGCGGGGGTGTTCACCCCGATGTGACTAGTTCGTCGGCACGGGGTCGCTTGAGTACGGGTACTCAGGCGCCCCGGCCCTCGCGCGAGCAGGATCGGAGGCATGCTGTGGTCCGACCCGGAGAACGAGCCGCCGAAGGAGATGCGCGACATGCAGGCGATGCTGCGTCGCGCGTCGATCCTGCTGGCCCTGGCGATGGTGGTGGCGATGTTCGTGGTCGGCGTCCACTGACCGGCGGGCACGCGTCGGGGGCGGACGCCGCGTCACGGGTACGGGTGGTGGGCGCATACCCCTTCGGGGCGCGGCCTCCGGGGAGCGTCCGTACTGGCTACGCTTCCCCCATGACTGCTGATCGCCGCCGTGTCGTGCTCGCCTCCGCCTCACCCGCCCGTCTCGGACTGCTGCGGCAGGCCGGACTCGCTCCCGAGGTCATCGTGAGCGGCGTCGACGAGGACAAGGTGCACGCCCCGACCCCCGCCGAACTCGCCCTCGCGCTCGCCGAGGCCAAGGCCGCCCACGTGGCCGCCCGCCCCGAGGTCTTCGGCGCACTCGTCATCGGCTGCGACTCGGTCCTCGAGCTCGACGGCCAGGCCCTCGGCAAGCCCGCCGACCCCGAGGAGGCCACCGCCCGATGGAAGGCCATGCGGGGCCGGGTGGGCATCCTCCAGACGGGTCACTGCGTATACGACACGGCCGCCAAGCGCTACGAGTCGGCGACCGCCTCCACCGTGGTCCGCTTCGGCGAGCCCAGTGACGCCGAGATCGCCGCGTACGTGGCGAGCGGCGAACCGCTGCACGTGGCGGGCGCGTTCACCCTCGACGGCCGCTCGGCGCCGTTCATCGACGGCATCGACGGCGACCCGGGCAATGTGATCGGCCTGTCGCTGCCCCTGCTGCGGACGCTGCTCGCCAAGCTCGGGGTCTCCATCACCGACCTGTGGCACTGAGCCACGAGGGACCTGGGGGGACCCCTAGGCGGGCGCCGGCTCCCCCTCGGGGACGTCGACGCCCTTCCCGTACGCCACCAGCGTCAGCACGATCAGTCCGAGCACCACGGTCATGAACGCGAAGGCGCCCCAGCCGATCAGACCGACCGTCACCGCGCCCAGCAGCCCGTGCACCACGGCGCAGCCGATGAGCAGGGCCCGGCCCGCGCGCCCGGGCCGCTTGTCGCGGACGCCGGCGAGCAGCGCGACGGTGGCGCAGAGGGCGAGCAGCAGGCCGGAGACGATCCCGAGCACCCATGTGCCCGTGACCATGGCGTCCGGGTCGAGTCCGTCGAGGGACATCGACTGGGCTTCGACGAACCGTGCCATGACGGCGTTGAGCGCGACGATGCCCGGCGCCTCCAGGAACAGCACCCCCGCCGTCACGAGCGCTATCGGTCTGCGGGCCACTTCGGCCACCCCCTGTATACGGCTGTTACCGACAGTACGTACGACTGCGCGAAGGCTACTGCCGGGTAAACCCGCGGACAAGGGTCGGCGACGGACGAAGCCGTGGCAAAGAATCATTGCGCCATTCGTAGGGACTCCACAAAGAATCCGTATCAGCGAGTGATCGCCCGAACAGAGACCTGCGCCACACGAGCGAGCTACTGTGCCGTAGAGGAACCCTGCGTACCGTGGTGCGACAAGGGATTTCACGAGCCCGAACGCCTCGTATCACGCTCCGTGTGGGCAAGCTCACCACTGGGGACGGGTCGAAAAGACGTGTCGGCAGTCCCTAAACTCAGCTTGTTTTCAAGGAGGGAGCCATCGTGCGCAAGGTGCTCATCGCCAACCGTGGCGAAATCGCTGTCCGCGTCGCCCGGGCGTGCCGGGATGCGGGGATCGCGAGCGTAGCCGTCTACGCCGAGCCGGACCGGGACGCGCTGCACGTCCGCGCGGCCGACGAGGCGTTCGCCCTGGGCGGTGACACCCCGGCCGCCAGCTATCTGGACATGGCCAAGGTGCTCCAGGCCGCGAAGGACTCCGGCGCGGACGCCATCCACCCGGGCTACGGCTTCCTCTCCGAGAACGCCGACTTCGCCCAGGCCGTGCTCGACGCCGGTCTGACCTGGATCGGCCCCCCGCCGCAGGCCATCCGTGACCTCGGTGACAAGGTCGCGGCCCGTCACATCGCGCAGCGCGCCGGTGCGCCCCTGGTCGCCGGCACCCCCGACCCGGTCTCCGGGGCGGACGAGGTCGTGGCCTTCGCCGAGGAGCACGGTCTGCCGATCGCGATCAAGGCCGCGTTCGGCGGTGGCGGCCGCGGTCTGAAGGTCGCCCGCACTCTCGAAGAGGTCCCCGAGCTCTACGACTCCGCCGTCCGCGAGGCCGTCGCCGCGTTCGGCCGTGGGGAGTGCTTCGTCGAGCGTTACCTCGACAAGCCCCGCCACGTCGAGACCCAGTGCCTGGCCGACTCGCACGGCAACGTGGTCGTCGTCTCCACCCGCGACTGCTCGCTCCAGCGCCGCCACCAGAAGCTGGTGGAGGAGGCCCCGGCGCCGTTCCTCTCCGAGGAGCAGAACGCGCAGCTCTACAGCGCGTCGAAGGCGATCCTGAAGGAGGCCGGCTACGTCGGCGCCGGCACGGTCGAGTTCCTGGTCGGCCTCGACGGCACGATCTCCTTCCTGGAGGTCAACACCCGCCTCCAGGTCGAGCACCCGGTCACCGAAGAGGTCACCGGCATCGACCTCGTCCGGGAGATGTTCCGCATCGCCGACGGCGAGGAGCTGGGCTACGACGACCCGGCCATAAGGGGTCACTCCTTCGAGTTCCGTATCAACGGCGAGGACCCGGGCCGGAACTTCCTGCCCGCGCCCGGCACGGTCACCACGTTCGACGCGCCGACCGGCCCCGGTGTCCGCCTGGACGCCGGTGTCGAGTCCGGCTCGGTCATCGGCCCGGCCTGGGACTCGCTCCTGGCCAAGCTGATCGTCACCGGCGCCACGCGCGAGCAGGCGCTCCAGCGCGCCGCCCGCGCGCTCGCGGAGTTCAAGGTGGAGGGCATGGCCACGGCCATCCCGTTCCACCAGGCCGTCGTCGTCGACCCGGCGTTCACCGCGGACCCGTTCCGGGTCCACACCCGGTGGATCGAGACCGAGTTCGACAACCAGATCAAGCCCTTCGCCCCGGGCGGTGCCGAGGCCGAGGAGGACGAGTCCGGCCGCGAGACCATCGTCGTCGAGGTCGGCGGCAAGCGCCTGGAGGTCTCGCTCCCGTCCTCGCTCGGCATGTCCCTGGCCCGCACGGGCCTGGCCGCCGGCGCCAAGCCGAAGCGCCGTGCCGCGAAGAAGTCCGGCCCGACGGCCTCCGGCGACACCCTCGCCTCCCCGATGCAGGGAACGATCGTGAAGGTGGCGGTCGAGGAGGGCCAGGAGGTCAAGGAGGGCGATCTGATCGTCGTCCTGGAGGCCATGAAGATGGAGCAGCCGCTCAACGCGCACCGCTCCGGCACGATCAAGGGCCTGTCGGCGGAGGTCGGCGCCTCGGTGACGTCCGGCGCGGCGATCTGCGAGATCAAGGACTGATCACCGCACCTGTCGCAGAGCTGGACACAGGTACGGTACGAAGGGCCCGCAGGCACACCACCTGCGGGCCCTTCGCCCGTATCCGGAGGGAGGCCCCATGCGCGCCGACGCGCGCCGCAACCACGAGCGGCTGCTGACCGAGGCACGTACCGTCTTCGCCGAACACGGCACGGACGCCTCGCTGGAGGACGTCGCCCGGCGTGCGGGGGTCGGTATCGGGACGCTCTACCGTCACTTCCCCACCCGCGAGGCGCTGATCAACGCCGTGTTCCAGGAGGCCCTGGCGGCGCTGCTCCAGCGGGGCAGGGAGCTGGCGGAGGCCGAGGAGCCGTGCCCGGCGCTCGTGGAGTGGCTGCGCTCCCTGATCACTCATGCGGGTGAGTACCGCGGACTCTCGCGGGCGCTGATGACGGCCATGTCGGGCTCGCGGGACGCGCGTTCGGCGCTCGCGCAGTGCGGTGTTCCGCTGCGCGCGGCGGGCGAGACCCTGCTGTCACGGGCCCAGGAGGCGGGCACGGTACGTGACGACGTGTCGATCGGCGATCTGATGCAGCTCACCAACGCGATCGCGCTGGCCGCCGAACAGTCTCCGGAGGACGAGGAGTTGGCCGACCGCCTTCTCGCCCTGACCCTGCGGGGCCTGAAGCGCTGAGCTGAAGTGCCGAGCCTGTAGCGCTGAGCCTGCGCACCGGCCTGAAGGGCTGAGCCCGAGGCCTGAGGGACGGAGCCCGAGCCGCTCGGCCCCCTGGGGGAGGGGCCACCGGATCGCGTCTCAGCGCCTGCGCATGTCCGCCACCCGCGCCGCACGCTCGGGGGCGAGCACCTCACTCGTCAACGCCCCTCCCGCGCTGCGGAGTTGACCGCCCGGGTGGCGGCCCCGCTGGCCCGGCAGCGGGACGTCGCGGCGGGGGCGTCCGGGCGGGGGGACCGCGTCACCACCCACGCCGGTGCCCGCCACGGCGATCTGGACGCCCTGGTCGGCCAGCGCCTGGAGCTCCGTCGCGGCCCGGTCGTCGTGCGCCGGGGGCTCGTCGGTCACCAGCCGGGTGATCACGTCCGTCGGCACCGTCTGGAACATGGTGTCGGTGCCGAGCTTGGTGTGATCGGCCAGGACCACGACCTCCGCCGCCGCCTGCACCAGCGCCCGGTCCACGCTCGCGGAGAGCATGTTGGACGTGGAGAGCCCGCGCTCGGCGGTCAGACCGCTGCCGGAGAGGAAGGCCCGGGAGACCCGCAGCCCCTGGAGGGACTGCTCGGCCCCGCTGCCCACCAGCGCGTAGTTGGAGCCGCGCAGCGTGCCGCCGGTCATGACGACCTCGACCCGGTTGGCGTGGGCCAGCGCCTGGGCGACGAGCAGGGAGTTGGTGACCACGGTCAGACCGGGCACGCGGGCGAGCCGGCGCGCCAGCTCCTGCGTGGTGGTCCCGGCACCGACGACGATGGCCTCGCCCTCTTCGACGAGGCTCGCGGCGACATCGGCGATGGCCGTCTTCTCCGCGGTCGCGAGATGGGATTTCTGCGGGAAACCGGACTCCCGGGTGAACCCGCCCGGGAGTACCGCACCGCCGTGCCGGCGGTCGAGGAGTCCTTCTGCCTCCAGTGCCCGCACGTCTCGCCGTACGGTCACTTCTGAGGTCTGGACGACGCGGGCGAGCTCCCGGAGCGACACGGCTCCGTTGGCGCGCACCATTTCGAGGATCAACTGACGACGTTCTGCAGCGAACACGAAACTGACAGTAACCTGACCGGCCGGAACTTTTCAGCACTATGCGCCGAATTGCAGAAGATGCGCACAGACGGGGCCTCCAAGTGATATGGGAGGCCCCGTCGTTGATCGTTCTATGCCCCGCCTTGCCGGGGGTTGTCCAGATCGCCCCAGGCGGGAGGGCGGGTCAGCCCTCGCCCGTCGCCTTTCGGGTGTGCAACTGCCGTGCCACTTCCGCGATCGAGCCCGACAGGGAGGGGTACACGGTGAAAGCGTTTGCGATCTGTTCGACCGTCAGATTGTTGTCGACCGCGATCGAGATGGGGTGGATCAGCTCGCTCGCCCGGGGGGCGACGACACAGCCGCCGACGACGATCCCGGTGCCCGGACGGCAGAAGATCTTGACGAAGCCGTCCCGGATGCCCTGCATCTTCGCGCGCGGGTTGCGCAGCAGCGGCAGCTTGACGACCCGGGCGTCGATCTTGCCCGCGTCCACGTCGGCCTGCGTGTAACCGACGGTCGCGATCTCCGGGTCGGTGAAGACGTTCGAGGAGACCGTCTTCAGGTTCAGCGGGGCCACCGCGTCACCGAGGAAGTGGTACATCGCGATCCGGCCCTGCATGGCCGCCACCGAGGCGAGCGCGAAGACACCCGTCACGTCACCGGCCGCGTAGACGCCGGGGGCGGAGGTGCGGGAGACCTTGTCGGTCCAGATGTGCCCGGAGTCCTTCAGCCGGACCCCGGCCTCCTCCAGACCCATTCCGGCCGAGTTCGGGATGGCGCCGACGGCCATCAGGCAGTGGGTGCCGGAGATGACCCGGCCGTCGGAGAGGGTGACCTCGACCCGGTCGCCGACCCGCTTGGCGGACTCGGCGCGGGAGCGGGCCATGACGTTCATGCCGCGGCGGCGGAAGACGTCCTCCAGGACGGCGGCGGCGTCCGGGTCCTCGCCGGGCAGCACGCGGTCGCGGGAGGAGACGAGCGTGACCCGGGAGCCGAGGGCCTGGTAGGCGCCGGCGAACTCGGCGCCGGTGACACCCGAGCCGACCACGATGAGCTCCTCGGGGAGCTCCTTGAGGTCGTAGACCTGGGTCCAGTTGAGGATCCGCTCGCCGTCGGGCTGGGCGTCGGGGAGCTCGCGCGGGTGGCCGCCGGTCGCGATCAGCACGGCGTCGGCGGTCAGGGTCTCCTCGGAACCGTCGGCGGCGGTGACGATCACCTGGCGCGAGCCGTCCGTCGCCTGGCGGCCGGAGAGCCGGCCGCGGCCGCGCAGCACCCGGGCGCCGGCCCGGGTGACGGAGGCGGTGATGTCGTGGGACTGGGCGAGCGCCAGGCGCTTCACCCGTCGGTTGACCTTGCCGAGGTCGACGCCCACGACGCGGGCGGCCTGCTCCACGTGGGGGGTGTCGTCGGCGACGATGATGCCCAGCTCCTCGTACGAGGAGTCGAAGGTGGTCATCACCTCGGCCGTCGCGATGAGCGTCTTCGAGGGGACGCAGTCGGTCAGGACGGACGCGCCGCCGAGACCGTCGCAGTCGACGACGGTCACCTCCGCGCCGAGTTGGGCGCCCACCAGGGCAGCCTCGTATCCGCCGGGTCCGCCGCCGATGATCACGATCCGGGTCACTGGGATCTACGCCTCGCGCTCTCGTTCTGCCGGGGGGTCCCCCGCTGGGCTGCAGTGCGTACGCCATTGTCCCGCACGCTTCAAGTGCGTACCCCATTGTCCCGTACGCCGGCGGTGGTCTCTCCCCGGGGCTCCGTACGGCCCCCGCCGCGGTCCCGGTCACGGACTTCCACGGACACCTCTCCCCTCCCGTACCCTCGACCCCATGTCGCTCTACGCCGCGTACGCCGGCAACCTCGACGCGCGGCTCATGACCCGCCGCGCCCCGCACTCCCCGCTGCGCGGCACCGGCTGGCTGAACGGCTGGCGGCTCACCTTCGGCGGCGAGCAGATGGGCTGGGAGGGGGCGCTGGCCACCATCGTCGAGGCCCCGCGGTCCCAGGTCTTCGTCGCGCTGTACGACATCGCTCCGATGGACGAGGAGTCGATGGACCGCTGGGAGGGCGTCGGCCTGGACATCTACCGGCGGATGCGGGTGCGCGTGCACACCCTGGACGGCGACGAGTCCGCCTGGGTGTACGTCCTCAACGCCTACGAGGGCGGCCTGCCGTCGGCCCGCTACCTGGGCGAGGTCGCCGACGCGGCGGAGTCCGCGGGCGCCCCCCACGACTACGTGATGGAGCTGCGCAAGCGCCCGTGCTGACGTGGCCGGACCGGCGAGGTCCCAGGGCGTCCTCCGCGCGGGTGGCGGGGTGGTCGCGGGGGCGTTTGTCGGAAACGACAAGACAACGATCGCATGTCCGTCCGCACTGTCATCTACGCGCGTAGGAATTCTCGGGCTACGCTTCTGCGGGTACGAAATCCGTCCGGGGCTCCCCTCGGACCCCCCTCCCCGAGGCGAGAGAGTCAGTGAACGCAACTGCCACCCCGTACGAGGCCGCCGAGGCCGCTGCCGCGCGTCTTCGCGAGCTGACCGGAATCGAGACCCACGACGTGGCGCTCGTCATGGGCTCCGGCTGGGCGCCGGCCGTCGACGCCCTCGGCGCCCCGGAGGCCGAGTTCCCCGTGACCGAGCTGCCCGGCTTCCCGCCGCCGGCCGTCGAGGGACACGGCGGCAAGGTCCGCTCGTACAAGATCGGCGCCAAGCACGTCCTGGTCTTCCTGGGCCGCACCCACTTCTACGAGGGCCGGGGCGTCGCCTCCGTCGCCCACGGGGTGCGCACCGCCGTCGCCGCCGGCTGCAAGACCGTCGTCCTGACCAACGGCTGTGGTGGCCTGCGCGAGGGCATGCGCCCCGGCCAGCCGGTCCTGATCAGCGACCACATCAACCTGACGGCCGCCTCGCCGATCGTCGGCGCGAACTTCGTGGACCTCACCGACCTGTACTCGCCGCGGCTGCGCGCGCTGTGCAAGGAGGTCGACGAGACCCTCGAAGAGGGCGTCTACGTGCAGTTCCCCGGGCCGCACTACGAGACCCCGGCCGAGATCAACATGGTCCGCGTCATGGGCGGCGACCTGGTCGGCATGTCCACCGTCCTGGAGGCCATCGCGGCCCGCGAGGCGGGCGCCGAGGTCCTGGGCATCTCCCTGGTCACCAACCTGGCGGCGGGCCTCTCGGGCGAGCCGCTGAACCACGAAGAGGTCCTCCAGGCGGGCCGCGACTCGGCCGCCCGGATGGGCGAGCTCCTGACGCGGGTCCTGGACCGGATCTGAGGTGTGGCGGGGCGGGGGCGGGGGCCGCTGCCTGCGGCTCCTCCCCCGCCCCGCCCCTTCTCCCGGACCGGGGGCGAGCCCCCGGACCCCCGTACGGCCCGCTGCCGTGAGGCTCGGGGTCCGGGGCGGAGCCCCGGTTTCGGGAAGGGGCGGGGCGGGGCAAGGCTCCGCCCAGCGGGCACCCACCGACCCGCGCCCCGCCCCCGCCCACCCGGCCTCACCCACCCGTACACCCCGAAAGGCACACCGTGACGCAGGACGACCTCCTCGCCCGGGCCCAGGCCTGGCTCGCCGAGGATCCCGACAGTGAGACCCGCGAGGAGCTCGCCGAGCTCATCGAGGCCGGCGCGACGGACGAGCTCGCCGCCCGGTTCGCGGGCACGCTCCAGTTCGGTACCGCCGGACTCCGCGGCGAGCTGGGCGCCGGTCCGATGCGCATGAACCGCTCGGTCGTCATCAGGGCCGCCGCCGGACTCGCCGCGTACCTGAAGGCCAAGGGCCAGGCCGGCGGGCTCGTCGTCGTCGGCTACGACGCCCGCTACAAGTCGGCCGACTTCGCCCGCGACACCGCCGCCGTGATGACCGGTGCCGGTCTGCGCGCGGCCGTGCTCCCCCGCCCGCTTCCGACGCCCGTCCTCGCGTACGCCATAAGGCATCTGGGCGCCGTCGCCGGTGTCGAGGTGACCGCGAGCCACAACCCGCCGCGCGACAACGGCTACAAGGTCTACCTGGGCGACGGCTCGCAGATCGTGCCGCCCGCCGACGCCGAGATCGCCGCCGAGATCGACGCGGTGCGTTCCCTGAACGACGTCCCGCGCCCCGAGACCGGCTGGGAGACCCTCGGCGACGAGGTCCTGGAGGCCTATCTGGCGCGTACGGACGCCGTCCTGAGCCCCGGCTCCCCGCGGTCCGTCCGCACCGTCTACACGGCCATGCACGGTGTCGGCAAGGACGTCCTCACGGCCGCCTTCGCCCGCGCCGGCTTCCCGCCGCCCGCGCTCGTCGCCGAGCAGGCCGAGCCGGACCCGGCGTTCCCGACGGTCGCCTTCCCGAACCCGGAGGAGCCGGGCGCGATGGACCTCGCCTTCGAGGCGGCCCGCGCCGTGGACCCCGACATCGTGATCGCCAACGACCCGGACGCCGACCGCTGCGCCGTGGCCGTGCCGGACCCGGCGGCCCGGGGCGGCTGGCGGATGCTGCGCGGTGACGAGGTGGGCGCTCTGCTCGCCGCGCACCTGGTGCACAAGGGGGCCCGGGGCGTCTTCGCCGAGTCGATCGTGTCGTCCTCGCTGCTCGGCCGGATCGCCGAGGCGGCGGGCGTCGGCTACGAGGAGACGCTGACCGGCTTCAAGTGGATCGCCCGCGTGGACGGCCTGCGCTACGGCTACGAGGAGGCCCTGGGCTACTGCGTCGACCCCGAGGGCGTCCGCGACAAGGACGGCATCACGGCGGCGCTGCTCGTCGCCGAGCTGGCCTCGGTGCTCAAGGAGCAGGACCGTACGCTCACGGATCTGCTGGACGACCTGGCGGTGGCCCACGGGCTCCACGCCACGGACCAGCTGTCGGTGCGGGTCGAGGACCTGAGCATCATCGCGAACGCGATGAGCGCGCTGCGCTCGCGGCCGCCCGTCCAGCTCGCGGGTCTGACGGTGACCACGGCCGAGGACCTGACGAAGGGCACGGAGTCGCTGCCCCCGACGGACGGCCTGCGGTACTACCTGGAGGGCGACTACAAGGCCCGGGTGATCGTCCGCCCGTCCGGCACCGAGCCCAAGCTCAAGTGCTACCTGGAGGTCGTGGTCCCGGTCGCCCACGCGAGCGAGCTGACGACGGCGCGCGCGAAGGGCGCGGAGATCCTCGCCGCGATCAAGCGTGACCTGTCGGAGGCGGCAGGCCTGTAGCCGCCCCTGGTCCGCGTGAGGCCCGTACGGAATCGCTTCCGTACGGGCCTCCGGCCTTTTCCCGTACGGGTGAAATCGGTACGGCGGTCGGCCCAACGCGCGTCCCGCGATCAGGTGGCTCCGGCCAGGGTGACCCGGTGTCCCGCCGAGCCTCCTGGAGCCGCCCCCGTGCCCCCGGTCCTGACCGTCCGACCGACCGTCCCCGCCTCCCGGAAGCCACCGCACCCGCCCGGTGAGCGCCTGCCGGAACGGGTGCGCGGCACACTGCGGCACGCCGCTCCGGCGCTCCTCGGCTATCTGGCCGTACGGCTCCTGGGGCTGCTCGTGCTGGGCCGCTGGGTGCACATGCGGGGGCACGGGATCTGGCCGGCGCTGGCGACGTCCTGGGACTCGCGCTGGTACCTCGGGATCGCGGACCACGGCTACGAGCCCGGGCCCGGGGAGCCGCCCGGTCATCGGACGATGGCCTTCTTCCCGCTCTACCCGGCCCTGATCAAGGCGGTGGCGGCGGTCACCCCCGGATCGCGCGCCTCCGTCGGCCTGGTCCTCGCGGTGCTCTGCTCGGTCGCCGCCGCCTGGGGCGTCTTCGCGGTCGGCGACCGGCTGTACGGGCGCCGGGTGGGAACGGTCCTCGCGGTGCTCTGGGGCGCGCTGCCGGTCGCTGTCGTCCAGTGGATGGGGTACACGGAGTCGCTGTTCACCGCGCTGGCCGCCTGGGCGCTGTACGCGGCCCTGGACGGACGCTGGGCCTGGGCGGCGGGTCTGGCCGTCGGAGCGGGGCTGACCCGGCCGACCGGGGTCGCCGTCGCCGCGGCGGTGGCGGCCGCCGGGCTGCTCGCGGCCCGTCGCGGCAGCCGGCCCGCGCTCGTCGCCGCGCTCGTCGCTCCCCTGGGCTGGCTGGGCTACGTCGGCTGGGTGGGGCTCCGCCTGGGGCGCTGGGACGGCTACTTCGCGGTGCAGAGGTCCTGGAGCAACACCTGGGACGGCGGATCGTTGACGCTGCGTCAACTGCGCAGGCATCTCGTCTACGCCCAGGACCCGCAGCTCTTCCTGGTCATGGTCTCGCTCGTGCTGATCGCCGCCGCCGCGCTGTTCCCGCTCTGCGTCGCCGACCGGCAGCCGCTGCCGCTGCTGGTCTTCACGGGGGTGCTGCTCCTGGTGGTCCTGGGCAGCGGGGGCGTGTACTTCCCCCGAGCCCGGTTCCTGCTGCCGGGCTTCCCGCTGCTGCTCCCGCTCGCCCTCGCGGTCGGCCGGGCCCGCCGCCATGTCGCCGCCCTGGTGCTCGGCGCGGCGGCGCTCTCGTCGGCGTGGCTCGGCGCGTACATGCTGCTCGTGTGGGCGGGCGCGCCGTGAGTCCCGTGCGTAGGGACTCCGGGGTCAGCCGGTGGCGAGCAGGATCACGAGCAGGACGAGGCCCGCCGTCGCCGGCGCGATGATCTCGTACGCCCAGCGCACGCGCGGCTCCCCCTGCGCCTCAGGGCGCCCCGCGCACCGCTCCGCGAGCTCCCGCAGATCGGCGATCGTCCGGTCGGCCGGAGCGAGCCGCCCCGCGTCGCCGGCCGTCGCGCGGCCGTGCGGATCGTCGTTGGCGCGCGCCTGCTGCCGGGCCGCACGCTTGCGCTGCCGCAGCGAGACGGGCACGGCCCAGAGCTGGTACCTGCCGCCGGCCTGGGTGAACGCCTCGCTGGAGTACCCGGCGCGGACGTCCGCGACGGAGGCCCAGGGCAGCGTGATGTACCGGAAGGGGTTACGGATCCGCAGCCGGTCCTCGTTGGCGTACACCGCCGGGCGGATCGTGAACGCCACGACGAGCGGCACCACGAGCAGCAGACTCGCGAGCGCCAGCCACGGCGTGCGCCCCGCGCCCCTGACCATCGCGTCGACGCAGAACCAGACGGTCAGACCGAGCAGCAGGACACCGCCCGCGATCCCGAGGGGTGAACGGAAGACACGGTCGGCGTAGGCCGGCTCGGCGGGCGGCTGGGGGCTCGTCATGGTGCCGATTCTGCCTCAGCCCCCGCCGCCGGGCTCAGGCGGCTCGGGTGACCAGATCGGCGTAGAGAATGATGTTGTCGGGGCGGTGGCCGTCCACCAGCTCTCCCCCGCAGGTGATCAGCCGCAGCTCGGGCCGCTCGGTGTCCCCGTAGACCTTCCGGGTGGGGAACACCTTCTTGTCCACCTGCTCCAGCTCGCGGACGCGGAAGACGGCCTCGGTGCCGTCGGCGCGCGCGACGGTGATCTCGTCCCCGACGCGGACCTTCGCGACGTTCTTGAGTACGGCGGGGCCCCGGGCGGTGTCGAAGTGACCGATCAGGACGGCGGGGCCGGTCTCGCCGGGCGTCACGCCCTTGTCGTACCAGCCGATGCGCTCCGCGTCCGCCTCGGAGGGGACCTCGACGGTCCCGTCCCCGGCGAGCCCCAGCTCCAGCACGGGCCCGGTGTCGACCCCGGCGGCCGGCACCCGGACCCGGACCGGCTTGGAGCGCGGCAGCGGCACGACGGACGCCTTCGGCGCCGGCGCCCGGGTCTCGGTGACCTTCGCGGGCGGGCCGGCGGCGGGCGCCGCCGTGCCGGCGCAGCCCGTGAGGGCGGCCAGGACGGCGAGGACGAGCAGGGCGGGGGCGGTACGGCGGCGGTTCACGGGGCGGCTCCGAACGAGGTGCGGCCGGCCGTCGCACGGGGTGTGGGTGCGACGGCCGGCCAGGGTGGGGTGGTGCTCCTGCTCGGGTCAGTGGCAGGTGTGAGGAGGCGTGGGTACGGCCGTCAGCCGCGGGCGCCCGCGGTGCGGCGGCGGAGGGCGAGGAAGCCGAGGCCCGCGGCGGCCAGGGACGCGGCGCCCGCGCCGGCCGCGAACAGCGCGGTGTGGTCGGTGCGGGTGTCCAGGTCGGCCCCGGCGGCGACGCCGCCCTGCGGGACGACGGTGGTCTGCGTGGTCGTGGTGGTCTGCGTGGTCTGCGTCGTCTTGCCCTGCTGTCGGTCGGCGAGCCAGTCCGCGCGCAGTTCTCCGTTCCAGGAGAGCGTCACCTCGATCTCAGAGCCGAAGACCCGCTTGTCGAAGGTCTTGCCCTCCTGGTCGACGGACAGCCGGCCGACCTCCTTCTCCCCCTTGAAGATCTTCGCCGTGATGTCACCGCCCTTCCGGTGCGCGATCCCCTTGTAGCCGTGCCCCAGGACCTGCCAGCCCGAGAACTCGCCGAGCCACTCCGACTCCTCCTCGGTCGGGGTGGGCGTCGGCTCCGGCGCCGGGGTCTCGTTCTTCACGGGCTTCGGGGCCGCCTGGACCTTCGAGCCGGGGATGTACGCGGCCATTCCACCGTCGCTCTCCAGGACGACCACGGCCTTGCCGTACGACCAGACCGAGCGGTCCGCGTAGAGGTACATGAAGCCGCGGCCCTTGCCGTTCTCGATCAGCTGGAGGCCGTAGCGCCCGTCCTTCGCCCTGCCCAGCTCGATGCGGGTGCCGTCGGCCAGTTCGTACGTGCCGAGGTCAGCGCCGGGGAGGTAGTTACCGGTCCAGTCCAGGGTGCGGCCGTCCGCGTAGAGGACGAAGAAGGCGCCGTTGTTGTTTCCGGCCACCGGGCGGTTGGCGGTTTCGAAGGCGCCGACCTTGTGACCGTCGATGAACAGCTCGGCACGGTGGTAGTGCTCGCCGATCTTGTAGATCTTGGCGATGGTGCCGTCGGTGAGGGTCTCGGTACGGACGAGAGTGCCGGCGTCGTCGATGGCGGGCTTGATGTCGATGTCGGGCTTCGCCTCGGACGCCGGCCCGGTGGCCTGCTTCGGCTTCGCCTCGGCGGCGAAGGCGGCTCCGGCGGTGAGGGCCGGGGTGACGCCGAGGCCCGCGAGGAGGGCGGTGACGACGGCGGTACGGAGGGCGGTGCGCATAACGACTCCCGTGAATCAGTACAGGTCGGGTGAGGAAGAGCCGCATGCCGCTGACATCTCGTTCGGGTGGGGCCGGTGAGTTCTGGCTGGCTGCAGGAAGAACGTTAGTGATCTTGTATCGAGGACTTGTCCGCTCCATGTCACGACGGTGTGACAGGGGCCACGAATTGCCTTCCGGAACCCTGGGGCTGTACAGGCCGCTACGCGCGTAGATATGCTCGACTGGTGACCATGCCCACCACTGCATCCGCAGCATCTGCTTTCGCCGACGTGACCGCGTCCGACAGTGCGCTGCGCCGCTTCCTCCACGGGCTGCCCGGCGTCGACGCCGTCGGCCTGGAGGCGCGCGCCGCGTCCCTCGGCACCCGCTCGATCAAGACCACGGCCAAGGCCTACGCCATTGACCTGGCCATTTCCATGATCGACCTGACGACGCTCGAAGGTGCGGACACCCCGGGCAAGGTCCGGGCGCTCGCCGCCAAGGCCGTCAACCCCGATCCGACCGACCGTACGACCCCGACGACCGCCGCGGTCTGCGTCTACCCCGACATGGTGGCGACCGCCAAGGCCGCCCTGAAGGGCTCCGCCGTCAAGGTCGCCTCCGTCGCCACCGCCTTCCCGGCCGGCCGCGCCGCACTCGACGTGAAGCTCGCGGACACCCGCGACGCCGTCGCCGCGGGCGCCGACGAGATCGACATGGTGATCGACCGCGGCGCCTTCCTCGCGGGGAAGTACATGAAGGTCCTTGAGGAGATCCGGGCCGTGAAGGAGGCCTCCGGCGAGGCCCGCCTGAAGGTCATCTTCGAGACCGGCGAGCTCTCCACGTACGACAACATCCGCCGCGCCTCCTGGCTCGGCATGATGGCGGGCGCCGACTTCATCAAGACCTCGACCGGAAAGGTCGCGGTCAACGCCACCCCGGCCAACACGCTCCTGATGCTGGAGGCCGTGCGCGACTTCCGCGCGCAGACCGGCGTCCAGATCGGCGTGAAGCCGGCCGGCGGCATCCGCAACACCAAGGAAGCCATCAAGTTCCTGGTCCTGGTCAACGAGACCGTCGGCGAGGACTGGCTGGACAACCACTGGTTCCGCTTCGGTGCCTCCAGCCTGCTCAACGACCTGCTCATGCAGCGTCAGAAGCTGGCGACCGGCCGCTACTCCGGCCCCGATTACGTGACGGTGGACTGATCATCATGGCATCTGCATTCGAGTACGCACCGGCGCCCGAGTCCCGGTCCGTCGTCGACATCGCCCCCTCCTACGGCCTGTTCATCGACGGCGAGTTCGTCGACGCGGCCGAGGGCAAGGTCTTCAAGACCGTCTCCCCCTCCACCGAGGAGGTCCTCGCCGAGGTCGCCCAGGCGGGCGCCGAGGACGTCGACCGCGCGGTGAAGGCGGCGCGGCGGGCGTTCGAGAAGTGGTCGGCGCTGCCCGGCTCCGAGCGCGCCAAGTACCTCTTCCGGATCGCCCGGATCGTCCAGGAGCGCAGCCGTGAGCTGGCCGTCCTGGAGACCCTGGACAACGGCAAGCCGATCAAGGAGACGCGCGACGCGGACCTCCCGCTGGTCGCCGCGCACTTCTTCTACTACGCGGGCTGGGCCGACAAGCTCGACCACGCGGGCTACGGCGCGAACCCCCGCCCGCTCGGCGTGGCCGGCCAGGTCATCCCGTGGAACTTCCCGCTGCTCATGCTGGCGTGGAAGATCGCCCCGGCGCTCGCGACCGGCAACACGGTCGTGCTGAAGCCCGCCGAGACGACCCCGCTCTCCGCCCTGTTCTTCGCGGACATCTGCCGCCAGGCCGGGCTGCCGAAGGGCGTCGTCAACATCCTTCCCGGTTACGGGGACACGGGCGCCGCGCTCGTCGAGCACCCGGACGTGAACAAGGTCGCCTTCACCGGCTCGACCGCGGTCGGCAAGTCGATCGCCCGCTCCGTCGCCGGCACGCACAAGAAGGTGACCCTGGAGCTGGGCGGCAAGGGCGCGAACATCGTCTTCGACGACGCCCCCATCGACCAGGCCGTCGAGGGCATCGTCAACGGCATCTTCTTCAACCAGGGCCAGGTCTGCTGCGCGGGCTCGCGCCTGCTGGTCCAGGAGTCGATCGAGGACGAGCTGCTCGACAGCCTGAAGCGGCGGCTCTCCACGCTCCGCCTGGGCGACCCGCTCGACAAGAACACCGACATCGGCGCCATCAACTCGTCGGAGCAGCTGGCCCGCATCACCTCGCTCGTGGACCGCGGCGAGGCCGAGGGCGCCGAGCGCTGGACCGCCGCGTGCGAGATCCCGGCCGCCGGTTACTGGTTCGCCCCGACGCTCTTCACGGGCGTCACGCAGGCGCACACCATCGCCCGCGACGAGATCTTCGGCCCGGTCCTGTCGGTGCTGAGCTTCCGTACGCCGGACGAGGCCGTCGCCAAGGCCAACAACAGCCAGTACGGCCTGTCGGCCGGCATCTGGACGGAGAAGGGCTCGCGGATCCTGGCCGTGGCCAACAAGCTCCGCGCGGGTGTCGTCTGGGCCAACACGTTCAACAAGTTCGACCCGACCTCGCCCTTCGGCGGCTACAAGGAGTCGGGCTTCGGCCGCGAGGGCGGTCGCCACGGCCTGGAGGCGTACCTCGATGTCTGACCGTCTTTCCGTCTTCAAGACCTACAAGCTGTACGTGGGCGGGAAGTTCCCGCGTTCCGAGAGCGGCCGGGTGTACGAAGTGCAGGACAGCAAGGGCAAGTGGCTGGCCAACGCTCCCCTCTCCTCCCGCAAGGACGCCCGTGACGCGGTCGTCGCCGCGCGCAAGGCGTTCGGCGGCTGGTCGGGCGCGACGGCGTACAACCGCGGCCAGATCCTCTACCGCATCGCCGAGATGCTGGAGGGCCGCCGGGACCAGTTCGTGGCCGAGGTGGCGGACGCGGAGGGCCTGTCGAAGTCCAAGGCGGCCGCGGTCGTCGACGCGGCCGTCGACCGCTGGGTCTGGTACGCGGGCTGGACCGACAAGATCGCCCAGATCGTGGGCGGGGCGAACCCGGTGGCGGGCCCGTACTTCAACCTGTCGACCCCGGAGCCGACGGGCGTCGTGACGGTCGTGGCCCCCCAGGACTCGTCCTTCCTCGGCCTGGTCTCGGTCATCGCCCCGGTGATCGCGACCGGCAACACCGTGGTCGTGATCGCGAGCGAGAAGGCGCCGCTGCCGGCGCTCTCCCTGGGCGAGGTGCTCGCCACCTCCGACCTGCCGGGCGGTGTCGTGAACATCCTCTCCGGCAAGGCCGCGGAGATGGGCCCGCACCTGGCGGCCCACCAGGATGTCAACGCGATCGATCTGACGGGCGCGGACGCGGAGCTGGCGCGCGAGCTGGAGGTCGCGGCGGCGGACAACCTCAAGCGGGTCCTGCGCCCGCGCGCGGTGGACTTCGCGGAGTCCCCGGGCACGGAGCGGATGACGGCCTTCCTGGAGACGAAGACCGTCTGGCACCCCACGGGCTCCCTGGGCGCGAGCGGCTCGTCGTACTGACGGCTCGGCGCACCGACGCGAAGGCCCCCGGGTGCACCCGGGGGCCTTCGCGTGCCGCTACGTCGTCGGCAGCAGCCCCGTCACCTCGCCGACCAGCGGCAGGTCGTCCAGGCCGCCGCCCTTCGTGACGTGGTCGGTCACCAGGTTCGTGCCCACGGGCTTGAAGTCGGCGACCTGCGTGCCGATCCCGTTGTCCAGCGGATCGACCCCGGTGTTCGCCAGCGGGTCGAGCTGGAGGCTCGTCAGCGGGCCCACGGCGTGGCCGGTGGCCCCGAGGGCCGCGACGGCGTCGCTGCCGGCGAGCGAGCCGACCGGCAGCGGCAGCGGGGCGGCCGGGGCCGCCTGCGCCGTCGCGCCCATGCCGAGCACCGCCGCTCCCGCCGCCGTCGCGGTCAGCCCGGCCTTCAGCAGGGCGACGCGGCCGGGGGTCCTGGACTGCTTGTGACGCGCCATGAGAATCCTTCGACGTTGGGTAACGACAGAGACACCGAGCGTAGTTGAGGTGTGATGCTCGATACCAACTCCCTCCCTCGGGGGTCCCCTGCCCGGGGGAATGCCTCACACTGGTGTCCCGTGAGTTCCCAACCGATCCCGACCCGCGTCGTCCTGCTCGCGGGCCCCTCAGGCTCCGGCAAGTCGTCGCTCGCCGCCCTCGCCGGTCTCCCGGTCCTGCGTCTCGACGACTTCTACAAGGAGGCCGACGACCCGACGCTCCCGCTGGTCGTGGGCAGCGCCGACATCGACTGGGACTCCCCGCACTCCTGGGACGCCGACACCGCCGTCACGGCCATCGTGGAGCTGTGCCGCACCGGCCGTACGGACATCCCCGTGTACGACATCGCCACCAGCTCGCGCGTGGGCCGCGACGCCCTCGACATCGGCCGCACCCCGCTCTTCGTGGCGGAGGGGATCTTCGCCGCGGAGATCGTGGAGCGCTGCCAGGACCTCGGCGTCCTCGCCGACGCGCTGTGTCTGCGGGGCCGCCCCTCGACGACGTTCCGCCGCCGCCTGCTGCGCGATCTCAGGGAGGGCCGCAAGTCGGTCCCGTTCCTGCTGCGGCGCGGCTGGCGCCTGATGCGCTCGGAGCGCTCCATCGTGGCCCGGCAGACGGCACTGGGCGCCCACCCCTGCGCCAAGCAGGAGGCCCTGGGGCGCCTGGCCGCCGCGGCGGCGGGCCGGCACCGGACACCGGCGGCACGGGCGTAACGAGGTCGGGACGACGAGAAACGCGGGTCGTACAAGCCCCCCCGGCTTGTCCGACCCGCGCTGTTTCCCCCGTACCCCCGTACGTCCCCCCGTGTTTCCCCCGTTGCCCCCCGACCTTCAGGCCACCAGCTCGCCGAAGGACTCCTCCTCGTCACGGCCGAAGCTCAGGACCTCGTCCTCGCGCAGCCGGCGCAGGGAGCGCCAGATGCTCGACTTCACCGTGCCGACACTGATGTCCAGGATCTCCGCGATCTCCGGATCCGTACGGCCCTCGTAGTAGCGCAGCACCAGCATCGTGCGCTGGAGCTCGGGCAGTCGGGCCAGCGCCTGCCACAGCACCGCGCGCAGCTCGGTCCCCCGCATCGCGTCCGTGTCGCCCGCCGTCTCCGGCAGCTCCTCGGTGGGGTACTCGTTCAGCTTCCGCCGGCGCCACGCGCTGATGTGCAGGTTCGTCATGGTGCGGCGCAGATAGCCGCCCACGGCCGCCTTGTCACTGATCCGGTCCCAGGCCCGGTACGTCGAGAACAGCGCGCTCTGCAGCAGGTCCTCGGCCTCGAACCGGTCACCGGTCAGGTGGTAGGCGGTGGCGTACAGGGAGGCGCGGCGTTCCTGGACGTAGGCGGTGAACTCCGCCTCCGACACCGACTGCCGCTCCCCCGTGACCTCCCCGTACGCCGTTCCCCCGTCAGCCACGGCGACCATGTACGGCGCCTTGTGCTGACGCCCGGCGCTGCGAACGCACCCCCGCCCGTTCACCGCGCCGGACTTCTCCGCGCTCCGCACGACGACATCGTGGAGACGCGTGACAACTGCGCCTGAGGTGGTGCTGTGCAGTGCGTTCATCGTGCGCCCCCCGTCGGTTGGAGTGTGTTTCTGTCCGTGTGCCAAGAAGCTTGCCCGGGCCACTTCATCGCGGTGTCCGCCGACTGTCACAGCCCTGTCACAGGCACCGGTCCGGCCACACAGTCGAACTCAGGTGGCCGCATGCGACAGAATGGCGCCCGTGCCTTTCCTGTTGCTGATCGAGGACGACGACGCCATCCGCACGGCCCTCGAACTCTCCCTGTCACGCCAGGGCCACCGAGTGGCCACCGCGGCGACGGGCGAGGACGGCCTGAAGCTGCTCAAGGAGCAGAGGCCGGACCTGGTCGTGCTGGACGTCATGCTGCCCGGAATCGACGGCTTCGAGGTGTGCCGGCGCATCCGGCGCACCGACCAGCTGCCGATCATCCTGCTCACCGCGCGGAGTGACGACATCGACGTGGTCGTCGGTCTGGAGTCCGGCGCGGACGACTACGTCGTCAAGCCGGTCCAGGGCCGGGTGCTCGACGCCCGCATCCGGGCCGTACTGCGGCGCGGCGAGCGGGAGTCCACCGACTCGGCGACCTTCGGCTCGCTGGTCATCGACCGTTCCGCGATGACGGTGACGAAGAACGGGGAGGACCTGCAGCTCACGCCGACCGAGCTGCGGCTGCTCCTCGAACTGAGCCGGCGGCCCGGACAGGCCCTGTCGCGCCAGCAGTTGCTGCGCCTGGTGTGGGAGCACGACTACCTGGGCGACTCGCGCCTGGTCGACGCCTGTGTGCAGCGGCTGCGCGCCAAGGTGGAGGACGTGCCGTCCTCGCCGACCCTGATCCGTACCGTGCGCGGCGTGGGCTACCGGCTGGACGTCCCTGCGTGAGAAGAGCGATGTTCGCCGGGCTGCGTTTCACCAGTCTGCGTCTGCGGCTTGTCGTCGTCTTCGCCCTCGTGGCGCTCACGGCCGCGGTGTCCGCGTCCGGGATCGCGTACTGGCTGAACCGCGAGGCGGTGCTGACCAGGACGCAGGACGGGTCGCTGAACGACTTCCGGCAGGAGATGCAGAACCGGGCCGCGACGCTCCCCCTGCGCCCCACCGAGGACGATCTGCGGCGTACCGCCGAGCAGATGGCGAGCGGCAGCGCCGGGTACAGCGTGCTGCTGCTCGGTGAGCGGGACGCGGGCAAGCCGATCATCGGGGCCTCCAACCCGGACACCTTCACGCTGGCCGACGTGCCGGAGTCGCTGCGCGTCGCGGTGGACACCGAGCGGCCGGTCAAGGAGGGCGACACCAGCCCGTACCACCTGTTCTGGCAGCGGACGCAGCGCGGTCAGACGCCGTACCTGGTCGGCGGGACGCGGATCGCCGGCGGCGGGCCCACCGGCTTCATGTTCAAGTCGCTGGAGGCCGAGCGGGCCGATCTGAACTCGCTGGCCTGGTCGTTGGGGATCGCGACGGCGCTCGCGCTCGTCGGTTCGGCCCTGCTCGCGCAGGCCGCGGCGACGACGGTGCTGCGGCCCGTGCACCGCCTGGGCGAGGCGGCGCGGCAGCTCGGCGAGGGCAAGCTCGACACCCGGCTGAGGGTCTCGGGCACGGACGAACTGGCCGACCTGTCACGGACGTTCAACAGCGCGGCGGAGTCCCTGCAGAAGAAGGTCGCGGACATGAGCGCGCGGGAGGAGTCCAGCCGGCGTTTCGTCGCGGACATGTCCCACGAGCTGCGGACGCCGCTGACGGCGCTGACGGCCGTGACGGAGGTCCTGGAGGACGAGCAGGACTCCCTCGACCCGATGATCGCGCCGGCCGTGGCGCTCGTGGTGAGCGAGACGCGGCGGCTGAACGACCTGGTGGAGAACCTGATGGAGGTGACCCGCTTCGACGCGGGTACCGCACGGCTCGTCCTGGACGACGTGGACGTCGCCGACCAGGTCACCGCGTGCATCGACGCCCGGGCCTGGCTGGACGCCGTGGAGCTGGACGCCGAGCGCGGGATCATGGCGCGGCTCGACCCGCGCCGGCTCGACGTGATCCTGGCGAACCTGATCGGCAACGCGCTCAAGCACGGCGGTTCGCCGGTGCGGGTGGCGATCCGCACGGAGGACGGCGAGCTGGTGATCGAGGTAAGGGACCACGGCCCGGGCATCCCGGAGGAGGTCCTGCCGCATGTGTTCGACCGCTTCTACAAGGCGAGCGCGTCCCGGCCCCGGTCGGACGGCAGCGGTCTGGGTCTGTCGATCGCCATGGAGAACGCACTGATCCACGGCGGTTCGATCACGGCCGCGAACTCGCCGGACGGCGACGGCGCGGTGTTCGTCCTGCGGCTTCCGCAGGACAGCGAGCAGGGCGAGGTGGAGGAGAGTTGAGCCGGCTTCGCCGTACGGGAGTACGTACGGGAGGGGTGGCGGCGGCCGTGGTGCTGGCCGCGCTCGCCTCCGGGTGCGGGATCAGGACGACGTCGGTGCCCGTGGACGCCGGACCGGCCCCCTCGCGGGTGCCGTGCAGCGTCACCGGCGACGAGGCCGCCACGCGGACGACGGATGTCCCGGTCCGAGTCTTCCTGCTGTGCGGGTCGCAGCTGGAGCCGGTGGACCGGCGGGCGCCGCTGCCGGAGGAGAAGGCGAACGGGGACCGGGTGCCCACCGCGTCGGCGCTGCTCGCGCAGTTGCTGGCCGAGCCGTCGGAGGGCGAGCGGCAGGCCGGGTTCTCGACGGCCGTGAAGGGGCCGCTGCTCGTCACCGGCGGGTACAAGGGCGATCCGACGGCCACGCTGCGGCTGAGCCGGCAGCCGGAGGACCTGGCGCCGACCTCGCTGTCGCAGATCGTCTGCACCCTGGCCCACAGCTCGGCCGGGGCGGGCGAGGGGAGCGTGGTCCTCGGCGGCCCCGGTCACTACCCGCCGCGCCGTTACGCGTGCACGACGGAGCTGAAGGAGCGTCCGGAGTCGGCGGCCCCGACGGTGGGTCCGCCCAGCCCTTCGGCGTCCTGAAGCAGGTGTTCCGCCGCGCGGCGGAACCGATTCCGGGACGGGACGCGTCTTGGGGGGCGTGCAGCGTCAAGGTTCGGGCGGCAGTGCCGCCGTGGTCGTACGCGTGGCGGGGTTCGTCCTCCTCCTCGCGCATCTGCTGCTCGTCGCCTGGGTCGCGCTCCGACCACGTGACGTGGCCTGGGTGACCGCGCCGAACCTGACCCCGCTGGCGGGGATCGAGGCGGATCTCGCGCTCGGCCCGGTCGAGGCGGCCCGGCGGCTCGGCGAGGGCCTGCTGCTCCTGGCGCCGCTCGGTTTCCTGCTCCCGATGGCGGACGGACGGCTCCATGTGTCGCCGTGGGCCTCCCTGGCCCGTACGGTCGCGGCCGGGGCGCTCGTGTCGCTCGCCGTCGAACTGCTCCAGACCGCCGTGCCGGGTCAGGTCGTGGACGTGGACTCGCTGCTCCTGAACACCGCCGGGGTGGCGCTCGCCCATGTGCTGCTCGTGCCCGCCGGGCGGGCGCGGCTGCGCCGCAGGGGGGACGGAGGGGCGGCCGGCCGGTCCTCCTCGGGGAGCAGGCCGGGCCGGGGTTCGGCCCTGCTGAGGGACGAGGGTTCTCAGGGGCATACCCCGACGATTCCCAGGGTCGGGATCGCCCCGTAGACCGACGCTTTGTCCCTCGGTTCCGGGCGAGTATGGAGTCATCGGAAGCCCGACGGAGCGGCTTCCGGAAGACGCTTCCCGAAGGAGCCCACCATGGCCGCACTTGCCCGCCCCCGTGACGGACGCATGATCGGCGGAGTGTGCGCAGCGCTGGCACGGCGCTTCGGCACCTCGGCCACCACCATGCGGGTCATCTTCCTCGTCTCGTGCCTGCTGCCCGGTCCGCAGTTCCTGCTGTACCTGGCGCTCTGGATGCTGCTCCCGCAGGAGAAGTCGGCGAGCACGGCCTGGTAGAGGCACGGCCCGGCAACACAGGACGTACGTACGCCGATGGGGCGCTCACCCGGTCCGGGTGGGCGCCCCATCGGCGTGCGTGCGGCGTGAGGGGATCAGCCGAGCGGCAGGGCACCCAGCGGCAGACCGCCGAGCAGGCCACCGACCGGGGTGCTGGCCAGCGGGCCGTTGGCGGCGTCGAGCGGGAGGTGCTGGGTGGCGGCGCCGGCAGCGGCCGGCAGGGTCTTGACGCCCTGGTCGACCGACGCCTCGCCGGAGAGGAGGGACTCGGCGGCGCCGTCGGGGAGCTCGGTGAGGCCGTCACCCAGCGGCACGGTCTGGGTGACCAGGCCGAGCGCGTCCGGGGTGGCGGGCAGCGACGGTGCGGCGGTGGCCGTGCCGGCGGCGGCAGCGGCGAAAGCGGCACCGAGAGCGGCGACACCGAGCGTCTTGGCGGCAGACTGCTTCATCAGAAAATCATCCTTGGGGATCTTGGGGATCTTTGAGCTTCGAGGAAAGCAGGAAATTCGGGGAATGCAGAGCGGCTTTGCAACTTAGCCACCGGATGACGCTCCCGCAAACACCGAAAGGCGGCCGAGCAGATGTTCCCCGGCCGCCCCAGCACTCCTCCGAAGTTCTCCCTCAGCCCGCCTGCGCGGAAGACTCGCTGGTCGTGACGGTCTGCCGGAACAGCCATTCGGACTTCAGCTCGGCATATCCCGGCTTGATGACGTCATTGATCATGGCCAGACGTTCATCGAAAGGAATGAACGCGGATTTCATCGCATTGACTGTGAACCACGCCATGTCGTCGAGCGTGTAATCGAACGCCTCGACCAGCTGCTCGAATTCCCGGCTCATGCTCGTACCGCTCATCAACCGGTTGTCGGTATTGACCGTGGCACGGAAATGCAGCTTGCGGAGCAGGCCGATGGGGTGCTCGGCGATGGAGTCCGCCGCGCCGGTCTGGAGGTTGGAGGTCGGGCACATCTCCAGCGGGATGCGCTTGTCCCGTACATACGCGGCGAGCCGGCCGAGCTTCACCGAGCCGTCGTCGGCGACCTCGATGTCGTCGATGATGCGCACGCCGTGGCCGAGCCGGTCGGCGCCGCACCACTGGAGGGCCTGCCAGATGGACGGCAGCCCGAAGGCCTCGCCGGCGTGGATCGTGAAGTGGTTGTTCTCCCGCTTGAGGTACTCGAAGGCGTCGAGGTGGCGGGTGGGCGGGTAGCCGGCCTCGGCGCCCGCGATGTCGAAGCCGACGACGCCGGAGTCGCGGTAGCGGTTGGCGAGTTCGGCGATCTCCAGGGCGCGCGCGGCGTGCCGCATGGCGGTCAGCAGCGCGCCGACGCGGATGCGGTGGCCGTTCGCCCGAGCCTGGCGCTCGCCTTCGCGGAAGCCCTCGTTGACCGCCTCGACGACCTCCTCCAGGGTGAGCCCGGCCTCCAGGTGCTGCTCGGGGGCGTACCGCACCTCGGCGTAGACGACGCCGTCCTCGGCGAGGTCCACCGCGCACTCGGCGGCGACCCGGACGAGGGCCTCGCGGGTCTGCATGACGGCGCAGGTGTGCGCGAAGGTCTCCAGATAGCGCTCCAGGGAGCCGGAGTCGGCGGCCTCGCGGAACCAGATGCCGAGTTTGTCGGGCTCGGTCTCGGGAAGGTTGTCGTAGCCCTGCGCGAGGGCGAGTTCGATGATCGTGCCGGGGCGCAGTCCGCCGTCGAGGTGGTCGTGGAGAAGCACCTTCGGGGCGCGGCGGATCTGGTCCGCGGTGGGGACGTTGGGGGTCTGGCTCGTCATTTCCGCACTCTAGCCCCTACGCGCGTAGAGCGCCCCTCCTCAACTCGCTTGTCGATACGTAACAGTGACCGCGCGTACGGATGGCGTACACCTCGGCTTCTGAGACTGTTCTGCCATGGCGCACTCCGCACTCGTAGGGACTGCCGGCAGTCGGACACCCCGGCTCGGACGGCCCGTCGGCGCATCGCACCCCGGTACGGCGGTGGGCGGTGTGGTCCTGCTCCTTCCCGACGGCGAGGTGGCGTCCGCGCGGGGCGCCTCGCTCCGGGCGCACGCGGCGCTGCTTCCGCTGGGCCGCCGGCTGGTCAGGGCGGGGCGCGGGGAGGGCCTGGTGGCGCACGTGGTGCGCTACCGGGGGCGCGGCTGGAACGGCACGGACGCCCAGTTGGCCTCGGACGCCTCCTGGGCGGTGGCGGAGGCGGTACGGCGCTACGGCGACGTCCCGGTCTGCCTGGCCGGCCACGGGATGGGCGGGCGGGCCGCGCTGCGGGCGGCCGGACACGCGGCGGTCGACGCGGTCCTCGCGCTCGCCCCGTGGCTGCCGGAGGACGACGTGGCGGCCGAGCCCGAGCCGGTACGGCAGCTGGTCGGGCGCCGGATCCTGATCGTGCACGGCACGAACGACGCCCGGACGGACCCGGAGCTGTCGTACCGCCTTGCGGAGCGGGCGAAGAAGGCGAACCGCGACACGTGCCGCTTCGAGGTGCACTCCGACGGTCATGCGCTGCGCCAGTACCACGACGAGATCCACGCCCTGGCCGCCGACTTCGTCCTCGGCTCGCTCTTCGCCCGCTCCTTCGCCCGCCCCGTCGCGGACGCGCTCGCGGCTCCGCCGCCGCTGGGGCTGCGGATGCCGCTGGCGGCGGGCTTCGGCCGCGCGCTGCGCCGCTAGGGGACTCTGCTGGGGTCACTCCGGCAGGAGAGAGCCCCGCTTGCTGAGCAGGAAGCGCTTGAAGGCCGCCACCGGGGCGGTGTCCGGGTGGCCGTCGAGCCAGGCGACACCGATCTCGCGGACCGCGCGCGGGGCCGTGACCGTGAGCTCGACGACGCCGGGGCGCGGGACCGCGGGCGGCGGCAGCAGCGCGACGCCCAGGCCCGCCGCGACCAGGCCGCGCAGGGTCTCGGCCTCCTCGCCCTCGAAGGCGACGCGCGGGGTGAAACCGGCCTCGGCGCACAGGTCGTCGGTGATGCGCCGCAGCCCGTAGCCGGGCTCCAGGGTCACGAAGGTCTCCTCCGCCGCCTCCGCGAGACGGACCCGCTTGCGGGAGGCGAGCCGGTGGTCGTCGGGGACGACGAGCCGCAGGCGCTGTTCGTCCAGGCGTCGGGCCACGAGGTCGGGCGCGTCCGGGACGGGAGAGGTCAGGCACAGGTCCAGGTCCCCGGCCCGCAGCCGCTCGATCATCGCCTCGCCGTAGTTCTGGACGAGGGTGAAGCGGACCCGGGGGTGGTCGACCCGGAAGGCGCGGATGAGTCCGGGGACGGTCTCGGAGCCCATGGTGTGCAGGAACCCGAACGCGACCCGCCCCGCCGCCGGGTCCGCGTCCGCCCGTACCGAGTCGGCCGCCCGCTCGACCTCCGCGAGGGCCCGCTCGGCCGAGGCCAGGAACGTCCGGCCGGCCGGGGTGAGCGAGACCGTCCGGCCCCTGCGGGCGAAAAGGGCCACCCCCAGGTCCTGTTCGAGCCGGACCATCGCTCGCGAGAGCGTCGACTGGGGCACGCCCATCTCGGCAGCCGCCCTGGTCACATGCTCGTGCCGGGCCACCGCCGCGAAGTACGCGAGCCGTGGCGCGAGCAGCAGCCCCATGTCTTCTTCGTAACTACTCGGTGACAGCCGACCCTGTGACCTGTACTCATGCACCATGGGAACGATTACAGCAGTTCCATGCATTGGACGCATGAAACGAATCGTCCTACGTTCGAGACATGCCTTCCGCCAGTACCAAGGCGGCCGCCACCAGCACGGTCGCCGACACCCGCCTCGCCCCCGGAGCCCCCGGTCACCGCCGGATGAGTTTCGCGCTCTTCGCCGCCGGCCTCGCCGCCTTCGCGCTCCTCTACTCCACCCAGGCCCTCCTCCCCGCGATCTCCGCCGAGTTCGGCGCCACCGCCTCCGCGGCCTCCTGGACGGTCTCCGCCGCGACCGGCGCGCTCGCCCTCCTCGTCCTCCCCATGAGCGCCCTCTCCGAGCGCTTCGGGCGGCGCACGATGATGACCGCCTCGCTGGCGGTCGCGGTCGCCGTCGGACTGCTCGTCCCCTTCGCCCCGAGCCTGGAGTGGCTGGTCGCCCTGCGCGCCGTCCAGGGTGCGGCGCTCGCGGGCCTGCCGGCCTCCGCGATGGCGTTCCTCGCCGAGGAGGTACGGCCCAAGGCGCTGATCGCCGCGATCGGGCTCTTCGTCGCGGGCAACTCGATCGGCGGCATGAGCGGCCGTATCGTCACCGGCTGGGTGGCCCAGATGTGGGGCTGGCGCGCCGGACTCCTCGCGGTCGGTCTGATGGCGGTGGCCTGCGCGGTCGCCTTCCGGGTCCTCATCCCCAAGGCCCGCCACTTCACGCCGGGTTCGCTCAACCCGAAGGCGCTCGCGGCGACGGTCCGCAGCCACCTCGCCGACCCGCTGCTGATGCGTCTGTACGCGATCGGCGCCCTGTTCATGACGGTCTTCGGCGCGGTCTACACCGTGATCGGCTACCGGCTGGTCGAGGCCCCGTTCTCGCTCCCCCAGGGCGTCATCGGCTCGATCTTCCTGGTCTACCTGGTCGGTACGGTCTCCTCGGCCGCGGCCGGGAGGCTGGTCGGCCGGCTCGGCCGGCGCGGGGCGCTCTACCTGGCCGTCGGCACGACCGCGGCCGGTCTGCTGCTCTCGCTCTCCGACGCCCTCGCCGCCGTCCTGCTCGGCCTGGTCCTGATCACGGCCGGCTTCTTCGCCGGGCACGCGGTCGCCTCCTCGTCGGTGAGCCGGACCGCGACGACGGGCCGCGCGCAGGCCTCGGCGCTCTACCAGTCCGCGTACTACATCGGCAGCAGCGTGGGCGGCACGCTCGGCGCGATCGCCTTCCACTCCGGCGGCTGGGCGGGCACGGTCCTCCTGGGCCTCGTCGCGGTCCTCGGCGTCGTGTCGATCACGCTCTACGGCAGCCACAGCGCGCGGGTTCAGGCCCGGAGAATGCCGCTGCGTACCGCGCACTGAATCGAGACCGGATCCGTACAACCAGAACGCGTCCCCGCTCGTCCTCTGAGTCATAGGACCCAAGGGGGAGTTGGTGATCATGCACGGAATAAAGAAGCGGGCCGGGATCGTCCTCGGCATCACCTCGATGGTGGTGCCGCTGACGGTCGCCCTCGGCGCGGGGACGGCCCAGGCGGCGTCGTGCAACGTGACGACGGGGCCGCACCAGAAGCAGGTGGAGAAGTTCCTCGGACGGAAGGTGGACGGGAAGCAGTCGCTCGCCGACTGCAAGGCCATCCAGTCCTTCCAGCGCAAGCACGGCATCACCCCGACCATGGGGTACGCGGGGCCGCTGACCTGGCGGACGATGAACACGATGCTGGAGCAGAAGGCGGCCGGCAAGAACCCGAACAAGGCCGGCAAGTGCCCGACCAACAAGGGCCGGATCGCCTGTGTCGACCTGACGCGGCAGCTCAGCTGGATCCAGGACGGGAAGAAGCTCAAGTACGGCCCGGTGCCGGTCCGTACGGGCAAGAACGGGACCGAGACCCGCACGGGCTCCAAGAAGATCTACTGGCGCAGCATCAACCACTGGTCGACGCTCTACCACGTCTCGATGCCGTACTCCCAGTTCTTCGACGGCGGGCAGGCGTTCCACTCCACGACCAAGTCCATGTGGAACCCGCCGGGTTCCGGCGGCTGCGTCAACATGCGTCCGGCGGACGCCAAGGCCTACTGGAACCTGCTCAGGAACGGCGACGACGTGTACGTCTACGGACGGAAGCCGGGAACCTGACCCCCGGTGTCAGTGGGCTGCGGTAGCTTCCCCTCATCGGCACAGCACCGGTGCCGATGAGGGCGACTGGGGTGGACCTGCATGAGTGACCTGGCGACCGAGGACCGGAACTCCGAGCTGGAGAAGTACCGCACGGAGCTGACCGGTTACTGCTACCGAATGCTCGGCTCGTCGTTCGAGGCCGAGGACGCCGTGCAGGACACGATGGTGCGCGCCTGGCGCTCCTTCGACTCCTTCGAGGGGCGCTCGTCGCTGCGCTCCTGGCTCTACCGCATCGCGACGAACGTGTGCCTGGACTCGCTCAACGCGGGGAACAGGCGGGCGCGGCCGATGGATCTGACGGCCGCGACGCCGGTCGCCCAGGCGCAGCTCAACGCCCGGCCGGAGATCACCTGGCTGGAGCCGGTCCCCGACGGCCGGGTGCTGCCGTCGGTGACCGACCCGGCCGAGACCGCCGTCTCCCGCGAGACCGTGCGGCTCGCGTTCGTCGCCGCCCTGCAGCACCTGCCGCCGAAGCAGCGGGCCGTGCTGATCCTGCGCGAGGTGCTGGCCTGGAAGGCGAGCGAGGTCGCCGAGCTGCTCGACACCACGGTCGCCTCGGTCAACAGCGCGCTCCAGCGGGCGCGCGCCACGATCGCGGAGAACGAGCCGACGGTCTCGGACCCGGCGGACCCGCTGGACGAGGAGCAGAAGCAGCTCCTGGAGCGCTATGTCGCGGCCTTCGAGGGGTACGACATGAAGGCGCTCACCGCGCTCCTCCACGAGGACGCGACGATGTCCATGCCGCCGTACGACCTGTGGCTGCGCGGCCACGACGACATCGTGGGCTGGATGCTCGGGGTCGGCGACGTCTGCCGCGGCTCGAAGCTGGTGCCGACCGTGGCGAACGGTTCGCCGGCGTTCGCGCACTACCACCCGGACCCGGAGGGCGGGTACAGCCCGTGGGCCCTGATCGTCCTGGAGGTGCGGGACGGCAAGGTCGGCGGAATGGACTTCTTCCTGGACACCAAGCGGTGGTTCCCGCTGTTCGACCTTCCGGAGCGACTGGACGCCTAGTCAGACGAGGAGGTCGGCGAGCCCGACCAGGCCGAGGAGCAGCCGCAGCTCACCACCGGCGCCCTCGAACCGCAACCGATGCCCGAGGCGCCCGGCGGTGAGCTTGAGCCGGGCGAGGGCGTCCACGGCGGTGAGATCGGCATGCGCCAGTCCACCGACATCACAGACCACGTCGGTGGGCGGCACCCCTTCGAGCACGGCGCACAGCCGGGCGACCTCGTCGGGGGTGGCCCGGGCGGCGAGGGTCAGGACGAGCGGTTGACTGATGTCCACACCAGGAAGACCCTCGCCGCGGCCGGAACTCATCGGAGGCTCGGGCCGCGACGGACTGGGCTGCGCCTGGGCCGTGCGTCACCGATCCCAGCATGCCGAACGGGACCGGCGGAGGTCCGCCGGCCCCGTTCACCTGAAAGTGTCAGAGGCATATTCCTCAGGCGATGCGGTCCAGGACGATCGGGTTCGGGGTGAACGCCGTGCCCTCCGCCGCGATGTCCCAGGCGGCGTCCAGGGACTTCAGTGCGTAGTCGAACTTCTCCGGCGTGTCCGTGTGGAGCGTCAGCAGGGGCTGGCCCGCCGTGACCGTGTCGCCCGGCTTGGCGTGGAGCTCGACGCCCGCACCCGCCTGGACCGGGTCCTCCTTGCGGGCGCGGCCGGCGCCGAGGCGCCAGGCGGCGATGCCGATGTCGTACGCGTCGAGGCGGGTCAGGACACCCGACGAGGCCGCCGTCACGACGTGCTTCTCGCGGGCGACCGGGAGGGTCGCGTCCGGGTCGCCGCCCTGCGCCGCGATCATCCGGCGCCAGACGTCCATCGCCGAACCGTCCGCCAGCGCCTTCGCCGGGTCCGCGTCCTTGATCCCGGCCGCGTCGAGCATCTCGCGCGCCAGGGCGATCGTCAGCTCGACGACGTCCGCCGGGCCGCCGCCCGCGAGGACCTCCACCGACTCGCGGACCTCCAGGGCGTTGCCGGCGGTCAGGCCGAGCGGGGTCGACATGTCGGTGAGCAGCGCGACCGTCTTCACACCGCTGTCCGTGCCCAGGCCGACCATCGTCGAGGCGAGTTCACGGGCGTCCTCGATGTTCTTCATGAACGCGCCGGAGCCGACCTTCACGTCCAGGACCAGCGAGCCCGTGCCCTCGGCGATCTTCTTCGACATGATCGAGGAGGCGATCAGCGGGATCGCCTCCACCGTGCCGGTGACGTCACGCAGCGCGTAGAGCTTCTTGTCCGCCGGCGCCAGGCCGTCCCCCGCCGCACAGATCACCGCGCCGGTCGTGTCCAGGACGTGCAGCATCTCCTCGTTGGAGAGCAGCGCGCGCCAGCCGGGGATCGACTCCAGCTTGTCCAGCGTGCCGCCGGTGTGGCCGAGGCCCCGGCCCGACAGCTGCGGCACGGCCGCGCCGCAGGCGGCGACGAGCGGGGCGAGCGGAAGGGTGATCTTGTCGCCGACGCCACCCGTGGAGTGCTTGTCGGAGGTGGGACGGGAGAGCGAGGAGAAGTCCATGCGCTCGCCGCTCGCGATCATCGCGGCGGTCCAGCGGGCGATCTCCGTACGGTTCATGCCGTTGAGCAGGATGGCCATGGCCAGGGCGGACATCTGCTCGTCGGCGACCTCGCCGCGGGTGTAGGCGTCGATGACCCAGTCGATCTGCTCCGGGCTCAGCTCGCCCTTGTCCCGCTTGGTGCGGATGACGGAGATGACGTCCATGGTGGTGCCTCTTTCTACGCGCATAGAGGGGGAAAGGAGGAGCGGCCCTTCCCATCGTGCCGGAAGGGCCGCTCCGCGGTCTTACTTCGCGAGGTGGCCGGGGCCGAAGGCCTGCGGGAGCATCTCGCCCAGCGTGACGAACCCGACCGGGGTCTCCAGGACGAGCTCGGGACCACCGAACTCGTACAGCAGCTGCCGGCACCGTCCGCACGGCACCAGGGACTCGCCCTGGCCGTCCACGCAGACGAAGTGGGTCAGCCGGCCGCCGCCGGTGGCCTGGAGCTGCGAGACGAGCCCGCACTCCGCGCACAGCCCGAGGCCGTACGAGGCGTTCTCCACGTTGCAGCCGGAGACCACGCGCCCGTCGTCGACCCGGGCGGCCGCGCCGACCGGGAAGCCGGAGTACGGGGCGTAGGCGCGGGACATGGCGTCCCGGGCCTCCGCCCGCAGGGCCTCCCAGCCGGCGTCGGAGAGGGGCGTGGTCACTTGCCCTCGCCCTTGCGGTACCGCATGCCGTCAGCCTTGGGCATCCGCAGACGCTGCGCCGAGAGCGACAGCACCAGCAGGGTCACCACGTACGGCGTGGCGCTGACGAACTCGACCGGAACCGTGTCCGTACCGAGGTACCAGATGAAGACGCCGACACCGATGACGATGGCGATCGAGGAGGTGATCCAGCGCTTCTTGTACGCCTTCCAGGCCGCGATCGCGACGAGCACCGCGAACAGCAGCAGGAGCAGCGCGTGCACGGACTCGCCGCCGCTGCGCAGCTGGAGCGCGTCGGCGAAGCCGAACAGGCCCGCGCCCATGGCGAGACCGCCCGGCCGCCAGTTGCCGAAGATCATCGCCGCGAGGCCGATGTAGCCACGGCCACCGGTCTGGCCCTCGTTGTAGATGTGCGAGGTGACCAGCGACAGGAAGGCGCCGCCGAGACCGGCCATGCCGCCGGAGACGATCACGGCGATGTACTTGTACTTGTAGACGTTGACGCCGAGCGACTCGGCGGCGATCGGGTTCTCACCGCAGGAGCGCAGGCGCAGACCGAACGAGGTCTTCCACAGCACGAAGAACGTACCGATCACCAGCAGCACGGCGATGATCGTGACCACCGAGACGTTGGTGACCAGGCCGCCGAGGATGCCGGCGATGTCCGAGATCAGGAACCAGTGGTGCTTCTCGATGTCGGCCAGCCAGTCGGACAGGCCCGGGATCGTGACCGAGGTGATCTCCTCGGCCGGCGGGGACTGCTTGGGGCTGCCGCCCTTCGTCGCCGCCTCGCCGGAGTTGAACCACAGCTTGGCGAAGTAGGTGGTGAAGCCGACCGCCAGGATGTTGATCGCGATACCGGAGATGATGTGGTCGACGCCGAAGGTGACCGTGGCGACCGCGTGCAGCAGACCGCCGAGCATGCCGCCCACGATGCCGGCGAGGATGCCGAGCCACGGGCTGGTCTGCCAGCCGGCCCAGGCACCGAAGAAGGTGCCCAGGATCATCATGCCTTCGAGGCCGATGTTGACCACGCCCGCGCGCTCGGCCCACAGACCGCCGAGACCGGCGAGGCCGATCGGCACGGCGAGCGAGAGCGCGGCGCTGATCTGGCCGGCCGAGGTGAGGTCCTGCGCGCCGGTGATGGCCCGGACGGCGGAGAGGGCGATGAGCCCGCCCGCCACGATCAGCAGGATCCAGGGAAGGGAGAGGCGGGTGCGGCCGCCCTTGCCACCGGCCGCCTTGGGCGCGGCGGGCGGCGGGGTGGAAGTCGCCGTGGCGGTCACGCCGACACCTCCGTCGAGTTGTTGGAACGGGCCTGGGCCGCGAGCTTCTCGCCGACCTGGCGCTGCTGGCGCTTGAGGCCGTAGCGGCGGACGAGTTCGTAGGCGATGACGACGCAGAGGACGATGACGCCCTGCATGACGCCGACGATCTCCCGGTCGTAGTCCTCGAACTCCAGCTGCTGGCCGCCGCGCTCCAGGAAGCCCCAGAGGATCGCGGCGAGCGCGATGCCGATCGGGTGGTTGCGGCCCAGCAGGGCGATGGCGATACCGGTGAAGCCGATGCCGACGGGGAAGTCGCCGCCGAACTCGTACGAGTCGTTGAGCAGCGTCGGCATACCGATCAGACCGGCCATGGCGCCGGAGATCAGCATGGAGGTGACGACCATCCGCTTGACGTTGACACCGGAGGCCGCGGCCGCCGTGTCGGACTGGCCGACGGTACGCAGGTCGAAGCCGAAGCGGGTGCGGGAGAGCGTGAACCAGTACCCGAGGCCCGCGATGACCGCGATGACGACGAAGCCGTAGATCGGGGTCGGCGTGGTCGGGAACTCGAAGAAGTGCGAGGACTCCGGCAGCGGGGTCGTCGCGACCTTCGTACCGGCCGCGTCCAGGTGGCCGAGACGGCCGGGCTGGAGCAGGTAGCCGATGATCGCGGTCGCGATGAAGTTCAGCATGATCGTGGAGACGACCTCGCTGACACCCCGGGTGGTCTTGAGGACACCGGCGATGCCCGCCCACATGGCGCCGACGATCATCGCGGTGATGATGATCAGCGGGATCTGGACGATGCCGGGAAGGGTCAGCGCGCCACCGACGGCGGCGGCGAAGAACGCCGCGAGACGGTACTGGCCGTCGACACCGATGTTGAACAGGTTCATGCGGAAGCCGATGGCCACCGCGATGCCCGCCAGGTAGTACGTCGTCGCCTTGTTGATGATGTAGACCTGGCTGTCCGACTTGATGCCGTAGTCGAACATGATGCCGAAGGCGCTGAACGGCTCCTTGCCGGTGGCCGCGAGCACCAGGGCGGTGATCAGGAAGGCGGCGACGATCGCGAGCAGCGGTGCCGCGATGCCGAGGAGCAGCCGCTCCTTGTCGAACTTCTTCATCGGGCCTCGTCCTCCGGGCCGTCGGTGCCCTCAGGGCTCTCAGGGTGCTCAAGGTGGCCGGCGGCGGCGCCGGTCATGGCCGAGCCCAGCTCCTCCGGGGTGATGGTCGCCGGGTCGGCGTCGGCCACCAGACGCCCGCGGTACATCACGCGCAGGGTGTCGGAGAGGCCGATCAGCTCGTCCAGGTCGGCGGAGATCAGCAGGACCGCCAGGCCCTCGCGGCGCGCCGCGCGGATCTGGTCCCAGATCTGCGCCTGCGCGCCGACGTCCACACCACGGGTGGGGTGCGCGGCGATCAGCAGCTTGGGGTCGTGGCTCATCTCGCGGCCGACGATCAGCTTCTGCTGGTTTCCGCCGGAGAGGGAGGCCGCGGTGACGTCGATGCCGGGGGTACGGACGTCGTACTCGCGGACGATCCGCTCGGTGTCCTTGCGGGCGGCCTTCAGGTCGAGGATCGCGCCCTTGGAGTTGGGCTTCTCGGTGACGTGACCGAGGATGCGGTTCTCCCAGAGGGGGGCCTCCAGGAGCAGACCGTGCCGGTGGCGGTCCTCGGGGATGCAGCCGATGCCGTCCTCGCGCCGCTTGCGCGTCGGAGCGGCGGAGATGTCCGCGCCGTCCAGGGTCACCACACCGTGGTCGGCGTTGCGCATGCCCATGATCGTGTCGACGAGCTCGGACTGGCCGTTGCCCTCGACGCCGGCGATGCCGAGCACCTCGCCCTTGTGAATGGTGAAGGTGATGCCGCCGAGGACCGCGCGGACCACACCGTCGGGGTCGATGGCGCTGAGCGACAGGTCCTCGACCGTCAGCATCGGCACGTCGGTGACCGTCGACTCGCGGGTCTCCGGGGAGGGCAGCTCGGCGCCGACCATCAGCTCGGCGAGCTGCTTGGTGGTGGTGTGCTTCGGGTCTGCGGTGCCGACCGTGGTGCCGCGCCGGATGACGGTGATCTCGTCGGCGACCGACAGGACCTCGCCCAGCTTGTGCGAGATGAAGATGACGGTCAGGCCCTCGGCCTTGAGCTCGCGCAGGTTGTCGAAGAGCGCGTCGACCTCCTGCGGGACGAGCACGGCGGTCGGCTCGTCGAGGATCAGGGTACGGGCGCCGCGGTAGAGGACCTTGAGGATCTCCACGCGCTGACGGTCGGCCACACCGAGGTCCTCGACGAGCACGTCGGGACGGACGCCGAGGCCGTACGCGCCGGAGATCTCCTTGATCTTGGCGCGGGCCTTGTCGCCGATGCCGTACAGCTTCTCGGAGCCGAGGACGACGTTCTCGAGGACAGTGAGGTTGTCCGCGAGCATGAAGTGCTGGTGCACCATGCCGACACCGCGGGTGATGGCATCGCCGGGGCTGTTGAACGTCACCTGCTCGCCGTCGACCGTGATGGTGCCCTCGTCCGGCTTCTGCATGCCGTACAGGATCTTCATCAGGGTCGACTTGCCCGCGCCGTTCTCGCCCACGAGGGCGTGCACGGTGCCGCGGCGCACGGTGATGTCGATGTCGTGGTTGGCCACGACTCCGGGGAAACGCTTGGTGATGCCGCGGAGTTCTACGGCGTTGGGACTGCTGGGGCTGGAGGCTTTGATGACGCACTCTCCTAGGCAGGGAGCGTGAGGAGGGGATGAGGCGGTGCGCAGGCGCTGTCGGTGGCGAAAAATACCCTGTACGGCGGACGCTACGCGCGTAGCTTTTGGAAAATCGTTCAACTGCCCGCGGGCAGACGTGTGAAGGGGGCCCGGAGTGTCGGCCGAAGCCGCTCTCCGGGCCCCTCTCCGACGGATGTCAGAGGGTCGTGTTGACCTTGATCTGGCCGTCGATGATCTTCTGCTTGGCCTCGTCCAGCTTGGGCTGGATGTCGGCGAGGTGGCCACCGGTGGTGGTCAGGGAGACGCCGTTCTCGGCCAGCGAGTAGACGTGCGTGCCGGTCGCCGGCTTACCGTCCTGGACGGACTTGACGAGCTCGAAGACGCCCGTGTCGACGTTCTTGACCATCGAGGTCATGATCGAGCCGGCGTACTTGGACAGGGCCGGGTCCTTGGCCTGGTCCGAGTCGACGCCGATCGCCCAGGTGCCCGGCTTGGCGGCGACGGCCTCGATGGCACCGGCACCCGAACCGCCCGCGGCGGCGTAGATGACGTCGATGCCCTTGTCGAGCATGCCCTTGGCGGCGGCCTTGCCCTTGTCCGGGGCGCCGAAGCCGGAGAAGTCCGTACCGGTGGACAGGTACTGGATGGTGACCGAGGCGTCCGGCTTGGTGTCCTTGACGCCCTGCTGGAAGCCGGCGGCGAACTTCTTGATCAGCGGGGTGTCGACACCACCGATGAAGCCGATCTTGCCGTCCTTGGACTTCAGCGCGGCCGCGACACCGGCGAGGTACGAGCCCTGCTCCTCGGTGAAGACGATCGAGTCGACGTTCTTCGCCTCGGAGACCGAGTCGACGAGGCCGAACGTGGTCTTCGGGAACTTCGCGGCGACCTTGTCGATCGCGTCCTTGTAGGCGAAGCCGACACCGATGACCGGGTTGAAGCCACCCTCGGCGAGGGAGGTGAGGCGCTGCTCGCGGTCGGCCGGGGTCTCACCGGTCTTGGCGGTGAGCTCCTTGGTCTCGACACCGAGGTCGGCCTTGGCCTTGTCGAGGCCGCGGGCGGCGGAGTCGTTGAACGAGTTGTCGCCACGACCGCCGACGTCGTAGGCCATACCGACCTTGATGGTGTCCGAGTCGGAACCGGAGTCGGTGGACGACTCACCACAAGCGGTGGCCGTGAGAGCGAGGGCCGCGGTCACTGCGGACGCGGAAACGATCTTGGATACCCGGCGCAAGAGGAGGGTCCCTTCGAGACTGACCGAAAGCGCCTCTTCCGGCGCTGGTTTCGCGTGGATCGTAACGCGCGTAGATGTCAGTTAAAGACCCGTTCATGAGTCGTTATCGGATCGTCGCGAACCGGCCAGAAGGGCGACCGACGGCGTCCGACCCGGCACGGCCGGTTATACACGCTGGTGCGGGCGTTCGAGCCGGGCCCGCTCGGCGACGCGCGGGCCGTTGGGCCGAACGCGCGTCGCCCGCTGCGCCGGACGGATGAACGGTGTTTCGGGGCGTCAGAGCCGCGGAGCGGCGTCGATCAGGGCCGCCGCGGTGAAGAGCTCCACCCCCACCGCGATCGCTCGCTCGTCCACGTCGAAGTCGCCCGCGTGCAGGTCCCGGCGTGTCGTGTCGCCGGGCGTACGGACACCCAGACGGGCCATCGCGCCGGGCACGTGCTCCAGATACCAGGAGAAGTCCTCGCCACCGAGGCTCTGCTCGGTGTCCTCGACCTGCTCCGCTCCCCTGCGGACCGTCATGGCGTCCCGGAGCAGTTCGGTGATCACCGGGTCGTTGACGACCGGGGGGACCCCGCGGACGTAGGTGATGGTCGACTTGGCGCGGTGCAGGGTGGCGATCTCGTCGATCGCCGCGTGGATCAGGTCCGGGGCGTCGCGCCAGGCGGGCAGGTCGAGGCAGCGGACGGTGCCCGAGAGTTCGGCGTGCTGCGGGATGACGTTGCAGGCGTGGCCGGCCTCGATACGGCCCCAGGTGACCGCGAGGCCCGAGCGGGCGTCCACGCGGCGGGCGAGCAGGGCCGGGACGTCGACCGCGATCCGGGCGGCGGCGGTGACCAGGTCCGTGGTGAGGTGCGGGCGGGCCGTGTGGCCGCCGGGGCCGTCGAGGGTGACTTCGAGACGGTCGCAGGCCGAGGTGATGGGCCCGGGGCGCAGGCCGATCCGGCCGGCGTCCACCTTCGGGTCGCAGTGCACGGCGATGATCCGGCCGACTCCGTCCAGGACCCCGGCCTCGATGGCATCGGCGGCGCCGCCGGGCAGGACCTCCTCGGCGGGCTGGAAGATCAGCCGTACGGCGTTGGGGAGCAGCCCCTGCCGGTCGAGCTCGGCGAGGACCAGCCCGGCGCCCAGGACGGTGGTGGTGTGGACATCGTGTCCACATGCGTGGGCCCGGTTGGGCACAGTGGAGCGGTACGGAACGGTCTTGACGTCCGGGATGGGCAGCGCGTCGAGGTCGGCGCGGATCGCCAGCATGGGGCGGCCCCTGTCCCAGGTGCCGATGTCGCACACGAGCCCCGTGCCCGTCGGGAGGAGCTTCGGCGCGAGTCCCGCGGCCTCCAGGCGTGCCTTCACGGCCGCGGTCGTACGGAACTCCTGGTTGCCGAGCTCGGGGTGCATGTGCAAGTCGCGGCGGAACGCGATCAGTTCGGCGCGCAGCGGCGCGGACAGCGTTCCGGGCAGAGCGACGGAGCCGGGCTCACGGGACTTCAACTGGTTCACCTTTTGAAGGGTAGGCCCCTTCAGAGATCAACTGCCCGTTGATCACGAAAAGTTCAGCCCGATAGGGGAAAGAATCTCGGTTGACCAGGCTTGACGACCATCCCTTGTGGGTAAGCTCACCCGAATTCGAGCCGTTGTGGGGACTGGGTGGCCTGAGCGGCCTGGGCGGTCAGGCGGTCGACCTCGTGAGCCGCCGTTCCCGCGACTCCGGCCAGGAAGCCCTGCGCCCGGGGTGAGGCGTTCTCCTTGAGCCACTCGGGCGCGATCTCGCAGACGGCGACCTTGACCCCCGTGCCGGCCAGGGCCAGCGGCAGGGTGTGCACGACGGTGGAGGGAAAACTGACCACCGTACGACCGATCGGGCCGCGCCGGGCGATCAGCTCCAGCGGCAGATCGGGCCGGACGATCTCCAGACCGGTCTCCACCGCGATCCGGTGCAGCTTCTCGGTGGCCTCGCGGCGGTGCGCGAAGTAGCGGGTGGCGCCGTGGACGCGGGCCAGCTCGGCGACGACGGCGGCGTACTGGTCGGGGTCGACCACGCCGGTCTCGACCAGCGAGGTGCCGACCAGATCCGCGCCCTTGGTGAGACGGGGCGGGCCGAAGCGGGACCGGGTCCAGGCGAAGGTGTTCTCGGTGACGGTCGTGCCGGGCGGAGACTCGACCGGGAGCGAGGTGAAGATCTCGACCGTACGGCGGGACGTGGGGGCGAGCTTGCGGCGGGCGGCGGCGGTGACCGGAGCGAGCACCAGCTCGCGCGGACCCCGGCTGCCGCGCCGGTGCCAGCGCACCAGACGCTCACCACGCGCCAGTTGGGCGGCGTACTCCATGGTGGCGGTGCCGTCGTCGACGACGGTGAGGCGCTTGGGGGCGAAGAGGGTGAGCAGGAGCTGGACGTAGCGGGAGAACGGGTCCCCGACGATCACCCGCTCGGCCGCCCGCAGCAGCGGGGCGAGCTCGCGCAGCGTCCGTGCGAGGGAGCCGCGGGCGCCGCGGGCCTCCTGCCAGTGCACGGTGAACCCGTCGTCGCGGGCCAGCTGCGCCATCCGGCGGAGCTGACCGCGCGACATCGGGTCGGTCGGCGAGAGCACGATGACCGTGAGATCACCCCGGCCGGGCACGGGGGTGACGCGCGGCGCGTCACCGACCGCATCGCCGTCGGGGCCGGTGGCGCCGGCGGGAGTGGCGGGGCGCGGGGCCGCGGCGGGCGGGGGCGCTTGGTCCCCGGGGTGCGCGGGCGCGAGTATCGCGGCCCCCCGGCCGTCGGGGGCGGTCGTGCCCCCGACGGCGAGGGACTGGGCGTGTGCCCACTCCAGGACGTTCAGGAGCTGGACCGGGCTCTCGACGAACGCCAGCCGGCCGGTCATGCGGCGACAGACCCCTGGACCCGGCGGAGCTTCTTCATCGGGCCGAGCTCCGACTCGTAGACCTTCTTGACGCCGTCACCGAGCGCGGTCTCGATCGTGCGGATGTCGCGGACCAGGCGCTGCAGGCCCTGCGGCTCGACCGAGGCGGCCTGGTCGGAGCCCCACATGGCGCGGTCGAGGGTGATGTGACGCTCGACGAACGTGGCGCCGAGCGCGACGGCGGCCAGTGTGGTCTGGAGGCCCGTCTCGTGGCCGGAGTAGCCGATCGGGACGTTCGGGTACTCCTCCTTCAGCGTGTTGATCACGTTGAGGTTGAGCTCCTCGGCCTTGGCCGGGTACGTGGACGTGGCGTGGCAGAGCAGGATGTTGTCCGAGCCGAGGACCTCGACCGCGTGACGGATCTGCTTCGGCGTCGACATGCCGGTCGAGAGGATGACCGTGCGGCCGGTGGCGCGCAGCGAGCGCAGCAGCTCGTCGTCCGTCAGGGAGGCGGAGGCGACCTTGTGTGCTGGGACGTCGAACTTCTCCAGGAAGGTGACGGCCTCGGTGTCCCACGGGGAGGCGAACCAGTCGATGCCGCGCTTCTTGCAGTGCTCGTCGATGGCGCGGTACTCGTCCTCGCCGAACTCCACACGGTGGCGGTAGTCGATGTAGGTCATGCGGCCCCAGGGGGTGTCCCGCTCGATGTCCCACTGGTCACGCGGGGTGCAGATCTCGGGGGTGCGCTTCTGGAACTTCACGGCGTCGCAGCCGGCCTCGGCCGCCACGTCGATGAGCGCGAGGGCGTTCTCGAGCTCGCCGTTGTGGTTGATGCCGATCTCACCGGTGACGTAGACGGGCCGGCCGGGGCCCGCGGTCTTGCTGCCGAAGGTGCGAGTGCGCGTGTTCATCGTTCTTGGTGTCCCTTAGGAGTTGGGGGTGTGGAGCTCGGGTCCGAGAAGCCAGGCCGCGATCTCGCGGACGGCACCGGAGCCACCGGGGGTGAGGGTCACCGCACGGGCGGCGGCCCGCACGGAGTCGTGCGCGCTCGCCACCGCGACGGGCCAGCCGACGAGGTGGAAGCACGGAAGGTCGTTGACGTCGTTGCCGGCGTAGAGGACGCGCTGCGGGTCGATGCCCTGTTCCTCGCACCACTGCTTGAGGGCGAGGTCCTTGCGGTCGATGCCGTGCAGGACGGGGATCTTGAGCTTGCGGGCGCGGGCGGCGACGACGGCGTTCTGCTCGGTCGAGAGGATCAGGACCGGCATCCCGGCGCGGCGCAGGGCCGCGATCCCGAGGCCGTCGCCGCGGTGCGCGGAGACGAACTCGTGTCCCTCGGAGTCGAGATGGACCCGGTCGTCGGTCTGCGTGCCGTCGAAGTCGAGGACCACGGCGTCGATGTCGTCGAAGCCGGGGGTGATCGGGGTGTCGAGGAGCGGCGCGAGCGCGCGGGCGCGGGCCAGGTCGTGCGGGTCGTCGATCTCCAGGACCCGGGCGGGGTCGGTGACGACCAGCTCGGTGCGGCCGAAGAAGCGGTGCCGGTGGGTACGGAAGCCCTCGGCGGACATCGCGTAGACGGCGCCGGTCTCCAGGTACTCGGCCTCGCGGTCCTGCCGGCGGGGGCGGTGCGCCTTGTCGTGGTTGACGCCCGTGGCGCCCTCGGCGGTCTCCCGCCACAGGAAGCCGTGGCTCGGGGCCACCGTCAGGGCGGTGTCCGCCGCCCCCGAAGTGACCCGCTCGGCCGCCTCGTTCACCTCGGCCGCCGTGAGGAAGGGGCTCGTGCACTGGACGAGGAGGATCACGTCCGCGCGGCGCCCGCTCGTCGCCTCGAAGGCGTCCATCGCGTGCAGGACCGCGGACTCGCTGGTCGCCGTGTCGCCGGCGATCGACGCGGGGCGGTGGACGGCCTCCGCGCCGGCCGCGCGGGCCGCCGATGCGATGGACGCGTCGTCAGTGGAGACGAGGACATCGGTCACCACGGGGGCGCCGAGGCAGGCGCGGACCGCGCGGGAGACCAGCGGGACGCCCGCGACCGGGGCGAGGTTCTTGGCGGGGACGCCCTTGGAACCGCCCCGCGCCGGGATGACGGCAAGCACGGTCGTGGTCATCAGAGTTCTCCAAGACGGCGGATGACGGGGGCCACGCGCTGGACGCCGTGGCGGTACGCGCCCCGCGCCGCTTCCCGGACGATTCGGCGCAGCCCGCTGTCGCGGGCCTCCGGCGCGGTCACGTCGAGGCGGTGGCGGGCGAGGATCCCGGGCAGGTACCCGGGGGCCGTCTCCGTTGTGTAGTAGGGGGTGATCGGGGGCAGCGCCGGCCCGTCGAGCAGCTCGGCGACCCGGGCCCGGGCGGCGTCGAAGGCCTTCTCGTACGAACCTGCCCCTACGCCTTGCGGCGTGGGGGGACCCTCAGCCGCCACGCCCTGGCGCGAGAGCCACTCCTCGTCCGGCTTCGGGCGGTCGTCCGCGTCGAGCCGGTCGAAGGAGGTCAGCAGCCCCGAGCCGATGAAGTGGTGGTTGCCGAGGACCTCGCGCACCCCCATGTCGGTGAGGATCGCCGTGGGGATCCGCCGGTGCAGCGCTTCCAGCGCGGCCGTCGAGGAGACCGTGACCAGCAGGTCGGTGCGGTCCAGGACCTCGCCCATGTGCCCGTACACCAGACGGAAGTTGGGCGGGGTGTCCAGGTCGCGCACCAGCTTCTGGTACGGCAGCTCCTCCAGGTGCGTCGTGTGCTCGCCCGGCTTGGAGCGGAGCTTGAGCAGCACCTCCCGCCGCGGGTGCAGCCGGGCGTGCTCGACCAGCCTGCGGAGCAGGTACGCACGGTCGGCGCGGGTGACCGGCACGGACGGCTGGGCGGCGAAGACGAGGGTGTTCCGGCCGGCCTCGGGGGCGTAGGGCGCGCCACCGAGGAACGGCAGCGCCGCCTCGACCACCGAGGAGGCGTCGGCGCCCACTCCTTCGTACACGGCGCGGAAACGCTCCGCGTCATGACGGGAGTTGGCGAGAACGACGTCGGCGCCGTGGCGCAGCAGGAGACCGTCCGCGAGCTTCTCGTAGACGACTCCGACATAGCCGGTGACGATCACCGGGCGGCGCTCGAGGCCCAGGTCGGCGATCCCCTGGAGGACCGCGCGGACCGTGCCGCCGACGAGGGAGAGGACGACGAGGTCGTACTCCCCGTCCCGTACCTCACGAAGGAACTCCGCGCCCGTCACCTCGCGCGGGGGTGTGGTGGACACCCCGGTCTCGGCGAGCTGACGCGCGGTGGGCGTGGCCCGACCGCGAAGGACGAAACCGGTGGGTTCGGAAGCCGCGATGCGGCGCGCGGTGAGCGCGCCCCATTTCCACCGGGTGTCGGAATCGGCGAGTACGGCGACGCGTACTCGTTCATGGGTACTTGCTGGCACGTCGAGGACGCTAGAGAGGCATTTCGTGTGCTGGCCCAACTGAGACACAACAAACGGTGAACAGAGCCTCTCCGCCCGCTGAAAACGGCCGGGATCGGGGGCGGTTAAGCCGCCCGCCTCTTCGTGTTCACCGAACATCCCTCTGCCGGTCAGAACGAATGCCGGGGCGGCGCCTAGCGTCGGCCGGGTGGTCAAGCTCTCCGTCGTCGTGCCGTTCTACAACGTGCAGACATACGCCCCCGACACCCTGACAAGCCTGCGTGCGAACGCCCGTGAGGACTTCGAATTCCTTCTCGTCGACGACTGCTCGACGGACGGAACGCCGGAGATCCTCGAACGGGCCGCGCGTGAGATCCCGGGGGCCGTCCTGCTCCGGCACGAGAAGAACGAGGGTCTTGCCACCGCGCGCAACACCGGACTCGACGCCGCCCGTGGGCGCTATCTCGCGTTCCTCGACGGGGACGACTGGCTCGCCCCCGGGCACCTCTCCCGCCTGGTCACGGCCATGGACGAGCTGGACTGCGACTTCCTCCGCACCGACCACGTGGTGAACACCAACCGGAGCCGGTCGGTGAAGCGCGCCCCGATCGCGCGCCGGGGCGAACTGCTGCGCCCCCGCGACGCGATCCTGCCGGCCCACCGGACGACCTCGGTCGACTATCCGTACGCCTGGGCGGGGATGTACCACCGGCGGCTGCTCGACCGCGGGCTGCTCCACTTCACCCCCGGGCTGCGGACGGCGGAGGACCGGCCCTGGATCTGGAAGCTGCACCGGGAGGCGGACACCTTCGCCGCGGTGAGCACGCTCGGGATCTTCTACCGGCGCGGTGTCTCCACCTCACTCACGCAGATCGGCGATATCCGCCAACTCGATTTCATCCGGGCCTTCGATCAGGTGATCGAGGAAACGGCCGTCGACGTGGACGCGGACCGGCTTCTTCCGAAAGCCGTCCGTACCTATTGCGCGCTCATTTCGCACCACGTCTCCTCCATTGAACGATTCGAACCAGCGGTGGCGAAGAAATTGCGCTCGATGAGTGCGGGAGCGCTGCGGCGCATGCCGCAGGACGTGCTCGACGAGGCGCTGTCCTCGATGGACGAGGAGCGGGCGGGCGTGCTGCGCAAGCTGCGCCGCCGCCGCGCGGGCTCGCTCGGCCAAGGCGCGGGCGCGGGGGCCGCCGCGTGAGGACCACTCAGATCTTCTACGCCTCCACCCTGTACGGTGCGACGACGCTGGCCGCCGCCCTGGACAGCGGCTGCTTCGGCCCCGCCGACCGGCGGCTGCTGCTCGTCGGCAACAACGCGGCGGTGCCCGAGACCACGCCCGCCCTCGACGAGATGCCCGGCTTCGAGCGGCTGCGCGGCCGGTTCGACGCGGTGCTGTCCTGGAACGAGGCGATCTCGCCGCTCCACCCGGCCGGCTGGTCGCCCCGCGGGGACGACGTACCGATGCTCGAACGTCATCTGCGGCGGCTGTGGGACCTCGGCGACGACCGGATCGAGATCGCCCTGGAGTCGGTGCAGGTCGCGCCGGCGCTGACGATCGCCCGGCTCTTCCCGGAGGCGGCGCTCGACGTGTACGCCGACGGCCTGATGAGCTACGGCCCGACCCGTAACAAGATCGACCCGCTGGTCGGCGACCGGGTGCGGCGGCTGCTCCATCTGGACCTGGTGCCCGGGCTCGCGCCCCTGCTGCTCGGCGAGTTCGGGCCGACGACCGAGGTGGTGCCGACGGAGGCCTTCACCAAGGTGGTCGCGGAACTGGCGGACACGGCCGGTCCCACCGCCGAGGAGGAGGGCCCGGCGCTGCTGCTCGGCCAGTACCTCGCGGCGCTCTCGCTGCTCACCCCGGGCGAGGAGGAGGAGCTGCACGTACGGATGGTCCGCGGCGCGATCGCGCGCGGGCACCGGCGCCTCGTCTTCAAGCCGCACCCCACGGCGCCGGACGCCTGGACACGGCGGCTCGCACGGGAGGCGGAGGCGCTCGGCGCCGAACTGACCGTCCTCGACCGCCCGGTGCTCGCCGAGGTCGTGTACCGGGAGCAGCGTCCCGCGCTGGTGGTGGGCTGCTTCTCCACGGCGCTGATGACGGCGCGCGCCTTCTACGGGATCCCGGTGGCCCGGGTCGGCACGCGGACGATCCTGGAGAAGCTGACCCCGTACCAGAACAGCAACCGCATCCCGGCGACCCTCGTCGACGCGCTCGTCCCCGACCTGGAGGACGACACCGCGCCGGCCACGGCCTGGGACGCGGAGTCCCTCGCGGGCCTGGTCGCGGCGGTCGGCTTCGCGATGCAGCCCAAGATCCGCCCGGATCTGCGGGGCGCGGCGGTCCGGCACCTGTCGGGCCCGCTCGCGGAGCGGACGCGGCACTACTTCAAGCGCCGCCGCCTCACCGTCCTGGGCCTCCCGGGCGGCATCCCGGTCCCCCGCCACCCGAGGGTCCGCCGTCTGGCGCGGCGGGCGCTGAAGCTGAAGCGGGCGCTGGCGAAGTGAGAAGGGGGCCCTCCCGGACGCGTGTCCGGGAGGGCCCCCTTTCCGTCCTACGCCCGGGTGACCGGCTCCTGGAGTTCCGTCACCCACTTCGCGCGGTCGTCCGGGGCCTCCAGGTACAGCTCGCGGGAGTATCCCGTCGAGCGGTAGCCGTTGGCGTCGATCCAGGTGGCCAGGGTCTGGACCGTCGGCAGGAGGTCCTCCATCGGGCCCCGGTGGACCACGGTCGCCGCCTCGTCCAGGCCGGGCAGCACGACGACGTCGACGCCGGCCACCTCCTCCGTGCCCGCGGGGACCGTCATCCCCGCGTGGACGACGACCGAGCCGTCGCCCCGGCCCGCGTCCTCGTAGTACGCGATCCCGGGGCCGAACCCCGTGACGCCCGCAGCCTCCAGGCGCGCGCACAGCTTCTCGTACAGCGGCTGGATGACCGGGCCGATCTCGCCGGGGCCGAAGCCCCCGGCCACGCCGCTCAGCTCGGCGAGCCGTACCGGCGGAATCCTCTTGATCACGACGTCCTGCGTGGGCATGTGCCCCTCGCTCTCGATGGCTCGGAGCCGCGCGCCGACCTGGGCCAGCCGTCCCGCCGCCTCCGCCAGCGCCGTCTCCAGCTCGGCCTGGCGCAGCCGCAGCATGCCGCGCAGCTCCTCCGCGCCGACCTGCTCGTCGAGGATCGACCCCACCTGTTCGAGGGTGAAGCCGAGCTCCTTGAGGGCGATGACGCGGTTGAGGCGGGCGAGCTGGTCCGCCTGGTAGAAGCGGTAGCCGCTGTGCGGGTCGACATGGGCCGGGCGCAGCAGTCCGATGGCGTCGTAGTGGCGCAACATGCGGACCGACACCCGCCCGTGCCGGGCGAAGTCTCCGATGGTGAACATGACGACTCCTACGGAACGGCCTCACACGGTGTGAGGGTCAAGCGGCGCTGCTGAGGGAGAGCTTCGCGGCGAAGCCGAGGAAGAGCGCGCCCGCGGCGGAGGTCGCCCCGGCCGAGAGCCGCCTGCGGCGCCGGAACGCGGAAGCGAGGCGCGTCCCGCCGAATATCAGCATCGTCAGGTAGAGGAAGCTGCCGATCTCCAGCAGGGTGCCGAGCACCAGGAAGGAGAGCGCCGGGTAGGCGTACGCGGGGTCAACGAACTGCACGAAGAACGAGATCAGGAAGAGGATGGCCTTCGGGTTGAAGAGGCTGATGATCAGCGCCCTGCGGTACGGGTTCTCCCCCGGCGTCTCCTGCGCCCGCTCGGTCTCCTCGTCCGCCGTCTCCCCGCGCGAGCGCCACATCGCCCAGGCCGACCGCATCATCCCGTACGCCATCCAGGCCAGATAGCCCGCGCCCGCGTACTTCACGATCATGAAGAGCAGCGGCGTGGTCTGGAGCAGCGAGGCCGCGCCGAGCGCGGCCAGCGTCATCAGGACGGCGTCGCCGGTGAAGACGCCGACGGCGGCCTTGTACCCGGTCCGGGTGCCCTTGCGGGCGGCGACGGACAGCACGTACAGCGAGTTCGGCCCCGGCAGAAGGATGATGAGGACGAGGCCCACGAGATAGGTCGGAAGATCGGTGACACCCAGCATGAAGCGGAGTGTCGCACGTGGGTACGACACTCCGCCCGGGTGTTTCGTATCGCGGAAGACCGGACGCGCGGAGGGCCGGAACGCGCGGAGAATCAGAACGCGTCCGTCGGGACGTACGTGCCCCACACCTCGCGCAGCGCGTCGCAGACCTCGCCGACCGTCGCCCGCGCCCTGAGCGCGTCCTTCATCGGGTAGAGCACGTTGTCCGTGCCCTCCGCCGCCTTCTTCAGCTCGGCGAGCGCCGCGTCCACGGCCGCCTGGTCCCGCTCGGCGCGCAGCCTGGTCAGCCGCTCGGCCTGCTGGGCCTCGATCGCCGGGTCGACGCGCAGCGGCTCGTACGGCTCCTCGACGTCGACCGTGTAGCGGTTGACGCCGACGACGACCCGCTCGCCGCTGTCGGTCTCCTGCGCGATCCGGTAGGCGGAGCGCTCGATCTCGTTCTTCTGGAAGCCGCGCTCGATCGCGTTGACCGCGCCGCCCAGGTCCTCGACCTTCCGCATCAGCTCCAGCGCGGCGGCCTCGACGTCGTCCGTCATCTTCTCGACGACGTACGAGCCGGCGAACGGGTCGACGGTGGCGGTGACGTCCGTCTCGTACGCGAGGACCTGCTGCGTCCGCAGGGCCAGGCGCGCGGACTTGTCCGTCGGCAGGGCGATGGCCTCGTCGAAGGAGTTGGTGTGCAGCGACTGCGTACCGCCGAGGACGGCCGCCAGGCCCTGGACGGCGACGCGCACCAGGTTGACCTCGGGCTGCTGGGCGGTGAGCTGCACGCCGGCGGTCTGGGTGTGGAAGCGGAGCATCAGCGACTTGGGGTTCTCCGCGCCGAACTCCTCCTTCATCACCCGTGCCCAGATCCGGCGGGCCGCCCGGAACTTGGCGACCTCCTCCAGAATCGTCGTACGGGCCACGAAGAAGAAGGAGAGGCGGGGCGCGAAGTCGTCCACGTCCATGCCGGCGGCGACGGCGGTACGGACGTACTCGATGCCGTCGGCCAGGGTGAACGCGATCTCCTGCGCGGGCGAGGCACCGGCCTCGGCCATGTGGTAGCCGGAGATCGAGATGGTGTTCCACTTCGGGATCTCGGCCTTGCAGTACTTGAAGATGTCCGCGATCAGCCGGAGCGAGGGCTTGGGCGGGAAGATGTACGTGCCGCGCGCGATGTACTCCTTGAGCACATCGTTCTGGATGGTGCCGGTCAGCCGGTCGGCCGGGACGCCCTGCTCCTCACCCACGAGTTGGTAGAGCAGCAGCAGGAGGGCGGCGGGGGCGTTGATGGTCATCGAGGTGGAGACCTGGTCCAGCGGGATCCCGCCGAACAGGACGCGCATGTCGTCGATCGAGTCGATGGCGACACCGACCTTGCCGACCTCGCCGTGCGCGATCGGGGCGTCGGAGTCGTGGCCCATCTGCGTCGGCAGGTCGAAGGCGACGGAGAGCCCCATCGTGCCGTTGGCGATCAGCTGCTTGTAGCGGGCGTTGGACTCCACCGCGGTGCCGAAGCCCGCGTACTGCCGCATGGTCCAGGGCCGGCCGGTGTACATCGACGGGTACACACCACGCGTGAAGGGGTACGAGCCCGGCTCGCCCAGCTTCTCGGCGGGCTCCCATCCGTCCAGGGCGTCCGGTCCGTAGACCGGCTCGATGGGCAGCCCCGACTCCGACTCGCGCGCCATCTGGTGTGCCTCCCGACTGAAACCTACTGGCTGGTACGGACTCTCGCGACGGACTGTAGTGGCGGCCGTGCGACGGGTGGAGAGCCACACGCTGGGACCTTCCTCACAAGGATGCTCCGTTGTGACCCCGGGTGCGCAACCAAGGGCGCCCGGGAAGCATCCAATAGGTACACACGCAGATTCCCGGGGGGCACAGATGCGCCGATCGTCCGTCATACGAAGAGCACTCATGGCCGCGGCCGCGGTGGCACTCGCCACCGGCTGTACGGCCCAGGCGGCGGGCGGGGGCCACTCTCCCGCGACGAGCGGACCGTCGAGCTCCGCCCCGGCACCCGCGACCCCGGCGCCGGCCTCGGACTCCCCGAGCGCCTCGCCGACGGCGGACGACAAGCCGTCCTCGCCCAGCTCCTCCCCGACCTCCGCGCAGCCGGCCGGCAAGGTCCTGATGAAGGACGGCGACGAGAGCAAGCAGGTGCGGGAGCTGCAGGCACGGCTGCGGCAGATCGGCTACTTCGACCGCGCGCCCACCGGCTTCTACGGCTCGATCACGGGCAAGGCCGTCTCGGCCTTCCAGAAGAAGCGGGGGCTGCCGGAGACCGGTGCGGTGGACGAGGTCACCTGGCAGCGGCTGGTCGGGATGACCCGTGAGCCGACGGCCTCCGAGCTGAAGCCGTCCACCTCCAACGCGCTGGACACGCCGGACCCGCGCTGCATGACCGGGCGCGTGCTCTGCATCAGCAAGGAGACGCGCACGCTGGCCTGGATGATCGACGGCAAGGTCGTCTCGTCGATGGACGTCCGCTTCGGTTCGGAGAACACCCCGACGCGCGAGGGGATCTTCAACGTCGACCGCAAGGTCCGCAACGACTGGTCGAAGCTGTACCACACGCCGATGCCGTACTCGATGTACTTCAGCCGCGGCCAGGCCGTGCACTACTCGGCGGACTTCGCGGCCCGCGGCTACAACGGGGCCTCGCACGGCTGTGTGAACGTCAGGGACCGGGCGAAGCTCGCGGCCCTCTTCGACGAGGTGAAGGTCGGCGACAAGGTCGTCGTGCACTGGTAGTCGCCAGGGGCGAGTGAGAGTGGCGCGGGTGGGACCGGGGGAACGTGTCCCACCCGCGCCGTTGCGCGGAGCCGGAGGTACGGGGGGAACCTCGGCTCACGCGCGGCCGATGACCAGTCGGCTCACTCAGTACTGCGCCGACGGGCCGAAAAGTGTCACACCTTGTTCGTCACGGGGATGCGGGCCAGGTCCGGGAGGAGGTTTTCGGCCAGTTGCCGGGCGTCCTCGACCGGCCCCAGGGCGCGGGCCTCGACGAGTTCCGCGGCGGGTGCGCGGAGGTCGGCATGGACCGGGGCGCGGTCCTCGGAGCGGTCCTCGTCGGGGACGGGACCGTCGGCGTGGCCGGCGTTCGGGTCGTGCGTACGGGCGTTCCCGCCACCGCTCCAGTCGTCGGTGCGGCCGACGGAGCCCGCTCGTTCGCCCTCTTCGGACGAGTCGTCGCCCTTGCCGTCACCCGCGCCGTCGCCCCTGCCGCCGGCCGAGTCACCGCCCAGGACACGGTCGCAGAAGCGCCGTACGGTCTCGCCGCCGCGCAGGGACTTCTCCAGCCGGCTCTTGGCGGTGTCGTCGATGCGGCCCGCCCGGTAGTCCTCGCAGGCGTGGACGATCTTGGCGCCGAAGTCCGCGCCGTCCTTCTCCGACGGGCCGCCCGTGCTCCTCCCCGGCTCGGGGGTCGCGTCACCCTTGCCGCCCTCGTCGCCCGTACCGCCGTTTCCGGCCGTGGCCGGAGGGGCGGGCGTCGAGGTGGCGCCGTCGCCGGTGGGGGGCGCCGAGGGCGCACCCGTACCGAGGCCGGGCTCCGGGGAGCCCGAGGCCTCCGGGACGTCCGAGCGCTCCGACGAGTCGTGCGAGGCGATCGGCTCGGGCGTGTCCACGGCCGACACGGAACCGGCGGGGGCCGGGCGGTCCGTGGTGAAGGGCAGCAGGCCCGTGCCGGAGGCGACGGCGACCCCGCCGACCGCCACGGCGGCGACCGCGGCGGCCAGTCCGTACCGCAGCGAGCGGCCCCAGCGCCGCGCGGCGGGCACCGGTCCGATCCGTACCGCGCCGAGTTCGGCGGCGGTGGGCGCGAACGCCGCAGGGGACGGGGCGAGGGCGCGCTCGGCCGTGGCCTCGCGGAAGGCCGTCAGCGCGGCCGCCTCACCGGGGAGTTCGGTCTGCGCCGCGTGGGCGAGGGGGGCGGGGCGGGCCGCCGCGAGGGCCTGGGCCAGCCGGAGCGCCTCCGCACGCGCGTGATCGTCGACGGCGTCGACCGGCTCGCCGCGCAGCAACCGCTCCGCGGTGTCCTGGTCGAGCCACTGGTACCGCTCGTCGGCCATCACATGTCCTTCTGCGTCCGCGCGCGCGATTGCGTCACACCACCGGGGGCCGGAACCCCCGGCCTGCGGCCGCGCTGCGGTGGTACGCCGCCCAGGGAGGCCTGGGCGGCGTCGCCGTCGGCGCCGAGGAGTTCGGCGAGCCGTTTGAGGCCGCGGTGCGCGGCGGTGCGGACCGCGCCGGGGCGCTTGCCCAGGGTGTCGGCGGCGCTCTTTGCGTCCAGGCCGACCACGACCCGCAGCACGACGGCCTCGGCCTGGTCCTGGGGAAGTTGGGCGATCAGATGCATGGTGTCGCCGGTGGTCAATGCTTCCAGTGCCTCGTCCGCGGTGTCGGAGTCGGCGGGCTTGTCGGTGAGTTCGGTCTCGTCACCACTGGCCGCGGGGCGCCTGCCCCGCATCCGGATGTGGTCGAGCGCCCGGTTGCGGGCGATGCGGGCCGCCCAGCCGCGGAACCGGTCGGCGTCGCCGCTGAAGCGGTCGAGATCGCGGGCTATCTGGAGCCAGGACTCGGAGGCGACGTCCTCCGCGTCGGCGTCACCGACGAGCGAGCGCAGATAGCCGAAAAGCCGTGGGTGCACGGCGCGGTACACAGTACGGAAGGCGTCCTCGTCCCCGTTCTGCGCAGCGAGCAGCGCGGCCGTCAGCTCCGCGTCCTCCCCCAGCACTCCCCACCCTGTTCGTCAATCACGGCTGGTCACCACCGCCGCACCATCCGGCACGCAGCAGCACGCTACGTCCTTCTGCGGCGCCCCGTCCACGTTCGTCCTTTGATTGTGCAACCTGCAACCAACTTGGGACATGGGCGGTGGTGTGACAGAAAACGCATGTACGGCGCTGAAGGGAGTACGGGGCCGTGCTGCGGCTCCGGCGGACGACGACCGGGGCCTCTCCTGTGGGGGGTGGCGGCCCCGGTCGTCTTCCTTTTCGCCCGCTTTTCAGGGCTTCCGGCTCAGGGGTTCTGACCCTTCGCCTCCCGGCTGTTCACGCCGTGACTCCGGGCCTTGTTCGCGGCCCCGCGCTCGCCCTTGTCCTCGGAGGACCTGGACGGGGACCTGGTCTCGCCCCGGCCCTTGCCTGGGGGCGCGCCCTTGTCCCAGCCGCCGCCCTTGCCCCGCCCCTTGCCCTGGGACGCGCCTCCGGCCTTGTCCGCACCGTCGCCCCAGGGCCGGTCCCGCACCTCGCCCGCCGACGTCGGCACGGCCGACGCGCCGCGGTCGGTGCCGGGAGCTTCGGGGGCCTCGGGGGTCCCGGAGTTCTCCCGCGCCGGTGCCGGCGCCGGCGGGGCGGGCGGGGCGGGGTCGAGGGTGCCGGACGCGGCCACCGCGACACCGCCGAGCAGGACCGTCGCCGCCACCCCGAAAGCGGTGGTCCGCAGGGAAGCGCGCCACCGTGCTCGTACCGGCGCCGGACGCCAGTCGTCCCGCCGTCTGGTCCGGCGCGGCGCGGTCCCTTCGACGGCCCGCGCCGCCCGGAAGGCCTCGCGCGCCCTGGCCTCGCCCGCGTCGGCACCGGCCTGTTCGCGCCGCAGCGCCGCGCTCAGCACCGCGGCGAGCGCGTCCGGTTCGCGTGTCATGTCCCATCCTTCCGCCGTCGCGGTTCCGCGGCGGCGAGCAGTCCCGCCAGTCTCCTCAGCCCCCGGTGGCCCGCCGTGCGGACCGCCCCGGGGCGCTTGCCCAGGACGCGGGCCGTCGCCGGTCCGTCCAGGCCGACGACCACCCGCAGCAGCACGGCCTCGGCCTGGTCGCGCGGGAGGCTGCGCACCAGGGCGAGCGCCTGCTCCGTCGACAGCCTCTCCAGGGCGGCGTCCGCCGTGTCGTGGCCGCCGGGCAGTTCCAGTACGTCCTGCTCCAGTAAGGAGGTGCGGGGCCGTCGCCGCTGCCGGCGCAGATGGTCGAGGGCCCGGTGACGGACGATCGCCGCGGTCCAGCCGCGGAAACCGGCCCCGTCACCACGGAACCGGCCGAGGTCACGGGCGATCTCCAGCCAGGCCTCGGAGGCGATGTCCTCGGCCTCCTCGCCGACCAGGCCCCGTACGTAGCCGAGCAGTCCGGGGTGGACGAGACGGTAGGCCTCCGCGAAGGCGTCCTCGTCCCCGCGCTGCGCGCGCTCGACCAGGAGGCCCAGTTCCGCGTCGTACGCGCCCACACTTCCCTCTTCGTGCCGACTCGGCACCGCACACCGTGCCCATGCCCCTCGTGAGGCAGGGCGCGAAGCGCCGTCCCCCTTCGTTCAGCGCGCGGACCCGACGAAACGTCACTGGTTCACAGACACCGCACAGGGGTCCGGGCCCGTCCGTGCAGCAGCAGATAGAAGCGCTGTACGGATTCCTCCGGACCTGTCTCGAATCGGTTGACGACCTTTCCGAGCGGGTTCCAGGCACGCCCGTCGGGCATCCGTATCCCCACGGGCTGACGGAAGAACTCCCGCTGCCCCTCGTCGAAGTCCACCCACCGCGCGCCCGCCCGGCGCACGATCACCTCGCCGGTGTACGCGCCGAGGCCCTGGAGGATGCCGTCGACCCGGCCGCGGTCGGGATGGTCGCGGCGCAGTCCGTCGACGATGAGGTCGACCAGACGGAGGCTGGCCACGGAGTAGTCGAGCGGCAGCCGGTTTCGGGCCGTGAGCCGCTCGACGACATGGGACACGTAGGCGCGCATTCCGTCGGCGGACGGCATGGCCGGCGCGTTGTCGGATTCCCGGTACATGCCCAACCAAGCGACCGATGGGGCGCAAGTGTCACAGGTGGCGGAGGTGGCGCTTGTCACACCGTCAGATCGGTGACCGCCTCTCCCTCCGCCCGCGGGGCGGCGAACCAGCGCCAGGAGGTGAGCCGTTCGCGCCCCGGGAGCTCGCCGCGTCCGGTGGCCCACAGCAGGGTCGGCCAGCGGTCCGTGTCCGTGGGGGCGCCGGGGAAGAGCCGGGTGAGCACCTGACCGCACAGGCCGGCCGGCGCGTGGAACGGGACGCCGAGCCCGGCGGCGATGTCATGGGTGTGGACGAGCGTCTCGACGATGCCCATGGCGGCGAAGCCCTCGGCGTCGGAGAGACCGAAGCAGTGGTACGCGCGCCGGTCCGCCGGAACCGTGCGGACGACGGCGGTCAGCAACGCGCCGCAGGACTCCAGGACCTGGAGCAGCCCCGCGGTCCCGGCCCCGGGGTCGGCGTACGTCACGTTGGCGGGGCCGCCCTCACGGCGCCGCTCCCAGAGGAAGGGCACCTCCGTGCCGAGCGCCGGCGCGTCGAGGCCGAGCTGGGCGGCGTAGGCGAAGAGGTCGTCGGCGAGGTGCTCGACGGTCTCCCAGCAGCTCCAGGTCAGGTCGCCGGCGGGGCGCTGCCAGTCGGCGGCTGTGGTCGTGGCGGCGGCGCCGCGGAGGGTGGCCAGGGAGAGGCGGACGGCGTGCTGGAGATCGTCGGCGGTGATGCCGGGTGCGGTGGGGTCGCTCGTCGTCGTCATGGCGATCATCATGACGTCCGCCGGACTGTCAACCGAAAGTTGACACCCCTGCGCTGTCAACCTAGGGTTGCCTCTATGACGAAACCAGTCGGCAAGACCATCCCCGTCCGGCTCGACGACCTCATCGAAGCGATCAAGAAGACCGACACCGACGCGCTCGACCAGCTGTCGAACGCGGTGATCGCGGCGGACCACCTCGGCGACGTGGCCGACCACCTGATCGGCCACTTCGTCGACCAGGCCCGGCGCTCCGGCGCCTCCTGGACCGACATCGGCCGAAGCATGGGCGTCACCCGCCAGGCGGCCCAGAAGCGCTTCGTCCCCAAGGACCCGGACGCGGAGAAGATGGACGCGAGCGCCGGGTTCAGCCGCTTCACCCCCCGCGCACGGAACGTGGTCGTGGCCTCCCAGAGCGAGGCCGCGGCCGCGGGCAACGCCGAGATCGGCACGGGGCACGTGGCCCTCGGCCTGCTCGCGGAGCCCCAGGGCATCGCGGTGCACTGGCTGACCACGCAGGGCGTGACGCCCGAGGCGCTGCGCGAGGCGGTCACCCCGACGCTGCCGCCGGCGGCCGAGGAGGTGCCCGCGCTCATCCCGTACGACGCGGCGGCGAAGAAGGTCCTGGAGCTGACCTTCCGCGAGGCGCTCCGGCTCGGACACAACTACGTCGGCACCGAGCACATCCTGCTGGCGCTGCTGGAGTTCGAGGACGGCGAGGGTCCCCTGACGGGCCTCGGCCTCGACAAGGCGCGGGCGGAGGCGGACATCGCGGCGGCGCTCGAGCAGATCTCGATCAAGCCGGCGGAGTGACGGCGAAGCGATGACGGCCGTGGCCGGGTGCCCCAGGGGGCGCCCGGCCACTCGACCGTCACGGGAGGACACGTACGAGACCGTGCGCGGCGGCCCTCAGGCCGTGCGGGCGCGACGGGAGACCACCGCGCGGAGCACCCGGCCGCCCTCCGTGGAGAGTTCGCGGGCCCGGCGCAGACCGGTCGGCCCATGGGCGACCGATTCGAGGACGGTCTCCTGCCGGCGCAGTTCGCCCGCGAGGAGCGGGCCCGCACCGGCCCCGTCCCCGGCCCGGCAGCGCGCGATCGAGGCGTCGGTGACCTCGGCCGCGTCGTACCGGCCGTGCAGGGCCAGCGCGGTGACCGAACACCCCGAGGCCCACTCCCGCAGCGGCCCCTCGGCCCACTCGACGGGCGCGGCGCGCAGCATCTCCCGTACGAGATCGGCCGCAGCCCCGTCCCCGGCGTCGCCGCCCAGCTCGACCCGGGCCTTGGCCATCGCTTCGCCCCAGGCTCCGCCGTCGCCTCGCGCGACCGCCGCCCAGACAGGCCGCAGCACCTCCCCGCCCTCGGGGGCGAGCAGCGGCAGACACCGGTCCAGGCAGGCGAGTCCGGCGGCCGCCAGACTCCGTTCGTCGGCGCGGTCGATCAGTTCCAGCAGGCTCATCGGGGCCTCCCGTTGCGGACGCAGTACTTCCCTTACTGCGTCACTTGGCGCGATTACGTCACTACGCGGCCGGAATCATGCCAGTGGCCTTCGCGTGCTGCATAGAGGTGAGACGGCGAACGAAGCGGATCGCGAGGGCGATCGCGACGATGTCCAGGACGGCCGCTCCCATGAGGAAGCCGGCCCCCGCCGCGAACTCCTCGACCGTGTCGGCGTCGTCGTACACCGCGCTCGCGAACAGGCTCATGACATTCGTCAGGACCCAGAAGGCCCACCACCAGTTGAGCACGGCGAACGACTCGCCTTCGCCCTTGCCGTCGCCGTACGGGTCCCGGCGGCTCGCCCGCCAGGTGCCGACCGCGACACTCCGCGGCCACCAGAGGCTGGCGATCGGGACGAACCACGCACCGATGGCCCAGCCGGGCCCGCCACGGTGCACATCGGGCGCGAAGACCCCTGCGTTCTTGCGGACCCGGTGGAACCAGACGATGAAGACGACGGCGAGCGCCAGCTGGACGACGACCTGGAGCGCCGACGCGACGTCGACGCCCATGTGACCGAACCCCGCGGGGTCCGGGTGGTCCTTCAGGCTGCCGGTCATGAGGAGCCGTACGTCGACGGCCGCGGCGAAGAGCGCCACATCGGCCACGGCGAGCGCTGCGAGCAGCGCGACCACGGCGTACGACAGACCAACGGGATTGCGGAGCATGACGGAGCGGCCCCCCACGGATGAGCGGCGCCTCTCCCGAGGCGCAGGGCGGCCGGGCGGCCGCCGCGCTGGGGACCGTACGCGGTGCGGAAGATCCGCGTCCACGGGGAGACCGCGGTCAGCCCCGCACCTTCACCGCCAGCTCCTGGAACTGGGCCCAACTCATCGTCGGCGTCCGCGCGTCCCACAGCTTCTGCGCCGTCGCCGTCAGCGGCATCCGGATGCCCTCCGCCACCTGCGCCTGCGTCTGCGCCTGGGAGAGATCGCACCAGACCGCGAACCGGCCGCCCAGGATCTGGGGTCCGTACCGCGCCGGCACGGGGGTCGTGCCGCGCAGCACCAGCGGGGTCCACTGCTCGTAGATGCGGCGGCCGGTGGGGTACGTGAACTCGTTCGGCTCGCCGAGGACGTAGTACAGGAACTCGTCGTTGAGGTTCACGACCTTGCGGCCCTCGGCCAGGTACTCGGTCGGCGGCCGGGCGCCGATCTCCTTGCCGGTCCAGTACTCGACCTCGATGTCCTTGTCGGCGTGGACGACCCCGCCCCGGAAGAAGCCGTCGTTCCAGGCCTTCGCCACCTTGCCCTCGTCCCGCACCACCGCGGCCCGGTCGTTCAGCCAGCCCTCCGCCAGGTCCTGCACGCGCGCCTGGGGGCCGTACTTCTCACGCGCCGCCGTCGCCAGCTGCGGATAGGAGGTCTCCGGGGAGCGGACGGTCAGCGCCTGGTACTCATCGGCGCCGACGTGGAACCAGCCGCCGGGGAAGAGGCCCGCGTACTCGCGCAGCAGCTCGTCCAGGAGTTTCGCCGAGGCGGGCTTGGAGATGTCGATGGCGCCCTGGCGCGGCACGCCCTGGACGTTGCGCAGCTGGAGGTCCGGGTACGCGCGAAGGACGGCGCCGAGATGTCCGGGTGAGTCGATCTCGGGCACGACGGTGATGTGCAGGGTCTGCGCGAGGGCGAGGATCCGGCGCACCTCGGCCTTGGTGAGGTGCTGGGCCGAGACGATCTCGGGGTGGGTGTCCGAGGCGATCCGGAAGCCCTGGTCGTCGGAGAAGTGCAGACCGAACTGGTTGAGCTTGAGGTCCGCCATCTCGCGCAGCCGCGCCTCGATCCACTCCGCCGTGAAGAACTTCCGGGCGATGTCGAGGTTCAGCCCGCGCTGGGGCTTGGCGGGCGCGTCGGTGACGGTGCCCTCGGGCATCGCTCCCGAGCCGTTCACCGACTGCTTGAGGGTGCGGGTCCCGTAGAAGACCCCCGCCTGGTCGGGGCCGGTGATCCTGACCCGGTCGTCACGGGTGGTGAGCGTGTACGACTCGGGGGCGCCCTTGCCGCCGAGGGCCAGCTCGATGTCGCCCGCGCGGGCGGCGACCGCCCCCCGGTAGGCGATCTTGAGTTCCCCCGCGAGCAGCCGGCCCTCGTCGGCGAGGCCCTCGCTGCCCGCGGCGACGACGACACCGGCCTCGGGCGTGGGGCGCCAGCCGGGTCCGCGGGCCGCCTCGTGGGACCGGACGGCGGGGACCGTGAGCGGCGCGGTGGAGAGCGGGTACGTCCGGGTGGGCGTGGGGCTGGGCGGCGGCGTGCTCGTCGGCGCGCTGGTGACCGAGGACGGCGTACCGGCACCTGGGGTGGGGCCGGAGGACGCGCCGTCGGAGCAGGAGGTCACGGTGACCAGTGCCACCGCGGCCGCGAGGAGGGTGGGGCCCGCGTGGGGCCTTCGTATGGCGTACCGCATCATTCGGCATCCTCCCTCAGACGGCCGCGTGCGGCCATTCGGGGCAGGTTCTCGACCCCGGAACGTCACGGACACGTTCCGAAACTCTCCCTTCCGGGTGAAATTCGTGCATCCTTCGGACAGTTCTCGCACCCCGTCGATAACGTTGCGTCACACCCACCCCATCTTTCCCGGAGTCCACGCTGACCAGCGACACCCGCGCCCCGTCCCGGAACCGGGACCTGGGCTCCGCCGCGACACCCGCCGCGCCGCCCGCGACGTCTCCGACGCCCACGGGCCCCGCGCGTCCCGCGATACCTGCCCAGCAGGGCGATCCCCGGCACGCCGCCGCGCGCGCCACGTCGGCGACACGCACGGTGACCGGCGCGCCGGGCGACCCTGCCGGCCCCGCCACGCCCGACGGCCCCGCCACGCCCGACGGTCTCGCGCGTTTCAACGCCGCCCCGGCCGACGTCGCCGAGGAGCTGCTCCTCTCCTGCTGCCACAGCCCCCGCTGGGCCGAACGGGTGACCGCGCACCGCCCGTACCCGACGCTCGACGCGCTGCTCGCCGCCGCCGACGAGGCCGGTTACGACCTGCCCGCCGCCGACCGCCAGGAGGCTCTGGCCGCCGAGTCCTCCGCCGCGCCCCACCCCGACGCCCCGCCCGCCGCGCACACCGCGCTGCGGGCCGCCCACGCCGCGTACGAGAGCCGGTTCGGGCACGCCTTCGTGATCAGCCTCGACGGCGTACGCCCCGGCGAGCGCCTCGACCAGGTGCTCGCGGGCATCCGGTCCCGCCTGGCCAACGAGCCGGACGAGGAGCGGGTGGTCGCCGCCGACGAGCTGCGCCGGCTGGCCCGCGCCCGCGTCGCCCACCACATCGCGGCACTCGCTCCCGATCCGGCGCTCGCCTCCGGCGCGGCGCCCTCTTCGGCGCAGGCGTCCGGAATACGGCGATTCGGGCCGTCGCGATAGCCCGTCCGTGCCACTTTGATCACACCTATGGACCCCGCGCGAGCGAACCGACAAGTCGTCGCTACGATGACCGGGGCCGGTGGACCGTACCCGGCCGGGTCAGACCGACACTGAAGCCGGCCGACCCTGATCCCCGCTCCCGGAGGGTTTTTCCGTGCCGGCTGGAACGCTGTACCGCGGCCGGGAAGGAATGTGGTCCTGGGTGGCTCATCGAGTCACCGGCGTCCTCATCTTCTTCTTCCTGTTCGTACACGTGCTGGACACCGCTCTCGTCCGCGTCTCCCCCGAGGCGTACGACGACGTGGTCGCCACGTACAAGACGCCGATCGTCGCACTCCTCGAGTACGGCCTGGTCGCCGCCATCCTCTTCCACGCGCTGAACGGCCTGCGGGTCGTCGCGGTGGACTTCTGGTCCAAGGGCCCGCGCTACCAGAAGCAGATGCTCTGGACCGTCGTGGGCATCTGGGTCGTGCTGATGGCGGGCTCCATCTACCCCGTCCTCGGCCACGCCGCACGTGAACTGTTCGGGAGCTGACGCCAGACATGTCTGCTGACACCACTTCCGCGATCGGTCCCGTCGAGGGCGCTTCCTACGACGTGGACAACCCGGCCCCGTACATCGAGGCCCCCCGCAAGCGCACCGGCAGGACGCCGCGGGCGACGCGAGGCAACTTCGAGATGGCCGCGTGGCTCTTCATGCGCCTCTCGGGCATCGTCCTCGTCGTCCTGGTCCTCGGCCACCTGCTGATCCAGCTCTTCCTCGACGGCGGCGTCTCCAAGATCGGCTTCGCCTTCGTGGCCGGCCGCTGGGCGTCCCCGTTCTGGCAGGTCTGGGACCTGCTGATGCTCTGGCTCGCCATGCTGCACGGCGCCAACGGCCTCCGTACGGTCATCAACGACTACGCGGAGCGGGCCAACACGCGCCTGTGGCTCAAGGGCCTGCTGTACACCGCCACGGTGTTCACCATCCTTCTGGGCACGCTGGTGATCTTCACCTTCGACCCGAACATCCGCTAGGCACGGGGCTGAGGTAATCCACGTCATGAAGATCCACAAGTACGACACCGTCATCGTCGGCGCCGGTGGCGCAGGCATGCGCGCCGCCATCGAGGCGACGAAGCGCAGCCGCACCGCCGTGCTCACGAAGCTCTACCCCACCCGCTCCCACACGGGCGCCGCGCAGGGCGGCATGGCCGCCGCGCTCGCCAACGTGGAGGAGGACAACTGGGAGTGGCACACCTTCGACACGGTCAAGGGCGGTGACTACCTGGTCGACCAGGACGCCGCCGAGATCCTGGCGAAGGAGGCCATCGACGCCGTCCTCGACCTGGAGAAGATGGGCCTGCCGTTCAACCGGACCCCGAACGGCACCATCGACCAGCGCCGCTTCGGCGGTCACTCCCGCAACCACGGCGAGGCCCCGGTCCGCCGGTCCTGCTACGCCGCGGACCGCACCGGCCACATGATCCTCCAGACGCTGTACCAGAACTGCGTCAAGGAGGGCGTGGAGTTCTTCAACGAGTTCTACGTCCTGGACCAGCTGATCACCGAGGTCGACGGCGTCAAGAAGTCCGCCGGTGTGGTCGCGTACGAGCTGGCCACCGGTGAGATCCACATCTTCCAGGCCAAGGCAGTGATCTACGCCTCCGGCGGCACGGGCAAGTTCTTCAAGGTGACCTCCAACGCGCACACCCTGACGGGTGACGGCCAGGCGGCCTGCTACCGCCGCGGTCTGCCGCTGGAGGACATGGAGTTCTTCCAGTTCCACCCGACGGGCATCTGGCGCATGGGCATCCTGCTGACGGAGGGCGCCCGCGGTGAGGGCGGCATCCTCCGCAACAAGGACGGCGAGCGCTTCATGGAGAAGTACGCGCCGGTCATGAAGGACCTCGCGTCCCGTGACGTCGTCTCGCGCTCCATCTACACGGAGATCCGCGAGGGCCGTGGCTGCGGTCCCGAGGGCGACCACGTCTACCTCGACCTGACGCACCTTCCGCCGGAGCAGCTCGACGCCAAGCTCCCGGACATCACCGAGTTCGCCCGTACGTACCTCGGCATCGAGCCGTACACGGACCCGATCCCGATCCAGCCCACCGCGCACTACGCCATGGGCGGCATCCCGACCAACGTCGAGGGTGAGGTCCTGGCGGACAACACCACCGTCGTCCCGGGCCTGTACGCGGCCGGCGAGGTCGCCTGCGTGTCGGTGCACGGCGCCAACCGTCTGGGCACCAACTCGCTGCTCGACATCAACGTCTTCGGCAAGCGCTCGGGCATCGCCGCGGCCGAGTACTCCGCCAAGAACGACTTCGTCGAGCTGCCGGAGAACCCGGAGTCCCTCGTCGTGTCGCAGATCGAGAGGCTGCGCAACTCCACGGGCAGCGAGCGGGTGGCCGACATCCGCCGTGAGCTCCAGGAGACGATGGACGCCAACGTGATGGTGTTCCGCACCGAGCAGACGATCAAGACGGCCGTCGAGAAGATCGCCGAGCTGCGCGAGCGCTACGAGAACGTGTCCATCCAGGACAAGGGCAAGCGCTTCAACACGGACCTCCTGGAGGCGATCGAGCTGGGCAACCTGCTCGAGCTGGCCGAGGTCATGGCCGTCTCGGCCCTGGCGCGCAAGGAGTCCCGCGGTGGTCACTACCGCGAGGACTACCCGAACCGCGACGACGTCAACTTCATGCGCCACACCATGGCGTACCGCGAGGTCGGCGACGACGGCTCCGAGACCGTCCGTCTCGACTACAAGCCGGTCGTCCAGACCCGCTACCAGCCGATGGAGCGTAAGTACTGATGGCTACCCCCGTACTGGACAAGGTCGAGGCGGAGTCCGCCGCCTCCCCGTACATCACGGTCACGATGCGGATCCGCCGCTTCAACCCCGAGGTGTCGGACGCGTCGGTCTGGGAGGACTTCCAGATCGAGATCGACCCGAAGGAGCGTGTGCTCGACGCCCTTCACAAGATCAAGTGGGACGTCGACGGCACGCTGACCTTCCGTCGCTCGTGCGCGCACGGCATCTGCGGCTCGGACGCGATGCGGATCAACGGCAAGAACAGGCTCGCCTGCAAGACGCTGATCAAGGACATCAACCCCGAGAAGCCGATCACCGTCGAGGCCATCAAGGGCCTCACGGTGATGAAGGACCTCGTGGTCGACATGGAGCCCTTCTTCCAGGCGTACCGGGACGTCATGCCGTTCCTGGTCACCAAGGGCAACGAGCCGACGCGTGAGCGTCTGCAGTCGGCCGAGGACCGTGAGCGCTTCGACGACACCACCAAGTGCATCCTGTGCGCCGCGTGCACGTCGTCCTGCCCGGTCTTCTGGAACGATGGCCAGTACTTCGGCCCGGCCGCGATCGTCAACGCGCACCGCTTCATCTTCGACTCGCGTGACGAGGCGGGCGAGCAGCGCCTGGAGATCCTGAACGACAAGGACGGCGTGTGGCGTTGCCGCACGACGTTCAACTGCACGGACGCCTGCCCGCGTGGCATCGAGGTCACGAAGGCGATCCAGGAAGTGAAGCGCGCGCTGATCACGCGTCGTTTCTGACCGTTCCACGGCCGGAGGCCCGTTTCTGTACGCTGCGGCGTGCGGGAACGGGCCTTCGGGTTTTCCATGTCCGGATCGTGTGTCCGAAACACTTCGGGGAGAGCGGGGATTGATGAGCGAGCCGAACCCTTACGCGGACGGTGAGTACAAGTGGGGGCCCGACCAGCCGGGAGTGCCCGGATACGGCTATCCGCAGGGGACGCCGGGTTACGGGTATCCGCAGGCGGCGTCCGGGCCTTCGTACGAGCCGACCATGCCGGGCCTGCCGGTGCCGCCGCAGTATCCGCCGGTGAGTCAGGGCGGCGGCGGGGCACCGCTGTTGAGCATCGGGGACATCACGGTCGTCGGGGACCAGATCATCACGCCGGCCGGTGCGATGCCGCTCAAGGGCGCCGTGTGGAACGCGATGGACATGTCGCGGACGGAGGAGAAGATGCCCACGGTCGCGATCGTGCTGGCCGTCATCTTCTTCATCTTCTGCCTGCTGGGCCTGCTGTTCCTGCTGATGAAGGAGAAGCAGACGACCGGCTTCATCCAGGTCTCGGTCACCAGCGGCGGTCGGCACCACTCCACGATGATCCCCGCGACCGGCCCGGACACCTTCCACTGGGTGATGAACCAGGTCAACTTCGCGCGCTCGCTGAGCGTGTGAGCACCGGGCGCGAGGGGCGAGCGGGAGGCGCGTGAGGGGCGAGTGCGGGTCGACGCCACGGTCGGAGTGACGGTCGGTCCGGGCCTCCAGGGGATCGCGTCAGGGGTCCGCCCGGGTCGGGCCGGGGTCCGACCCGGGGTGTCCCCGATGGTCCGGTGGCGCCGGGGGCGGGATGATCTCCACCGCCTCCGACGTGTCGCGCTTCATGAACGCACAGGAGCTGGACCGCGTCCTGCGGATCGTCGGGGCCGGGTTCAGAGGGTACGAGGAGCGCCGGTGACGCCGTCCGGCTCCTCGGCGACGATCATGATCCGGCGGAGCATGTCGTTGAGCAGCGCCCGTTCCTTGTCGTCGAGGACGCCGAGCAGCCGCTCCTCCTCGTGACCGAGGACGTCCATCGCGCCGAGCCAGGTCTCCCGGCCGGAGGCGGTGAGTTGGACGACGACGCGGCGGCGGTCGGTCGTGGACTGCGTACGGCGGACGAAGCCCCGCTTCTCCAGGGCGTCGAGGCGGCCGGTGACCGAGGCGGGGGCGAGGTCGAGGTCCTGGGCCAGTTCCGAGGGGGCGGCGCTGCCGCCGCGGCCGGCGAGCTTGTGGAGCGTGTCGAACTCGTGGCGTTCCAGCTCGAAGTCGACGAGGGACTGCTCGCGGACCCGCCGCAGATGGACGGAGAGCTTCTTCATACGGGTGACGGCGCCCTCCACCACCGGGTCGAGGCCGGGCAGGACGGGCTGCCAGCGGGCCACGTGTTCGTCGGTCCAGTCCCGCCGCGTGGGCCCTGTGGGTTCGGTCGGCTCCATGGGTCGATCGTACGTCGCCGTCCATGATTGTTCGGTGCCGAATATTTCGTTGACGAAGCATTCGATACCGAAATACGGTTTCTGTCATGCCCACCGCCTCCTCCGGCACGGACACCGTGCCCACGCCGCCACCCGCCCCCGTCCCCCATCCCCTGCGGACCCGCTCCTTCCGGCTCTTCTTCACCGGCCGCGCCCTCTCGCTCCTCGGTGACGCCGCCATCCCCGCCGCGCTCGCCATCGCCGTCTGGGAGGCCACCGGATCGAGCTCCGCGCTCGCGATCGTCCTGGCGTGTGCGATGGTCCCCAAGCTGCTCCTGCTGCCCGTCGGCGGAGTCGTCGGCGACCGCTTCAACGCCCGTACGGTCGCCCTGACCACCGACGTCGTCCGCTGCGCGACCCAACTCCTCGTCGGCGCCGAGCTGCTGAGCGGCGACCCGTCCCTCTGGGTCGTCGCAGGCGCCGAAGTCGTCGGCGGCGCGGCGAGCGCGTTCTCGATGCCCACCAGCTCCCCGCTGATCACGGGAACGGTGGCCCCCGAGGCCCTTCACCGCGCCAACGCCGCCATGGGCGTGGCCAAGAGCGTCACCCGCCTCGCCGGACCCGCCCTCGCCGGCACACTGATCGTCACCGCGGGTGCCGGCTGGGCGTTCGTCCTGGACGCTGCCACCTTCGCAATCAGCGCCCTGCTGCTGCTCGCCGTACGGGTCGAGCGCGTGCCCGTCCCCCGCAGTTCGGTACTCACCGACCTCAAGGAGGGCTGGCAGGAGGTCAGGTCCCGCGACTGGTACTGGACCAGCCTCATCGGGCACAGCGCCTGGAACGGCGCCGCCGCCGTCCTGATGACCCTCGGCCCGGCGATCGCCCTCACCCATCTCGGCGGCACGACCGTCTGGGTGGTGTTCCTCCAGGTCGGCGCGGTCGGCTTCCTCCTCGGTGCGCTGCTCGCCGACCGACTGCGCCCCCGGCGCCCCGTCCTGACGGCGAACCTCGGTCTCGCCGTGTACGCCCTGCCGCTCCTCCTGCTGGCCGTCCCCGCGCCCGCGCCGCTGACCATCACCGCCTACGGGCTCGCCCAGGTCGGTCTCGGCTTCCTCACCCCGGTCTGGGAGACCGCCGTCCAACGGGCCGTCCCGGCCCACGCCCTGGCCCGCGTGGGCTCCTACGACTGGCTGCTCTCCCTCGCCGCCATGCCGCTCGGCTACGCCCTCGCACCGATGGCCGCCTCCGCCTGGGGACCGGAGGTCCCCCTGATAGCCGCCGCGGTCGTGGTGGCCGGCTGCTGCCTGGGGACGGCGCTGGTCCCGGGGGTGAGGAAGTTCGGCTGAGGGCCGGGGTGGCGCTGTCAGTGGGGTCCCCTACCGTCGTACGCATGGTGGGGACGACGAGTCTGGAAGTCAGGCTGTACGAGGCGGGGGTGCGGCAGCGGACCCAAGGGGGCGCGGCCGTCCAGGAGCTGTTGCAGGAGCTGGCGCCCGACGAGCTGCGCCGGGCCGCCCTGTGGATACACCGGAACCAGTGCCGGGGCGGCGCGGACAAGGTCACCGACTGGAGCGTCTCCTGGCTGGCCGGACGGCGGCTGGGGTGGTCGGTGTCCCAGGCGGAGGAGCTGCTCGAACGGCTGGTGGGCGTGATGGCCATGGTCGATCCGATGCAGCTGCTCCAGGAGTACGGACCGCTGATGCAGCTCCCGTTGGCCGCCGCCCGCGAGACGGGCGGATGCGACCGCGCCCTGCTCCGGGCCGCGCGCAAGGCCTCCCTGTCGGCCTGGGGCGACCAGGCGGAGGGCTCGGAGAACGCCGCGATACGGAAGGTCCTGGACCGGCTGATCGGCCCCGACGTGCCCGACGCCACCGGGCTGCCGTGGGCACTCCTGAACGACGAGGACGCGTACGGGCCCCGGATGCGGTCCGAGCACCCGGAGCTGCTCTCGGCGGCCGGTGTGGCGGCGTTCCTGGAGCACTGCGCGGCGCTCGGCGCGGCCCGGCCGACGAGGAAGTGGCAGAAGGCCGCCGGGGAGCTGCTCGCGGCGGTGGACCGCGGCGACGCGCTCGTACGGGCGCTGCTCGACGGGGCCGCCGGACAGACGGAGCACCTGGTCGTGGCTCCTCACCCCATGGGCGTGTACCGCGAACCGGGCCTGGTCGGCGAGCGCAACGCGGCGGTCGTGCGCGGGGCCCTGTGGGCGGCGGCCGGGCTGCCCGGCGCCTGGGTGGTGCCCACGGTCGGGGCCGTGGCGCTGAACGCCGGTACGGGTACGGGCGGTTCGGGCGGGATCTGCCGCAACGCCAGGCTCGCGGCGGCCGGGGTCGCGTTCCTCGGCGCGTGCGAGGGCGATCGGGCCGCCGACGCCGTCCAGTACCTCGGCCGGCTCAAGGGGAAGGTCCGCAACCGGACGGTGCTCAAGGCGATCGACAAGGCCCTGGAGGCCGTCGCCGGACGGGCCGGGCTCACGCCGTCGATGCTGCGCGAGCGCGGCACCCCGACGCACGGGCTCGACGGGCGCGGGATGCGGGAGGAGGCGCTCGGGGAGTACACGGCGGTGCTCTCCGTGCAGGAGCCCGGCGTGGCCTCGCTGTCGTTCCGGGGACCCCAGGGCCGGGTGCTGAGGTCGGCGCCGAAGGTGGCCCGGGAGGGGTACGGCGAGCGGCTGGCCACGATCCGGGCCGCGTCGAAGGAGCTCCGGACCCTGCTGGCCGCGGAACGGGCCCGGCTGGAGGACCATCTGGTGGCGGGGACGACCTGGCCGGCGGAGGACTGGGAGCGGTACTACATCGACCACCCCGTGACCGGTTCGGCCGCCCGCGCGCTGCTGTGGGAGGTCGCCCCGGACGCCGACGAGCGCTGGACGGCCGGGGTGCCGGAGCGGACCGGCGGGGGCTGGGCGCTGGCCGGCGCGGACGGCACGGCGACCCCCGTCTCCCCCGGGTCCCGGCTGCGTCTGTGGCACCCCATCCGGGCCGAGGCCGACGAAGTGGCCGAATGGCGGGCCGAGCTGACGGAGCGGGAGCTGCGGCAGCCGTTCAAGCAGGTCTTCCGCGAGGTGTACCCGCTCACTCCGGCCGAGGTGGCGACCGGCTCGTACTCGAACCGGTTCGCGGGACACATCCTGCGCTACGGGCAGGCGCGTGCCCTGATGGCGGAGCGCGGCTGGACCGGTGACCACCTGGGGTACTTCGGGGCGGGCGGCTCCTCCGAGATGGTGCGGGAGCTGCCGCGCCCCGGTGATCTGCCGGTCGGCGAGGGGGTGTTCTGGCGGGCCCGGTTCTTCGTGGGACTCGTCGAGGCGGGCAGCTCGGCCGACGGGGTCGCCGTGCTCTGCTCGACCGACCAGGTCCGCTTCGAGCGCCGCGTGGCCTCGGCCGGGGCACGGGGCGTCTGGGAGCGGGTCGCACCGGCCGACGTACCGGCACTCGTGCTGTCGGAGGCGCTGCGGGACGTCGATCTGTTCGTCGGGGTGGCGTCCATCGGCGCGGACCCGGACTGGCGGGACAGGGGCGAGGAGCGGGCGTACGACGGGTACTGGGAGAGCTGGTCGTTCGGCGAGCTGACCGCTTCGGCCCGGATCCGCCGGGAGGCGCTGGCCCGGCTGCTCCCGCGGACCGGGATCGCGGACCGTACGGAGCTGACGGAGCGGTTCCTCCGGGTGCGGGGCGACCTGCGCGCGTACCGGATCCATCTGGGCTCTGGCCACGTCCTGATGGAGCCGGAGGACGCCCCGCTGCCCATCGGGCCGGACCGTTCGCCGCAGGCCCCGGAGAAAATGTTCCTGCCGTTCGAGGAGGACGGCGGGATGATGTCGGTGATCCTCTCGAAGGCGTTCCTGCTCGCCGCCGACGCCGGGATCACCGACCGCACGATCAGCTCACGGATACGCCGGGGGCTGTGACCTCCGCCAGGAAGCCGGCGAGCAGCGCGCTCGTCTCCTCGGGGCGCTCCAGGGCGGGAAGGTGGGCCGCCCACTCCAGTTCGAGGTGACGGGCGCCCGGCAGGAGCGTGGCGAGGCGGGCCGACATCGCCCGGAAGTCGGGCAGGTCGTGGGCCCCGGAGACGACCAGGCACGGCAGCTCGATCCCGGTCAGCTCCGCCGACGTCACACCGGCGTCGACCGGGTGGACCTCCTCGGGGGCGGCGAGCTGTACGTCGAAGGCGCGCCGCTGCATCACCCGTACCCGCTCGCGCGCCTCGTCGTCGGCCTCCGGGCCGAGCCAGGTGTCGACGTTGAGCGCGACCGCCCCGTCCACGTCGCCCGCTTCGAGCAGCTCGTCCTCGCGCCGGCCCCAGGCGCGCAGGTCGTCGCTGGGGCTGAAGTCGGGGATGCCGGAGCAGAGCAGCGCGAGCCCGGAGACGCGCCCGGAGTGGCGGACGGCGGTCTCCAGGGCGACCTCGCCGCCGAAGGAGGAGCCGACGAGTGCGGCCCGTTCGACGCCGAGGGCGTCGAGGAGTTCCGCGACGTCGTCGCAGTGGGTGTGCGGGCGGTCGATCGGGGTCTCGCCGAAGCCGCGGAGGTCGCAGCGGATCACGCGGTGCCCGGCGGCGGCAAGTGCCGCGAACTGCGCGTCCCACATCCTCCGATCGCAAACGCCGGAGTGGAGCAGGACAACTGTGGAAGGGCCTTCACCGGCCACGTCATGAGAAAGCATCAGGCGTCACCCTAAGCGCCCTGCTCCTGATCGCCTAGGGATTTCCGCACCTCTCCCCCGGCCCTCTCTTGAACATGTTCAAACGAAGGTCTACAGTCATGACTGCCAGCTTTTGAACGCGTTCAAGGGAGGGTGGGGAATGGACCTCACTGTCGTCGCGTACATCGCCTATCTGCTGATCAGCGTGGCTCTGACCATCTGGGTCGCCCGCACACTCAGCCGCAACGGAAGGATCTTCCTGGCAGACGTCCTGCACGGGAACGAGAAGCTCGCCGAGGCCGTCAACCACCTCCTGGTGGTCGGCTTCTACCTCGTCAACTTCGGCTTCGTCGCCCTCTACCTCAGCCAGGACGAGACCGTCGCCGACGCCCGGGGGCTCTTCGAGGCCCTGTCCGTCAAGCAGGGCGTGGTGCTCCTCGTGCTCGGCGTGATGCACCTGGGCAACGTCTACGTCCTCAACAAGATCCGCCGCCGCGGCGTGATGGAGCGCGAGCAGGTTCCGCCGGTGCCGCCGCAGGGCTGGACCGGCCCCGCCAAGGGACCCTGGGCCCCGCCCGTCACCGGAGCGTGAGGAGAGTCGGATGAGCCGGCCCGTGACTCCCGTACACCGCCTCACCGTGCTGTACGACGCCGACTGCTCGCTCTGCGTCCACCTGCGTCACTGGCTGCTGCGGCAGCGCCAGCTCGTCCCGCTCGACCTCGTCCCGGCCGCCTCGCAGGAAGCCATGCGCCGCTTCCCCGGCCTCGACCACGAGTCCACCCTCAAGGAGATCACCGTGATCGGGGACCGGGGGCAGGTCTACCGCGCCGCCTCCGCGTGGATCGTCTGCCTCTGGGCCCTGGCCGAACACCGGCCCAAGGCCCACTGGCTGGCCACTCCGGCCGGGCAGCCCTTGGCCCGGGCGACCGTCCTGGCCGCCGCCAAGTGGCGCGAGGCGATCAAGGCCCACGGACCGGGCTGCGAGGACGGGCGCTGCGAAGTGCCCGGCACGCCCGGCTAGGCTCGGGCACTGTGAAGGACGTGAAGGAAGTGCAGCCCGCCGAGCCCAACGAGCCCGAGCCCACCGGGGCCGGGCCCACGGGCGCCGAGCCCGCCGCGGCCGCCGCTCCGGCCAAGGCCGCCAAGAGCGAACAGACCCGCACGCTCATCCTCGAGACCGCGCTCCGGCTCTTCAAGGAGCGCGGCTACGACAAGACGACCATGCGGGCCATCGCCCAGGAGGCCGGGGTCTCCGTCGGCAACGCGTACTACTACTTCGCCTCCAAGGAGCACCTGGTCCAGGGCTTCTACGACCGGATCGCCGAGGAGCACCAGGCCGCCGTCGCGGACATCCTCGACGGCGGCGAGAAGGACCTCACGGCCCGCATCCGCGGGGTCCTCCTCGGCTGGCTCGACATCGCCGAGCCGTACCACGAGTTCGCGGCGCAGTTCTTCAAGAACGCGGCCGACCCGGACAGCCCGCTCAGCCCGTTCTCCCCGGAGTCGGAGGGCCCGCGCGAGGCGGCGATCGAGGTCCACCGCAGGGTCATCTCGGGGGCCGACGTCAAGGTCGACCCCGAACTGGCCGAGCCTCTGCCCCAGTTGCTCTGGCTCCAGCAGATGGGCCTGGTGCTGTTCTGGGTGTACGACCGCTCCGAGGGCTGCGCCAACAGCCGCCGCCTGGTCGAGCGCCTCTCACCGGTCACCGCCCGGGCGATCTCGCTCTCGCGCTTCCGGCTGCTGCGGCCCCTGGTGCGCGAGACCCACGACCTCCTCGCCGACTTCATGCCGACGGCGGCCGGCATGGCGGCCTCGGGCAAGCCCAAGCGCGGGAAGACCCCGAAGGGCTGACGGCCACGGTCCCGGGCCCCAGCGAGGCCCGAGGCCCCTCCCTAGCCCGGCCCGTGGCCCCAGGCCGTGCCCGGGGCCACGAGGGCGGCCTCAGATCCAGCTGAGTTCCCAGAGGCGCCAGATGCCGGTGCCGTCGGTCAGGTACTGCGAACCGGCGACCTCGGTCGTCGCCAGCACGTAGTCCTTCTTCTGCCAGAGCGGGATCAGCGGGACGTCCTCGGCGACCTCGGTCTGGATGTCCTCGAAGTCGTTCGCCGCCGCCGCCCGGTCGCTGTACTGCTGCGTCGCGGAGATCAGCGAGTCGATCTTCTTGCTGGCGAAGCCGTTGTGCATGGCGTTGTCCGTGCCCACCAGCGGGGCGGTGAAGCTGTCGGAGTCCGGGAAGTCGGGCAGCCAGCCGACGGGGTACGCGTCGTAGTCGCCGTTCACGTACCCCTTCTGGAACTCCTTCCACTCCGCCTCGACGAGCTTCACCTTGAACAGGCCGCTCGCCTCCAGCTGCTTCTTCAGCTCGGCCGCCTCGGCGCCGTACGTGGCGTCCTTGCGGTAGCCGAGGGTGAAGCTCACCGGCGTCTCGACGTCCGCGTCCTTCAGCAGGCTCTTCGCCGTCTTCTTGGACGGCTCGGGGTAGGCGTCGTAGAACGAGGTGCTGTGGCCGTTGAAGCCCTGCGGGATGAGGGAGTACAGCGGCTCGACCGTGCCGTGGTACGCGCCGGTGACGATCGCCGGGCGGTCGATCACGGCGGCGACGGCCTGCCGGACCGCCTTCTTCGCCATCGGGGAGCCGGACTTCACGTTGAAGTAGAGATTGCGGATCTCGGCCGTCTGCGCCTCGGTGATCCGGGCGGTGTCCTTGCCGTCCTGCACCGTGGAGAGGAACTCCGGCGGCATCTGCCGGTGCGCGATGTCGACCTGCTTGCTCTTCCAGGCGTCGGCGAGCTGCTCGGACTCCGTGAAGTACTTCACGACGACCGTGCCGCCACGCTTGCCCACCGAGCCCCGGTAGTTCGGGTTGGGCTCCAGGCGGGCGCTCTCGCCGGGCTTGTACTCCTTGAGGACGTACGGCCCCGAGCCCTCGACCGTGTCGCCCTCACGCAGCTTCTTGGCCGGGTACTGGTCGCGGTCGACGATCGAACCGGCGCCCGTGGCGAGCTTCAGCGGGAAGGTCGCGTCCCGGCTCGTCAGGTTGAAGGTGACCGTCTGGCCCTTGGCCACCACGCTCTTCAGGGTCGCGAAGAGCGGCGCGGGACCGACGTCGGCCTTGATGTTCAGCATGCGCTCGAAGGAGTACTTGACGTCCTCGCCGGTCACCTTGCGGCCGCCGGCGAAGGTCAGATCGTCCCGGAGCACGCACTGGTACGTGGTGAGCCGCGTGCCGATGAACTTGCAGTTGTCGGCGGCGTCCGGGACCGGCGTGGTGAAGCCGGGCTTGAAGGAGAGCAGCGACTGGTAGACGTTGCTGTACATGGCCCACGAGCCGGCGTCGTACGCTCCGGCCGGGTCGAGCGAGGTGACCTCGTCCGTGGTGCCGACCGTGATCGGGTCGGTCCGGACGTCGTCGGAAGGCAGCAGCTGCCAGCCTCCCACCCCGGCGGCCACCAGAACTCCACAAGTGATGAGGATCCGCAGACGGACCTTCGACCGCATCGCCGTGCTTCCTTTTTTCGAGCCCACCCCTGGCGCGGCGGCACCCAGCCATGCCGCGATGGCGTCACCCAATCACACGAGTTTCACAAGTGGAAGAGGAAACCTTCACAGTGCAGGTATATGTCCGTGATGAGCGACTTCGGAGGACTGAACGGCATGTATCGGCCCCGGCGCGATGAGTGACCCGTTCCGGTACCCAGTCCCCCGATGACGGACATGCCCCGTCATGCCTGCCGGGAGGCCAGCTCCACGATGGTGATGTCGGAGGGCGCGCCGACCCGGACGGGAGGGCCCCAGGCTCCGGCGCCGCGGGAGACGTAGAGCTGGGTGTCGCCGTACCGCTCGAGGCCGGCGACGGTCGGGTTGGCGAGCTCGGCGAGGTAGTTGCCGGGCCAGAGCTGACCGCCGTGGGTGTGGCCGGAGAGCTGGAGGTCGACGCCGTGGCGGACGGCGTCGTGGATGACGACCGGCTGGTGCGCGAGGAGGACGGCGGCCCGGGCGCGGTCGCGGTCGCCGAGGGCGGCGGCGAAGTCCGGACCCTGGCCCTCGCTCTCGCCGGCGACGTCGTCGACCCCGGCGAGGTCGAATCCTGCCGCGATCTCCGTGCGGGCGTTGCGCAGCGGGCGCAGGCCGAGTTCGCGGACGTGGTCGACCCAGGCGTCGGCGCCGGAGAAGTACTCGTGGTTGCCGGTCACGAAGAAGGAGCCGTGCCGGGCCCTGAGCTGCGCGAGGGGCTCGGCGGCGGGGCCGAGGTTCTCTACGCTGCCGTCGACGAGGTCGCCGACGACGGCGATCAGATCGGGCTGGGTGCTGTTGATCGTGTCCACGATGCGCTGGGTGTGGGCGCGGCCCAGGACGGGGCCGATGTGGATGTCGGAGACGACGGCGATGCGGTACCCGTGAACGGCCCGCGGCACCTTGGCCAGCGGGACGGTCACCCGCTTGACGCGCGGCCCGCGCAGCACGCCGTACGTGCCGTACCCGACGGTCCCCACGGCGGCGGCCGCGGCGGCCCCGCCGACGACGCGCGAGACGAACAGGCGCCGCGAGACGGCGGTGGCACCGGCGACGTTCGCGTCCTCGCCGCTGTCGGCGGGCGCGGCGGGGGCGGCGGGGGCCGGGGCGGGAACGGAAGGCGGGACGGTGGCCGGGACGGGTTCCGGAACCTGGGACAGGGGCTGATCCGGAGTCTGGGAGGTGGCCGTGGTGGCCCGGGCTGCCGCCCTGTGCTCCAGCGCCCGCCGCAGCAGCGGGCGGACCGCTTCCCCGACGACGAGGGCGAGGGTCACGTACAGCAGCAGGGCCAGCCAGAGGTAGCCGGGCCAGGCCACGACCTGCTGGAGCCAGAAGGGGGCGCCCGCCCGCGCGGAGACCAGGGCCGCGACCGACAGCGCGGGCAGCACGAACGCCGCGACGGTACCCAGCCGCCGCGCCACGCTCCCCCGCGCGGTGACATCGCGCACCAGGCGCCGCCACACGTACCGGTGGACAGTGGCCAGGAGGCCGAGAATCACGACGAACACGAGCAGAAAGACGAGCACGCGCCCCAACCCCTATCCGTGCTCGCGCCGCAACGCGCGCACTCCACGCAACCCGATCACGCCGACCACCGTCCCCAGAACAAAGGACGTGATGGCGAGCAGCAGATGAACCCAGAAGTAGGCCGTCGGATCGCCCGCGTCGTCAAAGGCGAGACCGCTCCCGTCGTTCCACAGGTTCTTGACGAAAGTGACCCAGATGAACCAGCTCCACACCCCGAAAGCGAGCAGGAACCAGGAGACGGGACGGCTGAGCTTCATACCCTCAGTATCACCACCTGTCCCGGCCGCCTCGTCTCCGGGGCGGCCCGGGCACCGGAGTGGTGGTCTCCGCGGGAACCGCCCGGCGGGGTTCGGATCGTTGGGCCGTGCCTGTACGTTTTCGATCGTGTCTGCTTCGAAGAGGACCGCTTGGGCGGTCATTGCTGCTGCGCTGCTCCCGCTCCTCACCGCCGCCCCCGCCCACGCGGACACGGCGGACAACAAGGAGGAGAAGCAGCCCAAGCCGCCCGCCAAGATGTCGTCCGTCGGCGGGTCGCTGCTCGGCGTGCCCGGCACCCAGGTGCGGCTCGGGCCGGGGGCGCCGGTACTGCCCCGGGAGCTGAGCGCGCGGTCGTGGATCGTCGCGGACGCGGAGACCGGCCATGTGCTCGCCTCGCACAACGCCCACTGGCCCCTCGCCCCGGCCTCGACGCTCAAGATGCTCTTCGCTGACACGGTGCTGCCCAAGTTCCCCAGGACGACGACCCACACCGTCACGCCCCAGGATCTGGCCGGCCTCGGCGCGGGCTCCAGCCTCGTCGGGATCAAGGAGAAGTCGACCTACACCGTCCACGATCTCTGGCTCGGGGTGTTCCTTCGCTCGGGCAACGACGCCGTGCGCGTGCTCTCCGCGATGAACAACGGCATCGCGAAGACCGTGCAGGACATGAACGACCGCGCCGACGAGCTCCAGGCTCTCGACACCCATGTGGAGTCGCCGGACGGCTACGACGCCCCCGGCCAGGTCTCGTCCGCGTACGACCTGACGCTGATCGCCCGCAGCGGGATGCAGAACGCGGACTTCCGGGAGTACGCCGCGACCGCCCGCGCCAAGTTCCCCGGCGAGGAGAAGCCGGGGAAGAAGCGCGAGACCTTCGAGATCCAGAACACGAACCGGCTGCTGACCGGCGACCTGGGCGTCGCGCCGTACCAGGGCATCGCCGGCGTCAAGAACGGCAACACCACGCACGCCGGCTCGACGTTCACCGGCGTTGCGGAACGTAACGGCAAAGTCCTGCTCGTGACGGTACTCAACCCGTCGTCCAAGGAGCAGCACGCGGTCTACAAGGAGACCGCCCGGCTCCTCGACTGGGGCTTCGCCGCGGCCGGGAAGGTGCAGCCGGTGGGTGAGCTCGTCCCGCCGAAGTCCGCCCGTACGGAGCAGGGAACCGAGAGCGACGGCTCGTCGCCGGCGCCCGGCAAGAACGCCCCGGACTCGGACGCCGTACAGAAGGCCGCCGCAGGGGGGTCCGGTGGCGTCGGGACCGCCCTCGGCATCGTCGGCGGGGTCCTGGTGCTGCTCGCGGGCGCCGCGTTCCTCGTCAACCGTCGCTGGCCGCTGCCGGAGCTGGTCCGTCGCCGCCCTCGGACCGACGGCGCCGAGGGTCCTGACGGCTCTCGTCGTCCGGACGAGGGTCCTGCCCGTCAGGACGCTCCGAACGGGCCGGATCGGACTGTGACCCCGTAGCCGTCCAGGCGGCACAGAACAGCAGCAGCTTCGCGGTGAAGTTGATCCAGAGCAGCAGCGCGACCGGCACGCCGAACGCGCCGTACATCGACTTCCCCGCGACGTCCCGCATGTAGCCGCCGATCAGCAGCTTCAGCAGCTCGAAGCCGATCGCCCCGATCACCGCCGCCACCACCAGGCGGCGGCGGGGCGGGTGGACGCCGGGGAGCAGCGTCAGCAGGTAGAGCAGGACGAGGAAGCCCGCGACGGCGGCGACGGCGACGGAGGCCACCTGGAGCAGGATCCCGGTGGCCCCTTCGCCGGAGATCCCCACCCGGTCGGCGCTCCAGCCGACGGCGGTGGAACCCAGCCAGGACGCGGCGAGGGAGCAGAGCCCGACCGCGCCGAGCCCGAGCAGCACGAGCGCGTCCTTGGCCTTGCGTACGACGGGGTTGCCCTCGTCCTGGTCGTCGATCCCCCACACCGCGCGCAGGCACTCCCGCATCGAGCCGATCCACCCGATGCCGGTGAAGAGCAGCAGCGCGCCGGCGACGAGGCCGATCGTGCCCGCGTTGTCCACGAGCCCGCCGATGTCGAGCTGGTCGGAGATGCCGGGGACCTGGTCGGAGACCTTGTCCTCGATCTTGTCCAGCTGCTCCTGGCTGAGCAGCGCGGCGCCGACCGCCGCGGCGACGGCGATCAGCGGGAACAGCGCCAGGAAGCTGATGAAGGTGATGGCGGCGGCGAGCCGGGTCCAGTGGGCGGCGTCGAGGGTCTCGTACGAACGCCAGGCGTGCGTCTTCATGAGCCTGGTGACCCAGGGGCCGATGACGGGGAGCTTGGTCAACCAGTCCATGTCGTACGCGTACCCCTTGATCTCGTGCCGATACCGCGTGCTTCCGGCGGCCTCACAGGTCCGCGACAGCCATGCCGTACATCGCCGCCCAGACCAGGCCGACGATCGCGAGCGGGCGGTCGCGCAGGACGACGTCCTCGGGGGCGCCGGCGGAGCCGCGGTCGGCGAAGACGGCGTAGCGCAGGACCGCGAGGATGAAGGCGATCATGGAGAGCTGGCGCCAGGGCAGCAGGCTGCCGGTGGCGACGCCGCCGCTCTCCAGGGCCCACAGGCAGTAGCCGAGGACGGCGACTCCGGCCGCCAACTGCCAGACGAAGCGCAGATACCCGGTCGTGTACTGGGTGAGCAGCGCGCGCGTCGCGCCGCGCGCGTCCTCCATCTGGACGGCCTCGGAGTAGCGCTTGGCGGCGACCATGAAGAGCGCGCCGAAGCCGGTGGTGATCAGGAACCAGCGGGAGAGCGGGATCGCCAGCGCGACCCCGCCGATCATGGCCCGCATCAGGAACCCGGTGGTGACGACGGCGAGATCGACGACGAGGACGTGCTTGAGGCGCACGCAGTACGCGACCTGCATGACGAGGTACGCGATGAGCAGCGCGGCGGTCATGGGGTTGCACAGGACCGCGCAGGCGACGGCGGCCCCGAGGCCGAGGAGGGCTCCGGTGGCGTACGCGAGGGGTACGGGGACGAGGCCGGAGGCCACGGGGCGGCGGCGCTTCACGGGGTGGGCGCGGTCGGCGGCCGCGTCGCGGGCGTCGTTGACCAGGTAGACGGCGGAGGCGGCGGCCGTGAACAGGGCGAAGACCAGGGCGAGTCGGGCGGCCGTCTGCCAGGAGACGAGCTGCCCGGCCGCGACGGGCGCGGCGACGACGAGGAGGTTCTTGACCCACTGCCGGGGCCGCGCGGTCCTGACGAGCCCGGCGGCGACCGCGTACACCTGCCGGCTGCCGTGGCCGCGCCGGCGTTCTCGTACGCCGACGGGCTTGTCGAGCACGGCGGCGCCGGTGGTGCGCTCAGCCACGGCGACCGCCGGGGAGCGCGGCCCGCGCGGCGGTCGTCCCACGCGCGCGTGGAGCCCCGCGGGTGGCGGGCCCCGGCAACGCGGACCCTGGCAGCGCTCGCATCGGCGGCACAGGCCCCGGCAGCGCGGGCATCGGCGGCAGGGGCGCCACGCGCGCGTGAGGCGGTACGACGGCCGTGACCGGCGTCCGGAGCCAGGCTCGGCCGAGGGCGGCCGTCGCCGCGCCCAGGAGGGCACCCGCCGCCACGTCCGTCGGGTAGTGGACGCCGACGATCAGGCGGGAGACGCACATCGCGGCCGCCGCGGGGGCGGCGAGTCGGCGGGCCGTCGGACGGAGGGCGCCGAAGGCGACGGCCGCGGCGGCGGCGGACGTCGCGTGGGAGCTGGGGAAGGAGTGCCGGCCGGCCGTGCGGACCAGGGGTTCGTACTCCGCCGTCCCCGGTCGCGGCCGCCGCACCACCCGCTTGATCCCCATGCTCGCCAGATGCGCGCCCGCGACCAGGGCCGTCCCGCGCAGCCAGCCCGTTCGCCGCTCACGGTCCACCGCCGCGCCGGTGAGGCCGGCGGCCAGCCAGAGGGCGCCGTGCTCGCCGCCGAAGGACAGCGCGCGGGCCGCCGTGGCCACGGGCGCGCGGCGACCGCAGCCGCGCAGGACGGCCAGGAGTCTCCTCTCGGCACCGGCCCAGTCCGCGTTTCGCATCGACTCCGCCTCCCCGGTTCTCGACGGGCTCCTCCGTCGACCCGGGGGTGACTCTGACCCGGCGGCCCGGCGACCGCACGGCAATCTTTCCTGACACTCCTTTAATCACCCATTTCGGCGAACCGACAGCAAACCAGTCATAACGCACAGATCGGGCGATACGGTCGACTTCATGGCTGCCCACACCGACGACGAGCCCCTCACCGGCTGGGGCCGCACCGCCCCCACCCTCGCGCGCGTCCACCGCCCCCGGACGTACGAGGAGGCCTCCGAAGCCGTCCGTGCCTGCGGTGCACGCGGCTCCATCGCGCGCGGCCTCGGCCGTGCCTACGGCGACGCCGCGCAGAACGCCGGCGGCTCCGTCCTCGACATGACCGGACTCGACCGGATCCGCTCGGTCGACGCCGTCGAGGGCGTCGTCGTCTGCGACGCCGGTGTCAGCCTGCACCGCCTGATGGAGGTACTGCTGCCACTAGGCTGGTTCGTCCCCGTCACCCCCGGGACCCGGTACGTCACGGTCGGCGGCGCGATCGGCGCCGACATCCACGGCAAGAACCACCATGTCTCCGGCTCCTTCGGCCGCCATGTGGCCGCCCTCGAACTCCTCACCGCCGACGGGGAGATCCACACCGTCGTCCCCGGCACGGACCTCTTCGACGCCACCACCGGCGGCATGGGCCTGACGGGCGTGATCCTCTCCGCCACCCTCCGGCTGCTCCCCGTCGAGACCTCCCTCATGTCCGTCGACACCGAACGCGCCGCGGACCTCGACGAGCTGATGGCCCGGCTCACCGCCACGGACCACCGCTACCGCTACTCGGTCGCCTGGATCGACCTGCTCGCGCGCGGCGCCGCGACCGGCCGGTCCGTCCTCACCCGCGGCGACCACGCCCCGTACGACGCGATCCCCCTCCAGGACCGCCGCACCCGCCGTACGCCCCTCGCCTTCCGCCCGGGACAACTGCCCGCCGCACCCGCGCTGGTCCCGGAGGGGCTGCTCGGCCGCACGGCCGTCGGCCTCTTCAACGAGCTCTGGTACCGCAGGGCGCCCCGCCGCCGCACCGGCGAACTCCAGCGGATGTCCTCCTTCTTCCACCCTCTGGACGGCGTCCCGCACTGGAACCGGATCTACGGGCGCGGCGGCTTCGTCCAGTACCAGTTCGTCGTCGGTCACGGGCACGAGGAGACCCTGCGCCGGATCGTGAAGCGGATCGCGCGCCGCGGCTGTCCGTCGTTCCTCGCCGTGCTGAAGCGCTTCGGCGCGAGCGACCCGGGCTGGCTCTCCTTCCCCGTGCCCGGCTGGACGCTCGCGCTCGACATCCCGGCCCGGCTCTCCGGTCTCGGCGCGTTCCTCGACGAGCTGGACGAGGAGGTGGCGGACGCGGGCGGCCGGGTCTACCTCGCGAAGGACTCCCGGCTGCGGCCCGAACTGCTGCACGCGATGTATCCGAGGCTCGCCGACTTCCGCGCGCTGCGGGCCGCACTCGACCCCCGGTCCGTCTTCACGTCCGACCTCTCCCGTCGCCTCGCCCTCTGAATCGCACTCTCCGAGGAGTTTGATCGTCATGAAGGACGCTTTCGGCACCCCGCAGTCCCTGCTCCTGCTCGGCGGCACCTCCGAGATCGGGCTCGCCACGGCCCGCCGGCTGATCGCCCGCCGCACCCGTACGGTGTGGCTCGCCGGACGCCCCTCGCCCGCCCTGACGGCCGCCGCGGACTCGCTGCGGGCGCTCGGCGCGGACGTGCGGACGGTGCCGTTCGACGCGCTCGACACCGAGTCGCACGAGGAGCGGCTCGGCAAGATCTTCACCGAGGGCGACATCGACATGGTGCTGCTCGCCTTCGGGATCCTCGGCGACCAGGCGCACGACGAGGCCGATCCGCTCGCCGCCGTCAAGGTCGCCCAGACCAACTACACGGGCGCGGTCTCGGCGGGGCTGATCTGCGCGGGCGCCCTGCAGGCGCAGGGCCACGGCTCGCTGGTGGTGCTGTCATCGGTCGCGGGCGAGCGCGCCCGCCGCGCGAACTTCATCTACGGCTCGTCCAAGGCCGGTCTCGACGCGTTCGCCCAGGGGCTCGGGGACGCGCTGCACGGGACCGGGGTGCATGTGATGGTCGTACGCCCCGGCTTCGTACGGTCGCGGATGACGGCCGGTCTCGAAGAGGCCCCGCTGGCGACCACGCCGGAGGCCGTGGCGACGGCGATCGAGCTGGGGCTGCGGCGGCGCTCGGAGACGGTGTGGGTGCCGGGGGCGCTGCGGATGGTGATGGCGGCGCTGCGGCACGTGCCGAGGCCGGTGTTCCGACGGCTGCCGGTCTGACAGGAGGCAGCCGGTCCGGCGGGAGGCTGTCGGTCCGGCGGGAGGCTGCCGCCGGGTCAGCAGGTCGGGGTCGGGGTGTCCACCGAGGTGCCCTGGGCCGGGACGCCGGAGACGTGGCGGCCGTCGCCGAACTCGAAGACGCGCAGCTTGCGCCACACCCCGTCCGCGCCCTGCTCGTACAGGGCGAAGGAGGAGCAGGTCCAAGCGGCCTCGAAGTCGGCCAGCTCCGCGTAGGCGCGGTCCATCGCCTCCTCGGCGATGCCGTGCGCGACGGTCACGTGCGGGTGGTACGGGAACTGCAGCTCGCGCACGAGCGGCCCGGACTCGTCCCGTACCCGCTCCTGGAGCCAGGCGCAGGCGGAGACGCCCTCGGCGAGCGTCACGTAGACGACCGGGGACAACGGGCGAAACGTTCCCGTGCCGCTCAGGCGCACGGGGAAGGGGCGGACGCCCGCGGCGACCTCGGCGAGGTGGGCCTGGATCGCGGGCAGCCGCTCCTCGTCCACCTCGGTCGGCGGCACGAGGGTGACGTGCGTGGGGATGCCATGCGCGGCGGGATCCCCGAAGCCCGCGCGCCGCTCCTGGAGCAGGCTGCCGTAGGGCTCCGGGACCGCGATCGAAACGCCGAGCGTTACGGTCCCCACGTCGTTCTCCTCCATAGTCGTGTCATATCGGGTGGTGGTGCAGCCGCCAGTGTGCGGCCTGCACCACCCCTGAGGCCAGAGTCCTTGGACTCAGTGCTTCGCGGGCAGGAAGCCCATCCGCTCGTACGTCTGCGCCAGCGTCTCCGCGGCGACCGCGCGGGCCTTCTCCGCGCCCTTGGCCAGGATCGCGTCCAGCGTCTCCGGGTCGTCCAGGTATTCCTGCGTACGGGACCGGAACGGCGTGACGAAGTCCACCATGACCTCCGCCAGGTCGGTCTTCAGCGCGCCGTACATCTTGCCCTCGTAGCTCTTCTCCAGGTCGGGGATGCTCGTCCCGGTGAGCGTGGACATGATCGTGAGCAGGTTGGAGACGCCGGCCTTGGTCTCCGGGTCGAAACGGATGACCGTGTCGGTGTCGGTGACGGCGCTCTTGACCTTCTTCGCGGTCGTCTTCGGCTCGTCGAGGAGGTTGATCAGACCCTTCGGCGTCGACGCCGACTTGCTCATCTTGATCGCCGGGTCCTGGAGGTCGTAGATCTTCGCCGTCTCCTTGAGGATGTACGGCGCGGGGATCGTGAACGTCTCGCCGAAGCGGCCGTTGAAGCGCTCCGCGAGGTCGCGGGTCAGCTCGATGTGCTGGCGCTGGTCCTCGCCCACCGGGACCTGGTTGGCCTGGTAGAGCAGGATGTCGGCGACCTGGAGGATCGGGTACGTGAAGAGGCCGACGGTGGCCCGGTCGGCGCCCTGCTTGGCGGACTTGTCCTTGAACTGCGTCATGCGGGAGGCCTCGCCGAAGCCGGTGAGGCAGTTCATGACCCAGCCGAGCTGCGCGTGCTCGGGGACGTGGCTCTGCACGAAGAGGGTGCACCGCTCGGGGTCGAGTCCGGCGGCGAGCAGCTGCGCGGCGGCGAGCCGGGTGTTGGCGCGGAGCTCCGCGGGGTCCTGCGGGACCGTGATCGCGTGCAGGTCCACCACCATGTAGAAGGCGTCGTGAGTCTCCTGCAGGGCGACCCACTGGCGCACGGCGCCGAGGTAGTTGCCGAGGTGGAACGAGCCTGCGGTGGGCTGGATTCCGGAGAGCACACGGGGACTGTCAGAGGCCATGTCCCACATTCTCTCAGGTGTCGGAACCGATCCCGGACTGGGAACCGATCCGCTTCTGCCGGTGTATCAAAGGTGTGAGGACGCTGGAGGGGGGCCGGGTCTTGGAATTCAGCGGGGCGGCGCGCAGGGGGTCCCCCCTGACGGAGTCCGGGGGAGCCTCGTTCAAGGACGGCGACGGGCGCCGGGCCGGCGAGGCGGCTGTGATCGCACGCGTACGCGCCGGGGAGGCGGAGGCATACGCGGCGCTGGTCCGCGCGCACACGGCGGTCGCACTGAGGGCGGCGGTGGCGTGCGGCGCGGGCGCGGAGGCCGAGGACGTCGTGCAGCAGGCGTTCTTCAAGGCGTATCGGTCGCTGGGGCGCTTCAAGGAGGGGGCGGCGTTCCGGCCGTGGCTGCTGCGGATCGTGGTCAATGAGACGAGGAACACAGTGCGCGCGGCGGGCCGTCAGCGGGCGGTCGCGGGCCGGGAGGCGGAGCTGCTGGCCTCCGAGCCGCGGATACCGGAAGGGTCGGACCCGGCGGTCGCGGCCGAGGAGCAGGAGAGACGCCGTCAGCTGCTCACGGCGCTCGACGGACTGAGCGAGGACCACCGGCAGGTGGTGATCCACCGGTATCTGCTGGAGCTGGACGAGACGGAGACGGCGGCCGCGCTGGGCTGGCCGCGGGGGACGGTGAAGTCCCGGCTGAGCCGGGCGCTGAAGAAGCTCGGACCGGTGCTGGAAGGGGGTGACGAGCATGAAGGACACGAATGACGGCGACGGGCTCCCGGAAGAGCTGCGGGAGCTGGGGCGCCATCTGAAGGTGCCGGACGTGGGCGGGGAGACCATGGCCGAGCGGGTGCTCGCTCAGCTCCTGGCGGAACAGGTGCCGGCGCCGGTGCGGCGGCGCCGCTTCGAGGGTCTGCGCCGGCGCTGGAAGGCCCTGCTCGCGGCGTTCTCCGGGCTGCTGGTGGTCCTGGTGCTCACACCGCCGGTGCGGGCGACGGTGGCGGACTGGTTCGGCTTCGGCGGGGTCGAGGTCCGGTACGACCCCGGTGCGCGTCCTGCGCCGGGCGCGGCGGTGCCGGGGTGCTCCTCGGCCGTCCCGCTGGAGGAGGCCGCGCGGAGGGCGGGGTTCGAGCCGCTGGTACCGAGCGCGCTCGGTGTCCCGGACGCGGTCTCGGTGACCGGCTCGGCGGATCGGGGCCGGGCAGTGATCAGCCTGTGCTGGCGCGGGGCGGACGGCGGGACGGTCCGGCTGGACGAGTTCCCCGCGCGACTGGAGGCGGGCTTCGCCAAGCAGGTGCAGACGCACCCGGACTGGGTCGATCTGCCGGACGGCGCGGAGGGGTACTGGTTCGCCGAACCGCATCTGCTGCGCTTCCCGATGACGGACGCGGGCGGGCGGACCTGGACGCACTCCATACGCACGGCAGGCCCCACACTCCTCTGGACGAGGAACGCGGGGGCCCTGACCTTGCGCCTGGAGGGCGAACCGTCCTTGGCCCGGGCCCGAGCGGTGGCAGAGTCGGCGAACTGACCGGAGCCCGGGGCCCCGGCGGGGCGGGACCGGGGTCCCGGCAGGGATCCCGGGCGGGCGGTGCCCGGCAGGGCCCAGGCGCGCGGGGCCGGGGTCCCGGCAGGGATCCCGGTCGGGCGGTGCCCGGCAGGGCCCAGGCGCGCGGGGCACCGGCGGGCCCAGCCGGATCCCGGCGGGGGTCCCAGCCGGATCCCGGCAAGGTCCCGGCCGGATCCCGCCGGGCCTGGTGCGGACCGGGTCGGGGGGCTCAGCTCGCAGCCGGGCAGGGCGGGGCGGGCCCCGGCGTGGGTCAGGTCGGGAGGCCTGGGGCCGGGTAGGCGGCCATCACTTCGGCGACCTCCGCGCGGATCGTGCGCAGCGCGTCCTCGTCGCCCGCGCCGGCGGCGGCGACACCGCGGTCGATCCAGTCGGCGACCAGGTCCATGTGCGCGGTGCCGAGGCCGCGGGAGGTGAGGGAGGGGGTGCCGATGCGGATGCCGGAGGGGTCGAAGGGCTTCCGGGTGTCGTAGGGGACGGTGTTGTAGTTGACGACGATCCCGGCGCGGTCGAGGGCCTTCGCGGCGACCTTGCCGGGGACCTCCTTGGGGGTGAGGTCCATCAGGATCAGATGGTTGTCGGTGCCCCCGGAGACCAGGTCGAAGCCGCGGGCGAGGAGCGCCTCGGCGAGGGCCTTGGCGTTGGCGACGACCGCGTGGGCGTAGTCACGGAAGGAGGGCTGGGACGCCTCGCGCAGGGCGACGGCGATGGCGGCGGTGGTCTGGTTGTGCGGGCCGCCCTGGAGGCCGGGGAAGACGGCCTTGTCGAGGGCCTTGGCGTGCTCCTCGCGGGACATCAGCATGGCGCCGCGCGGGCCGCGCAGGGTCTTGTGGGTGGTGGTGGAGATGACGTCGGCGTGCGGGACCGGGGAGGGGTGGGCGCCGCCCGCGATCAGGCCCGCGATGTGGGCGATGTCGGCGACGAGCACGGACCCGGCCTCGCGGGCGATCTCCGCGTAGGCGGCGAAGTCGATCGTGCGGGGCAGCGCGGTGCCACCGCAGAAGATGACCTTCGGGCGCTCCTTGAGGGCGAGCTCACGGACCTGGTCGAAGTCGACGAGCCCGTTGTCCTGGCGCACGCCGTACTGCACGCCGCGGAACCACTTGCCGGTGGCTGAGACACCCCAGCCGTGGGTGAGGTGGCCGCCCATCGGCAGGGCCATGCCCATCACGGTGTCGCCGGGCTCGGCGAAGGCGAGGTAGACGGCGAGGTTGGCGGGCGAGCCGGAGTAGGGCTGCACGTTGGCGTGGTCCACGCCGAAGACGGCCTTGGCCCGCTCGACGGCGAGGGTCTCGACCTGGTCGATGTTCTGCTGGCCCTCGTAGTACCGGCGGCCCGGGTAGCCCTCGCTGTACTTGTTCTGCAGCACGGTCCCGGACGCTTCGAGGACGGCCCGGGAGACGTAGTTCTCGCTGGGGATCAGCCGCAGGGTCTCGGCCTGCAGCACCTCCTCGGCGCCGACGAGCGCGGCGAGTTCGGGGTCGGCGGCGGCGAGGGCGGGGTGGCGGGCGGCGAGATCGGCGGCCTGCGGGGTGGCGGTCATGGCGGTTCCTCCGGGCGTTCGGTGGATCCCGGGGTACGGCTCAGACCTGCTGGGCGGCACCACTCGGGATGTTCGGTCCCGAAAATGCCCAGGCGGGCGGCATCTCGTGTGGTCTGCCGCGCACGGCTCCCCCAGGGTCGATTCCCCGTACGCCAGTCGCCGTGCGTGTTTCCAGAGTAGCGGGCGCGCCGTCACACAGGTTTCTTCGTCCGGCATCCGAGCGACGATAAGAAGGGGGCACACCCGCCCCTGCCCGCAGGACGAACGGAGATCCCGTGTCGAGTACGCAAGACGCGATCGCTTCCGCGGAGGCGCACAGCGCGCACAACTACCACCCCCTGCCCGTCGTCGTCGCCTCGGCGGACGGGGCCTGGATGACCGATGTCGAGGGGCGCCGCTATCTCGACATGCTCGCCGGGTACTCGGCGCTCAACTTCGGGCACGGCAACCGGCGGCTGATCGACGCCGCGCGGGCGCAGCTGGAGCGGGTGACGCTCACGTCGCGGGCGTTCCATCACGACCGGTTCGCGGAGTTCTGCACACGGCTCGCCGAGCTGTGCGGCAAGGAGATGGTCCTGCCGATGAACACCGGCGCGGAGGCCATCGAGACGGCGGTGAAGACCGCCCGGAAGTGGGGGTACGAGGTCAAGGGCGTGCCGGACGGGCACGCGAAGATCGTGGTCGCGGCGAACAACTTCCACGGCCGGACGACGACGATCGTCAGCTTCTCCACGGACCACGAGGCCCGCGACCACTACGGCCCGTACACGCCGGGGTTCGAGATCGTCCCGTACGGCGATCTGACCGCGATGGAGCGCGCGGTCACCGCGCACACGGTGGCGGTGCTCATCGAGCCGATCCAGGGTGAGGCGGGAGTCCTCGTCCCGCCGGCCGGGTATCTGCGCGGGGTGCGGGAGTTGACCCGTGAGCGGAACGTGCTGTTCATCGCGGACGAGATCCAGTCGGGCCTCGGGCGGACCGGGCGGACGTTCGCGTGCGAGCACGAGGGTGTGGTGCCGGACGTGTACGTGCTGGGCAAGGCGCTGGGCGGCGGTGTCGTCCCGGTCTCCGCGGTGGTCGCGGACCGGGATGTGCTCGGGGTGTTCCGGCCGGGTGAGCACGGGTCGACGTTCGGCGGGAATCCGCTGGCGTGCGCGGTGGCGCTGGAGGTGATCGCGATGCTGCGGACGGGCGAGTACCAGCAGCGGGCTGCGGAGTTGGGCGAGCATCTGCACGCGGAGCTGCGCCTGCTCGTGGGCGGGGGCGCCGTGGAGGCGGTGCGCGGGCGCGGTCTGTGGGCCGGGGTGGACATCGCGCCGTCGAAGGGCACGGGCCGGGAGATCTCCGAGAAGCTGATGGAGCGGGGGGTGCTGGTGAAGGACACGCACGGTTCGACGATCCGGATCGCGCCTCCGCTGGTGATCAGCAAGGAGGATCTGGACTGGGGTCTGGAGCAGCTGCGGGCGGTTCTCTCGGAGTGACCCGGTCCGCTTGAGAGGGTGGCGGTGGCGGCAACTCGGGGCATTGACAGCACAGTTGGTCTAGGCCAATGATGCGCCCATGCCGAGACCGAGACCCCGCCCCCGCCGCGCGCTGCGTGGCGCCGTCGCCGCCCTCGTCCCGCTCGCGCTGCTCGGCGCGCTCGGGGGCCCGGCGCACGCCGCCCCCAAGGCGGCCTGGCCCGAGCCCGTTCCCGTCGTCTCCCGTGTCGAGACCACCGACCCGGTCGTCTTCATCACCATCGACGACGGCTGGTTCCACGACCCGGCCGCCGCGAAGGTCCTCATCGACCGCCGCGTGCCCGCCTCGCTCTTCCTGCTCCCGGGCGCCTACTCCTACGACTCCGGCTACTTCCACACCCTGCTCGACCAGGGCCGCTCCCGCGTCGAGAACCACACCGTCAACCACCCGGACCTGACCACGCTCGGCGCGGCCGGCCAGAAGGCGGAGGTCTGCGGGGCGCGCGAACGGCATCTCGCCGAGTTCGGCGACGGCCCGCGTCTGCTGCGCCCGCCCTACGGGACGTACGACGAGACCACTCGCACCGCCGCCCGCGCCTGCGGGGCGAAGGCCGTGGTGACCTGGACGTACGACCTCACCACCTGGGGGCAGTGGAGCCCGCCGACACCGGCGCTCCGGCCCGGCGACATCATCCTGCTGCACTTCAACGAGACCCTGGAGCAGGATCTGACGCGCGCCCTTGCCGCCGCCGGGGCCGCCGGTCTGAAGCCCGCGCCACTCAGGGAGTACGTCCCCGAGTAGCGGCCACGGGAACGGCGGTGGCGGTGGCGGTCAGAGGATGACGTGCGGCAGGAAGCGCGCGTACTCGTCCGTGATCAGGCCCGCCGACTCCCGGATGCCGAGCCCCGCCGCCTCGTCCTCGACGACCCACGCGCCGAGCACGACACGGTTGCCGTCGAAGTCGGGGAGCGGGGCCAACGCCTGGTAGCAGCAGGGTTCGTCACGTACCACGGCCGCCGAGCCCGGTTCGTGGACCGTCACGCCCGCGCCCTCCCGGCCGAGGAGCGGCTTGGCGACGTAGCCGCCGGTCGCGGCGAGTTCGCGCGGGCCGTCGAGATACGCGGGCAGCAGGTTCGGGTGGCCCGGGTAGAGCTCCCAGAGGATCGCGAGGAGGGCCTTGTTGGAGAGCAGCATCTTCCAGGCGGGCTCGATCCAGCAGGTCGTGCCCGTACCGCCGCCGTTGTCGAGGGTGTCCAGGACGTACGGGCCGAAGCGGTCGGTGGTCAGCCACTCCCACGGGTACAGCTTGAAGCAGCTGCGGATGAACCGCAGCCGGTCGTCCACGAACCGCCCCGACAGCCGGTCCCAGCCGATCTGTTCGACCGACAGCGCCTCCGTGTCGAGCCCGGCCTGCTGGGCGGTCTCGCGCAGATACGCGACCGTCATCAGGTCTTCGCCGAGCTCGTCCCCGTCGGAGTGGACGAAGTGCACCGGGCTGCCCGGCGGCAGCAGTTTCGCCTGCCGCCTCCAGGCGTCGACGAGCCGCTCGTGGAGCGAGTTCCACTGGTCGGCGCCGGGGAAGCGCTCCTCCATCCAGAACCACTGCGGGCTCGCGGCCTCGACCAGTGAGGTCGGCGTGTCGGCGTTGTACTCCAGCATCTTGGCCGGGCCCGTACCGTCGTAGCGGAGGTCGAACCGGCCGTAGAGCGACGGAAGTTCGGCCCGGCGGCGCCAGGACTCGGCGACGAGCGCGGCGAGCCGGGGGTCGGTGAGACCGAGATCGGCGAAACGATCCTTCTCGACGATGTGCGCGGCCGCCACGAGACACATCGCGTGCAGCTCCTCGACGACCTCCTCCAGGGCCTCGACCTCGGGCAGCGTGAAGGAGTAGTACGCGCTCTCGTCCCAGTACGGGCGCAGGGCGCCGTCGGGGTAGCGGGTCAGGGGGTAGACGAGCCCCTGCTCCTCCACCGTCTGCTGCCACCCCGGCCGGGGGTCGATCGTGTGCCGCCGCATGTCGCAGACTCTCCGCTCAGCCGCCGCTGGAGCCGGAGCAGCCGAAGCCTCCGGTGTCGACGGCCTTCTTGTCGAAGCTGCCGCCGCTGACGCGGTTGTCGCTGACGCTGCCGCCGTAGTAGTAGGAGCCGCGGGCCGTGGTGCCGCTGCCACTGCCGCTGCCGCTCTCGCACTCGTAGCTCGGCAGCTTCTCGCGGGTCAGGGGGTCGACACACCGCTTGTCGGGCTCGGAGCCGCAGGACGTGATCGTCGCCGCGAGCACCCCCATACCGCCGAGCACCACCGTGCTCGACCTCAGCCTGCGCATGAATCAGCCTCCCCATCCCGTGGTCGCGACCGCACAGTTTAGGCCGGTGGCCGAGCGCCCCCGCACTAGAGTCCATTCGTGCTCTTTGGGATGATCTGCGCTCTGGGTTCCTCGGTCTGCTTCGGCATGGCTTCGGTGTTGCAGGCGCTCGGCGCGCGGGCGGCGACGCCCGGGACGGGCGCCGGCGTCGATGTGGCCCTGCAATTGCGAGTGATGCGGCAATGGCGGTATCTGGCCGGGCTCTTGCTCGACGGGATCGGCTTCGGGCTCCAGGTCGTCGCCCTGCTGACCCTGCCGATCTACGTGGTGGGGGCGGCGCTCGCCGCGAGTCTGGCGGTCACTGCGGTGGCCGCCTCCTGGCTGCTCAAGGTCCGACTGCACCGGATGGAGTGGGCGGCGGTGACCGTGGTGTGCGTGGGGCTCGTGATGCTCGCCCTCGCCTCGGGCTCGGAGGGCGAGCAGAGCTCGTCGGAAGCGCTGCGGTGGGCGATGCTGGCCGCGGCGTTCTCGGTGCTCGCGCTCGGCGCGGCCGCCGGGCGGCTGCCCGGCCGACCGCGGGCGCTGGCGCTCGGACTCTGCGCGGGCTTCGGCTTCGGGGTGGTGGAGGTGGCGGTCCGGCTGATCGACAGCTGGGACCTCGCGAACCCGGCCGTGTACGCGCTGCTCCTGGGCGGCGGGGCGGCGTACGTCCTGCTGACGTCCGCGCTCCAGCGGGGCTCGGTGACGACGGCGACGGCCGGCGCGGTCCTCGGCGAAACGATCGGCCCGGCGCTGGTGGGCGTGATCTGGCTGGGCGACCGGACGCGCGAGGGGTACGCGTGGCTGGCGATCCTGGGCTTCACGATCGCGGTGGCGGCGGCGCTGGTCCTGGCCCGCTTCGGCGAGCCCCCGACTCCGGAGCCGGGATGAGACCCCTGCGCCTGTGAGCGCCCTCTGCCCCTTGGGCCCCGGGCCCGGGGGCCTGCGTGCCCACACGGGGGTGGCTGCCCACGCAGGGGGGCCGCGGTCAGGGCAGGACGCGGCACAGTGCCGACAGCGTGCCCGACCACGCGCTGTCCGGCGGCGTCGCGTAGCCGACCACCAGGCCGTCCTGCGTCGGCGGGACGTCCGGGTGGCGGAAGTGGTTGAGGCCGCGAAGGGCGAGGCCCTGCCACGCCGCCGACCGCAGGATCTCCCGCTCCTGGCCCGGCGGGAGTTCCAGGACCGCGTGGAGACCCGCCGCGATCCCGCTCACCCGCGTCCGCGGGGAGTGCTCGGCCACCGCCGCCACCAGCTCGTCCCGCCGCCGCCGGTAACGCAGCCGCATCGCCCGTACATGACGGTCGTACGCTCCCGAACCCAGGAACTCCGCGAACGTCAGCTGGTCCAACGAGCTGGACACCCAGTCCACATGGCCCTTCGCCTCGACCACCTCGTCCACCAGGCTCTCCGGCAGCACCATCCACGCCAGCCGCAGGCCGGGCGCCAGGGACTTGCTGGAGGTGCCCAGATAGACCACGCGTTCCGGGTCGAGGCCCTGGAGCGCGCCCACGGGCTGGCGGTCGTAACGGAACTCCCCGTCGTAGTCGTCCTCCAGGACCAGCCCGCCCGAAGCCCGCGCCCAGTCGACCGCCGCCGCCCGCCGGTCAGGGTGCAGCGCCCCGCCGAGCGGGAACTGGTGGGCGGCCGTCATCAGCACCGCCTCCACGCCCTTCATCCCGGGCAACCCCTCGGTCCGGGTGCCGAGTTCGTCGAAGGGCAGGGCGGGCAGCCGCAGCCCTTCACGGGTCAGCAGCTCCCAGTGCACGTCGAGCCCGTACGACTCGACCGCCACCTCCCGCACCTTCCGCGCCCGCAGCACCTGCGCCATCAGCATCAGCCCGTGCACGAACCCCGAGCAGATCACGATCCGTTCGGGCCGCGCGTGGACGCCCCGCGCCCGCGCGAGGTACTCGGCGAGCACCGTGCGCAGTTCGATCCGGCCGCGCGGATCGCCGTACCCGAAGGCCTCGTTCGGCGCGGCCGTCAAGGCGCGCCGGGAGGCCTTGAGCCATTCGGCGCGCGGGAAGGACGCGAGGTCGGGGCTGCCCGGCTTCAGGTCGTACGCCGGGCGTGCGGCGCCCTGCCGGGCCGCCGCCGGGCGGCGGACTCCGGTCGTGACCGGCCGGCGCGGCACGGCCCGCCTGGCGACCCGGGTCCCGGATCCCTGCCGGGCGGTCAGCCAGCCCTCGGCGACCAGCTCGGCGTAGGCGTCGGCGACGGTGTTGCGCGCGATCCCCAGATCCGCGGCGAGCGAGCGGGACGAGGGCAGCCGTACGCCCGCCTTCAGACGACCGCTGCGCACCGCCTCCCGCAGCGCGTCCATCAGCCCCGTACGCAGGCCGGGTCCGCGCAGGTCCAGATGGAGGTCGACCCCGAGAGTGGCCCAGTCTTCTGCCATGGAAATGGACCATACTCCTGCGCCATCCCGCTCGTACGGTGAGTGGCATGACCACCACGACGCAGGACCTCGCGAAGGTCGCCCACGCCGACGAGCACGCCCCCCGCCAGAACCTCGCCGAGCGGGTTCCGGAGTTCTACCGGGCGATGCTGCGGCTCGAACAGGCCGCGGCGAAGGACATCGACCCCACGCTCTACGAGCTGATCAAGATCCGGGCCTCGCAGATCAACCACTGCGCGTTCTGCATCGACATGCACACCAAGGACGCGCTCGCGGCCGGCGAGTCGGTCGAGCGGATCGTGCAGCTGTCCGCCTGGGAGGAGTCGCGGCACTTCTACACCGAGCGCGAGCTCGCCGCCCTCGCCCTGACGGAGGCCGTCACCGTCCTCACCGACGGCTTCGTCCCCGACGAGGTGTACGAGCGGGCCGCCGCCCACTTCGACGAGACCGAGCTCGCCCAGGTCATCGGCGCCATCACCGTGATCAACGCCTGGAACCGGATCGCCGTCACCACCCGCATGACCCCCGGCCACTACACCCCCGGGCAGTACGCGAAGTGACCACCGAGGCGGCCGTGCGCACACTGCGCGCCCTGCACGCCGGGCGGACCGGCGGAGCGCCGCTGATCGTCCCGGGGCCGTGGGACGCGGCCTCCGCCCGGGTCTTCGAGGAGGCCGGATTCCCGACGCTCGCCACGCCGAGCGCCGGGATCGCGGCCTCCCTCGGGTACGAGGACGGCGCGACCCCGGCCGAGGAGATGTTCGCGGCCGTGGCGAGGATCGTCCGGGCCGTCTCCGTACCGGTCACGGCCGATCTGGAGGACGGATACGGTCTGCCGCCCAAGGAACTCGTGGAGCGAGCGCTGGAGACGGGCGCGGCCGGGGTGAACCTGGAGGACAGCGGCCGGTCGAGCGGGCTGAAGGACCCCCGGGAGCAGGCCGACCGGCTGGCGGAGGTACGGGCGGAGGCCGGGCCGCTGCTCTTCGTCAACGCGCGCGTGGACACGTACGTGCGCGGTGTGGACGACGTGGCCGACGCGATCGAGCGGGTGCGGCTCTATGCGGCGGCCGGCGCCGACTGCGTCTATCCGATCATGGCGCCCGCGGCGCATCTGCCGCTGCTGCGCGCCGAGATCGACGGGCCGGTCAATGCCCTCGCCCTGCCCGACGGACCGTCGTTCGCCGAACTGGGGCGGCTGGGCGCGACCCGGATCACGTTCGGGCACGGGCTGTTGCTGCGGACGCTGAAGGGCGTCGCGGGACTGGCCGGAGAACTGGCCGCGGAACTCCCGTAGTTCCGCTTCGGACAAGACGACCGCCCCCGGCCTCACAGGCCGGGGGCGGTCGTCAGTGCGTCAATGCGTCCAAGCGTCAGTGCGCCGGGCGCGACACGCGGTGGTCTCAGATGAGGCCGAGCTCGCGGACGGCGTCGCGCTCCTCCGCCAGCTCCCGCACCGAGGCGTCGATGCGGGTGCGGGAGAACTCGTTGATGTCCAGGCCCTGGACGATCTCGTACGCGCCGTCCTTGCAGGTGACGGGGAACGAGGAGATCAGGCCCTCCGGGACGCCGTAGGAGCCGTCCGACGGGATGCCCATGGAGGTCCAGTCGCCCGCGGCGGTGCCGTTGACCCACGTGTGGACGTGGTCGATGGCGGCGTTGGCGGCCGAGGCGGCCGAGGACGCGCCACGGGCCTCGATGATCGCGGCGCCGCGCTTGGCGACGGTCGGGATGAAGGTGTCGGCCAGCCACTTCTCGTCGTTGACGGCCTCGGCGGCGTTCTTGCCGGCGATCTCCGCGTGGAAGATGTCCGGGTACTGGGTCGCCGAGTGGTTGCCCCAGATGGTGAGGCGCTTGATGTCCTCGACGGACGCGCCGGTCTTGGCAGCCAGCTGCGAGAGCGCGCGGTTGTGGTCCAGGCGGGTCATCGCGGTGAAGCGCTCGGCCGGGACGTCCGGGGCCGCCGCCTGGGCGATCAGGGCGTTGGTGTTGGCCGGGTTGCCCACGACGAGGACCTTGATGTCGTCCGCGGCGTGGTCGTTGATGGCCTTGCCCTGCGGCTTGAAGATGCCGCCGTTGGCGGCGAGCAGGTCGCCGCGCTCCATGCCCTTGGTACGCGGGCGGGCGCCTACGAGCAGGGCCACGTTCGCGCCCTCGAAGCCCTGGCTCGGGTCGTCGAAGATGTCGATGCCCTTGAGCAGCGGGAAGGCGCAGTCGTCGAGCTCCATGGCGGTGCCCTCGGCGGCCTTGACGCCCTGCGGGATCTCGAGGAGGCGCAGCTTGACCGGCACGTCCGCGCCGAGCAGGTGGCCGGAGGCGATGCGGAAGAGCAGCGCGTAGCCGATCTGGCCGGCCGCGCCGGTGACGGTGACATTCACGGGAGTGCGGGTCATGGCGATCTCCGTAAGACAGCTGGCGGTGGGGGTCCCTGCCCCTGGTGTCGGATTCTCTTGATCGACGATCGATCGGTCGACCCGATGTCTCGACGTGAAGAGATATCCAGCGGTCAGGCTATCCGACCCGGGACCCGCTCAACCCCCACCCCCTTGTGGTCCGGCTCACTGCCACCCGACCGGGGTCAGCGGCCGCCGGTGCACACCCGCGCGCCGTTCGTCCGCGTCACGCACGCGGTCGCGTCCGTCGCGTTCGTGGCGGCGACCATCGGGCTGTACGCGTCGGGGTCGGCGCCCACGGTGGTGTCCTGGCTCGCGCGGGCGCCCGTACCGGCGGTGATGCGCAGCGTGTCGCCGGGGGCGGCCCCGGTGATACGGACCCAGGCGGCGGCGCAGATCCTGCTGTGCCGCACTTCGAGCAGCCCGGCGGCGCCGACCGGCGTCCGGGAGACGGTCGTGGCGAACGTGCCACCGCACCCCATGGCCTCCGGGTCCTGGCCGGTGCAGCCGGCGCCGGTGCACTTCACTCCCGCGGGGAGCGTCGCACTCGGCGTGGTGGCGCTGGTGGAGGGACCCGCGGCCGTGCCGCCGCGGCCGCCGGTGCCGGTTCCGCCGAGGTCGGTGAGGAGGACGGCGGCGGCGATGACGAGCAGGGCACCGAGGATCCCGGTGAGGAGCAGGACGGCGCGGCGGCGGGGAGGCACGGGGGCGGGTGGCGGCTCGCCCGCCGGTCCCGCGGGGGCGGTGGTACGGCGCGGTGGGGCGGAGGCCGTACCGGCGCCCGTACCGGCACCGTGTCCACCGCCCCCACTGCTGCCGCTGGTCTCCGTCGAGACGTTCGCTCCGTGGGCGGAACGGGCCTGTGGGAGCCGCTGGGCCTCCGCAGCGGGGTCGCGACGGCCCTCGGTGCGGCTCCAGGCGCGCTCGGCCTGCTCCCACATCGCCATGAGTCGGCCGCTGTCGGTGCCGGTCACCTCGGCGAGCGCGACGACAGCGCCGCGGGGCGCGAGGAGCCGTCCGTCGAGATACCGCTCCCAGGCGGCCCTGCTGTGGCCGGTGCGGTCGGCGACGGCGGCGACGCTGAGCCCGCTGCGGTCGACGAGGCGCCGCAACCGACTCACGAACTCCCTGACGCGCGGGTCGAGTTCGTCGGGAGGCGCCTTCCCACGAGCCATGTGCGGTTCCCCCTCGTCACCCATGACGACCCCCGGAAGATGCTCGGGCCAGGATGACAGCTCCGGGGCGGGGGCGCATGGGTGTGTGGGTGCATGCATGACGAGCGCGCGCCCCCGGAGCGTGACGGAGTAGCGGAATGGTCACTTCCGTGCCACAGGGCATGGGTGGCGCTTGAACCCCATTGGCGCGTACATGATCCTCAATGAGGAACGGCGCCCGTCCTCCCTCGGGGGAGAGGACGGGCGCCGTTTCCGCCGGCCGTGCGGCCTGATGCCGGCCGGGCCTAGGTGATCGTCAGATGGAGGATGTCCTCCAGGAACGGGATCTTCAGCCAGGGGTCCGGCTGCACCATGAGCGCGAGCAGCACGATGAGCCCGCCCATGACGCCGTACGTCACCATGTCGGTGAACCGCGACCGTACGGCGAGCATGCCCACCGACGGCAGCGCGCGCCGCAGCGCCGCGCCGGCGAGCAGCGCGATCCCGACGAGGATCGTCCCGACGCGGAACGACTGCGGGAAGAGATCCGTACCGACGACCAGCAGCCCCAGCGCGGCGAGCCCGAGCACGGTCAGCAGAGGCCACTGGCGCGCGGGCGCCGAGGCCCCGCCGGCCGCGGCCCGCCCGCCGCCTTCGGGTCGTGCGGTGTCGGTCGTCAGCGCCGGAGGCCGCCGCGACCGCCCGGCGGCGTCACCTGACGCCTCCGTACCGGGTCCGGCCCCGGACTCGGCCGCGGCCCCGGACTCGGCACCGGAGCCGCCGGAGGTGGCGGAGTCGCCCGGCACGACAGCGTCCGCGGCCTCCGCCGCATGCGGCACCGCGCCCAGCCCCTCGACTCCCGAAGCACCCGGGGCGCCCAGGGCACCCGAGGCGTCCGAGGCTCCCGACCTGCCCGAGGCGGCCGGAGCACCGGACCTGCCCGGAGCACCCGAAGCACCCGGCCTGCCCGTGGCACCCGAAGCACCCGAAGCGCCCGGCCTGCCCGAGCCACCCGAAGCACGCGACCTGCCCGAGGCAGCCGAAGTGCCCGAGGCAGCCGAAGCACGCGAGCCGCCCGAAGCGGCCGAGGTACCCGAGCCGCCCGAAGCACCCGGCCTGCCCGAGGCAGCCGAAGCGCCCACGGCACCCGGAGCGTCCGAAGCTCCCCGGGCATCCGAAGCGTCCCGGGCGTCCGAGGCGTCCGGGGTGTCGTCCCCCGCCACGCGCGATGTCATCGTCAGAGCGCCTCGGCCGCGCGCTCCGCGGCCTCGACGACGTTGACGAGCAGCTGCGCGCGGGTCATCGGGCCCACACCGCCCGGGTTCGGGGAGATCCAGGCCGCGACCTCGTTCACCCCCGGGTGCACGTCGCCGACGATCTTGCCCTCGCCGTTGCGCGAGACGCCGACGTCCAGCACGGCGGCGCCCGGCTTCACGTCCTCCGGCTTGATCAGGTGCGGCACGCCTGCCGCCGCGATGATGATGTCCGCGCGCCGCAGGTGCGCCGCCAGGTCGCGCGTCCCCGTGTGGCACTGCGTGACCGTCGCGTTCTCCGAGCGCCGCGTGAGCAGCAGCGGCATCGGGCGGCCGATGGTGACACCGCGGCCGACGACCACGACCTCCGCGCCCTTGATCTCCACGCCGTGACCGCGCAGCAGCGTGATGATGCCGTTGGGGGTGCAGGGCAGCGGCGCCGGCTCGTTCAGTACGAGACGGCCCAGGTTCATCGGGTGCAGACCGTCGGCGTCCTTGGCCGGGTCCATCAGCTCCAGGACACGGTTCTCGTCGATGCCCTTGGGCAGCGGGAGTTGCACGATGTAGCCGGTGCACTCGGGGTCCTCGTTGAGCTCCCGTACGACGGCCTCGATCTCCTCCTGCGTGGCCGTCGCGGGCAGTTCGCGCTGGATCGAGGCGATGCCGACCTGCGCGCAGTCGCGGTGCTTGCCCGCGACGTACTTCTGGCTGCCCGGGTCGTCACCGACCAGGATCGTGCCGAGGCCGGGCGTGACGCCCTTCTCCTTCAGGACCGCCACGCGGGCGGTCAGATCGGACTTGATCGCGGCTGCGGTGGCCTTGCCATCGAGAATCTGGGCGCTCATGGGCCCATCCTCCCGGATGACCCCTCGCTTGTTCCAATTCGCGTCCGCGCGGACCACACGGACCACGCGGAAGCGGAGGGAAAAGTTGCACTCGCACAACACCCGTGCGAACCGACTGGACAAAAAGTCGACGCTACGACGACGATGTCCGCGAACTGCCGCGGGCAGTGCCGGGGGGCAAATCGCTCATAAGGTGTGAAAGTTCCTCCGTCGCGGGCCGCGTCGTCCCCGCACAGACCAACGGAGGAATCCCGCGATGAGCTTCGGCGAACCGAACAACCCCTACGGCCAGCCGCAGGGTCAGCAGCCGGGATACGGCTACCCCCAGCAGCAGGGTCAGCAGCCCGGCTACGGCTACCCGCAGGCTCCCCCGGTCCAGCAGCCGTACGGCGGCGGTTACCCGGGCGCGACGATGGAGATGCCCGGCGGCGTCAAGGCCGCGCGCGTCATGCTGTGGATCCTCGGCATCCTGCAGGCCCTCATGGCCGTCCTCGCGATCGTCGCGGGCGGGTGGATCGCCGACCAGATGACCAGCTCCGGCGAGTTCAGCGGCTCCGAGGGCGAGGACGTCGCGTCGGTCATGACCGGCGTCATGGTGGTCGTGGGCATCATCTCGCTCGGCTTCGGCGTGTGGGGGATCATCACGGCCGCCAAGATCCGTACCGGCGGCAACGGCCTGCGCATCTCCGGCATCGTGTACGGCTCGCTGGTGACGGCGGGCAGCCTGGTGAACCTGCTCGGCGCGAACGTCTTCGCCCTGATCAGCCTGGTCATGGGCATCCTGATCATCGTCTTCCTGGCCAAGTCCGACGGCAAGGCCTGGTTCAAGCGCAACACGCCGCAGTACTGATCAACCCACGCCGAGGGGCCCGGTTCCGTGCGGAACCGGGCCCCTCGCGTGTCCGCACATCTCACACGCGGCGCAGCACCACGAACTGTCCCGACCGCGCCGACACCTCGTACCGCGCCTCCGGGTGCAGCTGGGACGCCAGCTGCACCGGGTCCGTCACCGGCTGGGACCAGCCCGAGGCGAGGTCGAGGGCCAGGTAGTCCGGGCTGACGCCCTTCGCCCCGCCCACCCAGTAGACCTTGCGGTCCGCGGTGAGGTGGGCCATGAGCGTCACGTTCGTCTCCACGCTCGCCCCTGCCGGCACCGCGTCGACCGCCTGCCGGGCCTCCAGCGTCCGGGCGTCGGTGCGGTACGTCTCCGAGCGCAGCAGCTCCCGCAGCGGCAGGTCCAGGGCGACCACGATCGCGACCGCCGTGACGACCGGGACAACGACCTTGCCGTACGCCACGAGCCACGCGCGCGGGGAGGTCCGGACGGCGCGGACGGCGTCGACGAGGGCGAGGAAGACGATCGGCATCAGGATGGCGCTGTAGTGCCAGGGCATCCCCCAGTGGTTCGGGTCCTGGGAGAGGAAGCGCCAGCCGAGCGTCGGCAGCACCAGGAGCATCAGCGGGGAGCGCAGGGCCAGGAAGCCGGTGATGCCGGCGAGGAAGAAGATCATCTCCCACTTCACGCCGGAGCCGAGCGAGCCGAGCAGCACCTGGACGAAGGAGACGTCGGCGCCCTCGCTCGACTTCTCGATCTTGGCCCAGTAGTCGTACTGGCCGACCCGGCTCGCCGCCGGGATGAGGACCAGGACCGTCAGGGCGAAGAAGGCGGCGCCGAAGGCGGCCAGCGAGGCGCCGAGGCGCTTCTGCCCCTTCAGGAAGAGGACCGCGCCGACCATCGCGACGGTGAGCCCCATGTCCTCCTTGACCAGGACCAGGGGCGCGGACCAGGCGGCGGCCGCCGTCCAGCGCCCGAGGAGCAGGGCGCGGCAGGTCAGGGCGAGCAGCGGGACGGCGAAGGCGATCTCGTGGAAGTCGGACTTGACCGCTTCCTGGAGGCCCCAGGACAGGCCGTAGGCGACGGTGAGCCCGATGCCGGCGGCGCGGCTGCCGAGCACCTGGTGGGCGGTGCGGCCGACGACGACGGCGGAGGCGGCGAAGAGCGCGGCCTGGGCGAAGAGGAGGGCGAGTGGGGAGGACCAGATCCAGTACAGGGGCGCGAGCAGCGCCGTCACGGGACTGAAGTGGTCCCCGAGTATGAGGAAGCCGGGGCCCTTGATGTCGACGATCGGCGCCCGGAACTCGGCGTAGGCCCGGACGGACTGGTTGAAGATCCCGAGGTCCCAGGAAGGCGTACGGAAGTGCGTGTACTGGACCCAGGAGTAGAGGAAGTAGAGCGCGCACAGCACGCCCGCCACCAGGGCGTACGGGCGTATGGGCGCCTCGGCGAGCCCGCGCTCCGGCGGCTCGGCCCGGCCGGTCTCCGGGGCGGAGGTCTCCACCGCCCCGCTCTGTACATCCAACACCGCGCCCCCACCTACCAGCCGCCGACAAAAGAGCAACCCATTAGACCAGAGCGCTCCGGCCCGCCCCACGGCCCGACGGCGTTCCGCTTCCGGTCACCGGCCTCGGCCGGACCACCGGCCGCACCGGGTCGGCGCACAGGGACGGACGGCCCGCCGGTACGTGGAGTACCGGCGGGCCGTCCGTCGTACCGCTCGGATCAGTGGAAGAAGTGGCGCGTGCCCGTGAAGTACATCGTCACGCCCGCCTTCTTCGCCGCCTCGACGACCTGCTCGTCCCGCACCGAGCCGCCCGGCTGCACGACCGCCTTCACGCCCGCCACCGTGAGGATCTCCAGGCCGTCCGGGAAGGGGAAGAACGCGTCCGAAGCCGCGTACGAGCCTCGCGCCCGCTCCTCGCCCGCCCGCTCGACCGCGAGCTTCGCGGAGTCGACGCGGTTGACCTGGCCCATGCCGACGCCGACCGAGGCGCCGTCCTTCGCCAGCAGGATCGCGTTGGACTTCACCGCGCGGCACGCCTTCCAGGCGAACGCGAGCTCGGTCAGCTCCTCCGCGGACAGCGCGTCACCCGCGGCCAGCGTCCAGTTCGCCGGGTCGTCGCCCTCGGCCTGGAAGAGGTCGAGGTGCTGGACGACCGCGCCACCCGAGATGGGCTTGATGTCGTCGATCATCGCGGCCGGGTAGCCGTCGACCTTCAGGACGCGGATGTTCTTCTTGCGGGCCAGGATCTCGACCGCGCCGTCCTCGAAGTCCGGAGCGGCGATGACCTCGGTGAAGATCTCCGCGACCTGCTCGGCCATGGCGACCGACACCGGACGGTTCACGGCGATGACGCCGCCGAAGGCCGACAGCGGGTCGCACGCGTGCGCCTTGCGGTGCGCCTCCGCGACGTCCTCGCCGAGCGCGATGCCGCACGGGTTGGCGTGCTTGATGATCGCGACACAGGGCTCGTCGTGGTCGAAGGCGGCGCGCCGGGCCGCCTCGGTGTCCACGTAGTTGTTGAAGGACATCTCCTTGCCGTGCAGCTGCTCGGCGTTGGCCAGCCCGCCGCGCAGACCGTCGGTGTAGAGCGCGGCGCTCTGGTGCGGGTTCTCGCCGTAGCGCAGGGACGACTTGCGCTCCCACGTCTTGCCGAGGAACTCCGGCAGCTCCGCGTCCTCGTCGGCCGCGTAGCTGTCGGTGAACCAGGAGGCGACCGCCACGTCGTACGCGGCGGTGTGCTGGAAGGCCTCGGCCGCCAGGCGCTTGCGCGTGGTCAGGTCGAAGCCGCCGTCGTTGGCCGCCGCGAGGACGTCGGCGTACCGGGCCGGGCTGGTGACGACCGCCACGGACGGGTGGTTCTTGGCGGCGGCGCGGACCATCGACGGGCCGCCGATGTCGATCTGCTCGACGCACTCGTCCGGGGTGGCGCCGGAGGCGACGGTCTCCTTGAACGGGTACAGGTTGACGATCACCAGGTCGAAGGGCTCGACGCCCAGCTCGGCGAGCTGGTTGCGGTGGTCCTCCAGGCGCAGGTCGGCGAGGATGCCGGCGTGCACGCGCGGGTGGAGGGTCTTGACCCGGCCGTCCAGGCACTCGGGGAAGCCGGTGAGCTCCTCGACCTTGGTGACCGGGACACCGGCGGCGGCGATCTTCGAGGCGGTGGAGCCGGTGGAGACGAGGGCGACACCCGCCTCGTGCAGGCCGCGGGCCAGCTCCTCAAGGCCGGTCTTGTCGTAGACGCTGACGAGTGCGCGGCGGATGGGGCGCTTCGTACCTTCGGCGGTCACGGGATTGTTACCTTTCGTCCCTCAATGCGGTAGCCGTGCCGGGCCAGACGCCCCACGACCTCGACGAGCAGCGAACGCTCGACTTCCTTGATGCGCTCATGGAGAGCGGCTTCATCGTCCTCGTCCCGGACCTCGACCACGCCCTGGGCGATGATCGGGCCGGTGTCGACGCCGTCGTCGACGAAGTGGACGGTGCATCCGGTGACCTTCGCGCCGTACGCGAGTGCGTCCCGCACTCCATGGGCACCGGGAAAACTGGGCAGCAGCGCCGGGTGGGTGTTGACGACCCGGCCGCCGAAGCGGGCGAGGAACTCCTTGCCGACGATCTTCATGAATCCGGCCGAGACGACGAGGTCGGGCTCGTACGCCGCGGTGGCCTCGGCCAGGGCGCGGTCCCACTCCTCGCGGGTCGCGTGGTCCTTCACCTTGCACACGAAGGTGGGGAGTCCGGCGCGCTCGGCCCGCTCCAGGCCGGCGATGTGGTCGCGGTCGGCGCCGACGGCGACGATCTCGGCGCCGTACCCCTCGGGGTCGGCGGCGATGGCGTCGAGCAGCGCCTGAAGGTTGGTGCCGGAGCCGGAGACCAGGACGACGAGGCGGGCGGCGGCCACTGGGTCACTCTTTCCGTGGTGTTTGTACGGTCGCACGAACGAATCGTGCCCCTGGATACGGGGAACCCTACGAAGGGCCCGACCGTCAGCAACGATACCGGCACACGGGAAGGCCCCCACGGGACGGGGGCGTGGCCGGGGGGTAGCGTCGGGGTTCGACGACAGTTCGGCCCGTGGTCGACCCTTGGTGGAACGAGCAGTTGAGCACGTGGCCGAGCCCCGGTGGTTGGGCCAGTGGCCGAGCCAGTAGTGGAAACGGCAGTTGAGACAGCAGTTGAGACGACAGAGGGAAGACGTTCAGCAGATGCCGGAACGCCAGTCCACGGACGACAACAACCCGTTCGCGCCGCCGCCCGAGGGGCAGCCGGACCAGCCGTGGCAGCCGCGGCGGCCGGAGGGCTCGGACGACGACGCGTCGTCCGGGTCGTCCGGATCCTCCGACGGCTCCGACCGCTCCGGGGCCCCGGGCCGCTGGAGCAGCCGCCAGCCCGGCCGCTCCTCCGACGGCTTCGGCCGCCGCCCGGAGCGCCCCGGCGGCGGTGACGGCCAGGGCCAGGGGCCGGGCCCCAGGTGGGACCCCACGGACCCGGCGCAGCGGCGGGCGCGGTACGCGCTGCTCGCCGGCATGTGGGCGTTCTTCTTCGCCATCTTCGAGATCCAGGAGCTGGCGCTGCTGCTCGGCGCGCTCGGCATGTACTGGTCGATCAGCGCGCTGCGGTCCAAGCCGAAGGCGCAGGCCCAGGCGCAGACGCAGGCTCCGGGTCAGGCGCCCGTCCAGGCCCCTGCCCCGCCGCAGCCGCTGTCCGCGAGCGGCCCGCAGCCGCCCGTCCAGCCCGGAGGAACGCGCGTCGCGGCCCGCGCCCAGCGCACGGCCGCCGTCAGCGGTCTGGTCGCCGCGGTCCTGTCGCTACTGATCGTCGCGGGCGGCTTCACCCTGCAGATGGTCTACCGCGACTTCTACACCTGCCGCGACGACGCTCTGACCAGGTCGGGCCAGCTGGCCTGCAACGACCTGCTGCCGGAACCGCTGCGGGAGCCGTTCGGCGTACCGAAGTAGGCCCGGCGGGCCCGCCCTACGCGTCGCCGTCAGGCGCCGCCGGAGACTGGGCCGCCGGGGACTGGGCCGCCGGAGACTGGGCCGCCGGAGAGTGGGCCGGCGGAGACTGGGCTGCCGGAGAGTGAGCCGGCGGCGGCAGGGGCAGAGGTGGCAGGGCCGGCTCCCAGGCCGCCGGCAGGTAGTCGTACGGCTCGAACCCGCCGTCGTCGTCCTGCTCCGCCTCCTCAGGGAGCAGGACGGGCACGGGTACGGGAGCGGGCGCCGGTACGGAATCCGGAACGGGGCCCGGCGCCATGGCGGCCCCGGCCTGCGGCTCCGTCGTCGCCTTCGGCCTGGGCGCCGGTTCCATGCCGCGCCGCGACCAGGCCCGTACCCCCAGCGCCACCGGCGCCCCCACCGCCGCGCACCACAGCACCGCCGCCGCGCCGGCCTGCCACCACACCGGGCCGAACTCCGCCAGCCGGCCCGTGCCGAGCGGGCCTCCCGCGGCCGCCGCGAGCAGCGCCGTCGCCGCCCCGCACACCCAGGCGCCGATCAGGGCCGTCAGCGCCGTCTCCCGGGCCGTCCAGGTCCGCGCCGACCGGCCCACGCCCGCCCCGAGGATCACGGCAGCCACCAGGGGGACCGCCGCGGCGGCCCAGTGCGGCCAGCTGCCCCGGCCCTCGGCGGGGAGGGCGGCCAGGAGCGGGAAGGGCGGGACGGCCGCGGCGCCGGTGAGGCCGAGCGGGGTCGCCGAGGCGCCCGTACCGAGTGCGAATCCGGGCCCGAGGCCGTACGACGCACCCCACACCGCCGCGTTCGGCACCAGCGCGGCGGCCAGGAGCAGGACCGACACGCGCCCCGACCAATCGCCCGAAGGACCCGCGAGCCGGGTGAAGGACTCGTGGGCCGCGCCCGCGTGCCAGACCAGCGAGGCCGCGAACACGGCCGCCCCGCCGCCCAGGAGGGCCACGACCGCCGGCCCCGCCGCACGGAGCGCCACGGCCGTCTGTTCCTGCTCGGGCAGGGGCCGCCCGGCCGCCGTCCAGACGCCCAGACCCGTCGCCGCCGCCACCGTTCCGGGCAGCCACAGGCCGGCGGCCAGCGGGTCGGCGGGCAGCGGGCCGCTCGCCGCGTAGACCACGACACCGGCCGCGACCAGCAGGTATCCGCCGGCCATGGCGGCCACCGCGGCGCTCGTGGCGCTCGTGGACGACCGGTGCGCGATCTCCTCGTCGGCGTACGGCCCGAGGGCGTACGGCTCCATGGCGTACGGCTCCATCGTGTCCCGGGCGGCCCGGTGCAGGAGCCAGCCCGGCAGGACCATGAGCAACAGCGGCGCCACGCCGACGGGCGCGGGCATCCCGGCGAGGGCCTCCGTGCGGATCAGGTCGACGCCGTGGGCGAGCAGCCACAGCCCGGCGGCCGCGTGCAGGGCCCCGCCGGGACCGCTGTCGGGGTACGGCGAGCTGATCCACAGCCCCGTCACGAGCACCGCGAGGGTCCCGAGGCCGAGCCCCGCCGCGACCGCGCCGCGCACGAAGGCGGTCGCCAGGGCGGCGGACCGGCCGCCCTGGACCACGGACTCGGCCGCCGGCGAGGGGGACCGTTCGGTCAGATGGGTCACGCGCCCATGCTGCCAACGACACGCGCTTTTCTCGCGTAACAGGCAAAACGCCGTTGTGTCGCTCAAGATACGTTTATGTACTTTTCCGCCCGGAACTCTTCGGGAGGTCGTCGTCCATGAACCGGAGCATGCCCTCCCCCAAGGAGCGGCGCAGACTGCGCGAGGCCAGAGGGTTGAGCGAGGACCAGGTCGCGGAGGCCATGGGTGTCACACGGGCCACGGTCCGGTCCTGGGAGACCGGCCGCACCACACCACGGGGGCGCAAGCAGGAGGCGTACGCGAAGCTGATCGGCGCGTACGACGAGCCGGGCGCCCCCTTCGATCCGACGCCGGAGCCGCAGCCCGCCGGGACGCGGCCGGAGCCGACGGCATACGTCCAGCCCCCGAAGCCCGCCGTGGGCGCCGGGGCAGCGACCGCCAACACCCGTCCGCGGTCCGCGACCAAGCGCGCGGCGAAGCCGCCCAAGGCCCCCGCGGCAGGCGCCCTCGGCATCGGCGGCGGCATCGCCGCCTTCGGTGGCATCGGCGGCGGCCAGAAGCCTCCGCGAGCCGTCCGCGCGGGCGCCCCGGGCGCCCAGCAGCCCCTGGAGAAGCTGAAACCGGTGGAGACTCCCCCACGGCCCCCGCACGCCCCGGCGGAACAGTTCCCGGCCGAGCAGCCCCCCGCCGAGCAGGTCCCGGCGGCGCAGTTCCCGGCCGAGCAGCCCCCCGAGGCTCCCGCGGAGCCCTCACTCACCCCGGAGCAGGCCTTCGACGCGCTCTACGCGCACGCGGCGCCCGGTCTCCTCCACCAGACGTACCTGCTCACCGGCCGCCGCCGGCTCTCCCGGGAGTCCGTCGAGCACGCCTTCCACCACGCCTGGCAGCACTGGCCCGAGGTCGCGGTCGACAGGGACCCGGTGGGCTGGGTGCGGGCGGCGGCGTACGAGTACGCGCTCTCCCCCTGGCACCGGCTGCGCCGCACCCACAAGCACCCGGACGCCCCGCCTGCCGAGGCAGGGCGGCGGGAGCTGCTCGCAGCGCTCCTCGAGCTGCCGCCGCCGTACCGCCGCACCGTCCTGCTCTACGACGGTCTCGGCCTCGACCTGCCCGAGACGGCGGCCGAGACCGAGGCGAGCACCCCCGCAGCCGCCAACCGCGTGCTGCACGCCCGTACCGTCATCGGACAGCGCGTGCCCGAGCTCGCCGACCCCGACGCCCTCCACCGGACGCTGGGCGCGCTGGCCACGGAGGCGCCGACGGCGACGCTCCCGGAGGCGCGGTCCGTACGGACCGGCAGCGAGCGGAGCAGCCGGATGTGGACGCGGGCGGTGATCGGCGTGACGGCGGCGCTCATCGCGGTGACCGCCATCACGGCCGCGACCGCGCCGACGCAGTACCTGCCGCTGATCCACCCCGGCGAGACCGTCAACGGCGTCCCGGTCCGCGGCGGCTCACCGCAGCTCACCCCGGAGGACGTGAAGCTGCACGACACGCTCCGCTCCCAGCCCCACAACGGGCCGGAGCGGCTGATCCCGGACCCGCACTAGAGCGCGGACACCGCAGTACGCGCGTGGGCCCCGCCCCCTGCCCGGTTTCCCGGGAGGGGGCGGGGCCCACCTGTGCGGTTCAGACGATTCCGCTTCAGCCCGCGAGGATGGCGCGCGCCAGCTTGGCCGTCTCGGTCGGCGTCTTGCCGACCTTGACGCCGGCGGCCTCGAGGGCCTCCTTCTTCGCCTGGGCGGTGCCGGAGGAGCCGGAGACGATGGCGCCGGCGTGGCCCATGGTCTTGCCCTCGGGCGCGGTGAAGCCCGCGACGTAGCCGACGACCGGCTTGGTGACGTTCTTCGCGATGAAGTCCGCCGCACGCTCCTCGGCGTCGCCGCCGATCTCGCCGATCATGACGATCAGGTCGGTGTCGGGGTCCGCCTCGAACGCCGCGAGGGCGTCGATGTGCGTGGTGCCGATGACCGGGTCGCCACCGATGCCGACGGCGGACGAGAAGCCGATGTCACGGAGCTCGTACATCATCTGGTACGTCAGCGTGCCGGACTTCGAGACCAGGCCGATGCGGCCCGGCTTCGTGATGTCGCCCGGGATGATGCCGGCGTTGGACTGGCCCGGGGTGATGAGACCGGGGCAGTTCGGGCCGATGATGCGGGTCTTGTTGCCCTTCGACTGCGCGTAAGCCCAGAAGGCGGCGGAGTCGTGGACGGCGATGCCCTCGGTGATGACGACCGCGAGCGGGATCTCGGCGTCGATCGCCTCGACCACGGCGGCCTTGGCGAAGGCCGGCGGGACGAAGAGGACGGAGACGTTGGCGCCCGTCTTCTCCATCGCCTCGGCGACGGAGCCGAAGACCGGGACCTCGGTGCCGTCGAAGTCGACGGACGTACCGGCCTTGCGCGGGTTCACGCCACCGACGATGTTGGTGCCGTCACCCAGCATGAGCTTGGTGTGCTTCATGCCCGTGGCACCGGTCATGCCCTGGACGATGACCTTGCTGTCCTTGGTGAGGAAGATAGCCATGGTGTGCTTGACCTCGTCCCTTACTTCGCAGCCGCGAGCTCGGCGGCCTTGTCGGCCGCGCCGTCCATGGTGTCCACACGCTGCACGAGCGGGTGGTTCGCGTCCGACAGGATCTTGCGACCCAGCTCCGCGTTGTTGCCGTCGAGGCGCACGACCAGCGGCTTGGTGACCTCTTCGCCCTTGGTGGCGAGGAGCTCCAGGGCCTGGACGATGCCGTTGGCGACCTCGTCACACGCGGTGATGCCACCGAAGACGTTGACGAACACGGACTTGACGTCCGGGTCGCCCAGGATGATCTCCAGGCCGTTCGCCATGACCTCGGCGGAGGCGCCGCCGCCGATGTCGAGGAAGTTGGCCGGCTTCACGCCGCCGTGGTTCTCACCGGCGTACGCGACGACGTCCAGGGTCGACATGACCAGGCCGGCGCCGTTGCCGATGATGCCGACCTCGCCGTCCAGCTTGACGTAGTTGAGGCCCTTGGCCTTGGCCGCAGCCTCGAGCGGGTTGGCTGCGTCCTTGTCCTCGAGCGCCTCGTGCCCGGGCTGACGGAAGTCGGCGTTGGCGTCCAGGGACACCTTGCCGTCCAGCGCCAGGATGTCGCCGGAGGCGACCTTGGCCAGCGGGTTCACCTCGACGAGGAGCGCGTCCTCGGCGACGAAGGTGTCCCACAGGGTCACGAGGACCTCGGCGACCTTCTCGGCCACCTCGGCCGGGAACTGCGCCAGGGCCACGATCTCGCGGGCCTTCTCGATGTCGACGCCCTCGACGGCGTTGACCGGCACCTTCGCGAGCTTCTCGGGGGTCGTCGCGGCGACCTCCTCGATGTCCATGCCACCGGCCACGGAGGCCATGGCGAGGAAGGTGCGGTTGGTGCGGTCGAGGAGGTACGAGACGTAGTACTCCTCGAGGATCTCCGGAGCGGTCTCCGCGATCATCACCTTGTGGACCGTGTGGCCCTTGATGTCCATCCCGAGGATGTCCGTCGCGCGGGCGACGGCCTCGTCCGGGGTGGCGGCCAGCTTCACGCCGCCGGCCTTGCCGCGGCCACCGACCTTCACCTGCGCCTTGACGACCGACTTGCCGCCAAGACGCTCGGTGGCCTCGCGCGCCGCCTCAGGCGTGTCGATGACTTCACCGGCCAGCACCGGTACACCGTGCTTGGCGAAGAGGTCCCTCGCCTGGTACTCGAACAGGTCCACGCGCGTCCGTCCCTTTTCTGATGATCGCGGTTCGTTGTCTGCGTGGGCGTGCCGCGAAGGGCAACGTGACTGCGCTGTCACAAGGGAGGCGTACACGGTGTCCGTGGACGCGGCATGTCCGTCTCGCAGGTTATCCCCGCAGGCCGTGGGTCCCTAAATCGCAGATCACACCGGAGCGGTGATACGAGTCACAGATCGTAGGGGTCCCGGGGCGGTCCGTAGGGGGCCCCTATGGTGCCTCCGAGGCCCTGGCACAGGTGGGAACAGGGCTGTACGGCCCTCACGACGCGCCCGGGCGCGGGGTGAGGGGCCTGCGGACCCGGGTGTGATATGGGCCTCAGTGCGCCCCGACACGCCCGCTCGGGTGGTGGATCGGCTACGGATTCCGCAGCCCTTCCGCCGGGTCCGGCACGGGCAGCGGCCGCTTCTCGATCGCCGCCGCCATCACCTCGGGGAAGAGATCCGGGGTGCAGGCGAAGGCCGGGGCGCCGAGAGCGGCGAGGGCCGCCGCGTGCTCGCGGTCGTAGGCGGGGGCTCCCTCGTCGGAGAGGGCGAGGAGGGCGACGAACTGGACGCCGGACGCCTTCATGGCCGCGACCCGCTTCAGCATCTCGTCGCGTATGCCTCCTTCGTAGAGGTCGCTGATGAGGACGACGACGGTGTCGGCCGGACGGGTGATCTGGGACTGGCAGTAGGCGAGGGCACGGTTGATGTCGGTGCCGCCGCCGAGCTGGGTGCCGAAGAGCACGTCGACCGGGTCGTCGAGCTGGTCGGTCAGATCGACGACCGCCGTGTCGAAGACGACGAGCCGGGTCGCGATCGACCTCATGGAGGCGAGGACGGCGCCGAACACGGAGGCGTAGACGACGGAGGCCGCCATCGAGCCGGACTGGTCGATACAGAGGACGACGTCCTTCTTGACCGACCGCGCCGCCCGTCCGTAGCCGATGAGCCGCTCGGGGACGACCGTGCGGTACTCGGGCAGATAGTTCCTGAGGTTGGCGCGGATCGTGCGGTCCCAGTCGATGTCCCGGTACCGGGGGCGGCTGATACGGGCCGAGCGGTCGAGGGCGCCGGTGAGCGTGGCCCGGGTGCGGGTGGCGAGGCGCTTCTCGAGGTCGTCGACGACCTTGCGGACGACCGCCCGGGCCGTCTCCTTGGTCGTCTCGGGCATCACCTTGTTGAGGGAGAGCAGTGTGCCGACGAGGTGGACGTCGGCCTCGACGGCCTCCAGCATCTCGGGCTCCAGGAGCAGGGTGGAGAGCCCGAGCCGGTCGATGGCGTCGCGCTGCATCACCTGGACGACGGAGCTGGGGAAGTACGTCCTGATGTCACCGAGCCACCGGGCGACGGAGGGCGCGGAGGCGCCGAGACCGGCGGACCGGTCGCGCCCGGTGGCGCCTCCCCCCGGCTTCTTCGCCCCTCCTCCGTAGAGCGCGGTCAGGGCGCCGTCCATGGCGGCGTCCGTGCCGGTGAGGGAGCAGCCCGTGCCGTCGGCGTCGCCGCCGCCGAGGACCATGCGCCAGCGGCGCAGCCGCTCGTCGTGCCCCGTGCCGCCGATCGTGCCGGTCATCGGTCCACCCCCACCATGTCGATGTCTCCCAGGATCAGCGTGAGCACCGGCAGGACTCCGTCGGCCCGCTCCTCGTCGAGGCCGGGGCCGAATCCGGGCAGGCCGGCTTCCGTACGGTCGGCGGTGGCGGACGGGCCGCGGGCGACCAGCTCGCCCAGCGTGCGGCGCACGCCGGGCTCGTACGCCGAGAACGTGCGGCGCAGCAGCGGCAGGACATCGGTGAAGGCGTCGGCCGTGACGCCCGTCAGCCAGGTGTCGACCAGCGCGAGCAGGCGTTCGTCGTGGACGAGGAGCATGCCTCCGCCGGAGGCGCCGCCGACGAAGCCCTCGATCCAGGCGGCGGCGTCGGCGGGCGGGGTCCCGGGCGACAGGGCGAGGCTCATCAGCCGCGCGGCCTCGTCCTCCTCCAGGCCGCCCTCGTCGAGGAGCAGTCGGGCGGCCCGGCCCCGGATGGTGCCCGGCACGCTGTCGCGGGCGGCGAGCCCGCGCAGGACGCCGGCCCATCTCCCGGTCAGCCCCGCGTCGTCGGTGAGCAGCTGGAGCGCGCCGTGGACGCCGTCGAGATGGCCGCGCATCTCGGCGGCGGCGTCGGTGTCGAGCCCGGTGCAGGCGGGCGGCAGGCCGACGCAGATCCGCTCGGCGAGCCCGGCCGCGACCTCACCGAGCGCGGCGGTGTCGGTGGCTCGCACGTCTCCGTAGCGCAGGGAGCGGGCGAGCGCGGGGAGGGCCTGGGCGAGGTGGGCGACGTCGGTGTCGAGCGCGGCGCGGTCGGCGAGGGCCGTCATGACGACGGGCAGGGCGGCGCCGAGTCCGCCGAGGAGGCACTGCTCGGCGAGCGAGGTGACGTCGGCGAGGGCGGTGGCCTCCAGGGCGCGGGCCTCGGCCTTGGCGGTCGCGGCGGATTCCACGGTGGTGCCCCAGACGCCGGCCTCGGCGACCCGGACGTGCAGCTCGGGCTCCCAGCGCAGCCGCCAGCTCTCCCGGAAGGTACCGGTGCTGCCGCGCCCGGCGACGGGGGTGCCCCAGCCGATGGCGAGCAGGCCGAGCCGGTGCAGCATGCGGCTGCGCGCCGCGTCGTTCTCCTTGCGCAGATCGAGCTCCAGCTCCCGCTCCTGCGCCTCGGGTTTGAGGCGCAGGCTCCGCTGGAGCCGGGCGAGGTCGCGCTGGAGCGGTACGGCGGGGGCGGCGGCGGGGACCTCGCCGAGGACGTCGCCGACGACGAGGCGGTCCCGCACGAGGTCGAGGCGCAGGTCGGAGCCGTCGCACATCACGGCCCGTACGGCGTCGGTGGTCTCGCCGAGCCCGGCCAGCGGCCTGCCGCGCATCGCCGCGAGGGTCTCCGCGAGCCGCACGGCCTCGATGACATGGGCGGAGGAGACCATCGTGTCCTCCGCCCTGAGGAGGCCCGCGACCTTGGTCATCCAGCGCTCGATCGGGCGGTCGGGGGCGGCGAAGAGGTGTCCGTACCAGCCGGGGGCGTCGATGCCGGCGCCGTATCCGGAGCGGCGGGCGAGGCGGCGGTGGGTCCAGGGCACCCACGTCATCTCGGTCTTCACCTTGGGCAGGCCCTTGAGCAGGGCGCGGTCGGCGGTAACGGTCGTCTTCCGGGTCAGCGCGGGCACGTGCCAGGCGCCGCAGACGACGGCCACGTCGTCGCCGAACTCCTTGCGGGCGGCGCGGAGCTGGATCCGCATGTACGCCTCGCGGACCAGGTCACGGGCGTGGCCGCCGTGACCGTACGTCTCGCGCAGGGCGCCCATGGCGTCGGCGAGCGCCTCGAAGGGGGTGACGGGGTCGGCGGCGCCGCGCAGCTCGACCACGTCCTCCCACCAGCGCTCGGGGTCGTCGTAGCCGGCGGCGCGCGCGAGCTCGGCGATCGGGTCGATCCGCACCCCCTGATCGGCCTCGTCCTCCTCGCCGTCGCCCCAGGTGGGGTCGGTGGCGGCGAGGGTGTGGGCGGCGGGGAGGTCGATGAAGCGGACGGCGGCTCCGTGGTCGAGCGCCCAGCGGATCGCCACCCACTCGGGCGAGAACTCGGCGAAGGGCCAGAACGCGGCCCGGCCGGGGTCGTCCACTGCGTGGGCGAGCAGGGCGACCGGCGGCCGCATCCCGTCGTCGGAGGCGAGCGGGAGGAGGGCGTCGGCCTCCGGGGGTCCCTCGATCAGCACGACCGCCGGCTGCCGCGCCTCCAGCGCCCCCCGCACGGCCCGGGCGGACCCGGGCCCGTGATGCCGCACCCCGAGGAACAAGGGCCCGGACGCCCGGACGGCGGGCGCCGCCCCGCCTGCGGGCGCCGCTACGGAGGGCGCCGCTCCGGCAGCCGCCACCGCCGTCGCGGGCGTCGGCGGTGGCGTGGGCGTCGGCGGTGGCGTGGGCGTCGGCGTGGGTGCCCCGACCTCCCGAGGCGCCACCCCCGCGCCCGCACCCTGAGGCTCCGTCACCCTCACGGGTGAGCCCGCCGCCTGAGGCGCTGTCATGCGCTCACCTCACGGCAGGCGCGGTAGAAGTCCTTCCAGCCGTCTCTCTCCCGGACGACCGTCTCCAGGTACTCCTGCCAGATGACGCGGTCGGCGGCCGGGTCGCGGACGACCGCGCCGAGGATGCCGGCGGCGACGTCGGCGGGGCGCAGCACGCCGTCGCCGAAGTGGGCGGAGAGCGCGAGGCCGCCGGTGACGACGGAGATGGCCTCGGCCGTGGACAGCGTCCCCGAAGGGGACTTGAGCTTCGTGCGGCCGTCGGTGGTGACCCCGTCGCGCAGCTCACGGAAGACGGTGACGACCCGCCGGATCTCCTCGACGCCCTCGGGCACGGCCGGCAGGTCGAGCGAGCGGCCGAGCTGGTCGACGCGGCGCGCGACGATGTCGACCTCCGCCTCGGGGGTGGCGGGCAGCGGCAGCACCACGGTGTTGAAGCGGCGGCGCAGCGCGCTGGAGAGGTCGTTGACCCCGCGGTCCCGGTCGTTGGCGGTGGCGATGAGGTTGAAGCCCCGTACCGCCTGGACCTCCTGGCCCAGCTCCGGCACGGGCAGGGTCTTCTCGGACAGGATCGTGATGAGTGTGTCCTGCACGTCGGCGGGGATGCGGGTGAGCTCCTCGACGCGGGCGGTCAGCCCTTCGGACATGGCGCGCATGACGGGGCTGGGCACGAGCGCGTCCCGACTGGGGCCGTGGGCGAGCAGCTTGGCATAGTTCCAGCCGTACCGGATCGCCTCCTCGGGCGTCCCGGCGGTGCCCTGGACCAGCAGCGTCGAGTCGCCGCTGACGGCGGCGGCGAGGTGCTCGGAGACCCAGGTCTTCGCGGTGCCGGGCACGCCGAGCAGGAGCAGCGCCCGGTCGGTGGCGAGTGTGGTGACGGCGACCTCGACGATGCGGCGCGGTCCTACGTACTTCGGTGTGATCACCGTTCCGTCCGGGAGCGTCCCACCGAGGAGATAGGTGGCGACGGCCCACGGCGAGAGCTGCCAACGGACGGGCCGCGGACGGTCGTCGGCGGCGGCGAGCGCCTTGAGCTCGTCCGCGAAGGCGTGTTCGGCGTGCGGCCGCAGGGCCTCGGAACCGAGGTCAGCCGCGGCCGGGGCGACGCCCGCCCCGGTGTCGCTTCCGGCACCGGGCACGGCGCTCGCGATGGTTTCGGACACGGTCATGGATCCCCCTCCAGATCGTTCGACCCGATGTGGGATCCACCGTGCACCATGCGACTGACAGTCGGCCATCGCCGCAGGTCAGGGGCGGAATCCGGATGCGCTACGAGCGTCAGCCGGCGATCGGGGAGACCGCGACGCAGCCCCCGGCCATCGCCTCCTCGCCCTTCGCCTCCTTGATGACCTTGCCCTCGTGGATGACCTTGCAGGTGAGGTCGGCCGGGCTGAGCGAGATCGGCATGACGGCCGCCGGCATGATGCCCTTCAGCGTCACCGTCTTCTTCCACGGCGTGGTCGGCTTCGTCTCCTTCTCGAGCTTCGGCTCCATGGCCGTGCCGCTGCCGCCGTGGTAGTCGATCGACTCGATGCCCTTGCCAGTGACCTCGTAGGTGACCTCGTAGGTCTCGTTCACGGCCTTGTCGACCTGGTCGGCGGCCTTGTCGGCCGCGGAGCACGCGCCGAGACCGAAGGCGAGACCGGTGACGGCGAGCGACGCGACGGCGGTGCGGATGGTGCGCTTCATGAGGGATCCCCCTGGTACGAGTTCGGTGGCGGGCCCCGGAAGAAAATCGTAAAGGACAGGCAAAGTCAAATACCCGGCGACGCGTTTCCGGCTGCCGTAGCAGCAGGTCAAGTCCATTGTCAGTGGCGCCCCATACGGTCGAGGGCATGAAGACACAGGGGGTGCGCTGGACGGCGGATCAGGTGCTGGCACTGGCTCCTGACGACGCCTCGCGCAGGGCGGGAAGCAAGCTCGGCACGGCCGGGCCCTGGTCGGGCACGGGCAGCGGCGGCGACGGGGCCGTGTGGGGTCTGTGCAAGGGCAGCGGCAGCAAGCCGTACCGGACGGTCGTCGACACCACGGGTCCGGCCTGTTCGTGCAGTTGCCCCAGCCGGAAGTTCCCGTGCAAGCACGCGCTGGGGCTGCTGCTCCTCTGGGCGACGGACACGGCGGCCGTCGCGGACGCCGACGTGCCCGACTGGGCGTCCGGGTGGCTGGAGGGCAGACGCGAGCGCGCCGCCGCTCGCGCGAAGGGCGCAGAGGGTGCCGGTCCGGCCGTCAGCGCCGACCCCGAGGCCGCGCGGCGCAGGGCGGAGCGGCGGTCGGCCCGGATCACCTCGGGCGCCGAGGAGCTGGAGCAGCGGCTCGCCGATCTGCTGCGCGGCGGCCTGGCCTCGGCCGAGCAGTCCGGCTACGGCCTGTGGGAGGAGACCGCGGCCCGCATGGTCGACGCCCAGGCGCCGGGACTCGCGGGCCGGGTCAGGGAGTTGGGCGCCATACCGGGCTCGGGCCCGGGTTGGCCGGTGCGGCTCCTGGAGGAGTGCGCGCTGACCCATCTCCTCGACCGGGCCTGGCTCTCCGTGGACACGCTCCCCGGCCCGCTCGCGGCGACGGTACGGACCCGGGTGGGCCTGACCGCCCCCGCCGAGGGCCCCTCGGTGCGGGACCACTGGCTCGTCCTCGCCCAGTACGACACCGGCGACGGCAAGCTGACGACGCGCCGCATCTGGCTGCGGGGCCGCGACACCGGGCGCACGGCACTGCTGCTCTCCTTCGGAGCGGCGGGTCGCGCACCCCAACTGACGCTTCCGGTGGGGGTCGTGATCGACGCCGCGCTCGTCCCGCACACGGGCGCGGGTGCGCTCAGGGCCGAGCTGGGAGAGCAGTTCGCCGCCCCGGTCCCGCTCGACGCCCCGCCCCGCGGCGGCACCGTCGGCGACGCGCTCACGGCCTACGGCCACGCCCTGCGGGACGACCCCTGGCTGGACTCCTGGCCGGTGACGCTCTCCGACGTCGTGCCGATACCGACGGACCACGGCTGGCAGCTCGCCGACGCGGCCCCGGCCGCGGACGGCGGCGCGGCGCTGCCCCTCAGCGGGCCCGCTCTCGGTCGGCCCGGCCTGTGGCGGCTCGCCGCGCTCTCCGGGGGCGGCCCGGTGACCGTCTTCGGCGAGTGCGGACACCGCGGTTTCACCCCGCTCGCCGCCTGGTCGGCCGACGCCCCCGGCGAAACGGTCCCGCTCCACTGACCCGAACGACCGACTCCGTACGCGCGTCCCCGTTCGACCGTCCCTGTACGACCGACTCGTCGACCGACTCCGTACGACCGCCCGACGACAGCCTGGAGGACCTCCATGGACGCCTGGGAAGAACTCGTCACCTCGGCGCTGCTCGGCACGGATCGCCGGCCGCCCGCACTCCCCGCGACGGCGGCCGGCGGCACTCCCGTCGCCCTGCTCGACGCCGCCGCGCTGCACACCGTACGACGCAGGGCGGGCCTGCGGCCCGGGCCCGCCGCCCCGGCTCCCGAGCCCGCGCCGGAGGACCGCCGCCGCCCCCTGCCCGAGGCCGCGCGCCACCGGCTCGGCCAGTTGCTCGCGGGCCGCGCCGCCCCCGCCCCGTCCGGCGGCCGGCGCGGGGCGGCGCCCGACCTCGCCGAGCTGCTCCCCCAGTGGCTCGCCGCCGCCAACGAACACGGCTACAGAGCACCCGCCTCCACCCTGCCCGCCCTCCTCGACGCCGCCCGCGCCCGTACGGATCTACGGCCCCAGGCGCTGACCCTCGCAGGGCCGCGCGGGCTCTGGCTGGCCCGGCTCAACCCGGACTGGAAGTTCGCCCTGCGCGGGGCCGGAGGCAGCACCACGCTCCCCGACGCCCGGGACGGCGAGGCGGTCGAGGCCCTCTGGGCGGAGGGCCTGTTCGCCGAGCGGGTCGCGCTGCTCGCCTCCGTACGGGCCGATGATCCGGCCGCAGGCCTGGCCCTGCTGCGTTCCACCTGGACGGCTGAGCGGGCCGAGGACCGGCTGATGTTCCTTGATTCCCTGCGGGCCGGGCTCTCCGGCGCGGACGAGGAGTTCCTGGAGGAGGCCCTGTCCGACCGCAGCCGTAACGTGCGGTCCACCGCCGCCGAACTGCTCTCCGCCCTGCCCTCCTCGGCCCTCGCCGACCGGATGGCGGACCGCGCGTCGTCCTGCGTCTCCCTGGACCGTACGCAAGGGCGCGCGACGATCGTCGTCGAGGCACCGCACGAGTGCGACGCCGGGATGCAGCGGGACGGAGTCGTCGCCGTCCCGCCGACCGGACGGGGCGAGCGGTCCTGGTGGCTGGGCCGGATCGTCGAGTCGGCGCCGCTGTCCTGCTGGCCGGAACGGTTCGGGGGGCGTTCGCCCGAGGAGGTCGTCGCGCTGCCGGTCATGGACGACTGGGCGGCCGAGCTGCATGCCGCGTGGTGCCGGGCCGCCGTCCGCCAGCGGGACGCCGACTGGTCGCGGGCGCTGCTCGGCGCGCCGTCCGCCCCGCCGGCGACCGGCCCGGGCACGTCGTCCCTGGCGGAACGGGCGAAGCTGCTCTCGATACTCCCGCACGAGGAGCGGGCCCGCTGGGTCGCCTCGTTCATCGCGGCCCACGGCCTGTCGGAGGCCTTCCAGCTCCTCGGCGTGTGCACGGTGCCCTGGTCGGAGCCGCTGGGCGGGGCGGTGATCGACGCCTTGGACATCGCCCGGGACGCGGGCAGCTACCCCTGGAGCTTCAGCGGGGTGATGGGCCTCGCCGAACGCTGCCTCTCGCCCGACGCGGCCGGCCAGCTGGAGTCTCTGACCGCCCTCACGACGGACCCGGAGGACGCGTCCCCGGGAGCCGGCGGCTACTGGTCGGAGGCGTTCCAGCGCCTGGTGTCCACCCTTCGCCTGCGCGCCCAGATGCAGACGGAGCTGACGGAGCCGACGGCCGGACCGACTGAGCCGACCGAGCCGACCGAGCCGACCGCGTGGCGGACGGTCCCGACCACCCCACCGGGGTAGCCGAAAGGGAGCGCGACCGGCGTCCCGGCGGGCGGCGTGTTGGGCCGTTCGGGTGAAAGGGCGTCACAGTTTCCCGGCGCTGCGGCGGCCCGCGTCAGGGCCGCCCGTCCGCCACTCCCCGCCCCCTCACCCTGAGGGGGTTACGCGGCGACGCGGACGTTCGCGTTGACCCACTGCACGATGGACGCCGTCGTCGCGCCCGGCGTGAAGATCTCCGCCACGCCCTTCTCCTTCAGCGGCGCGATGTCGGCGTCCGGGATGATGCCGCCGCCGAAGACCTTGATGTCCTCCGCGTCGCGCTCCTTCAGAAGCTCCAGGACCTTCACGAACAGCGTGTTGTGGGCGCCCGAGAGGATCGACAGGCCGATCGCGTCGGCGTCCTCCTGGATCGCCGTGTCCACGATCTGCTCCGGCGTCTGGTGCAGACCCGTGTAGATGACCTCCATGCCGGCGTCGCGCAGTGCCCGCGCGATCACCTTGGCCCCGCGATCGTGGCCGTCGAGACCCGGCTTGGCCACCACCACGCGGATCGGACCGGTCACACCCATCACTGCCTCCACATGCGACCCCCGCGCCTGATTGCCGGGGAGGTGAACGAACGTTATCGCCAGCATCCCGCACGCCGCTGTTTCGCGGTGGGCACCGAGGGGGAAATCACACGGTGGGACATTGTTCGCCCGCGCCGGACCCCGGGCCCTCCTCCTGGGCCCACCAGCCGCAAGGGTCGCGCGCAAGGGAGCCGCAACGGAGTAGCCGTACGTCCGGGCCGTCAGCCGGCGGCCCGGACGTACGGCTCACCGGACCACCGTTCGGCGCCCGCGTGCCGCTCGGAGGTCGCCGATGGAGCTCACCAGGCTCACCAAGGTCACCACTGCACTGAAGGCCAACGCCCTCGAGCTGGCGATCCTCACCGGCCATCTGCTCCTCTACCCCTCCGGCATCGTCTCCGAGCGCCCCGAGGCCGCCCCCGACCCCGACGCCGCGCCGGGGACCAAGGCCCGGGCGGGGCGCCCCGTCGTCCTCCTCCACGGCTTCGTGGACAACCGCAGCGTCTTCGTCCTGCTGCGCCGTTCCCTGGCCCGGCACGGCCGTCACCCGGTCGAGTCCTTCAACTACTCTCCGCTCACCTGCGACCTGCGCGCCGCCGCCGAGCTCCTCGGCCGCCATGTCGAGGAGGTCTGCACCCGCACCGGCCACCACGAGGTGGACATCGTCGGGCACAGCCTGGGCGGGCTCATCGCGCGTTATTACGTACAGCGCCTGGGCGGTGACGCGCGGGTGCGCACGCTGGTCATGCTCGGCACCCCGCACTCCGGGACGACCGCCGCCCCGTGGGCGGGCGCCCACCCCCTGGTCCGCCAGATGCGCCCCGGCTCCGACGTCCTGCGGGAGCTCGCCGAGCCCGCGCAGGGGTGCCGGACGCGCTGCGTCAGCTTCTGGAGCGATCTGGACCAGGTGATGGTTCCGGTGGAGACGGCGCGCCTCGACCACCCGGATCTGCGGGTGCACAACGTTCAGGTCAGCGGGATCGGCCACCTCGCCCTGCCGGTGCATCCGACCGTCGCGGCGGGGATCTGCGAGGCGCTGGACATCGACGAACCCGACGCCACGCCGGAAGCCGAACCGGGAGCCGCGTCCGTCGCCTGAGCCGGCTCGGCGCGGCACCGCGAGCCGACGCGACGCAGCACCGCGCGCCGGGATGACGCCAGGACGCCTGACGTCCCATCAGAAGGTTGCTGTTCTTCGAACGTTCCTCGAACACAAGCCAAAGCTCTGTCCCCGGGCCGCCGAAACACGGCCGATTGCCCGTTTCCTGTGGAACCAAAACCCTCGGAAGATTGTCGGTCACGTATACCGCCGGGTACAGTCGCGCCACTGCTTTACCCCGGGACACCCCTCGACGGGCCCGCCCCGGACTGGTCCTGCCGCCGAGGCGAGAGAGAAGTTGGTGAACGACCAGCACCCCCACGCCGGGTACGTCGGAGACGACGCCCACAGCACCGGCAGCTTCGCCACGGACCCGCTCTTCGGCGCCCTCCCGGGCGGCTACGACGCCGGTCACAGCGGCCAGTACGACACCACGCAGTGGAGCGGCAGCCACCAGTGGGAGACCGGCGCGTACGAGACCACCGGTCAGTACGACACGACCGGGCAGTACGACGCCGGCGTCCAGTACGACACCACCGGACAGTGGGACGCCTCCGCCTGGAACGAGGCCCAGCAAACGGGCCAGTACGAGACCGCGCACTTCGCCTCGTACGACACCACCGGCCAGTGGACGACCCCCACCTTCGAGACGGGTACGTACGACGCCACGGCCTGGAACTACGCCGCGCCGCACCAGGACGTCCTGGTCGCCGAGCCCGTGGTTCCGCAGCAGTACACCCCTGAGTACGAGTTCGTCCCCGCGCCCGAACCGCAGGCCGAGCAGGCGGACACCTACGAGGCGCCGTACGAGGACACGAACGAGCAGCCGTACGAGGCTCCGTACGAAGCGCCCTACGAGGACACGTACGAGTACGACTACGAGGCCCCCGCGGGGTCCGAGGAACCGGCCGTCGAGCTCCTCGACGAGTCTCCGGCCGTCCCTGAACCCGCCGCCGCCCCCGTCGGCCGCCCCGTGCGCCGCTCCTCCGGTGGCAGCCGAGGCCGTCGCCGTACGCCCGCCAAACGCTCCGCGCTCCTGACCGTCGCCGTTCCCTCCGCCTGCGTCATGGGCGTCGCCGGGATCGCCGCCGCCTCGGTCGGCGGGCTCGCGGACCCGGGCGCCGACAAGAAGGACGACACGACGGCGCTCGCCGCCGCCGACCCCTCCTCGGTCAAGCCGGTCGCCGCCAACAACAAGCTGGACACCCAGCTGGCGGCGCTCAGCGCCGACGCCCGCGACTTCGGCGACCGCGCCAGCCGCACCCAGGAGCGCATCGACCTCAAGGCGCGCCAGGAGGCGGAGAAGAAGAAGCGCGAGGAGGAGGCCGCCCGCAAGGAGGCGATGCGTCCCAAGTTCGCGCTCCCGGTGAAGCTGCACCAGCTCAGCGCGAGCTACGGCCAGGCGGGCGTCAACTGGATGTCCGTGCACACCGGCATCGACTTCCCCGTGCAGTACGGCACGAAGGTGATGGCCGCGACCGACGGCACGGTCCGCACCCAGTGGAACAGCGCCTACGGCAACATGGCGATCGTGACCGCCCCGGACGGCACCGAGACCTGGTACTGCCACCTGAGCAGCACCAAGATCCGCTCAGGCAAGGTCAAGGCCGGTGACGTCATCGCGTACTCCGGCAACTCGGGCAACTCCACCGGTCCGCACCTCCACTTCGAGGTCCGTCCGGGCGGCGGGGCCGCGATCGACCCCGAGGCATGGCTGCGCAGTCACGGTCTCAACCCGACCGGCTGACGACTCCGTACCGACGTACGCGAGAGGGGCCCCGGCCGAAGCCGGGGCCCCTCTCCCGTGCGTACCGCTACAGCTTCTCGACCGGCGCGTACCGCAGCAGCAGCCTCTTGGGCTTCTCGTCACCAAAGTCGATCGTCGCCTGCGCGTCGGCTCCCGCACCCGTCACCTGCATGACCGTGCCGAGGCCGAACTGGTCGTGCGTGACCCGGTCGCCGACCTGGAGCGTGATCACCGGCTTGTCGCTGGTCCGGCGGGTGGCGAAGCCCGAGGGGCCCGAGCGCGCTCGGGAGGAGGAGAGCGAGGAGGTGATCCCCGAGGTCGGCCCGGCGGGCTTGACCATCGGACCGGTCCGCTTCCACTCCAGATACGTCGCCGGGATCTCCTCCAGGAAGCGCGAGGCCGGGTTGTACGAGGGCTGGCCCCAGGCGCTGCGCATCGAAGAACGGGTCAGATACAGCCGCTCGCGGGCGCGGGTGATGCCCACGTACGCGAGGCGCCGCTCCTCCTCCAGCTCCTTGGTCTGGCCGAGCGCGCGCATGTGCGGGAAGACGCCGTCCTCCATGCCGGTCAGGAACACCACCGGGAATTCGAGGCCCTTGGCGGTGTGCAGCGTCATCAGCGTGATGACGCCGGATCCCTCCTCGTCCTCGTCGGGGATCTGGTCGGAGTCGGCGACGAGCGCGACCTTCTCCAGGAACTCGGCCAGGGTGCCGGTCTCGTCCTCGCCCCGCTCCTGCTCGAACTCCAGGGCCACTGCGGCCAGTTCCTGGAGGTTCTCGATCCGGGTCTCGTCCTGCGGGTCGGTGGAGGCCTGCAGCTCGGCGAGGTACCCGGTCCGCTCCAGGACGGCCTCGAGGACGACGGCGGGGCCGGCGCCGGAGTCGACGACCGTGCGCAGCTCCTCCATGAGGGCGTTGAAGCGCTTCACCGCGTTCGCGGACCGCGCCGCCATGCCGTACGCCTCGTCGACCCGCTTCAGCGCCTGCGGGAAGGTGATCTTCTCCCGGAGGGAGAGGGCGTCGATCATCGCCTCGGCGCGCTCGCCGATGCCGCGCTTGGGCACGTTCAGAATGCGGCGCAGCGGGACGTTGTCCTCGGGGTTGGCGAGGACGCGCAGGTAGGCGAGGACGTCGCGGACCTCCTTGCGCTCGTAGAAGCGCACGCCGCCGACGACCTTGTAGGGCAGGCCGACGCGGATGAAGATCTCTTCGAAGACCCGGGACTGGGCGTTCGTCCGGTAGAACACGGCGACGTCGCCGGCCTTCGCGTCGCCCGCGTCCGTGAGCCGGTCGATCTCGTCGGCGACGAACTGGGCCTCGTCGTGCTCGGTGTCGGCGACATAGCCGGTGATCTGCGCGCCGGCGCCCGCGTTGGTCCACAGGTTCTTGGGGCGGCGGGACTCGTTGCGCTCGATGACGGCGTTGGCGGCGGAGAGGATCGTCTGCGTGGAGCGGTAGTTCTGCTCGAGCAGGATCGTCGTCGCGTTCGGGTAGTCCTCCTCGAACTGGAGGATGTTGCGGATGGTCGCGCCGCGGAAGGCGTAGATCGACTGGTCCGCGTCACCGACGACACACAGCTCGGCCGGGTCCAGGTCTTCGTAACCGGTGCCGACCAGCTCCCGTACGAGGGTGTACTGGGCGTGGTTGGTGTCCTGGTACTCGTCGACGAGGACGTGGCGGAAGCGGCGGCGGTAGTGCTCGGCGACGTCCGGGAACGCCTGGAGCAGGTGGACCGTCGTCATGATGATGTCGTCGAAGTCCAGGGCGTTGGCCTCGCGCAGCCGTGCCTGGTACATCCGGTACGCCTCGGCGAGCGTCTTCTCGAAGCCGTCGACGGCCTGGTCGGCGAAGGTCTCCTCGTCGATCAGCTCGTTCTTCAGGTTCGAGATCTTGGCGCTGAAGGACTTCGGCGGGAACTTCTTCGGGTCGAGGTCCAGGTCGCGGCAGACCAGCGCCATCAGGCGCTTGGAGTCGGCGGCGTCGTAGATCGAGAAGGAGGACGTGAAGCCGAGCTTCTTGCTCTCGCGGCGCAGGATGCGGACGCAGGCGCTGTGGAACGTCATGACCCACATGGCGTTGGCGCGCGGGCCGACGAGGTGCTCGACGCGCTCCTTCATCTCACCGGCGGCCTTGTTGGTGAAGGTGATCGCCAGTATCTGGCCGGGGTGCACGTGCCGGGTGCCCAGGAGGTGGGCGATGCGGTGGGTGAGCACCCGGGTCTTGCCGGAGCCGGCACCCGCGACGATGAGCAGCGGAGTGTCGGTGTGGACGACGGCGGCGCGCTGCTGTTCGTTCAGGCCGTCCAGGAGCGCGGCGGCGTCCACGACGGGGCGGGGGGCTCCGTCGCGGTAGTACGCGTCCCGGGCCGGCGGCGCGTCGAAGCGCCCCTCGAAGAGGTCGTGCGGGACCTCCTCCGCGGCCGGGGCGCCGTGGACGTGGTGCTCGTCGTCCTCGGGCGGGGGCGGAGGCTCCTCCGAGGAGTGGTTCTGGAGGCTCGCCAGGAAGCTGTCGTCAAAGAGGCTGCTCATCGCCTAACGAGTCTAGGCCGCCGCACCGACAGCCGGTCCCCACCTCCCGAAGTGACAGAAATGTCACGGAGGGTGGCCATCCGCTTCAGGTCACGAAAATGTATCGGGCATATCGAACATCGGCCTTCACAGCACCCTCACCGGTTGGCTAGCGTGCTCGCCCAGGCAGCCCGTCCGCTCCGACGGCGAAACGCGCCGAGCGGGCCGCTCACGCCGAAACCGGCCCTGCCCCACGGCAGTTGTCGCCGGTCGTTCCCCTCGGCGGCCACGGAAGGAGATGCCGGTCTTGGCGTCCCATCGCAAGCCGCGCAGCAATCGTTCGCACTCCCCCGCCGTCGGGGTCACGACGGCCGCACTCGCCGGGGTCACGCTGCTGACCACGCAGAGCGCCCAGGCGACACCCGCCGCCCCGTCGAAGCCGACGGTGGAGGAGATCCAGAAGAAGGTCGACGACCTCTACCGGCAGGCCGGCACGGCGACGCAGGAGTACAACCGGGCCAAGGAGGCCACCGACCAGCAGCGTCGCAAGGTCGACGGGCTCCTGGACGACGTGGCCAAGCGGACGCAGGAGATCAACGAGTCGCGGCGGGCGCTCGGCTCGTACGCGGCGGCGCAGTACCGCGCGGGGGCCGTCGGCCCGACCGCCGCTCTGATCTTCGCGGACAGCCCGCAGTCGTACTTCGACCAGACCCACCTCATGGACCGGCTCACCGAGCGCCAGCGCAGCGCGGTGACGGAGTACGAGGGCAAGCGCGTCGCGGCGGCGAAGCAGCGCGCGAAGGCGACGGAGAGCCTGGAGACCCTCACCGAGTCGCAGGCGACGCTCCGTACGACCAAGCAGACCGTCCAGCGGAAGCTGGGCGAGGCGCGGACGCTGCTGGCCCGGCTGACGGCCGAGGAGAAGGCGCGGCTCGCGGAGCTGGAGCGCAAGCGGGAGGCGGAGGCCCGGCGCAAGGCGGAGGCGCGGGCCAAGGCGGAGGCCGAGGCCAGGGCCGAGTCGGAGGAGGCCGAGCGGCGCAGGCAGGAGGAGGCGGCGAAGGAGCAGCAGCCGACGCAGCCGGCGCCCGGCGGATCGACCGGTGGATCGGCCGGCTCGACGTACGCGGCGAAGGCGGAGAAGGCGATGGCCTTCGCCCGCGCCCAGATCGGCAAGCCGTACGTGTGGGGCGCGACCGGCCCGAGCTCGTACGACTGCTCGGGACTCACCCAGGGCGCCTGGAAGGCCGCGGGCGTCGACCTGCCCCGTACCACCTGGGACCAGGTGGAGGTGGGCACCCGGGTCGCGACGGCCGATCTGCTCCCCGGGGACCTCGTCTTCTTCTACGACGACATCAGCCACGTCGGTCTCTACATCGGCGGCGGCAAGATGATCCACGCACCGAAGCCGGGCGCGAACGTCCGCGAGGAGTCGATCTACTACATGCCGATCTACGGCGGCGTCCGCCCGGCCTGAGCCGGCGCCGGTGCCGCCGGTGCCGTCAGGTCCAGAGGGTCGCGATGAAGATGTTCGCGATCGTGAGGCCGCCGACGGCGCCGAAGAGGCCCTTGTCGACCGTCTCCTCGTCCCGCTTCACATAGACGAGGGCGAGGATGACGACGAGCACCGCCATCTTGATGCCGATCTTCACGTTGTTGACGCTCTGGTCGTCCGCCTGATTGAGGCCGACCAGGGCGACGCCGGTGACCAGCATGGTGAGCGCGCCGTGGAGCATGGCGGGCGTGAAGCGGGCCGTACCCGCGCCCATCGCCTTCATCTGGGTGAGGAATCCACCGAGCAGCGAGGCGATTCCGATGATGTGCAGGGCGACGAAGACATTGATGAGTACGTCCATGGGGCGGAGCCTAACCGTGGCCATAGCACCCCCGTTCGGCCGGGTGCGGCTTCTCCGGCCGTTCGGTCATGCCCGCGCCGGAATGCGTGGCCCACCCGTCGCCGCGGCCGGAGGGGAACGGTCCCGAAGGGACAACTGGCGCCAATAGCGGTCAAGGCCGCGCCGCCCCGTGACGGGCAGGTTTAGCGTCCTCCCCCAGGTGGCCGGCTCCCCACCACCGTCGGTCTCCCGGCGGCAGTCGGCCGCCCCCGCCGAGAATCCGGCGGTGGGCCGTCTCCCCTGTGCGGTCCATCGCCGGACCCGGTGGGCATCGACCCCCTCAGGGAGAGGATGTGACCCGCCCTCGTGGCATCGCACCGGAAGCCCAGGAACTCCCCCCTCGGTGGCCAGGCGGCACGGACCGCCGCCACGCTCGCCCTCGCCTCCGCGGCGACGGCGACCCTCTTCGAGGGGTCCGGGCACGCCGAGCCCCGGCTTACCGCCGCCCAGGTCAAGGCGAAGGTGGACCGGCTGTACCAGGAGGCCGAGGTGGCCACCGAGAGGTACAACGGCGCGAAGGAGAAGGCGGACGCGGCGCGGGACGCACTCGACCGGCTGCGGGACGAGGCCGCCCGGAGGACCGACCGGCTCAACACCGCGCGCAACGGGCTCGGTTCCGTCGCCGCCGCCCAGTACCGTTCCGGCGGCCTCGACCCCGCCGTTCAGCTCGCGCTCACCTCCGACCCCGAGCAGTATCTGGAGCGCGCCGCGCTGGCCGAGAAGGCCGGTCAGCGGCAGGCGGCGACCATCGCCTCGATGCGGCGGGAACTCGCCGGGATCAGACAGCTGCGGGCCGAGTCCGACGAGCGGCTTACCCAGCTGCGCGGGCACGAGGCCGATCTGCGGCGGCAGAAGGCGGCCGTCCAGGGCAAGCTCGGCGAGGCGCGCTCGCTGCTGGCCCGGCTGACCGCCGAGGAGCGGGCACGGTACGAGGCGGCGGCGGCCGGGTCGGGGCGGAGTGACGCCGACGGCTCCTCCACGGGAACGTCGGGGACCCGGGCCGACCGGGCCTCGGGGACGCGCGGTCCGGTCACGGCGCCGAGCAGCCGCGCCGAGCAGGCGATCTCCTTCGCCCGGGACCAGATCGGCAAGCCGTACGTGTGGGGCGCGACGGGGCCGTCGGCGTACGACTGCTCGGGGCTGACGCAGGCCGCCTGGCGCTCGGCCGGGGTGGCGCTGCCCCGGACGACGTACACGCAGATCAACGCCGGGCAGCGGGTCTCCCGCTCCGAACTGGCCCCGGGCGACCTGGTGTTCTTCTACTCGGGGATCAGCCATGTCGGGCTCTACATCGGCGGCGGCCAGATGATCCACGCGCCCCGACCGGGCGCGCCGGTGCGGATCGCGCCCATCGACGAGATGCCCTTCGCGGGAGCGACACGCGTCTCGTGAGGGCGCGCGCCCGCCTGACGCGCGTGTCGTGCGGGCGCGCGGCCGCCCGCACGACGCGCGTCGCGTGAGGCGCGCAGGCTCAGACCAGTCGGCGGGCCGTCGCCCAGCGGGTCAGCTCGTGCCGGTTGGACAGCTGCAGCTTGCGCAGCACCGCCGAGACATGCGACTCGACCGTCTTCACCGAGATGTAGAGCTGCTTGGCGATCTCCTTGTAGGCGTACCCACGGGCGATCAGCCGCAGCACCTCGCGCTCGCGCTGGGTGAGCCGGTCGAGGTCCTCGTCCACCGGCGGGGCGTCGGTGGAGGCGAAGGCGTCCAGCACGAAGCCCGCCAGCCGGGGCGAGAACACGGCGTCGCCCTCCTGGACACGGAAGATCGAGTCGACCAGGTCGGTGCCCGTGATCGTCTTGGTGACATAGCCGCGGGCGCCGCCCCGGATCACCCCGATCACGTCCTCCGCGGCGTCCGAGACCGACAGGGCCAGGAACCGCACCGGGTCCTCGGGCGCCGTCATCAGGTTCGCGCAGCGGCGCAGCACCTCCACCCCGCCGCCACCCGGCAGGTGCACGTCGAGCAGGACGACCTCGGGGCGGGTCGCGGTGATCACCGTGACCGCCTGGTCGACATCGGCGGCCTCCCCGACCACCTCGACACCCGTGACGTCCGTCCGGCCGATCTCGGCCTGAACGCCCGTGCGGAACATCCGGTGGTCGTCGACGAGCACGACCCGCACCCGACGCTCCGTGGTCGGTGCCGCCGTCGTCCCGGTCCCGGTCTCGTCGCTCATCCGTCCGCCCTCTCCATCTCAAGCTCCACTTCGGTGCCCCCGTCCGGCACGGACCGCAACCGGGCCGAACCGCCGTTGCGCTGCATCCGGCCGATGATCGATTCTCGTACGCCCATCCGGTCGGCAGGCACCGCGTCGAGGTCGAAGCCGGGGCCGCGGTCCCGCACGGAGACGAACACCGTACGGCCCTCGACCTCCGCGTAGACCTGCACCGCCCCTCCCTCGCCACCGTACTTGGCGGCGTTGACCATCGCCTCGCGCGCGGCCTGCATCTGTGCGGCCAGTTTCTCGTCGAGCGGGCAGTCGCCCACGACCACGACCTCCAGCGGGACGCCGTGCTTGTCCTCGACCTCGGCGGCTGCCCGCTTCACCGCCTCGGCGAGCGTCTCGGGCTCCTCGCTCTCGTCCTTGCCCGTGCCCTCCGGCTTGTACAGCCAGTTCCGCAGCTCCCGCTCCTGCGCGCGGGCCAGTCGGCGCACCTCGCCCGGCTCGTCCGCGTTGCGCTGGATCAGCGTGAGCGTGTGCAAAACGGAGTCGTGGACATGGGCCGCGACCTCGGCGCGCTCCTGCGCGCGGATCCGCATGGTCCGCTCCTCGGAGAGGTCCTGCGACATCCGCACCAGCCACGGCCCGGCGAGCAGCGCGATGCCGGTGAGCACGGCTATCGCGGCGGTGAGCGCCGTGCCCAGCTGGGCGGCGGAGCCCCGGACCACCATGAAGACCGTCAGGCCCATGCCGACGAGGGCGACGCCCGCGAACCCGCGGGCGAGCTGGAGGGTGCGCCGGCGGCGGCCCGGCTCGGTCCAGCTCGCGCGGCGGGCGTTGTCCGCCTGCCGCCAGACGAGGACGACGCCGACCCCGATGAGCAGCGTGGGCCAGACATATCGGTCCGTCTGATTGCCCCAGTTGATGTTGCCCGCGAAGACCGCGGCGCCGATCCCCAGCGCGATCAGGGCGAAGACCTGGCCCCGGTCCGGCTTGCGCAGCCGGCGTCTGCCGTCGGCGGTGGTCTCGAAGACGGGGCGGGGCGCGCTCCGGCCGCCGACACCGAGCGGGACGACGATCCAGAACACCGCGTACAGGAGAGCGCCCAGGCCGTCCGCGAGGAGCAGGGCCGCGAACAGGACGCGGACCCAGACCACGGGCAGTCCGAGATGACCTGCGAGGCCGCGCGCGACACCGCCGAGCCACCGTCCGTCGGCGCTGCGGTAGAGCTTGCGCACGGGCGGTTCGTCGGTCTCGGTGGCTTGGGCGGCTGCTGGCATGCACCGATCGTCACACGTGCGGCCGGGCGGGTACATCAGGGTCGATCCCTGAGATCGCCCCTAGGAAGCGGCCCCTGGGGACTTCTCGGGGTGGACCGCCCGCGGAATATCAGGGTCGGGCCAGGGTCGGCCCCGGTGCCGCGGCGGGACGGCGGCCGTCACCATGGACGCATGACGAGTTCGACGCCTTCCTCGCACGAGGCCCCGCCGCCGGCGGAGGCTCCCCCTGCCGCGCCCCTGCGCCGCTCTCGGCAGCACCGGGTCGTGGCCGGTGTGTGCGGTGGCCTCGGCCGGCACTTCGACCTCGATCCGGTGATCTTCCGTATCGCGATCGGCGTGCTGGCCGTGACCGGCGGTTTCGGGCTGATCTTCTACGGCTTCGCGTGGCTGCTCCTGCCGCTCGCGGGCGAGGAGGAGAACGAGGGCCGCAGACTGCTCTCGGGCAGGGTGGACGGTGCCGCGCTCGCGGCCGTGCTGATGGCCCTGGTGGGGTGCGGTGTCTTCCTGTCGATGCTGCGCAACGGCGGGATGCTCGCGTTCGCGATGATGCTGTCGATAGCGGTGTGCGGCGCGGCGGTCTGGTCCCAGCGGCGCGTGCAGGCCACCACGGGCGACACCGAGAGCCGCATGGACGCGGCGACGGCGGCCGCGGTCGCGGAGGCACCGCCCGAGACGAAGGCGCCCCCGCTCGTGGAGTTCCCCTCCTGGTGGAAGGACCCCATCGTCAAGGACGGCTCGACGGGCAAGGTCGCCATCGGCTACCTCTGGGGCCCGCACGGCGCGGGGCCGGACGGCCGGCTCCCGAACGGGGAGATCCCGGTGCCCGGCAGCCAGTGGGGCTCGGACGGCCCGGCGGCCGGGCGACGGCCGGAGGCGTCGGCGGTCCGGCGCGGGCCGCGCTCCATCGGCGGCCTGGTCCTCCTCCTCGCGATGCTCGCGGGCGGCCTCGGCACCGGGCTGTCCTGGGAGACGCATCCGCTCGGTACGAGCCTGCAGATCGGACTGGTCGCCGCCCTGGGGGTGTTCGGTCTCGGTCTGGTGGTCAGCAGCTTCCTCGGCCGGACCGGGTTCGGCACGCTCTTCCTGACCGTGGTCACCGCGGGCCTGCTCGCGGTGGCGGCGGCGCTGCCCAAGGAGATCTCCACGGAGTGGGTCCGTACGACCTGGAGACCGGCGTCGGTCGCCGCCGTGGAGCCCCGGTACGAACTGGGCACGGGCGTCGGCACGCTCGATCTGTCACGGCTCGCCGTCCCGGCGGGCACGACGGTCGGTACGGAGGCCGAGGTCGGCGCAGGGAAGCTGGAGGTGATCGTGCCGAAGAACGTCACGGTGAAGCTGCGGGCCCAGGTGGGCCTGGGTGATCTTCAGCTGCCGCAGCAGCGGCCCGAGGACATCGACATCGCGCCCGACCGCGACGAGCGGCGGACGCTGCCCCCCGTCGAAGGCACCGCGCCCGGGGGAACGGTCGACCTCTCGCTGGAGGTCGGTCTCGGACAGGTGGAGGTCATCCGTGCTGCTTCATGAGTTCCGGCCGGGCCGGCTGATCGTCGGCGCGACAGCCCTCGCCCTCGCCGTGATGTACGCGGGGGACGCCGCGGACGCCTGGGAGACGCCCTGGTACGAAGTGATCCCGATCCTCTTCGGCGGCCTGGGTCTGGCGGCCGTGGCGACCTGGATCGCCTACGGTGTGCGCCGCCGCCGCTCGGCGAGAACGGCGTCGAGCGAGAAGTACGCGGCGCCGGCGAGCACGAGCGGGAGCCAGGACATGAGATAGGCGAGGTCGTTCCCGTAGTAGTACGGGTCGACCTGCCAGCTCACCGTCAGCCACAGGCTCAGGGAGATCAGCGCCCCTCCGAGCGCGGCCACCCGGGCGAACAGGCCCACCAGCGTGCCGAGGCCGACGGCCAGTTCACCGAAGGCGATGGCGTAGCCGAAGCCGACGGGGCTCTTGAGCGCCAGGTCGACGAGGGCGGGGATGGCCGAGGTGTCCCGGACGCCGCGCATCATCTCGCCGATGGACCCGCTGCCGCTGTCGGACATGAAGGCGGAGTCGGTGAGCTTGTCGAGCCCGGCGTAGACGAAGGTGACGCCGAGGAAGATGCGCAGCGGCAGCAGCGCATAGCGCGAGGCGGCCGCCTTCCAGGCGGTGAGCCCCCCGGACCGGCCGGACCCGCCGTGGCCGCCGTGCCCCCCGCGCCCGCCATGGCCACCGCCCGGCACTCCGTACGGACGGGTCGAACCGGTCGAGCCCGTCGAACCGGTCGGGTCGGAAGCCCCGGGCGCCCCGGACGTTCCATTGCCGTGCTGTGCCATCGTCGGCCTGCCTCTCCACGCCACTGTCCGCGGAATCGATTGTCCCCGGACCCCCTCCCCGTGGATACGTGGAGGACGCGCGGATGGTTCAGTCGACGACGTCGATCGTGACCCGGTTGGTCTCCACGCCGGAGGCCGTCACCACCGACACCTCGACCCGCCCCGGCTCCACGTCGACCGGCAGCGGAACGGTCAGGACCGTGTCCGTGGGGTTGGCGAAGCCGCCCGGGACGGGGACCAGGGGAACGTGCGCGTGAACGGGACCGACGCGCACGACCAATCGGGTCAACGGGTCCGGTCCCGAGGCCCCGGCCGGGACGAAACCGGTCCCTCGGATCTCGATGTCGTCGCCGATGCGGATCGCGGCATCCAGGTCGCCCGCCTCGCGGGACCGGACGACGGAGAGGATCGCGGGCCGGCCGCCCTCCGTGAACTTGGCCGCGAGGTACGCGGCCGCCGCCACGGCGACGAGGAGTACGAGGGACCACGGCACCTCGGGCAGCCGGTCGGGGGCGCGCCCCAGCCGCACGGCGGCGACGACGAGGACGGCGCCGGAAACCAGGACGTGGGCGACGTCGGTGAGGCAGGCGCGGCCGTCGTCGTCGCAGAGCAGATCGGCGGCGCGGGGCCGGTCGGCCCGGACCTTCTGCAGCCGCTGCCCCGCGACACGGGACCACACGATCCTGCGGGTGGCGACGGCGACCGCCGCCGTCAGCGCGAAGACGGTGAGCAGTCCGGCGCCCTGGCGGATGCCGAGGCCGACCCGTTCGGCGCCGGTGACCAGGCGCAGCGCGAGGAAGAGCACGGTGTAGACGGTGAGGAGCAGCCAGCCGGCGGCCACCACGCGGGAGGTGGAGAGCCGGTTGTCCTCCCCGGTCAGCGGGGCGAGGACGCCGCCGCGCGCGCGGTGGGCATGCGCGGCGAGGGTGAGCGGGACGGCGAGGACGAGCGCGGCGACGAGCCCGGCCGTGCGCGGTCCGGTCCAGCCGGTGCCGAGCGCCGTGAGCGTCTGACCGAGGAGCAGGGCGAGGACCCCGCCCCAGACGGCGCCGAGCGTGGCGTACCGGACCCGGCGGAGCCATGCGTCGTCCGCCGCGCGGCCGCGGGCCGCGACCGCGCGCGCGGACTGGGCGAGCGCGTCGGAGACCCACTGCCGCGAGGCCCCCGGCGAGTGCGCGACGGCCGCGGGCACACCCTGGCCCGCGGCCAGCTCGTCCCGTCGGGCGAGGAAGGCGGCGACCGCTCGCCGGTGACCCGCGCGCCCGCCCTCCGCGCACCCCGCGTGGTCACCGCACTGTCTCGCCTCTTGCACCGCCACGGCGCCCACTTCCCGATCTACCCGTCAACTGACCGTTGAGTACTGGGAATTGTGTCGCACCCAAGAGCCTCCGGCCTGCTCCGTGCGCCCCGCGCGAGAGTGATTGAACCGTCATCACATTGACGTAAGGACAGTTAAAGACAGTTAAAGACAGTTAAGGCCACCTCTACGACAGCAGTTCGGGCTCGGCGCGGCTGATCCGGCGCCACAGTGGCTGGTAGTTGATCCAGGCGGCGAGGTCGGTGCCGAGCTGCTCGCGGGTGGCGACCGCGCCCTTGTGCCCGATCGGCACCGGCTTCCCGGCGGCCCGCGCGGTCAGCTGAACCCGGGCGCACCGTTCCATGGCGATGAACCACCACGCGGCCGCGTCGACCGAGGTCCCGACGGTCAGCAGCCCGTGATTGCGGAGCACGATCGCCTTGTACGGACCGAGGGCGGTGGCGATCCGCCGCCCCTCCTCGTGGTCGACGGCAACGCCGGTGTACGCGTCGTAGAGCGCGTGGTCCTGGTAGAACCCGCAGGCCTCCTGGGTGATCGGCTCGATCAGCTCGCCGAGCGCGGCCAGCGCCCGCCCGTAGGTGGAGTGGCTGTGCGCGACGGCGACGACGTCCGGCCGGGCCCGGTGCACCTGGGCGTGGACGGCGAAGGCCGCCTGGTTCACCGGTGCGCTGCCCCGCACCACCTGCCCGTCCCCGTTGACCAGGACCAGGTCGCTCGCGGTCAGCTCGGCGAAGGGCGCGCCGAAGGGGTTCACCCAGAAACAGTCGGCGTACTCGGGGTCCCGGGCGGTCACATGACCCGAGACGCCCTCCTCGTACCCGAACTGTCCGAAGAGTCTGAGCGCGCCCGCGAGTCTCCGCTTGCGGTACGTCCGCTCCTCGTCGGCGGTCTCGTGGAGGGGCGGCATCGCGACATGGAGGTGCTCGACGGGTACGGGTGCCGGTGCATCACTCATGCGCGGGAAGGTAACGCCGGGCCGTACAACTGACCAGAGAGATCACACGACGAAGACGACGAGGAGCCCGAAGACGACGCAGACGACGCAGACGACGAAGCCGCCGCCCCCGGGATGACGGGGGCGGCGGCTTCACACGCCTACGGGAGTGACCGGAGGTCCTACTCCCACTCGATGGTGCCCGGCGGCTTGCTCGTCACGTCGAGCACCACACGGTTCACATCGGCGACCTCGTTGGTGATGCGGGTCGAGATCTTCGCCAGGACGTCGTACGGCATCCGCGTCCAGTCCGCCGTCATGGCGTCCTCGGAGGAGACCGGACGCAGGACGATCGGGTGACCGTACGTCCGGCCGTCGCCCTGCACGCCCACCGAGCGCACATCGGCGAGCAGCACGACGGGGCACTGCCAGATCTCGCGGTCGAGACCGGCGGCCGTCAGCTCCTCGCGGGCGATGGCGTCGGCCTCGCGCAGCAGGTCCAGGCGTTCCTTGGTGACCTCGCCGACGATACGGATGCCGAGGCCGGGGCCCGGGAACGGCTGCCGCTGGACGATCTCCTCCGGCAGGCCGAGCTCCTGGCCGACCATGCGGACCTCGTCCTTGAACAGCTGGCGCAGCGGCTCGACGAGCTCGAACTCCAGGTCCTCGGGCAGGCCGCCCACGTTGTGGTGGGACTTGATGTTCGCGGTGCCGGTGCCGCCGCCGGACTCGACGATGTCCGGGTAGAGCGTGCCCTGGACGAGGAACGCGACGTCCTCGCCGGCGCCCGCCGACTCGGCGACGATCTCGGCCTGCGCCTGCTCGAAGACGCGGATGAACTCGCGCCCGATGATCTTCCGCTTCTGCTCGGGGTCGGAGACCCCGGCGAGGGCGGCGAGGAAGCGCTCCTGCGCGTCGACGACCTTCAGCTGGACGCCGGTCGCGGCGACGAAGTCCTTCTCGACCTGCTCGGTCTCGTTCTTGCGCATCAGGCCGTGGTCGACGTACACGCAGGTGAGCTGCGAGCCGATCGCCTTCTGGACGAGCGCGGCCGCCACGGCGGAGTCGACGCCGCCGGACAGACCGCAGATGGCGCGCTTGGTGCCGACCTGCTCGCGGATGGCCGCGACCTGCTCGTCGATGACGTTGCCGGTCGTCCAGGTCGGCTCGATGCCGGCGCCCCGGTAGAGGAAGTGCTCCAGGATCTGCTGGCCGTGCGTGGAGTGCAGCACCTCGGGGTGGTACTGGACGCCGTACAGCTTCTTCTCGTCGTTCTCGAAGGCGGCGACCGGTACGACGTCCGTGGACGCGGTGACGGCGAAGCCCTCGGGGGCGGCGGAGCAGGCGTCGCCGTGCGACATCCACACGGACTGCTCGGTCGGGGTGCCCTCGAAGAGGGTCGATCCGGCCTTGGAGACGTGCAGCGGCGTACGGCCGTACTCGCGGGCGCCCGTGTTGTCGACGGTGCCACCGAGGGTGGTCGCCATCAGCTGGAAGCCGTAGCACATGCCGAAGACGGGGACACCGGCCTCGAAGAGCGCGCGGTCGAGGCGCGGGGCGCCTTCCGCGTACACGGAGGACGGGCCGCCGGAGAGGATGATCGCCCTCGGCTTCTTGGCCAGCATCTCGGCCACCGGCATGGTGGACGGGACGATCTCGCTGTAGACCCGCGCCTCACGGACGCGTCGGGCGATGAGCTGGGCGTACTGGGCGCCGAAGTCGACAACGAGGACTACGTCCGGGTTGGTGACGTCGGGCGCGGCAGCGGGAGTCGCTGATGACACTACGGCGGCCTTCCGGCGGTAGGGAGGGGGTCCCCCGAAGGGGGGCTATTTGTCGATTCTACCGGCGCGCCGGGCTCGCTTTTCGTCTCACCATCCGAACCCGGGTTGTCCCGGGCCCCGCGGCGGAGTCCATACTGTCCGCATGCGCAAGCTCACGACCTTCGTCTTTACCTATGGCACCGGCCCGTCCGGCTGCCATGGTCGTGCTGCTTGAGCAACTGACAAGCGACTTCCCAGGCGCCCCGGGCCGACAAGGCCCGGGGCGCTCTGTCGTTTCCGGGCCCTGTCGCTCCGGGGCAGCACCCCACCAGAACAGGAGCCCCACCATGACCGCGATGACCCACACCGAGAAGACCGGCGCCCGGACCGACGAGGCGGCCGAGCTCATCGGTGACGCGCGCGAGCGGATCGACTCGCTCGACGACCGGATCATCGGCCTGATCCAGGAACGGATGGCCGTCTCGGCCGTGATCCAGGAGGCCCGGATCGGCTCCGGCGGCCGCCGGGTGAACCTCGCGCGCGAGATGGAGGTGCTCGGCCACTACAGGGACGCGCTGGGCAAGCCGGGCACGGCGCTGGCGATGACGATGCTGGAGCTCTGCCGGGGCCGTATCTGAGGACACGCGCACGTCCGGGCGCGCATCAAGGTGCCTCCCGCGGGCGGGGTGACGGACCTGAGTTCGGGCCCGCTCTCACCCGTACGGCGCGTGACCGCCTCCCGGCCCCCTTCGTTGGTCCCGGTGTCCGTGCCAGCCAGGGGCGGGCCCGAAAAAACCACGCGTGGCTTCGCTGGGGCGTGTGACGTACCGCAAGTACGTCGTGGGACCTCGCCCCAGCGCGCGTGACCGGACGGCAGGGGACAGCAGCCCGGTCACCCAGAAAGGGCGGTCGGCCCCGGGGACGCCCGGGGCCGACCGCAACCGGTCCAGACGGATGCGCCGACGTCCGTCCAGCACGAACATCTCCCACCCCTCCCCGTCCCCTCCACCCCACACCACCCTCGCGGCGCGACCCCCGGGCGCCGCGCTCCCCCGGCACCGCCGCTGCCCTGACACCGGTGCCGATCGCCAAGGGCCCCGTGCCGCGACCGGAATCGCGCCACGGGGCCCTTGCGCTGCCCGGGAACGGCACCCTCCGGACCACGTGACGCGCGTCACATCAAGAATTCTCCGATCGCCTACAACCAATCCCTCTGGACACAGGTCATGTATGCAGCACCACCCAGAAGCTGGAGAGGCGCTGCACTCGGAGGGGGGTGCAGCGCCTCTTCCACGTCCGGACCCGGCTACGCCTTCTTCGGCGGGACCGCCGGCATCCCCAGGAACGGCAGCTTCAGCGCGCCGAAGGCGTCCGCCGGAACCATCGGGGACTTCGGGGCGACGGCCGCGACGCGGACGTACGCCTCGCCCTGGCCGGGGCGCGGGTCCTCCTCGCCCTTGTTCGGCCACAGCGACATCGCCCGCTCCGCCTGCGCCGTGATCGTCAGCGACGGATTGACGCCGAGGTTGGCGGAGACCGCCGCCCCGTCGACGACCGAGATGCCCGGGTGACCGAAGAGCCGGTGGTACGGGTCGATGACACCGGTCTCCGCGTCCGCGCCGATCGGGCAGCCGCCCAGGAAGTGCGCGGTGAGCGGGGTGCCCATCAGCTCGCCGATGTTGGAGCCGGCGAAGCCGTTGATCTCCTCGGCGAGCAGGGAGGCCGCGCGGGTCGCCTCGGGGATCTGGTTCGGGTTCGGCGCGCCGTGTCCCTGGCGGGCCGTGAGCAGGCCCTTTCCGACGCCGCCCGGCTTGCGGTAGGTCGTCAGGGAGTTGTCCAGGGACTGCATGACGAGACCGATGATCGTCCGCTCCGACCAGCGGCGGTTGGAGAGGGCGCGGAGGGCCAGGGTGGGGTGCTTGACCATCTCCAGGAGCCAGTTCCGTACGCGATGCGCGCCGTAGGGCACCTGGAGGACCGTCATGCCGCCCATGGCGTTGGAGCCCTTGCCGTAGCGGACCGGCTCGATGTGGGTGTTCTCGTCCGGGTGGATCGAGGAGGTGATCGCGACGCCGCGCGTGAAGTCGACCTTCGCCGCGCCGTGCTTCCTGCGGTAGCGCCGGTCGGTGGTCTGCGAGCCGACCAGCGCCTCCGAGTTGGTACGGGTCAGCTCGCCGAGCCGGGCGGAGATCCGGGGCAGCAGCCCGGTGTCCTTCATCCGGTGCAGCAGCGTCTGCGTCCCGTACGTACCGGCCGCGACGACGACCCGTGGCGCCGTGAACGTCCGGCCCTTGCCCTTCTTCTTGTCGTCCGTGGGCAGCGTCTTCACGGCGTACCCGCCGCGCGAGTCCTCCGTCAGGGCGACGACCGAGGTCATCGGGTGGACGACGGCGCCGGCCTTCTCGGCGAGGTAGAGGTAGTTCTCGTTGAGGGTGTTCTTGGCGCCGTGGCGGCAGCCCGTCATGCACTCGCCGCACTCGGTGCACGCCGTGCGCGACGGTCCGACGCCGCCGAAGTACGGGTCGGCGACCTCCGTGCCCGGCCTCGCCTTGGCCGCGCCCCCGGCGTCCTCGCCGTCACCGAAGAAGACCCCGACCGGCGCCATGTGGAAGGTGTCGCCGATGCCCATGGCCTGCGCGGTCGCCTTGAGGTGGACGTCCGAGGGGGTCATGGTCGGGTTGAGCCGTACGCCCAGCATGCGCTTGGCCTGGTCGTAGTACGGCGCCAGCTCCTCCTGCCAGTCGGTGATGTCCTTCCACTGCGGGTCCTGGAAGAACGGCGTGGGCGGTACGTAGAGCGTGTTGGCGTAGTTCAGCGAGCCGCCGCCCACGCCCGCGCCGGCCAGCACCATGACGTTGCCCAGCAGGTGGATGCGCTGGATGCCGTAGAGGCCGAGGGCGGGGGCCCAGAGGAAGTTCTTCAGGTCCCAGGAGTTCCTGGGCAGTTCGGTACGGGTGAAGCGGCGGCCCGCTTCCAGGACGCCGACCCGGTAGCCCTTCTCGGTCAGGCGCAGGGCCGTGACCGAGCCGCCGAACCCGGAGCCGACCACGATGACGTCGTAGTCGTACGCCGAGTCCAGGTCGTCCTCGTCCTGATTCTGGGCAGGGGGTACCGCGGTCATGGCTCTCCTCGTGCGAAAAGGGGCGGGAACGGGCAGGCGGGGCGTCAGCGCAGGCGCAGGGCCTTCATCGCCTTCAGGGACAGGCTCATGAACGCGGCGTACTTCTCGTCGTCCATCCCGAAGGAGGGCGCGAGCGGGATCAGCCGCTGCTGGGCCACGGTCTGGGCCTCGGTGAACTTGAGGATGCCCTCGGAGCCGTGGCGCCGGCCGAGCCCGGAGTCCTTCATGCCGCCCATCGGCGCCTGGACGCTGCCGTACGCCGGCGCGTACCCCTCGTTGATGTTGACCGTGCCGGTGCGCAGCCGGGCGGCGATGGCGTGGCCGCGCCGCGAGTCCTTCGTCCAGACGGAGGAGTTCAGTCCGTACGGGGTGGCGTTGGCCAGCTCGACGACCTCGTCCTCGTCCTTGAAGCGGTAGATCGAGACGACCGGTCCGAAGGTCTCCTCGGCGCAGACGGCCATGGGCGCCTCGACGCCGTCGAGGATGGTCGGCTCGTAGAAGAGCGGGCCGATGTCGGGGCGGGCGACGCCGCCGGCGACCAGCTTGGCGCCCTTGGCGACGGCCTCCTCCACATGCTTCGTGACCGTCTCCAGCTGGCGCTCGCCGACGAGGGAGCCCATGTCGGCGCCGTAGGAGAGGGAGTTGCCGAGACGCATCGCCTTCGTACGGGCGGCGAAGCGGGCGACGAAGTCGTCGGCGACCGACTCGTGGACGTACAGCCGCTCGATGGAGATGCAGAGCTGGCCGGCGGAGGAGAAGCAGGCGCGGACGGCGCCGGCGGCGGCCTTCTCTATGTCGGCGTCCTTCAGGACCAGCATGGCGTTCTTGCCGCCGAGTTCGAGGGTCACACCGACGAGCCGGGCCGCGGCGCCCTGGGCGACCTGGCGGCCGGTACGGGTGGAGCCGGTGAAGGAGACGTAGTCGGCGTGCTTGACGACCTCGGGGCCGACGACCGGGCCCTCGCCGATGACGACCTGGAAGACCTCGGCGGGCAGCCCGGCCTCGATGAGCAGGTCACGGGCCCAGAGCGCGGTGAGCGCGGTCTCGGTGTCCGGCTTCATCACGACGGCGTTGCCCGAGACGAAGGCGGGCAGCGCGTCGCCGACCGACAGCTCCAGGGGGTAGTTCCAGGGCGCGATCTGGCCGACGACACCGCGCGGCTGGCGCAGCTCGGTGACCTTGGTGAGGGTCGGTACGACGCCGGTGTGGTGCTTGGGGCGCAGGTAGGCGGGGGCCTTGCGGCCGTAGTGGCGGGCGGCGACCGCGACGGCGAGGACCTCTTCGTGGGCGTGCAGACGGGCCTTGCCTGTCTCCAGCTGGATGAGGTCGAGGACCTCGCCCTGGCGCTCCAGGACCAGGTCGTGGAAGCGGAGCAGGACGGCCGCGCGGGCCTTGACAGGGGTCGCGGCCCAGACGGCCTGGGCGGCGCGGGCGCGCGCGAAGGCCTCGGCGACGTCCTCGGGGGTGGACTCGGGCAGCTCGGCCAGCTTCTCCCCGGTGAAGGGGGTGTGGTTCCAGGTGCGGCCGGAACCGGCGACGCCGCGGGTGAGCTGGGCGACCACCTCGGGGGTGACCACGTCGGCGGCGGTACGGACACCGGCCGGCGAGGGCGCGAGGGGGTTCGTGCCGAGGGCGGCGGTGGCCGGGGCGGTGGGTGCCTGCAAGTCCGTCATGAGGGCGAGAGTAGGGCGCATTCCGCCCTTTGGGTACCCGTCGGTAACGCGTTTTCACGGGGTACGCACAATCGCGCCAGCGATCGCTGGCACATAAGCCCTGATCAGCGGCTTACGGTCGGCCGGGAGTGCGAAATCCGGCTGGCTCAGCCCGTCTGTTCGCCCGGCGCCCGCCAGTGCTTCAGGACGACGTCGAACTGTTCCCGGGTGGTCTCCCAGCTCGATTCCGGCGAGGACATGTACACGGCGTACTCGGTGCCGTCGTCCGCGAAGTACAGCTGGTCGATGGCGTGTCTCGGGCCCGGGAACTCCTGCTTCTCGTACCAGGTGAACTCCCACCGGGCGGAGCGGACCTGGTCGCGGTAGGTGTTCTGGTTGAGCTTGATCCGCTTGTACTGGAGCCGCCTCTTCAGCGTCTTCTCCAGGTCCAGCACGTGCACGTACGGGTTCTCGAAGTCGGGAGTGGGGTCGACACTGATCCGGATCCGGTGGCGTCCGTTGTCCGGCGTGTAGTCGATGCTGTCGCCCTCCGTCTGGCGCTTCCAGCCCTTCGGTACCGCCAGGCTGAAGCCCTTCTCGTCCTCGACACGGTGCCAGCCGGCCGGAAGGGCGTCCTTGGCGGCCTTCGTCACCTCGGGCTGCGTGCTGTGACCGGCGTCCACGGCCTTGCCGCCTCCACCGGAGTAGTTCATGGCAGCGAAGACGGCACCACCGGCGACCAGGCCGGCGAGAACGGCCGCCAGGGCCGCCGAAAGCCACCGACCGCGGCCCTTGGGCTCGGGGCGCGCGGGACGGGCCCCATCGGTGAGGGTGGGCACGGGGGTGGCCGTGGAAGCGGGGGGCTGATCTGCCGGGAGCTGGGCGGTCGCGGAGACCAGCTCCTCCTGCCCCACCCGCCGCGTCGGTACGTACGCCTGCGCGGCCTGCGGCGAACGGCCCTCCATGGCGTCGAGCAGCATTCGCTCGGCCTCGTCCGCGCGCGGCCGCTCCGCCGGATCCTTGCGGAGCAGCGCCACGATGACGGGGGCCAGCGCGCCCGCCTTGGCCGGGTGCGGCGGCTCCTCCGTCACCACGGCCTGCATGGTGCTGATGGGCGAGGTCCGCCGGAACGGAGAGGTCCCCTCCACCGCCGAGTACAGGGTCGCGCCCAGCGACCAGAGGTCGGAGGCAGGGCCGGGATCGCCGCCCCGTACCCGCTCCGGCGCCAGGTAGTCGATGGAGCCGACGAGTTCACCGGTCCGGGTGATCGTGGAGTCGCCCTCGATGGCCGCGATGCCGAAGTCGGTGAGCAGCACCCGCCCGTCGCGGGCCAGCAGGACGTTGCCGGGCTTGACGTCCCGGTGCAGGACTCCCGCGGCGTGCGCGGCGCGCAGGGCGCCCAGGACGTGCAGGCCGATCCGGGCCGCCTCGCGGGCCTCGATCGTGCCGGCCTCCTTCGCGGCGTCCGCGAGCGAGGGCCCGTCGACGTACTGCATGACGATCCACGGGCGGTCGTCGTGCTCCAGGACGTCGTGCACGGTGACCACACCGGGATGGGTGATCCGCGCGGCGGCGCGGGCCTCCTTCTGCGTACGGGCGTGCAGGACGAGGCGGTCGGCCTCGGCCACGAACCGACCCGCCGTCAACTCCTTGACCGCCACCACCCGGTGCAGCACTTCGTCGTGCGCTCGCCAGACCTTGCCCATGCCGCCACGGCCGATGGCCTCGCCCAGCCTGTACCGCCCCGCGAGCAGAAGCCCCGCGGCCGTGTCCGCACCCTGAGAATGTTCCACTGTCCCCCGCCTGTTCCTTCGGATGCCAGGTTACGGAGGGGGGCACGCAGGACGGAACCTCGGGGCTGGCAAAGGAACCGCACCGTGACCGACGGGTGCCCGTTCACGTGACCGTAGAGGGCCTTTCACCTGGCCGAGGGGTCCTGTACAGGTGGCCGACCGGGGGCTTCCTCACCTGCCCGACCGGGGCCGGATCAGCGGGTGGCGCGGTAGACCTTCACCGCCTGGTCGTAGATCTCGGACACCTTGTCGCGTTCGCTCTCGGGGCCGATGACCTGGACGACGTGGTAGCGGCCGTCCTCGATCAGGGCGAGGTTACGGACGAAGACATCGCGGCCGGTGCTGTCCTGCCAGGTGAACTGGCCCACCGCCATGGACTGCTGCCCCACGTCGATCCGCCGCAGACCGGTGGCGCCGGACCAGCTGGAGTCCCGCCACGGCTGGAGCTCGCGCTCCTTGGTGCGCTGGTAGGCCATCGGGTCAGAGCCGTTGGCCTGCACGGTGTCCCTGCCGGGAACGACGATCAGCGTGAAATCCCCCCCGGTGTAGCGGACTTGCCCCGCGTCGTTGATCGGGCTGCGGCGCCAGTCCTTGGCGACACCGACCTCGAACCCCTCCGGGTCCTTCCGGAGCGTGTACCCGGCGGCGAGGGCGGGGGTGCTCGGCGTGGTGGCCGGCGGGGTCGTCCTCGTGGGACCGGGCGTGGTGCCGGGCCTGGTGCTGGGCCCGGGGCTCGGTCTGCCGGACGGCGGGGACTGGGGCGCGGTGGTGGGCGCACCCGTGTGGGCGGCGGGCTGCCCGCCGTCGGCCCCGTCCTTGGGCAGGAACAGCACGGCGTACGCGACGGCTCCGACGAGCAGGAGGAGGACCAGGAGCAGGAGCGTGAGGCCGAGGGAGCGCGGAGAACGGCCGGCTCCGCCCGCGCCGCGCGGCGCTCGGGGCGCACGGGGCGCACGGGGGGCGCGCTGAGGGAGTTCCTCGTGGAAATGCTCCTGGGCGAACTCCTGGCGCGGGTGCCGCGGCCCGGGCTCATGGCGTACGGTCTGGGGCTCGCGGTGGCCGGCCTGGGGCTCGTGGCGTACGGCCTGGGGCTCGTCGTGGGCGGGCAGCTCCTGGTGGCGCCTGCCCTTGCGGTGCCGGTGCCGGCCCCCCGCCGCGCCTCCACGGCGCCTGCGCACCAGCTCGCCTCGGCGCCGTACGACGGGCAGCCGCGTCGCGTCCACGGACGGCAGCGGGACGATCCCCATGCCCGCCTCCGGCTCCGGGGCGGACCGTACGAGCGAGCGCAGCCAGCCGCGCAGCTCCTCGAAGTCGGGTCGCTCGATGGGGTCCTGGCGCAGCAGGGACTCGACGACGGGGCGCAGCGGGCCGCACTCCTCGGCGAAGGCCGGGGGCTCGGCGCAGACCAGCTGGACGAGTTCGGCGGCGTTGTCCTCGGGGTACGGGGCATGGCCCTGGACGGCCCGGTAGAGGAGCGCGCCGAGCGCCCAGAGGTCGGTGGCGGGGCCGATGGGCGGGGCCAGGCGCCAGTTCTCGTGGACCGGTCCCGCCTGCTCGGGCGCCCAGCGCTCGGTGACCGCGCCGACGACGGCGATCCGGGCCTGGCGGGCGCGTTCGGCGGCGAGCCGGGTGGCAGGGCCGCGGTAGACGGACGTCGGCGCGCCCGCTTCGGCCGCCCCGTCCCACCCGCCGGAGGCGGGGGCGGGGACGTGCTCCGGGACGGGGGCCGGGGCGTATCCGGCGGGGAGGGCGGGGAGCGCGTGGCCGCCGCCCGCGGGGACGGGTCCGGAGGCGTCGCGCGAGGCGTGCGGGCCGTCGCTCCAGGTACCGGCGAGCAACGCGCGGGGCGGCCCCCCGTCTTCGCTGCCGTACCCCTTGCGGTACGGGGCCGGGTACTCGTCGTCGGTGTCGTCCTCGTCCTCGTCGTCGCCGGTCTGGGACCACCAGTGCGGCTCCGGCCCCAGCCCCTGCGCGGGCACGGGCGCGGGGGGCGTCGGGAGGGCGGCGGGAGGCTCCGGGTCGTGGGCGGCCCGCGGGTCGGCCTCGGGGGCGGGCTCGGGCGCCGGCCGCTGCACGGGGACGGCGGCCCCGGTCTCGCCGATGTGCGCCGCGGCGCGGGCTCCCGCCCGGTACGCGGCGATGGCGCCCGCGCGGGCCGCCCGTACGTCCGTGGCCGGAGGGGTGCCGCCCGCCGGGAGTTCGGGACGTGCCCCCGGTTCGCTCGCCGGAGGCGCACTGTCGCCCTCATCCGTACCGGTACGCGCTCCGTCCTCGTCCCGGTACCCCTGCTCGTCCCGGTACCCCCGCTCGTCCCCGTAGGCCGGCCCGGCCCTGTGGCCCGGCTCGCTCTCGTACCCCTGCTCGTCGTCCTCGGCGAGCGGCACCGGTGCGTAGCCGCACAGGGCCTCCTCCGCGGCGCCCGCCGCGAGCCCGGTCAGGAGCACACGTCCGTCGTCGCAGACGAGCACGGTCCGCGGGGTGATGTTCCGGTGGGTCCAGCCGTGCGCGTGCAGCGCGCGCAGGGCGGTGAGGACGTCGGAGCCGATCTCGGCGGCGCGGTAGGGGCTCAGCGGGCGCTCGGCGAGGAGCGCCGCGAGCGGCCTGGCCGCGATCAGTTCACTCACTATCCACAGCGAACCGGCCTCCGCGAACACGTCGAAGACCTGGTCGAGTCGCGGGTGGTCCGGGATCTGCGCGGCTGCCTGCGCCGCCTCGACGGCGCGCCGCACCGCGGGGTCGGCGGGCCGTCTGGTCGCCCGGCCGGAGGCGGGTCGGTGCGGGGTGAATCCGGTGCCGTCCTCGTCGACGACCTCGGCGTCGATGACCTCGGGCAGGGGCACCTGGTGGACCAGGACCTCCTGCCCGCTGTAGGTGTCGAAGGCGCGGGTCTCGACGAGTTCGTACGCGTCCTGCGGCGGTACGGGCAGGCGATAGCGGTCGGCGAGCACCCTTCCCGCGTAGTCGTCCACGACGCCTCCCCACCGAGCGCGCTGTCCCCCGGGTCGCACGGATCCCGTTCAGCTCATGAATCGCACGGAATACGCGAAACCGTCAATTCCGGTCTTGGCCCGTACAGTTGACGATGCTTTTCGGCTGCGTACGGTCCACGTCCTCTCACGATACGTGGCGCCGGTCAGTCCTTGGGGCTGAACGTGGCGAACGCGGTGTCCCGCAGCGTCTTGCACGCGGTGGCGTTCCACTCGTCCGCCTTGCAGCTGACCATGATCGAGTAACCGTGCGTGGCGTCCACCTTGAAGCCCCGGTTCAGTATCCGGACGCGCATGCCCTTCTCGTTGCGCTCGAACTCCCAGTCGGCGACCGTCGGGTACCCCTTGTACGAGACGGCCTTGATGCCGATGTGGCGGTAGCCGTTGCTGGACGCGGAGACGCCGGCCACGGCCGCCGCCCACGCGGCGGCCGCGTCGTCCTTGGGGCTGCCGTTGTAGTCGACCTGGACGCGCGGGTACCCGCCGCCGGCGTTGAAGATCCCGCCCGAGTTCCGGCCCGCTATGCCGGCGAGCTTGAACGAGGACGGCATCGCCATGGCGAAGTGGAACCGGCTGTTCGTCACCATGACGTATCCGGCGGGCAGCTGCGTCCCGGGGGCGCCGGTGCTCGGCTTCCCCGACGGCTTGCCGGTCTGCCCGCCCGAACCCGAACCCGAACCGGAGTCCGAACCCGAGCCGGACGGCTGGTCGCCGCCCTGCTGACCGGGGTCGCTCGGGGTCTCGCCCTTGCCCTCGGCGTCGCCGGTGCCGGCCGTGGCCCCGGCCGAGGCCGTCTTGTCGGTGCCCTTGCCCGCCTTGCCGTCCTTGCCGTCGTCACCGCCACCGAGTGAGACGGCGAGGATGGTGCCGAGCAGGGCGAGAACCACGATCCCGGCGATGATGACGAGCGTGCGGCGCGGCACAACGTCGGTGAGCGAGGCCCGCGGCTGGGCCGGCCTGCTCCCGCCCTGAAGCGGCTCGGGCCGCGGCTTGGGCCGCGGCTCGGACCGGACCGACGCGGCCGCGTTCCGTACGGACTTCAGCGCGCCGCGCATCCGCTCGGCGGCCACGTCCGTGGCCTTCTCCTTCGGGGCGGTCGCCGACCCCTTCGGCGGCTCCGGCGGAACCGGGGGCAGCGGCACGACACGGGTCGCCTCGGGCGACGGCTCGGGCTCCACCGGGGCGGGCGCGGGCGCGTCGAGCACGGCCCTGAGCAGCACGCGCGCCCCGGCGTCGTCGAGCCGCTGGTCCGGGTCCTTGGCGAGCAGGCCGTAGATGACCTTCTCCAGGAGCGGCCCCGCGTTCTTCGGCGGGTCGACGGGCTCGGTCATCACGGCGGTGAGCGTCGCGATCGCGGAACCCTTGTCGTACGGCGGGCTGCCCTCGACGCTCGCGTACAGCAGTCCGCCCAGCGACCACATGTCGGCGGCCGGGCCGGGCTTGTGGCCGCGGGCCCGCTCGGGCGAGATGTACGAGGGCGCGCCGACGAGCATGCCCGTGGAGGTGATCGACGGGTCGCCCTCGACCTGCGCGATGCCGAAGTCGGTGAGGACGACGCGGCCGTCCTCGGCGATCAGCACGTTGGACGGCTTCACGTCGCGGTGCAGGATGCCCTGACGGTGCGCCGAGCGCAGCACGTCCAGGATCGCGAGACCGACCTCGGCTGCGCGGTGCGGGGTGAGCGTGCCGTCCTCACGGACGGCGTCGGCGAGGGACTTGCCCTCGATGAGCTCCATGACGATCCACGGCCGGTCGTCCTCGTCGACGACGTCGTAGACGGTCACGGCGCCGTTGTTACGGATCCGGGCGATGGCCTTGGCCTCGCGCAGGGTCCGGGTGATGAGGCGTCGCTTCTCGTCCTCGTCGATGCTGTTGGGGAAGCGGAGCTCCTTGACGGCGACGGTACGGCCGAGCGTCTCGTCGACCGCGCGCCACACCGTGCCCATGCCGCCGCGCCCGAGGACGCCGTCGAGCCGGTACCGCCCGGCGAGCAACCGGCCCTCGGTCGTCGCCCCGGCGCGCTCCGCCGACCCGGAACGCCCGCCACCGGCCGGCTTCCTGAGCCTGGGCGCCTCGGCCTTCGGCGTCGCACCGGGCACGGCGTCGGACGGCTCGACGCCGGCCCGCTCGGCGCCGGCACCCTTGGCCCCGGACGGCACGGCGTCGGACGGCTCGGAGGCCGTCGACTTCCCCGCCCCCGACGCCTTCTCCGCTCCGGACGCCCCGGCCTTCGCGGCCCCGGACGACTTCTCCGGCCCGCCGGCCGTACCGGCCTCGGCCGGGCCGCTGGTTCCGGCCGGTCCGGCAGCACCCGCCGCCGCGTCCGATTCCGTGCCGGACTTCCCGCCCGGCTCCGCCTCACGTGCCGCGGGAACCACACCCCGGTCGCCGTCGGTTCCGGCACCCGCGCCGGCGTCCCGCCGAGGGTCCCGCGCCGTGTCCCGCGACTGCTCCGCCTCCGACATGCGTCCCCTCTGCGATCCCTGATCTTCGCCCGCGTCTGCCGCTTCCCGCGCGATGCGGTAACCCGCCCTGGAAGAGAGCCCATTGTCTCTCACCCCGGGACCGATCCCGCTCCGGGGTCCGCACTCCGAGAAGAGGGCCTCGCGGGAAAGCGCTGCCGTCATGGCACCCGACGCCGAAGCATCCCCCTCGGGTTCCGTACCCGTACGAACAGGATGCCGCAGACGCCTCCCAACGTCCCCTCCCCGAAGCCGAGTTCGTCCGTGGCACCCCGATGAGCCCGTCGAGCGGGTCAGATCGGCACGATGTCGGGGGCGCCGAGCCGGGCCGCGTCCGCCGTCAGGTCGTCCGGCTGCCGCTGCGACTCCCGCTCCGCCTGCACCCGCTTCTCGTAGTGCTCCACCTCCTTCTCGATCTGGTGCGTGTCCCAGCCCAGTACGGGCGCCATCAACTCGGCGCACTCCCGCGCGCAGCGCGTCCCGCGGTCGAAGGTCTCGATGGAGATCCGGGTGCGCCGGGTCAGGACGTCGTCGAGGTGCCGGGCGCCCTCGTGCGAGGCGGCGTAGACGATCTCGGCGCGGAGATAGTCCTCCGCACCCGCCAGCGGCTCGGCGAGACCCGGGTCGGCGGCGATGAGCGCCAGGAGCTCCTCGGTCATCGAGCCGTACCGGTTGAGCAGATGCTCGACCCTGACGACATGGAGGCCGGTCCGGGCGGCGATCCTCGCCCGGGCGTTCCACAGGGCCTTGTAGCCCTCGGCGCCCAGGAGCGGGATGTCCTCCGTGACGCAGGCGGCGACCCGCTGGTCGAGCCCGTGCACGGCCTCGTCCACGGCGTCCTTGGCCATCACCCGGTAGGTCGTGTACTTCCCGCCGGCGACGACGACGAGGCCCGGCACCGGGTGCGCGACGGTGTGTTCGCGCGAGAGCTTGCTCGTGGCGTCCGACTCGCCCGCCAGCAGGGGCCGCAGGCCCGCGTACACACCCTGGACGTCGTCCCTGGTGAGCGGCACCGCCAGGACGCTGTTCACATGCTCCAGGAGATAGTCGATGTCGGCGCTGGACGCGGCCGGATGCGCCTTGTCCAGGTCCCAGTCGGTGTCCGTGGTGCCGACGATCCAGTGCCGTCCCCACGGGATCACGAACAGGACGGACTTCTCGGTCCGCAGGATCAGCCCGCTGTTCGAGTGAATCCGGTCCTTGGGCACGACCAGATGGATGCCCTTCGACGCGCGGACATGGAACTGTCCGCGCTCCCCGATGAGCGCCTGGGTGTCGTCCGTCCACACCCCGGTCGCGTTGACGAGCTGCTTCGCGCGGATCTCGTACTCCCCGCCCGCCTCGACGTCCTGGACCCGGGCACCCACGACCCGTTCACCCTCGCGGAGGAAGCCGATCACCCGGGCACGGCTGGCGACCTTCGCTCCGTAACTCGCGGCCGTACGGACCAGCGTGGTGACGAAGCGGGCGTCGTCCATCTGGGCGTCGTAGTACTGCAAGGCGCCGACCAGGGCGTCCTTCTTCAGACAGGGTGCCACCCGCAGGGCGTTGCGCCGGGAGAGGTGGCGGTGGACCGGCAGTCCGCGGCCGTGGCCCGAGGAGAGCGACATCGCGTCGTACAGCGCGACGCCCGAGCCCGCGTAGAGCCGCTCCCAGCCCTTGTGCTGCAAGGGATAGAGGAAGGGGACGGGTTTCACCAGATGGGGTGCGAGGCGCTCCAGGAGCAGACCGCGCTCCTTCAGCGCCTCCCGCACCAGCGCGAAGTCCAGCATCTCCAGATAGCGCAGGCCGCCGTGGATCAGCTTGCTGGAGCGGCTCGAGGTGCCGGATGCCCAGTCGCGGGCCTCCACGAGGCCGGTCGAGAGTCCTCTCGTGACCGCGTCGAGTGCCGTCCCGGCACCGACCACGCCGGCGCCCACGACCAGTACGTCCAGTTCACGCTCGGCCATGTCCGCGAGCGCCTCTGCGCGCTCGGCCGGTCCCAGTGTCGCTGTCCTCACCGCTGCCTCCCGTCGTCCCCCTGCGTGATCGGGCTCACAGACTCGATTCTGTCCCGCCCCTCCGACTTCAGCCACCGCCTGTGGATAACACTCGGCGACCTTTGACCACGCAATGCGGCATATCGGTCATATTTACGCCTAGTCTGACATTGCACTCGCCCCGTTCTGTCCACCGGGCTTGCGCGCCTCGTCCCCTCCGGCTATTGGGAAGGACGGCCCACCCTCATGCCCGCTGATCTCGCCGTCATCGGCCTCGGCCACCTCGGACTCCCCCTCGCCCAGGCCGCGATCGCCGCCGGCGTCGACACCATCGGATACGACACCGACCCCCGGCCCGTCGCCGAACTCGCCGCCGGCCGCCCGCCCGTCGACGGCTCGCTCACCGCGTCGGAGATCCGCCGGATGCTCTCGGGGGGCTTCCGGCCCACCACCAACCCGGCCGAACTCGGCCGGGTCCGTACAGCCGTCATCTGCGCCCCGACCCCGCTCGGCCCCGACCGGGCACTCGACCTCACCGCCGTCCTCGACGCCGCGCGCGCCCTCGCCGCCAGGCTGCGCCCCCACACGACGGTCCTGCTCGAATCCCCCGTCCACCCCGGCACCACCGAAGGTGTGCTGAGGGACGTTCTGGAGGAGGGCTCCGGGCTGCGCGCGGGCCGCGACTTCCACCTCGCGTACTCCCCCGGCCGGCTCGACCCCGGCAACCGCGCGCACGGCTTCGCGGGCACCCCCAAGGTCATCGGCGGGCTCACCCCGGCCTGCACCGAATCCGCCGCCGCCTTCTACGGCCGGCTCACCGACAAGGTCGTACGCGCGCGTGGCCCGCGCGAGGCCGAGACGGTCAAGCTCCTGGAGACCAACTTCCGGCACGTCAACATCGCGCTCGTCAACGAGATGGCGGTCCTCTGCCACGAACTCGGCGTCGACCTCTGGGACGTCATCCGCTGCGCCGAGACCAAGCCCTTCGGCTTCCAGGCCTTCCGCCCCGGCCCCGGCGTCGGGGGCCACGGCGTCCCGGTCGAGCGCCTGGGCACCCACCGCCCGCTCCGTATGGTCGAACTGGCGACCCAGGTCAACGAGCGCATGCCGCAGTACGTCATCCAGCGCTGCGCGACCCTCCTCAACGAGCACGGCAAGTCGGCCCGGGGAGCCCGGGTGCTTCTGCTCGGCATCACGTACAAACCCGATCTCGCCGACCGCGAGAGCTCCCCCGCCGACGAGATCGCGCGCCGTCTGATGGACCTGGGCGCCGTCGTCAGCTATCACGACCCGCACGTCCTGGACTGGCGCGTCCGCGACACCCCGGTCCCCCGCGCCGACTCCCTCTACGAGGCCGCCGCCCACGCCGACCTGACGGTCCTTCTGCAACACCACCGCACCTACGACCTCCAGGGACTGGCGGTCAAGGCGCAGCTCCTCCTCGACACCCGCGGAGCCACCCCGGCGGGCGCGGCCCACCGCCTCTGAAACCCCGGGCGGAGTGTCGGAGCGGACTGTTACTCTCCGGGCTCTTGATCGCACATCCGTGCGCCCGTGTCCCTGGGGGGATCAGCACCATGTCTCAGCCCGTTCCGCCGCCCGGCAACCCCTTCGCCGAGGGCGCCGCGCCCACCCCGTACCCGGCCGCCCCGCCGCCGGCGCCCGCCCGCGACAACGTGGCCCTCGGCCTCGTCGCCGCCCTGGTCGCGGCTCTCGTCGGCGCGGGTCTCTACGGCGGCCTCGCCGGGGCCGTCGACCGGGAGATCGGCTACGCCGCCGTGGGTGTCGGCTTCCTCGTCGGCTTCGCCGCCGGCAAGGTCGGCGGCCGCAACCCGGTCCTGCCGGTGGTCAGCGCCGCGCTGTCCCTCGGGGCCGTCTACCTCGGCCAGCTCCTGGCGATCGCCATCATCCTCGGCAAGGAGCTGAGCGTGTCCGCGACGGACATGTTCTTCGAGCACTTCGACCTCCTGATGGAGGTCTGGAGCGAGAGCAAGGACTTCATGACGTTCCTGTTCTTCGCACTGGCGGCGTTCGCCGCGTTCGCTGGCTCGAAGAAGGCCTCCCAGTAACAGCCGTACGGAGAGGGGCCCCGCACCATCAGGTGCGGGCCCCTCTCCGTACGGAACGGACGGACGTCAGCGCTTGTGCTGCGAGTCCGCGACCGTGACCTCGACGCGCTGGAACTCCTTGAGCTCGCTGTAGCCCGTCGTGGCCATCGCCCGGCGCAGCGCGCCGAAGAAGTTCATCGAGCCGTCCGGGGTGTGCGACGGACCGGTGAGGATCTCCTCGGTCGTGCCGACGATGCCCAGGTCGACCAGCTTGCCGCGCGGCACGTCCTCGTGGACGGCCTCCATGCCCCAGTGGTGGCCCTTGCCCGGCGCGTCCGTGGCGCGGGCCAGCGGGGAGCCGATCATGACCGAGTCGGCACCGCAGGCGATCGCCTTGGGCAGGTCGCCGGACCAACCCACGCCGCCGTCGGCGATGACGTGGACGTACCGGCCGCCGGACTCGTCCATGTAGTCACGACGGGCCGCGGCCACGTCGGCGACCGCGGTCGCCATCGGGACCTGGATGCCGAGCACGTTGCGCGTGGTGTGCGCCGCGCCGCCGCCGAAGCCGACCAGGACACCCGCCGCGCCGGTGCGCATCAGGTGCAGGGCCGCGGTGTACGTGGCGCAGCCGCCGACGATGACCGGGACGTCGAGCTCGTAGATGAACTGCTTGAGGTTCAGCGGCTCGGCCGCGCCCGAGACGTGCTCGGCGGAGACCGTCGTGCCGCGGATGACGAAGATGTCCACCCCGGCGTCGACGACGGCCTTGGAGAACTGCGCGGTGCGCTGCGGGGAGAGCGCGGCGGCGGTGACCACACCCGAGTCGCGCACCTCCTTGATGCGCTGTCCGATCAGCTCCTCCTTGATCGGAGCGGCGTAGATCTCCTGCAGACGGCGGGTCGCGGTGGACTCGTCCATCTCCGCGATCTCGTCGAGCAGCGGCTGCGGGTCCTCGTACCGGGTCCACAGGCCCTCGAGGTTCAGCACGCCCAGGCCGCCCAGCTCGCCGATGCGGATGGCGGTCTGCGGCGAGACGACCGAGTCCATGGGGGCGGCCAGGAAGGGGAGCTCGAAGCGGTAGGCGTCGATCTGCCAGGCGATCGAGACCTCCTTCGGGTCCCGGGTGCGCCGGCTCGGTACGACGGCGATGTCGTCGAACGCGTACGCCCTGCGGCCGCGCTTGCCGCGCCCGATCTCGATCTCAGTCACGATGTGTGGCCTTTCCCTCTACGTCTGCGCCTACCAGTATCCCCGACACAAGCGCGTGGGGCGGTTCCGGCCACATGCCGGAACCGCCCCACGCGTCGCGCTGCGTTACTTCCTGCTGTAGTTCGGCGCCTCGACGGTCATCTGGATGTCGTGCGGGTGGCTCTCCTTGAGGCCCGCGGAGGTGATCCGGACGAACCGGCCCTTGGACTCCATCTCCGCGACGGTGGCGGCACCCACATAGCCCATGGTCTGGCGCAGACCGCCGACGAGCTGGTGCAGGACGTTGGAGAGCGGGCCGCGGTAGGGCACCTGGCCCTCGACGCCCTCGGGCACGAGCTTGTCGTCGGAGGCGACCTCGGCCTGGAAGTAGCGGTCCTTCGAGTACGACCTGCCCTGGCCGCGGGACTGCATGGCGCCGAGCGAGCCCATGCCGCGGTACGACTTGAACTGCTTGCCGTTGATGAAGAGCAGCTCGCCGGGCGACTCCTCACAGCCCGCGAGGAGGCTGCCGAGCATCACGGTGTCGGCGCCGGCGGCCAGCGCCTTGCCGATGTCGCCGGAGTACTGCAGGCCACCGTCGCCGATCAGCGGGACACCGGCGGGACGGGCCGCGAGAGAGGCCTCGTAGATGGCGGTGACCTGCGGGACACCGATGCCCGCGACCACGCGGGTGGTGCAGATCGAGCCGGGGCCCACGCCGACCTTGATGCCGTCGACACCGGCGTCGATCAGCGCCTGCGCGCCGTCACGCGTGGCGACGTTGCCGCCGATCACGTCGACGTTCACGCTCGACTTGATCTTCGCCATCCAGCTCAGGGCGTTGCTGTTGTGGCCGTGCGAGGTGTCGACGACCAGGAAGTCCACGCCGGCGGCGGCGAGCGCCTGGGCGCGCTCCAGCGCCTCGGGGCTGGCGCCCACGGCGGCACCGACGAGCAGGCGGCCCTCGGCGTCCTTGGCCGCGTTCGGGTACTTCTCCGCCTTGACGAAGTCCTTGACGGTGATCAGGCCCTTGAGCACGCCCTCGTCGTCGACCAGCGGCAGCTTCTCGATCTTGTGGCGGCGCAGCAGCTCCATGGCGTCGACGCCCGAGATGCCGACCTTGCCGGTGACCAGCGGCATCGGCGTCATGACCTCACGGACCTGACGGCTGCGCTCGCTCTCGAAGGCCATGTCGCGGTTGGTCACGATGCCCAGCAGTTTGCCGTCCGGGTTGGTGACCGGGACACCGCTGATGCGGAACTTGGCGCACAGCGCGTCCGCCTCGGCGAGCGTCGCCTCCGGGTGCACGGTGATGGGATCCGTGACCATGCCGGACTCGGACCGCTTGACCAGGTCGACCTGGTTGACCTGGTCCTCGACGGACAGGTTGCGGTGCAGCACGCCGACGCCGCCCAGCCGGGCCATGGCGATCGCCATGCGGGACTCGGTCACCTTGTCCATCGCCGCCGAGAGCAGCGGGATGTTGACCCGGACGTTGCGGGAGATACGGGACGAGGTGTCGACCGCGTTGGGGAGCACCTCGGATGCTCCCGGCAGCAGCAGTACGTCGTCGTAGGTCAGCCCGAGTGTCGCGAATTTACCGGGCACTCCGTCGACGTTTGCAGTCATGACACCTTCCCCAATGGCCTTGATCGGTGCGGATGTCCATGCTAACGGGCCTCGACGGTGTCTCATTCCACGATCAAGATCAGAGAGCAGCTTTGGACGTTCCTACGTGTACGTGAGGGCCACCGGCCATCGTCGACCCTTACTGCTCGGCCAGCGCCCGCAGGCGGCTGAGCGCGCGGTGCTGCGCCACCCGTACCGCCCCCGGGGACATCCCGAGCATCTGGCCGGTCTCCTCGGCCGTGAGGCCGACCGCCACCCGTAGGACCAGCAGCTCCCGCTGGTTCTCCGGAAGGTTGGCGAGCAGCTTCTTGGCCCATTCGGCATCGTCGCTGAGCAGCGCCCGCTCCTCGGGGCCCAGGGAGTCGTCGGGCCGTTCGGGCATCTCGTCGGAGGGCACGGCCGTCGATCCCGGGTGCCGCATCGCGGCCCGCTGCAGATCGGCGACCTTGTGACCGGCGATGGCGAAGACGAAGGCCTCGAAGGGCCTGCCCGTGTCCTTGTAGCGCGGCAGCGCCATCAGGACGGCGACGCAGACCTCCTGCGCGAGGTCCTCGACGAAGTGGCGAGCATCACCGGGCAGCCGGCTCAGCCGCGTACGGCAATAGCGCAGCGCGAGGGGGTGCACGCGCGCCAGAAGGTCGTGCGTGGCCTGCTCGTCGCCGTCGACGGCGCGGTGGACGAGCGCACCGATCTCCCCTGGCCCTACGGGCATGGGGGACCCCATGGTCTCGTCGTCGCGCATCGCTCCATGGTGCCTTGACGCCTGAGCATTCGCGGCACCGCGTCCATTGTTGTGCACCGAAGCGTTATGAGCAGGTGCGCCGGAACTCATCTCCTGCGCCCTCCCCTTCCGCTCGATCGACTCGTCCCCGAGGAACTCCACATCTCAAGGATGCGTCATCCCGCGCGGAAGTGACACAAGCCGCCGCGACGGAGACCCGAGCTGCCGCCGTGACGGGGCCCGGGCTACCGCCCCGTCCGCACGCCGCGGACGGGGAAACGGCCGGTCGGCGCCGCCTAGCGGACCAGGCCCCACCGGAAGCCGAGGGCGACGGCGTGCGCCCGGTCCGATGCGCCGAGCTTCTTGAAGAGCCGCCGCGCGTGCGTCTTCACCGTGTCCTCGGAGAGGAAGAGCTCGCGCCCGATCTCCGCGTTGGACCGGCCGTGGCTCATGCCTTCGAGCACCTGGATCTCACGCGCGGTGAGCGTCGGCGCCGCGCCCATCTCGGCCGACCGCAGCCGGCGCGGGGCGAGCCGCCAGGTCGGGTCGGCGAGGGCCTGGGTGACCGTGGCCCGCAGCTCGGCGCGCGAGGCGTCCTTGTGCAGGTAGCCACGGGCACCTGCGGCGACCGCGAGCGCGACACCGTCCAGGTCCTCGGCGACGGTGAGCATGATGATGCGGGCGCCGGGGTCGGCGGACAGCAGCCGGCGGACGGTCTCCACGCCGCCCAGACCGGGCATGCGTACGTCCATCAGAATCAGGTCCGAGCGGTCCGCGCCCCAGCGGCGGAGGACTTCCTCGCCGTTGGCCGCGGTGGTCACGCGCTCCACGCCGGGCACGGTCGCGACCGCACGGCGAAGAGCCTCTCGGGCAAGCGGGGAGTCGTCGCAGACGAGGACGGATGTCATGGCCGCCCTCCGCAGCTGATGCGCGTCACCTTGAGCCTCCAGGGCTGGTACGTATCGTCACCTGTGCGGTTGACGCTCTCGGACACCTGCCCGAGCGCTTGTTCCTTCAACCGCCTCCGCACTCTCAACGACGGTCACTCGAAAGAGTTACGGGTCGGACGGCCGCCTTCGGCACTCTACGTGAGGGAGCGTGCGCGGAGGAGAGCGCCGCAGGTCATCCGTCCTTCACTGGAAGCTATGCCCCATTTAGCGGGTTTTCTTCCCTTTTTGTGGTGTCTGTGGCTAGATTCGCAATGAGTCATATTTACATCTACTTAGACAGTAGTTGTACGGTCGGGTCGTATCCACGAGAGCGGGTACGCGAGACCCACGGGGGGGTGAAGGGCCCCCGGCACATCAGCCATCCACCCGCCCACCAATCCGTTCGACACGGTTTCAAGGGGACAAGCGCAATGGCAGATTTCTCCCGCCTTCCCGGACCCAACGCCGATCTGTGGGACTGGCAGCTGCTCGCGGCCTGCCGCGGAGTCGACAGTTCCCTGTTCTTCCACCCCGAGGGAGAGCGCGGCGCGGCACGGAGTGCGCGTGAGAACTCGGCGAAAGAGGTCTGCATGCGGTGCCCGGTACGCGCGGAGTGCGCGGCACACGCACTCGCCGTACGCGAGCCCTACGGCGTATGGGGCGGCCTCACCGAGGACGAACGCGAAGAGCTCATGGGACGAGCCCGCAACCGCCTGATCACGGCTTCGGCCGCGGCATCGGGGCCGGGTTCGGCCGGCGTAGGGCGAGCCTGAGACCCGGATCGCCCGAAGGTATGAAGGAACGTTTCTGCCCTTGATGGGGCCGGGGCCGCGCCTCACCCGGCCTCATGAGGCCACGCCGCACACGGCCCGGGGGCGTGCGGCACCGAAGAGTCGTCACGCGTACGTCGTCACGCGTGCGTCGCCGAAGAGTCGTCGTCACACGTTCGTCGTCACGCGTACGTCGCCGCGCGTCCGGCCGCCCGGGTCAGTTCGTCGAGGGTCGCCGCGACCGCCGGGACCTGGGCCAGGTCGGGCAGGGTGAGGGCGACGATCTCGCGCTCCACGGCCGGTTCCACGACCACGGTCCGCGCACCCTTGGGACGTACGGACTCGATGGCGAGCTGCGGCAGGACCGCGACACCCAGGCCGGCGCCGACGAGCCCGACCACCGCCGGATAGTCGTCGGTCGCGAAGTCGATGCGCGGGGTGAACCCCGCCTCCTCGCACACCTCCACCAGCTGACGCCGGCAGCGCGGACAGCCCGCGATCCAGGACTCCTCGGCCAGTTCGGCGATGCCCACCGCGTCCGCGTCGGCGAGGCGGTGCCCCTCGGGCACCAGGCCCACCAGACGGTCGGCGAGCAGCGGCCGGACGATCAGGTCGTCCCACTCCGCCGGACCCGCGCCGTACCGGAAGGCGAGGGCCACGTCGCAGTCGCCCTCGCGCAGCATCTCCACCGAGCGCGGCGGCTCCGCCTCCACCAGCGAGACCCGCGTACCCGGGTGCGCCGCACGCAGCGCGGCAAGGGCGGTGGGGACCAGCGTCGAACTGCCGCTGGGGAAGGAGACCAGCCGGACGCGCCCGGCCCGCAGCCCCGCGATCGCGGCCACCTCCTCCTCGGCGGCTGTGAGGCCCGCGAGGATGCCCGAGGCGTGCCGGACCAGGGCCTCGCCCGCCTGGGTGAGCCGCATCTCGCGGCCGGTCCTGATGAGCAGAGGCGTTCCGGCGGAGGCCTCCAGCGCCTTCATCTGCTGGCTCACCGCGGGCTGGGTGCAGCCGAGTTCGCGCGCGGCGGCCGAGAAGGAACCGGTCGCGGCGACGGCGCGCAGGACGCGGAGATGACGGGCCTCGATCATACGGCGAGCATAAGCGATACTTGGGCTTCGATGCGAATACCCCTCTGCACCTTTGAGTTCGAGGGGGCTTATGGTGCCGTTATGAAGGTTCTGAGTGTGAATGTCGGACGCGCCATGGCCGTGGACTACACGGATGCGGCGTCCGGCATGACGGGCATCGACAAGCGTCCGGTGGAGGGTCCGGTACGGGTCGAGGCGCCGGGACCGCGCGGTGTCGGGGGCGGCGGGCTCGTCGGGGACACCGTGTGCGACCTGCGCTTCCACGGCGGGAACGACCGCGCCGTCTCCGCCTTCGCCCGCGAGGACATGGACGCCTGGGAGCGCGAGCTCGGCCGGCCGCTCGCCAACGGCTCCTTCGGCGAGAACCTCACCACGCTCGGGCTCGATGTGAACGGGGCTCTGATCGGCGAGCGTTGGCGGGTCGGCCCCGAGGTGGTCCTCGAAGTGACCGGCGGCCGCACTCCCTGCCGTACGTTCGGTGGCTTCCTCGGGGAGAAGGGGTGGGTCCGGCGCTTCACGCGGTCGACGGCCGGCCCGGGGGCCCTGCTGCGCGTGATCGAGCCGGGCGCGTTCACGGTCGGCGACCCGGTGGAGGTCGTCCGCCGCCCCGACCACACCATCACGGTCGCGCTGCTGCACCGGGCCGTGACCACCGAGCGCTCGCTGCTGCCGAGCACCCTGGTCGCCGCCGCGTGGATGGACGCCGAACTGCTCGAACTGGCCCGTACCCACACGGAGAAGTACGGCAGCGGCTCCTGATCGCCGGGGCCGCGGCCCGGGGCACTAACGTGCCGCGTATGACGACTGCACTGATTACGGGCGCGACGGCGGGGATCGGGGCCGCCTTCGCGCGGAAGCTGGCGGCGGACGGACACGATCTCGTGCTCGTGGCCCGCGATGTGACGCGGCTGCGGGAGCAGGCGACCGAACTGCACGACCGGCACGGCGTCGAGGCCGAGGTCCTGGCGGCGGACCTGTCCGAGGAGAAGGGGATCGCGGCCGTGGAGGCCAGGCTCTCCGACCCGAAGCAGCCGGTGGACCTGCTGGTGAACAACGCGGGCTTCGGCAACAAGGGCCGGTTCCTGGAAGTCTCCATGGCCGACGAATTGAAGATGCTGACCGTGCACTGCGAGGCGGTGCTCCGGCTGACGTCGGCGGCGGCGGAGTCCATGCGCGCCCGCGGCCGGGGCGGGGTCGTCAACGTGGCCTCGGTGGCGGCGTTCGTGCCGCGGGGCACGTACGGGGCGTCGAAGGCGTGGGTCGTGCAGTTCACCCAGGGCGCGGCGCGCGACCTGGCGGACAGCGGCGTACGGCTCATGGCGCTCTGCCCGGGCTTCGTACGGACGGAGTTCCACGAGCGGGCCGGGATGGGGACGGACAACATCCCGGGCTGGATGTGGCTCGACGCGGACAAGCTGGTGGCCACGGCGCTGAGCGATCTGTCGCGCGGGAAGACGCTGTCCATCCCCGATCCCCGCTACAAGGCACTGATGGGCGTGGTGAAGCTGACGCCACGCGGCCTGCTGGGCGGGGTCTCCTCCAGGGCGGGCCGCACGTACGGCCCCAAGTAAGGGGAGTCACGAGCTACTTGACCGTGCCCGCCTCCGGTTCGGGCGCGTCGAGCGCGAGTCGTGTGGTGGCGCCGTCCTGCCAGGTCACGTGGATCGTGCGGCCGGTGACCCGCACGGTCGCGAGGGTGGAGACGGGGGCCGGGTCCGGTTCGGCGGTGAGGGAGGCGAGGGCGACGAAGAGCGACTCGGCGCCGCCCGTCGTGCCGTGCAGGGCGGCGGTGCGGGTGAGCGGGCCGCCCCCGGGCGTGGCGCTCTGGAGCGTGGCGCCGGTGGCGAGTTCGACGGTTCCGGCGGCGCGCGGGTAGCCGTGGACGGCGTGGAGCTGGGCCGTCGGTCCGTCCGGTGTGGTGGCCCAGCCCGTCTGGCGGACGGGGGTTCCGTCGGGGGCACCGAGGACGAGATGGGCGCGGACCTCGGCACGGCCGTGGGCCAGGGTCGCGGAGAGGACCCGGACCCCGGGGAGCGGGGTGTGGAGCGAGGCGGCCCAGCCGGGGCCGGTGCCGGCGGGGGTCGCCGGGCCGCGCCGGGTGACCCGGCCGTCGACGACCAGGGCGAAGTGGTTGTCGGCGTGGTCGGGCGGGGCCGTGGGGCCGGTGCGGGTGGAGTACGCGAAGCGGGCGTAGCCGGAGTCGTCCTCGCCGGCCGGATCACCGGCGGCCTGGTTGCTGCCGTGGTTGTGGAGGCGTACGAGTCCGTCGGCGGCGGTGGTCTGGATGAGCAGCGCCGCCGGGGCGACGCGGCGCACGGTGTCGGCGCGCTCGGCGGGCAGGGGCTCCTCGGGGTCGGTCCACACCGGGTGGTCGGCGGGCAGCAGGAGGCCGAGGAACCCCTTGGACGCCCAGTAGGGCGAGGCGGGCCCCGAGTACCTCTGGACGATCGGCGCGTACGAGCCGTGCCAGCCGAGCGTGAGCAGCCCGCGTTCGTCGCACGCGCCCCGGTCGAGGAAGTACCGCAGCGTGCCGGAGGCGAGGCGGCGGGTGGCGCCGGGGGTGAGCGGGGTGTGGCCGGTGAGGGCGCCGAGCCAGGGGGCGGCGGCCGTGGCGAAGCGGTAGGTGAGGGAGCGTCCGTACGGGACGGGGGCGCCGTTCGCGTCGAAGAGGTGGACGTAGTCGTCGAGATGGGCGCGCAGACGGGGGCCGTAGCGGGCGAGGAGGTCCTGGTCGCCGGAGAGGTGGGCGTGCAGGACGGGGTAGAAGTGCAGGGCCCAGGCGTTGTAGTGGTCGAAGGCGCGGTTGTCGCCGTCGCTGTACCAGCCGTCGCCGAGGTACCACGGCTCGATCCGGTCGAGGGAGCGGTGGACGGTGGCGCAGGCGCGGTCGATCGTGGCGGCCGCGCGGTCCGTCTCGATGCCGGCGTCCTGGAGAAAGCCGGCGACGGTGAGGCCGAAGAGCCACCAGTTGTTGTCGACCGGGGAGGGTTCGAGGGCGGGCAGCAGCCAGTCGACGATCTGCCGGCGGGTGCGGTCGTCGAGGGTGTCCCAGAGCCAGGGGCGGGTCAGCCGCAGTCCGAGGGCGACGGAGGCCGATTCGACGACGGCCTGGCGTACGTCGGTGAGGAGCGGCCAGGATTCGGGCTCCTCCCCGCCCGGTGCCTCCGTGCCGGCGGCGAGGCCCTCGGCGTATCGGGCCAGGTGGCCGTGCGGGTCCGCGCCCCGGGCGCCCGCGACGCGGAGGGCGGCGAGCAGGAACGTACGGGCATGGCCTTCGAGGCCGTCGGAGCGGGCGCCGGACCAGCTGGGGCGGGGTCCGGGCAGGCCGACGAGGCCGTGGCGGGGTGAGGCGTACGGCCGTACGGCGAGGAGGAGGCGGTCGGCGGCGTCCTCCCAGTGAGCACGGGTCCAGCCGGTGAACGGACTGAGCTCCCGGTTCTCGGGCGGCGTAGGCATGATGCTCCCTGAGGCGGACGTCGTCGTCGCCGGAATCATGGACAGGCTTCGATCGAACGTCAATGAGATCGGAGCGAATGATCGAAACTCCTGTCGTTCGATCATTCTGGCGTAGGCTCCGATTCCGGGTCCGACTGCTCGCCGGACCGACCGACCGCGAGGGGATGCACCGTGCGCGAGAGTGCCGCCGAACGACACGACCGACTTCTGGCCCTGGTGCGCGAGCGCGGCACCGCCCGTGTCGCGGAACTCGCCGACCGGCTCGGCGTCTCCCCGGTGACCGCCCGCCGCGACGTCGAGGCACTGGCCGCCAAGGGGCTCCTCGACCGGGTGCACGGGCAGGTCTCCTGGCCGGAGCGGCACGCGGCCCCGGGCGGCGCGGGTCCCCGGCGTGCGGGCGACGGCCTGGTCCTGGGGCTGCTCGCACCCTCCGCCACGTACTACTTCGCCGAGGTCATCCGGGGTGCGCACGAGGCGGCCGCGAAGGCCGGGGCCCGGCTGATCCTGCGGATCTCCGACTACCGCCCCGAGGAGGACCGCGCGCGCACCGAGGGCCTCCTCGCGGCCGGTGCCGAGGGCGTCCTCGTCGCGCCGGGCTGGCGGGGGCCGGAGGACCTGCCGGCGTACGGGAACTGGCTCGCCGAACTCCCCGTGCCCGCCGTGCTCCTGGAGCGCCGGGCCGCCCCCGGCAGCCCGCTGGACGCCCTGGACCGGGTGGTCTCCGACCACGGCCACGGCGTCCTGCTCGCCCTGCGCCACCTGCTCGGCCTCGGCCACGGCACCCCGCTGCTCGTCGCCCGGGGCGACAGCCCGACCGCGCTCGCCGTGCGCGCGGGTTACGCGGAGGCGCTGGGCACGCTGGGCCTGACGGCGCCCGGCCCGGTGATCGCCTCCGTACCGGCCGACCAGGATCCGGCCGGGTTCGAGCGCGCGGTGCGCGCCCTGTACGAGGCGGTGAGCTCGGGCCGGGCCGGCGCGGCCCTGGTCCACAACGACGTGGACGCGATCGAGATCGTCCGGCGCCTGGCGGAGCTGGGCGTGAAGGTGCCGGAGGACCTGGCCCTCATCGCGTACGACGACGAGGTCGCGGCGCTCGCCGACACCCCCCTCACAGCGGTCGCCCCGCCCAAGCGTCAGGTGGGCAGGCACGCGACGGAGCTGCTGGTGGAGCGGCTCACGGAGGGGCGGGAGGCCCCGGACCGGGAGGCCCCGGACGAGGAACCCGCGCGGCGCCATCTGAGCCTGCTGCCGCGGCTGCGGGTGCGGGCCTCCTGCGGGGCGGCACCGGAGGCGCGCACCACCTGATCGACGCGATCCTTTTTCGATCAATCGGTCTTCCGGTACAGCCGGCGGATCTCCGGTGCTCGGCGCAGCCGCTCCGGGCCTGGTCCGGGCACCGGCGCCGGCCCGTGCTGCCCGGGTCCCGGACCTAGACTGGACGTGTCCCACCCGGTCCGGGAGGTGTCATGACTTTCGTACAGATCATCGATTGCAAGACCAGCCGGTTCGAGGATCTGAACCGGCTCATGGACAAGTGGGTCGAGCAGACCCAGGGCAAGCGGACAGCCAGCCACAGCGTCATCGGCAAGGACCGCTCCGACTCGGAGCATCTCGTGGAGATCGTGGAGTTCCCCTCCTACGAGGTCGCGATGACCAACTCGCAGCTCCCCGAGACGGACCGCATCTTCCGGGAGATGGTGGCGCTCTGCGACGAGATGCCGACGTTCACGGACCTCGACATCGTGCGGGACATCCAGCTGTACAAGTCCAACGCCCGCCGGTTCTTCGAGCTCGTCTCCTCCGAGGGCGAGCTTCCGCCGCTCGACGAGGTCCTCGCGGAAGGCTGTCACGATCACGATCCGACCAATGTCCAGGACACCATCGGGATGGACGCGATCCGCCACCAGGTGGAGATGTGGCGGGGCGGGTTCGACTTCGACTTCACCGTGAACGACCAGATCGCCGAGGGCGACCGGGTGTGCACCCGGTGGACCTGGGTGGGGACGCACACGGGCGAGTTCCTGGGGCTCAAGCCCGCCGGGCCCGGCATGAAGGTCTCCATGACCGGCACGACGATCCACCAGTTCCGGCCGGACGGGAAGATCGCCGAGACCTGGTGGCAGTACGACCTGCTCGGGCTGATGGGGCAGCTCGGCGCCGTGGAGGGCTAGGACCCGCCGTCGCCGGAGATCACTGCGGAGAACGCTGAGGCCCGGTGCCCCCTCCTCGGGGGCACCGGGCCTCAGTGATCAGTTACGCGCGCGTCAGTGCGAGTGGCCGTGACCGTGGCCGTGGCCCGCGTCCGCCGGCTCCTCTTCCTTCTTCTCCACCACGAGGGTCTCGGTGGTGAGGAGGAGGGAGGCGATCGAGGCGGCGTTCTCCAGCGCGGAGCGCGTCACCTTCACCGGGTCGATGACGCCGGCCTTGACCAGGTCGCCGTACTCACCGGTCGCGGCGTTGAAGCCCTGGCCCTTGTCGAGCTCCGCCACCTTCGAGGTGATGACGTAGCCCTCGAGGCCGGCGTTCTCGGCGATCCAGCGCAGCGGCTCGACGGCGGCGCGGCGGACGACCGCGACACCCGTGGCCTCGTCGCCGGTCTTGTCGAGGTTGCCCTCGAGGACCTTGACGGCGTGGACCAGAGCGGAGCCACCACCGGAGACGATGCCCTCCTCGACCGCGGCGCGGGTCGCGGAGATGGCGTCCTCCAGACGGTGCTTCTTCTCCTTCAGCTCCACCTCGGTGGCGGCGCCGACCTTGATCACGCACACGCCGCCGGCCAGCTTCGCGAGGCGCTCCTGGAGCTTCTCGCGGTCCCAGTCGGAGTCGGTGGACTCGATCTCGGCCTTGATCTGGTTGACGCGGCCCGCGACGTCCTCGGAGTTGCCGCCACCGTCGACGATGGTGGTGTCGTCCTTGGTGATGGTCACGCGGCGGGCGGTGCCCAGCACGTCCAGACCGGCCTGGTCGAGCTTGAGGCCGACCTCCTCGGCGATGACGGTGGCACCGGTGAGGGTGGCCATGTCGCCGAGCATCGCCTTGCGGCGGTCGCCGAAGCCCGGGGCCTTGACGGCCACGGCGTTGAACGTGCCACGGATCTTGTTGACGACCAGGGTCGACAGGGCCTCGCCCTCGACGTCCTCGGCGATGATCAGCAGCGGCTTGGAGGAGCCGGCCTGGATGACCTTCTCGAGGAGCGGCAGGAGGTCCTGGATCGAGGAGATCTTGCCCTGGTGGATCAGGATGTACGGGTCGTCGAGGACGGCCTCCATACGCTCCTGGTCGGTGACCATGTACGGGGACAGGTAGCCCTTGTCGAAGGCCATGCCCTCGGTGAAGTCGAGCTCCAGACCGAAGGTGTTGGACTCCTCGACGGTGATGACACCGTCCTTGCCGACCTTGTCCATGGCCTCGGCGATGAGCTCGCCGACCTGCTGGTCCTGCGCGGAGAGCGCGGCGACGGCGGCGATGTCCGACTTGTCCTCGATCGGACGGGCGGTCGCGAGCAGCTCGTCGGAGACGGCCTTGACCGCGGCGTCGATGCCCTTCTTCAGGGCGGCCGGGGAAGCACCGGCGGCGACGTTCTTCAGGCCCTCGCGGACCAGCGCCTGGGCGAGCACGGTGGCGGTGGTGGTGCCGTCACCCGCGATGTCGTTGGTCTTGGTCGCCACCTCCTTCACCAGCTGGGCGCCGAGGTTCTCGTACGGGTCCTCGATCTCGACCTCGCGGGCGATCGTGACACCGTCGTTGGTGATGGTGGGAGCGCCGAACTTCTTGTCGATGACGACGTTGCGACCCTTCGGGCCGATCGTCACCTTCACCGTGTCGGCAAGCTTGTTGACGCCGCGCTCAAGGGCGCGACGGGCGTCCTCGTCGAACTTCAGGATCTTCGCCATGGGAGCGATTCAGCCCTCTCGGATGTCGAAAAACTGGTGAAACCGAACTGCGCCCCGGACGCCCGGTGCGGGGTCAGGGGCGCAGCTCAAAGCATGTGCTTCAGGTACTTCGGTGAATTACTTCTCGATGATCGCGAGCACGTCGCGAGCCGAGAGGACGAGGAACTCCTCGCCGTTGTACTTCACCTCGGTGCCGCCGTACTTGCTGTACAGCACGACATCGCCGACCTTGACGTCGAGCGGCAGGCGCTCGCCGTTCTCGAAGCGGCCCGGACCGACGGCGAGGACAGCACCCTCCTGGGGCTTCTCCTTCGCGGTGTCCGGGATGACCAGGCCAGAGGCGGTGGTCTGCTCGGCGTCGAGCGGCTGGACCACAATGCGGTCCTCGAGCGGCTTGATGGCAACCTTGGAGCTGGTGGTCGTCACGATCCGACCTCCCCCTTCGGAGATCTCACGGGGCTAACTGTCTGAGGTGGCGACCAGGTGGATCCGTCGTCGCGGGTGCCGGACCTGCCCGTCGCTGTGTTGGCACTCTCCAGTGGGGAGTGCCAGAGCCGAGACTATGACTGCGATTAGCACTCGGTCAAGCGGAGTGCCAATACAGTGCCGCGTGGCGATTCGGTCCCGGTACGGGCAACGGCGCTTCGGAGCCGATGGTTCCGCACAAAGGTGCGGTTGCGACGGCCTCAAGGCCCCGGGTGCCGGCTCCCGTCGAGCCCGGCCAGTGTGTGGAGGACGCGGGCCGCCGTCCTCGAGAACGCCCCGTCCCCCGCCCCCGCCTCCCCGACCCGCACGGCCGCCTTGCGGCCCAGGCGCTCGATCGGGTCCACGGACGAGGCGCACCCCGTCACCCCCAGGAGCGCGCCGGCCAGCGCGACGGCGGCCACCGGCCGGCGCGCGCGCCTCACACGTAGTCCTCGAGCTTCGCGACCGCGTACCCCTTGGCCGTGATCGTCTTCATCACCCGGCGGATCATGTCGGGCATCGAGCCCTTCCAGTCCCGCTTGCCCCGGAAGTGCGTGAGCACGATGTCACCGGGGTGCAGGTCCCGGTCCCACTCGCGCCACTCCATCCGGTCCGGGAAGGCCTCCGAGGCCCAGAGCGGGACCGCCTTCACCCCGCACGTCTGCGCCGCGCGCAACGTGTCCTCGTTGTAGTTGCCGTACGGCGGGCGGAAGAGCGGGGGCCGTGTGCCGAACTGCTTCTCGATGACGTCCTGCATCCCGCAGATCTCCCGCTTCTGCGCCTTGTACGAAAGCCCGGGCAGATAGCGGTGGTTGAGGGTGTGGTTGTGCAGGGAGACGCCGGAGTCCCGCATCTTCTCGAAGTACCCGTAGTCGTCCTTGACGACGTAGTCGCTGAGGAAGGCGCTGTAGGGGATCTGGAGGTCGCTCATCATCCGCAGCAGCTCGGGGTCCTTCTCCGCGCCGTCGTCGATCGTCAGGAAGACGACCTTCTGTTTGGTCGGCACGGTGGTGAAGACCGGCGGCAGGCCCTCGCCATCGGTCTCGAAGCCCTTGCGCGTGGTGATCTTCGGCTTCACGGCAGGCGGCGCCGGGGCCTCCAGGGGCGGCCGTTCGAGGCCCCATTTCTTGGCGGCGAGCACCCGGGCGGCGCGCCGCTCGCGGACCTTCTCCACGTACGAGTCGAGTGCGGCGGCCGCGCCCTCGGGCTGCTGCTGACCGGCGGCGGGGCGCGCGGGCGCCTTGCGTCCGCTCTCGGAGCCCTCGCCGGAGGGGCCCGCACAGGCCGATCCGAGCGCGGCGACCACCAGCGCCGCACCCACCGACCGGCGAAGGCGCAGGGCTCGCTTTGTTCGCATCTGTTCTTTTTGTCTTACTAGCTGCATGGCGCCGCATCCTGTCAGCGCCGGGACCGCCAGGGCCGCCGACACCGCCGCCCCGGCGCCCACCGTCCCCCGGCTGGCCCACAATGGGACGGGTGACCGACCTCGCCGACTTCACCGCCCTGCTCTCCCCCGAGGGCCAGACGCTGCTCGCCGCCCTGCGCGACTACGACCCCGCCCAGGAACTGGCCGTCGCCTCCCGGCTGCGCCGCGAGCACCCCGCCGAGCTGGTCTCGGCGGCGCTGGGGCAGGCGCGGCTGCGTCAGCGCGCCGTGGCGAAGTTCGGCGCCGAGGACGCGTACCGGATGTACTTCACGCCCAACGGCGTCGAACAGTCGACGCGGGCGACGGTCGGGGCGTACCGCGCGGAGCGGCTCCGCGGGCTCGGGGTGCGCGGCGTGGCCGACCTGTGCGGCGGGATCGGCGGGGACGCCCTCGCGTTCGCCCGGGCCGGGATCGCGGTCCTGGCGGTGGACCGCGACCCGCTGACGGCCGAGGTCGCCCGCGCCAACGCCGCCGCGCTCGGTCTCGCCGATCTGATCGAGGTGCGCTGCGCGGACGTGACCGAGATCGACACGAGCCCGTACGACGCCGTCTTCGTGGACCCCGCACGGCGCGGGGGAAGGGGCCGGATCTTCGACCCCGAGGCGTACTCGCCGCCGCTCTCCTGGGCGGTCGAGGCCGCCCGTACGGCCCCGCACGCCGCACTGAAGATCGCCCCCGGCATCCCGCACGAGGCCGTGCCGCAGGAGGCCGAGGCCGAGTGGATCTCGGACGGCGGGGACGTGAAGGAGGCCGTCCTGTGGTTCGGCACCTCCCCCGGCACCCGCCGGGCCACCCTCCTGCCCTCCGGCGCGAGCCTGACCGGCCGCGGCCTGCCCGATCCGGCGGTCCGCCCGGTCGGCCGTTACCTCTACGAGCCGGACGGCGCGGTCATCCGCGCGCATCTGGTCGCCGAGGTGGCCGAGGAGCTGGACGGGGGTCTGATCGACGAGACCATCGCGTACGTCACCGCCGACACCCTCACCCCCACCCCGTATGCCACGGCGTACGAGATCACCGACGAACTGCCCTTCAATCTGAAGAGGTTGAAGGCACTGCTGCGTGAGCGGGAGGTCGGCACGCTCACGGTGAAGAAGCGCGGCTCGGCCGTCGAACCCGAGGAGATCCGCCGCCGCGTCAAGCCGAAGGGCCCGAACGCCGCCACGGTCGTCCTGACCCGGGTCGCGGGGGCTCCGACGATGCTGATCGGCCACCCGGTGAAGGCCTGAACGCACCCCCGGGGCTAGGCCACCAGCCGTACCGCCAGCCGGTAGTGGTTGATCGCCTTCGTCGCGCCGATCAGGCCGTTGATCCACAGCCCGAGCGCCGCCCCCATGAGGTAGGTGACCGTTCCGTATCCGCCGCGCCCCGGGCCGACCGCCTCCGCGGGCGCGGCCAGGGAGACCCAGAGGCCGAAGGCGCACATGGCGAGCGAGACCAGCAGCCAGACCACGCTCAGCACGGGCTCGCGCAGCCGCGCGTCGGCGGCGCGGTCGGCGTCCAGCGAGGCCCACAGGACCAGCCGCTCCCGCGCCTCGCGGTCCCGGCGGACACCCCGGGCGAGGAAGAAGACGGCGGGGACCACGGCAGGAAGCCCGAAGGCCACGAAGAAGCAGGCGAACAGGGCCGAGAACGGGTCGCTGGACTCGTCCAGCATGATGAACCCGGTGCCGCAGATCCCCCAGCCGAGCTGAAGGGTGGCCACCCAGACCAGGAAGACCGACAGCCGCGCTCCGCCCAGCAGACGGCGGTTGAGCTCGGCCATCGCCCGTGCCCGGTCGGCCAGTCGGGCCTCGCGGCCGGGCCAGCTCCGTATCTCGGCGGGCGGCGGAGGGGGAGGCAGGGGTGCGCGTGGGGACATACGGCCGACCCTACCGAGCCTCCGACGCGCCCCGCCCGTCCGCCCGTTCGGCCCGATCCGCCGCCCCCTCCGGGTCCGCCCGTTCGGCCCGATCCGCCGCCCTCCGCGGGCCCGCCCGTTCCGCCCGCTCCCGCAGCAGCTCCCGCTCCCGTTCGTTACGGGTCAGCGAGGCCGCCCGCTCGAACTCCGCACGCGCCTCGTCCGACCGCCCCAGCCGCTCCAGCAGGTCCCCGCGGACGCTCGGCAGCAAGTGGTAGCCCATCAGGGCACGTTCCTCCGCCAGCGCGTCGACGAGGGCGAGGCCGGCCTCCGGGCCCTCGGCCACCGAGACGGCGACCGCGCGGTTCAACTCGACCACCGGCGAGGGCGCGACGGCAGCGAGCCGCCCGTACAGCGCGGCGATCGTCCGCCAGTCCGTCTCCTCGTACGCCGGCGCCTTCGCGTGACAGGCGGCGATCGCGGCCTGGAGGGCGTACGGACCGTACGTACCGCCCTCGCCCGCCCGCCCGAGGGCCTCGAAGCCGCGCAGGATCAGCCGCCGGTCCCATCGGCTCCGGTTCTGGTCGGCGAGGAGGACCGGCCGTCCGTCCGGACCGGTCCTGGCCGCGGTCCGGGAAGCCTGGATCTCCAACAGGGCCGCCAGTCCGTGGACCTCGCCCTCCTTCGGCATCAGCCCGGCGAGCACCCTGGCCAGCCGCAGCGCGTCCTCGCACAGCGCCGGCCGCAGCAGGTCGTCGCCGGCGGTCGCCGCGTAACCCTCGTTGAAGATGAGGTAGATGACGTCCAGGACGGAGCCGAGCCGGGCCGCCCGCTCCTCCCCGTACGGCACCTCGAACTCCACGCCCGCCGTCGCCAGCGTCCGTTTCGCCCGCACGATCCGCTGCGCGACCGTCGACTCCGGTACGAGGAAGGCGCGGGCGATCTCGTCCGTGCGCAGCCCACCGACCAGCCGCAGGGTCAGCGCGGTCCGCGCCTCGGCGGAGAGCACCGGGTGGCAGGCGGTGAAGATCAGCCGCAGCAGGTCGTCGTCGATGTCGCCCGGCCCGGACGGCTCGGGGTCGTAGGACTCCTCGGTCAGCTCCCGCCCGACCTCGGCCAGCTTGCGCGCGTACGTCTCCCGGCGGCGTACGAGATCGACGGCGCGGTTCTTGGCGGCGGCCGTCAGCCACGCCGCCGGCCGCTCGGGGACGCCCGTCCGCGGCCACTGCTCCAGGGCGGCGACCAGCGCGTCCTGGGCGATCTCCTCGGCGATGCCGACGTCGCGCACGATCCGCGCCACGGCGGCGATGATCCGCGGCGACTCCATCCGGAAGACCGTCTCGACGGCGGCGGGGGCGGGTGCGGTCATGGATCCACCATGACAGCACCCGCCCCGGTGGTCGCCTACATCTCCTCGATCTCGCGGACCTCGCAGGTCACCTTCCACTGCGGCGGGTGAATCTCCAGGAACCGCCTGGACCACTCGATGGCCTCGGCCTTGTCCCGGCACTGGCTGATGGAGTAGCCGCCGACGACCTCCTTGGTCTCGGTGAACGGGCCGTCGGTGGTGCCGATCTTCCCGTTCTCCCAGATGACGCGGGTGGCCTCGGAGGTCGGCTTGAGCCCGGCCGTCTCCAGCATCACGCCCGCCTTGGTGATCTCCTCGAACAGCGCGGCCATGCGCTCGTCGAAACCGGGGTCGGCGTCCTCCATCTGGAACGCGCCCTCTTCGATGCGGATCATGGTCAGATAGCGGGGCATGGTCTGTCTCCTTGCGTGGCGGGCGGGGCCGTTCCCCGCCTTCCACTCATACGTCGAACGGGCCGGGCCCGCATCGACACCGGAGCCGGAAAACTTCTAGACGTAATCCTCCAGGCGGGCCACCGTGAAGCCCTGCTCCTGGATGTGGCGGAGCATGTTGGCCGTCATCCGGGTCATCGTCGTGCCCTTGAGCTCGGCCGGTCCGCGGAAGTGGGCCAGGATGATGTCGCCCGGATGGAGCTTCCTGTCCGCGCGCTGGTACTGCATGTTCTTGATCTGCATGGACTCGCGCCACAGCACGATCGCGTCCACGCCGCACTCCCCCGCCGCCGCGCGGGTGTCCTCGTTCCAGTTGCCGAACGGCGGGCGGAAGAGCCGCGGCTTCGTGCCGTACTCCTTCGCCAGCTTCGTCTGCTGGCCGCATATCTCCCGGCTCTGGGCGGCCCGGCCGAGGGTGCGCAGGTTCGGGTGGGTGAGGGTGTGGTTGGCGAAGCCGTTGCCGAGGGCGCCCAGCCGGGCGAAGTACGGGTAGTCCGTCCGTATCGCGGAGTCGGTGAGGAACATCGTCACCGGGACCTTGAGCTCCTCCATCATCGTCACGAACTCCGGGTCCTTCTCGGCTCCGTCGTCGATCGTGATGAAGACGATCTTGTCCTTCGTCGGTATCTCGCTGATGACGGGGACGGGACCGCCCGCCTGCCGCCGCACCGGCTTGACCTTCGGCGGCGCGGGCGGGGCGGCGAAGGGCTTCAGACCCCACTTCCGGTACGCGGCCGAGGCCTCGGCGGCCCGGTCGGGGGCCGGGGCCCCGCCCTCGGCGGGGCCCTTGTCCTCGGCGGAGGCCGTCGCCGGCGCGGACGGTCTCGCGGCGGAGGGCTCCGCCCCCGCCGAGCCGCCGCAGCCCGACACGAGCAGCGCGGCGACGGTCAGCGCCGCCCAGGTCACGATCTTCTTGTCCACGCCGTGAGTCACGCCGTGGATGATGTCGAAACCGTGCCGGAGGTTGCCTCAGTCCACGGACTCGAAGCGCCAGCGGTGCACCGGCCTGGTGACCAGGTCGGCCGCCGGCTCCGGCAGCTCGGGCAGCTCGGCGTCCACCGCCGGGGCCTCCCACCAGGTCAGCACGAGCACACGGTCCTGCGGGGCCCGGAAGGTCTCGCGCCGGAGCGGCTCGTACGGAAGCTCCCGCGACCGCGCCCACTCCAGGAGTTCGGCGCCCCGGCCCTGGACCGCCCGGGCCTCCCACATGAGCGTGAGGATCACGAGTAGAGGTTCTCCTTGCTGATCTCGTGCACATGGTCGTGGTCGTGGGTGTGGCCGTGACCGTGGCCGTCCGCGCCCGGCACGTGCGGGTCCGTCACCGGGAGCGACGAGTCCGCCGACAGCTCCAGGTCGGAGGCCGGCCGGTTCCGGGCGACCATCTCGGCGCCGAGGGCCGCCACCATCGCGCCGTTGTCCGTGCACAGCCCGGGCCGCGGCACCCGCAGCCGGATGCCGGCCCGCTCGCACCGCTCCTGGGCCAGCGCCCGCAGCCGCGAGTTGGCCGCGACTCCGCCGCCGATCATCAGGTGGTCGACGCCCTCGTCCTTGCAGGCGCGTACGGCCTTCCGGGTCAGCACGTCGACGACGGCCTCCTGGAAGGACGCCGCCACGTCCCGTACCGGCACCTCCTCGCCGGCGGCCCGCTTGGCCTCGATCCAGCGGGCCACGGCGGTCTTGAGACCGGAGAAGGAGAAGTCGTACGCGGGGTCCTTCGAGCCGGTCAGCCCGCGCGGGAACGCGATCGCGTTCGGGTCGCCCTCCCTCGCGAGCCGGTCGATGACCGGGCCGCCGGGGAAGCCGAGGTCGAGGACGCGCGCGATCTTGTCGAAGGCCTCGCCGGCCGCGTCGTCGATGGTGGCACCCATCGGCCGGACGTCGGCGGTGATGTCGGGGGCGAGCAGCAGCGAGGAGTGTCCGCCGGAGACGAGGAGGGCCATCGTGGGCTCGGGCAGCGGGCCGTGCTCCAGCTGGTCGACGCAGATGTGCGAGGCCAGGTGGTTCACGCCGTACAGCGGCTTGCCCAGCGCGTAGGCGTAAGCCTTGGCCGCCGAGACGCCGACGAGCAGCGCTCCCGCGAGGCCGGGGCCCGCCGTCACGGCGATGCCGTCGAGGTCGCGGGCGGAGATCCCGGCGTCCTTCAGGGCGCGCTCGATGGTCGGGACCATCGCCTCCAGGTGCGCGCGGGAGGCGATCTCGGGCACGACGCCGCCGAAGCGGGCGTGGGTGTCGACGCTGGAGGCGACGGCGTCGGCGAGCAGCGTCGTGCCCCGGACGATGCCGACGCCGGTCTCGTCGCAGGAGGTCTCGATACCGAGTACGAGCGGTTCGTCAGCAGCCATCGGAATCAGTTCCAGTTTCGGTCTCAGTTGCTTGAACGGTCAGTCGCATCACGAGCGCGTCGACGTTGCCCGGCTGGTAGTAGCCGCGCCGGAAGCCGATCGGCTCGAAGCCGAAGCGCTCGTACAGCTTCTGCGCGCGGGTGTTGTCCACCCGTACCTCCAGGAGCACCTCTTCGCACTCGAACGCGGTGGCGTGCTGGAGCAGGTCGGTGAGCAGCCGCGCGCCGAGGCCGGTGCCCCACTGGTCGCGGGCGACGGCGATCGTCTGGACGTCGCCGAGGCCGCCGGCGGCGGCGAGTCCGGCGTAACCGACGAGCTTCCCCCCGGCCTCCGCCACGACATAGCGGCGGGTGGCGCGCGGGCCGCGGGCGTGGGCCAGCTCGGACCAGAACATCCCCTCGGACCAGGCGTCCTCGGGGAACAGCTCGTGTTCGAGCACGAGCACGGGCTCGATGTCCCACCAGCGCATCTCGCGCAGCGTCGCGGCGCCGACGGCGGACGGTCCCGCGGTCGCGGGCTGTCCGGCGCTCACGGGCGGCCCGGCAGGCTGTCCGGCGGTGGGCTGTCCGGCGGTCACTTGGGCGTGACCACCTTGTAGTTCTTCGGCACCTGGGCGTCGGGGCGGCGCAGGTACATCGGCAGCGGGTCGAGGAAGTCGGCGCCCGCCGCGAGCCGCTCCGCCGCGAGCGCGGCCAGCGCGCCCGCCGACTGGTGCTCGGGGTCGCGGGCATCCGGGAAGACCTCGGGGTACAGGCGCGCGCCCGCACCGACGACCGGCAGCCCGGCAACCTGCTCGGCGATCTCGGCGGGCCGGTCGACGGCCGCGTCGGTGACGCGCGTACGGGAGTTCTCGTACCGCGCCCAGTAGACCTCCTTGCGGCGCGCGTCCGTCGCGACGACGAACGGCTCCTCGATCCCCGAGGCGTACGCGAGCCCGTCCAGGGTGCACAGGCCGTGCACGGGCACGCCGAGGACGGAGGCGAAGGTCGAGGCGGTGACGAGACCGACGCGCAGTCCGGTGTACGGCCCCGGCCCGACGCCGACCACGAGGCCGGTGACCGCGTCGAGCTTCAGCCCGGCCTCTTTCAGGACCCGGTCGACGGCGGGCAGCAGCAGCTCCCCGTGGCGGCGGGCGTCGACCTGCCGCGACTCGGCGACGACGGAGTCGCCGTCGTGGAGGGCGACGGTGACGGCGGGCGTGGCGGTATCCATGGCGAGCAAGAGCACGCAAACAGCCTACGGCTCCCGGCCGGTCCGCACGGCGCCCCGTCCCGGTCGCCCGCGGCTGCTACCGTCACGTCGAACAGGTATAGGGGTACCTCCCGGGCCGGAGGCTCCGGGGAGGAAGGTGGGCAGCAGGGTGGCACGGAGCAGCTCGGGATTCGTGGCCGGGCTCACGGCGGCGGCGGTCGCCGCGGTCGCCTTCCTCGCCTACCAGGCGTCGGCGAACGCGCCGGCGGACGTCTCGGCCAAGCCTAGGGCCACCGCGACCCCTTCCTCCGCCGCGACCGGTGGCCCACAGAAACCCGTCAAGGACCCGCTCGCCGTGCCCGCGAACTCGGGCACCGGAACGCGCGTCGTGTACGCGCTGGCCGAGCGGCGGGTGTGGCTGGTGGACGCGAAGGGCCAGGCCACGCACACCTTCTCGGTCATGCCCAGCACGGTCCACCCGGCCCCGGGGTCGTACAAGGTGACCTCGCGCTCGGGTGCGGTGACCGGCTCGGACGGGGTACGGATCGAGCACGTGGTGCGGTTCGCGAGCGTGCAGGACGTCTCGGTCGGCTTCAGCGCGGCGGTCGACGGCTCGCTCCCGACGCCGGACCCGTCGCGGAAGACGGGCGGCATCCGCATGAAGCGCGCGGACGCCACCGCGATGTGGACGTTCGCGTCGATCGGCGCGAAGGTCGTGGTCGTCGCGTAGGAACGCGACGACCGGACGCCCGGCCGACGCCCACGCGGCCCTCTCCGGCAGGCGGAACGGCCCACGCCCCGACCTCTCCGGCAGGCGGAACGGCCCGGCACGCGCGTGTCCGGCGCACCGTGCTCCCGCCCGCTCTGCGCGCGCGCCGCTCCCGCCGGCTCTTCGCGCGCCGGGCGCGCGAGCCCGGCACGCGCGGCTCACGCCCCGGGCAACGCCACGCCGTCACTCGTACGGGCTACGCCGCCTCGCGCTCGATGTCCTGCTCGACGTGGTCCGGGCGGTCGGTCTCCGCGCGGTCCGACTCTCTCGGCGGTGTCGACACCACGTTCGCCGCGGCACAGGACGCCAGCAGCTCACTCATCGAGATCCGCGCTTCCGCGCGCTCTGGCGTCGCCATGCATGCCTCCCGTAGGTTAGGTACACCTAACCAGCTCGTGCATCCATGTCACCACGGCTCGTACGGTCGCCGCAACATCTTCCCGACACCTTGTCGGAACCTACGTACGTTCAGCTCAGCGCGAGGTTCTCGTCCGCCCACCGCGCGCCGATCCCCCGCAGCGCGACCGTGCGCCGGTCGTCGTCCGTGTCGCCCACCACACGGTGGATCAGGATGTGCAGCCGGTCGTCCGTGAGGTCCTCGACCTTGCCGTCGCCCCACTCCACGACGACCACCGACTCGGGCAGCGAGACGTCCAGGTCGAGGTCCTCCATCTCGTCGAGCCCGCCGCCGAGGCGGTACGCGTCGACGTGGACCAGGGCCGGACCGCCGACCAGCGACGGATGGACGCGGGCGATGACGAAGGTCGGGGAGGTGACGGCGCCGCGCACGCCGAGGCCCTCGCCCAGGCCACGGGTCAGCGTCGTCTTTCCGGCGCCGAGCTCGCCGGTGAGCATCACGAGGTCGCCCGGGCGCAGCAGCTTCGCCAGACGACGGCCGATCTCCTGCATCTCCTCCGGGGAGTCGATGTCCAGGGTGGCAGCGGAGTGCGGTTCTTCCATACGGCCCAACCTAACTGCTGCCGGCGCCCGCCCTGGCCGCTGCCGCGGGGACCGCTCCGACCTTCGCCAGCAGGTCGGCGAGCCGGTCCGTCACCGCCTCGGGGTGCTCCAGCATCACCAGGTGCCCGGCGTCGGGCACGATGACCAGCTCCGCGTCCGGCAGCAGATCGACGATCGCCTCGGTGTGCGAGCTGGGGGTGACCAGGTCACGGTCACCGGCGAGCGCGAGCACGGGTACGCCGAGGAAGGCCGCGAGCGCCGCCGCCTTGTCGTGCTCGGCGAAGGCCGGGTAGAACTCCGCCACCACGTCGATCGGGGTGGACTCGATCATCCGCTCGGCGAACCGGGCGACGGCCGGGTCCACGTCCCTGGACGAGAACGAGTACTTCTTGATCAGCCCGGCGAACAGGTCGGCCGTGGCTCTGCGGCCCCGCTCGACGAGTTCGGCCTGCGCGCCGAGCGCCTTCAGGACACCCGGAAGGACCCGCCGCACCACGTTGACCCCGGCCGTGGGCAGCCCGTAGTTGACCTCGCCCAGTTTCCCCGCCGACGTACCGACGAAGGCGACGCCGACGACCCGCTCGCGGACGAGGTCCGGGTAGCGGTCGGCGAGGGCCATGATCGTCATGCCGCCCATCGAGTGCCCGACCAGGACGAGCGGCCCTTCGGGCGCGGCGGCGTCGATGACGGCCCTGAGGTCGCGGCCCAGCTGGTCGATGGAGACGGGCACACCGTCGGGGCCGGACTGGGCCACGCCCCGGCCGGAGCGGCCGTGGCTGCGCTGGTCCCAGTAGACGGTACGGACGAGTCCGCGCAGGGCCTCCCGCTGGAAGTGCCAGGAGTCCTGGCCGAGGCAGTAGCCGTGGCTGAAGACCACGGTGACGGGCGCGGGGGCCTTGCGGCCGAAGAGCCTGCGGCGACGGGGCGCCGGCGCGTCCGGCGCGACCGCGTCCGTCTCGTAGTACAGCTCGGTGCCGTCGTCGGCGGTCGCCTTGCCGGGGGTGCCGCGCAGGGAGCCGTACGGCGCGGAGGTGTCGAGGGCGAGCCGTGCCTTCTGCCGCATGCCGCGCCCGACCGTGAGCCGCTCGACGGCGACGCCGGCCGCCGCGCCCGCGGCGAGGACGCCTATCGCGGCACCGGCGAGACCGGCACGCCGCCAGTTGTCGGTGCTGGACTCGCTCACTGCCGCTCCCTGTTCGGTAGGTGCCCTGCCTGTTCGCTCACCCGTTCACATAGACGCGCGGGACGCGCGCGCCGATGCGGGTGACGATCTCGTACGCGATGGTGTCGGCGGCCTCGGCCCAGTCCTGGGCGGTCGGCTCGCCGCGGTCGCCGGGGCCGAAGAGCACGGCCTCGGTGCCGGGTTCGACGTCGTCTCCGTCGAGGTCCACAACGAACTGGTCCATGGCGACCCGGCCGGCGACCCGGCGCACCCGGTCGCCGACCAGGACGGGGCCGCGGCCGGAGGCGTGGCGCGGGACCCCGTCGGCGTAGCCGACCGGCACGAGGCCGAGCCGGGTCTCGCCCTCGGTGACGTAGTGGTGCCCGTAGCTGACGCCGTGGCCGGCCGGGACCTGCTTCACCAGTGCGACGCTCGCCTTGAACGTCATGACCGGCCGCAGACCGAAGTCGGCGGGGGCGCCGAGCTCAGGGCTGGGCGAGACGCCGTACATGGCGATGCCGGGCCGGACCAGGTCGAAGTGGGTCTCGGGGAGGGTGAGCGTCGCCGGGGAGTTGGCGATGTGCCGGACCTCGGGCTGGACGCCGGCCTTCTCGGCGTAGTCGAGCATCGAGCGGAAGACGTCGAGCTGGGAGGCGCTCGAGGGGTGGCCAGGCTCGTCGGCACACGCGAAGTGCGACCAGAGCCCGGTGACCGTGACCAGTCCGTCCTTCTCCGCCCTGAGCGCCTCACCGACGAGCTCGGGCCAGTCGGCGGGCTGGCAGCCGTTCCGGCCCAGCCCGGTGTCGGCCTTGAGCTGGACGCGGGCCCGCCGCCCGGTCTCCCGCGCCGCCTGGACGACCTCGCGCAGGGCCCACATCCCGCTGACGGTCATGTCGAGACCGGCCTCGATACCCTCGGCCCAGGGGTCGCCGGGGGTCCAGAGCCAGCACAGGATCGGGGCGTCCGTGAGCCCGGCGGCGCGCAGGGCGAGCGCCTCGTGCGGGGTGGCGGTGCCGAGCCAGTCGGCACCGGCTTCGAGCGCGGCGCGGGCGCAGCGGACGGCTCCGTGTCCGTACGCGTCCGCCTTGACCACGGCCATGACCTGGACGTGGGGCGCGACACGGGCACGCAGCGTGCGAACGTTCGCACGCAGCGCACCGAGGTCGATCTCGGCGCGGGCTCGGCGGGGCGGCGGTGTCTCAGTCATCGCGCCCAGTCTCTCAGGTGTCGGCCCCCGCACCGCTTTCCCAGGCTGTAGCCCCGATCACCCTCACACGTGAAGCCCTGCGCCCGGCCGCCCTACGCCACCACGTCCCGCCACGCGTCCGGCAGGGCCGCGGCCACGTCGCTCGCCGCGATCGGGGCGCCGTTCGAGGCGCGGCGGGCCGCCAGGCCGTGGAGGTACGCGGCCGCCGAGGCCGCGTCCCGTGCCCGCAGGCCCGCCGCGAGCAGCGAACCCGCGAGCCCCGACAGCACGTCCCCGCTGCCCGCCGTCGCCAGCCACGACGTGCCGGTCGGGTTCACCCGTACCGGACCCGAACCCTCCGCCACCAGCGTCGTCGAGCCCTTCAGCAGCACCGTCGCCCCGAAGCGCGCCGCCAACTCCCGCACGGCCGAGAGCCGTTCCGCCTCCACCGACTCCCGCGACGCGCCGAGCAGCGCCGCCGCCTCCCCCGCGTGCGGGGTGAGCAGGGTCGGCGCGCTGCGGGCCCGTACCGCCTCCGCGTCCAGGTCGCGCAGCCCGTCCGCGTCCACGAGGACCGGCACGTCCGAGGCGAGGACGTCCGCGACCCCCGGCCCGTCACCGAGGCCCGGTCCGACCACCCACGCCTGCACCCGCCCCGCCTTCCCCGGCGGCCCTGCGTGCACCAGCGTCTCCGGGTGGCTCGCGATCACCGCGTCCCCGGCCGGCCCCACGTACCGCACCGCGCCCGCACCGCCCCGCAGCGCGCCCGTGACGGCGAGCACCGCCGCGCCCGGATAGCGCGCGGAGCCGGCGACGACACCCACCACACCCCGCCGGTACTTGTCGCTCTCCGCGCCCGGCACCGGCAACAGCCCCGCCACGTCCTCGTGTTGCAGCGCCTCCACGTCCGGCACGGACGGCAGGTGGTCCGCGAGGCCGATGTCCACCAGCCGCAGCGCCCCCGCGTACTCGCGCGCCGGATCGATCAGCAGCCCCGGTTTGTACGCCCCGAAAGTCACCGTCGCGTCCGCCCGCAGCGCCTCCCCCGCGACCTGCCCCGAGTCCGCGTCCACCCCGCTCGGCAGGTCGACGGCGACCACGGCCGCGTCCGATCCACGCGCCGCCCGCGCGACCGGGACCGCGTCCGGCCGCAGGCCGCCCTGCCCGCCGATCCCGGTGATGCCGTCGAGGACGAGGTCGGCCACGGCGAGCGCCTCGAACGGGTCCTCCGCCACCCGCCCCCCGGCCGCGAGCAGCGCGGCGAGGCCGGCCTCGTGGGCCCGCGAGCCGAGCAGCACGGCCGTCACCCCCGCCCCGCGCCGGGCGAGCCGCACCCCCGCGTAGAGGGCGTCGCCCCCGTTGTCCCCGCTGCCGACGAGCAGGACGACCCTCGCCCCGTACACATGGCCGCGGCCGAGCAGCGAGAAGCACGCGGCGGCGAGCCCCGCCGCCGCCCGTTGCATGAGCGTGCCCTCGGGCAGCATCGCCATCAGCTCGGCCTCGGCGGCCCGTACGGTCTCCACGCGGTAAGCGGTACGCATGCCCGCAGTCTGCCGCACCCTCCAAGCCCCCGCCCGGAAGCGCGGGTTGACGCCGACCACCGAGACGGTCTCCACTCCGCCCGTGCGGCCACCCGTCGGCGCCGGCTGTACCGGTGCTTCAGGCGTTCCGCGACGTGGGCGGCCCTGTGGCGCGGACCAGGCGGAGCAGGAGCACTCCCCCGAGCAGGGCGAGGACGGCCGCCGCCCGGAGTACCGACTCGATCGCCGGGCCGTCGGAGGCCGCGCGCGACGCCGAACCGCTGAGGGCCTCGAGGACGCTCGAGGCCACGGCGACGGCCAGCGCACCGAGCAGGACCAGGGACGTGAGGACGAAGCCGGACGCGGCGGCGAGCCGGGCTCGTACGACCGTCTACCCCTCCGCGATCACCACGGCCGAGGCCACGCCCGCGTCGTGGCTCAGCGAGACGTGCCAGTGGCGGACGCCCAGTTCCGCCGCCCGGGCCGCCACCGTGCCGCGTACGCGGAGCCGGGGCTGACCGCTGGCCTCCACGTAGACCTCCGCGTCCGTCCAGTGCAGGCCCGCGGGCGCGCCCAGAGCCTTGGCCACCGCCTCCTTGGCGGCGAATCGGACGGCCAGGGAGGCCGGGCCCCGGCGCTCGCCGCTCGGGAGCAGCAGCTCGCCCTCGACGAAGAGCCGCTGGAGCAGTCCGGGAGTCCGCTCCACGGAGGCCGCGAAGCGGTCCACCTCGGCCACGTCGATCCCCACCCCGATGATCATTCACTCACTCCACGGTCACAGATTTCGCCAGGTTCCGCGGCTGGTCGACCTCGTTGCCCCGTGCCGTCGCGAGTTCGCACGCGAAGACCTGGAGGGGCACGGTGGAGACCAGCGGCTGAAGCAGCGTAGGCGTTGCCGGGATGCGGATCAGATGGTCGGCGTACGGGACGACGGTCTCGTCGCCCTCCTCCGCGATCACGATCGTCCGCGCCCCGCGCGCCCGGATCTCCTGGATGTTGGAGACGATCTTGTCGTGCAGGACGGACCGCCCACGCGGCGACGGCACGACCACGACCACCGGCAGGTCCTCCTCGATGAGCGCGATCGGCCCGTGCTTCAGCTCGCCGGCCGCGAAGCCCTCGGCGTGCATGTACGCCAGTTCCTTCAGCTTCAGCGCGCCCTCCAGGGCGACCGGGTAGCCGACGTGCCGGCCGAGGAAGAGGACGGTGTTCTTGTCGGCGAGGGAGCGGGCCAGGGCGCGTACCGGCTCCATCGTCTCCAGGACGCGCTCGACCTCGTCGGCGATCCGGGAGAGCTCGCGTACGACGGCGTGGATCTCGTCGCCCCACTTGGTCCCGCGCACCTGTCCCAGGTACAGCGCGAGCAGATAGCAGGCGACCAACTGGGTCAGGAAGGCCTTGGTGGACGCGACGGCGACTTCGGGCCCGGCGTGCGTGTAGAGAACGGCGTCGGACTCGCGCGGAATGGTCGAACCGTTCGTGTTGCACACGGCCAGCACCTTGGCGCCCTGCTCACGCGCGTGGCGCAGCGCCATGAGGGTGTCCATCGTCTCGCCGGACTGCGAGATCGCGATGACGAGCGTCCGCTGGCCGAGGATCGGATCGCGGTAGCGGAACTCGCTGGCGAGCTCCACCTCGCAGGGGATCCGGGTCCAGTGTTCGATGGCGTACTTCGCGATCATGCCGGCGTGGAAGGCGGTGCCGCACGCGATGATCACGACCTTGTCGGCCTCGCGCAGGACGGCGTCGGGGATGCGCACCTCGTCGAGCCGGAGCCGGCCGTCGCCGTCGATCCGGCCGAGGAGGGTGTCGGCGACGGCCTTCGGCTGCTCGGCGATCTCCTTGAGCATGAAGTAGTCGTAGCCGCCCTTCTCGGCGGCCGAGGCGTCCCAGTCCACGTGGTACGCCCGGACGTCGGCGGGGGTGCCGGCGAAGTCGGTGACCTCGACGCCCTCGCGGGACAGCTTCACGACCTGGTCCTGGCCGAGCTCGATCGCGGCGCGGGTGTGCGCGATGAAGGCGGCGACGTCGGAGGCGAGGAAGTACTCGCCCTCGCCGACGCCCACCACGAGGGGCGAGTTGCGGCGCGCGCCGACGACGACGTCGGGCTCGTCGGCGTGCACGGCGACGAGGGTGAACGCCCCGTCGAGCCGCCGGCACACCAGCCGCATCGCCTCTGCCAGGTCACCGCAGGAGGAGAACTCCTCGGCGAGGAGATGGGCCACGACCTCGGTGTCCGTCTCGGACGCCAGGTCGTGCCCGCGCTCCTCCAGCTCCGCGCGCAGGGCGGCGAAGTTCTCGATGATCCCGTTGTGGACGACGGCCACGCGCCCCGCGTTGTCCAGATGCGGGTGCGCGTTGGCATCGGTCGGCCCGCCGTGGGTGGCCCAGCGGGTGTGTCCGATCCCGGTGGTGCCGCTCGGCAGCGGCCGGTCCACCAGCTCCTTCTCCAGGTTGACGAGCTTGCCCGCCTTCTTCGCCGCGGCCAGCCCCCCGTCGGAGAGCACCGCGACACCGGCCGAGTCGTAGCCCCGGTACTCGAGCCGCTTGAGGCCCGCGATCACCACATCAAGCGCCGACTGCCCGCCGACGTACCCCACGATTCCGCACATGTCGGCAGCCTACGACCGAACCCGCCCGGAGGCCCGGAGTCAGCCGAGCTTGGCCGCCTGCGCGTCGATGACGGGCTGCGGGAGTTCCTTGACCGTGCCCCCGAGGCTGATGACGGAGAACGACGCCAGCGTGTTGCCCTTCCGGAAGGCCACCAGCTTGCTGGTCCACGCGTCCCCCTCCACGTCGGTGGTGACGGTGAAGGCGAGCGCCTCCTCACCGGCGGTCACGGCCTCCGGAGCGACCTTGGTGATCTTCGTCTTCTCGCCGCCGCCGATGAGCGTGAAGCCGCCCGCGCACTCCGTGCCCGCCGTCTTCAACGAGGCCAGCGCCTCCTGGGCGCCCCCGCCGTCGTACGAGCCGAGCGTCACGGACGTCACCGGCGCGCTGAGCACGCCCAGGGCCTCCTCGGGCGAAGCCGTCGCCCCCTCCGGCTTCGGCATCTCGATGGCCTTGCGCTGCACACTGGCGCCCGGGGTGCCGGTCGCGATGAAGGACATGGCCTCGGCGATCGGCGTGCAGGCGGGCTTGTCCGCACTGACCTCACCCGCCTTCACGACGTCGGCGGCCTCGTCCTTCTGCACCTGGTAGCCCTTGAGGTCGGCCTGCTCGACGAGCAGCTTCTCCAGCTCGGCGGCCGACAGCGCCTTCGCGTCGGGCGCGGCGGAAGCCGAGGCGGAGCCCTTGGGCGCGTCCTTCCCCTTGTCCTCGCCCTCCCCACCCCCGCCACAGGCGGCGACACCGAACACGAGCGAGACGGCGGAGACGGCGACGGCGGTACGGCGAAGGGCGGTGGCTCTCATGTTCAACTCTCTGCTGAGAAACGGCGATTCGTGCGCACCCTATGCGAGCCCCACCCACCGCCGACACCGGATTACCAGCCGGTACACACCCCGCCTCCACCCCGTCGGCACGGGCCTCGCACGATCGCGGTCCCGGCGGCCTCCACCACCTCCCCCGCGTGACCGACACCACCCACCACCCTCGCCCCCCAGCCGCGACAATGGGACCCGTGATCACTTCGCCGCCACGAAGCCAGCGCCGGCCCGAGGCCACGCCCTACGTCGACCTCACCAGGGACGAGTGGAGCGCGCTGCGCGACAAGACGCCCCTGCCGCTCTCCGCCGAGGAGGTCGAGCGGCTGCGGGGGCTCGGCGACGTCATCGACCTCGACGAGGTCCGGGACGTCTACCTGCCGCTGTCCCGGCTGCTCAATCTGTACGTCCAGGCCACCAGCGGGCTGCGCGGCGCGCTCAACACGTTCCTCGGCGAGCGCGCCGAGCAGCGCGGCACCCCGTTCGTCATAGGGGTCGCCGGCTCCGTCGCCGTCGGCAAGTCCACCGTCGCCCGTCTCCTCCAGGCCCTGCTCGCGCGCTGGCCGGAGCACCCGCGCGTGGAGCTGGTCACCACCGACGGCTTCCTCTATCCGATGGAGGAGCTGAAGGAGCGCGGGCTGATGTCCCGCAAGGGTTTCCCCGAGTCGTACGACCGCCGCGCCCTGACCCGCTTCGTCGCCGACATCAAGGCGGGGAAGGAGGAGGTCACCGCCCCGGTCTACTCCCACCTCATCTACGACATCGTGCCGGGCGAGCGGCTCGTGGTCCGCCGCCCCGACATCCTGATCGTCGAGGGGCTCAACGTCCTCCAGCCCGCGCTTCCCGGCAAGGACGGCCGGACACGGGTCGGGCTCGCCGACTACTTCGACTTCTCGGTGTACGTCGACGCCCGGCCCGAGGACATCGAACGCTGGTATCTCAACCGCTTCCGCCGGCTCCGCGAGACCGCGTTCCAGAACCCCTTCTCGTACTTCCAGAAGTACACCCAGGTCTCCGAGGAGGAGGCCATGGACTACGCCCGCACGATGTGGCGGACCATCAACAAGGTCAACCTGCTGGAGAACGTGGCGCCCACACGCGGCCGCGCCACACTCGTCGTACGCAAGGGACCGGATCACAAGGTGCAGCGGCTGAGTCTCCGTAAGCTCTGAGCATGCTGCATCTGCGGATCATCACTCCGTCCGTCCGCACCGACGCCGTCCTCGAGCTGATCGAGACGACCGTGGGCACCACTCATCTCGCGGTGCTCAAGGATGTCGCCCGCGATCCCGCGGGCGACATCGTGCTGTGCGACGTGGCCCGCGAGGCCGGTGACGAACTCCTGCACGGGCTGCGGGTGCTGGGCATCGACAAGGTCGGTTCGGTGGCCGTCGAGCACATCGACCTGTCGCTCTCCGGGCGCGCCGAGAAGGCGGAGGAGGAGGCACCCGGCGAGGCCGCGGACGCGGTGATCTGGGAGCAGCTCACGGACACCGCCCAGGAGGAGTCCACACTCACGATCACCTACGTCGCCCTGATGATCGTGGCGACGATGATCGCGGCCTGCGGTGTGGTCCTGGACAACGCGATCCTGATCGTGGGGGCCATGGCGGTCGGCCCGGAGTTCGGCCCGCTCGCCGGCATCAGTACGGGTCTGGTGCAGCGCGCGCCGAGGGCCGTCTGGCGCTCGACGGTCGCCCTGGTGGCCGGCTTTGCCGCGGCGATCGTCGCGACGACCGTGTTCAGCCTGGTGATGGACGCTCTCGGCCAGTTCGACGAGGGCATGCTCGACGCGGCGCGCCCGAACACCGGCTTCATCTTCCAGCCCGACCCGTTCTCGCTCGTCGTGGCGCTGCTGGCGGGCGTGGCCGGAGTGGTCTCGCTGACCTCTTCCAAGGCCGGGGTGCTGGTCGGCGTGGCGATCTCGGTGACGACCGTCCCGGCCGCCGCGAACGCCGCCGTCGCCCTCAGCTACGGCGATCTGCCTCAGATGTGGGGCTCCGCCGAGCAGTTGCTGCTGAACCTCACCGGCATCATCGTCGCCGGGGTGCTCACACTCGTCGGCTGGAAACTGCTGTGGCGCACCCAGCGGGGTCGGATGACCCGACCGCCGGGTGCGCCACGAGGCATGTGACTCTCGGACGTCCTAGCCGAGCGCCGACTTCACCACGTCGGCCAGCCTGCCGGCCACGGCGCGCGCCTGCTCGATGTCGGCGGCCTCGACCATGACCCGTACGAGCGGCTCGGTGCCCGAGGGGCGGAGCAGCACACGGCCGGTGGAGCCCAGCTCGCGCTCGGCGTCGCCGACCGCGGCGGCCAGCTCTCCGGAGGTCTTCACCCGGGACTTGTCGACGTCGGGCACGTTGACGAGGACCTGCGGCAGCCGCTCCATGACGCCGGCCAGCTCCGCGAGGGACTTGCCGGTGGCCGCGACCCGCGCCGCCAGCATCAGGCCGGTGAGGGTGCCGTCGCCGGTGGTGGCGTGGTCGAGCACGATGACGTGGCCCGACTGCTCGCCGCCGAGCGCGTAGCCGTGCTCCTTCATGGACTCCAGGACGTAACGGTCGCCGACCGCCGTCTGCACCAGCTGGAGACCTTCGCGCTCCATGGCCAGCTTGAAGCCGAGGTTGGACATCACGGTCGCGACGACGGTGTCGCCGCGCAGCGTCCCGGCCTCGCGCATGGCCAGCGCGAGGACGGCGAGGATCTGGTCGCCGTCGACCTCGTTGCCCGCCGCGTCGACGGCCAGGCAGCGGTCCGCGTCGCCGTCGTGGGCGATGCCGAAGTGGGCGCCGTGCTCGACGACGGCTTCCTTGAGCAGGCCGAGGTGGGTGGAGCCGCAGCCGTCGTTGATGTTGAGGCCGTCGGGCTCCGCGCCGATCGTGATGACCTCGGCGCCGGCCCGGGCGAAGGCCTCGGGCGACACGAACGCGGCCGCGCCGTGGGCCTCGTCGAGGACGACCTTGAGCCCGTCGAGCCGGTTCGGCAGGACGGCGATGAGGTGGGCGACGTACTTGTCGAAGCCCTCGTCGTAGTCACGGACCCGGCCGACACCGGCGCCGGTCGGCCGCTCCCACGGGGCACCGGTGCGGTGCTCCTCGTAGACGGACTCGATCCGGTCCTCCAGCTCGTCGGCGAGCTTGTGGCCACCGCGGGCGAAGAACTTGATGCCGTTGTCGGGCATCGCGTTGTGGCTGGCGGAGAGCATCACACCGAGGTCGGCGCCGAGCGCTCCGGTGAGGTACGCCACCGCGGGGGTGGGCAGGACGCCGACGCGCAGGACGTCGACACCCGCGCTCGCGAGGCCCGCCACGACGGCGGCCTCCAGGAACTCTCCCGACGCACGGGGGTCACGCCCGACCACCGCGGTCGGCCGATGGCCCTCGAAGGTCCCCGCCTCGGCGAGCACATGCGCCGCAGCGACCGACAGGCCGAGCGCGAGCTCCGCCGTCAGATCCGCGTTGGCAACACCGCGCACACCGTCCGTGCCGAAGAGTCGTCCCACAGCTGTCCTCCGAAACTGCTCCGAAAATGCGATCCCCTGAGCGCCTGATGCCCGTTTTCACGTGAAAGCTGCCCGAAAGGGCCCAGGGGGAGGAAAAGACGTACGCCCCGGCAGCACGGGCAGTGCCGCCGGGGCGTACGTGCAAAGCAGACCGAGCAGGCGATTAACGCTTGCTGTACTGCGGGGCCTTACGGGCCTTCTTGAGACCGGCCTTCTTGCGCTCGACCGCACGGTCGTCGCGGGAGAGGAAGCCGGCCTTCTTCAGCGGACCGCGGTTGTTCTCCACGTCCGCCTCGTTCAGGGCGCGGGCCACACCGAGGCGCAGGGCACCGGCCTGACCGGAGACGCCGCCACCCGAGATGCGGGCGATGACGTCGTAGCGGTTGTCCAGCTCGAGCACCTTGAAGGGCTCGTTGACTTCCTGCTGGTGCACCTTGTTCGGGAAGTAGTCCTCGAGCGTACGCCCGTTGATCTTCCACTTGCCGGTGCCCGGGACGATCCGGACGCGGGCGATGGCGTTCTTGCGACGACCCAGGCCGGCGGCCGGCTGCGGGTCACCGAAGCGCGACGCCAGGGACTCCGAGGTGTACTCGCCCTCGACGGGGACCTCGGACTCGAAGGTGGTGACCTCGGCGTAGGTCTCCTCGCCCTCGATGGGGTTCTCAACAGTGGTCTCGGCCACGATTCTCCTCAGATTTCTTTCGTTCTTAGGGGGTGTGGCCGGAACTACTGCGCGACCTGGGTGATCTCGAACGGGACCGGCTGCTGAGCAGCGTGCGGGTGGTTCTCGCCCGCGTAGACCTTCAGCTTCGAGAGCATCTGACGGCCCAGGGTGTTCTTGGGGATCATGCCCTTGATGGCCTTCTCGACGGCCTTCTCGGGGTTCTTGTCCAGCAGCTCGTCGTAACGGACGGAGCGCAGACCACCCGGGAAGCCGGAGTGGCGGTACGCCAGCTTCTGGGTCTTCTTGTTGCCGGACAGGTGGACCTTGTCAGCGTTGATGATGATGACGAAGTCGCCCATGTCCATGTGGGGGGCGTAGACGGGCTTGTGCTTGCCTCGCAGGAGGTTCGCAGCCGTCGTCGCCAGACGGCCCAGGACAACGTCCTGCGCGTCGATGATGTGCCACTGGCGAGTGACATCGCCGGGCTTGGGGCTGTACGTACGCACTTCGTAGCCTTCGCTTCTTCAGTGGATGGAGTCCAGACACACCTGAAGCGATCATGCAGCTGGGGCCTGCACTGCCGGGAACACCGCCCGTATGCGAGCCACTGGTAACTGCTCCAGGGAACCTGCGTAAGGGCCCGTCACGTGAGAACGACGAAGCCAATACGCATAACAAACCGCAACGGTACCCGCGCCACCCCCGACGGGTCAAAACGCCTCCGGCGCTCCCGGCTCACCGCGCCCGCTCGACCCGGGGCACCCCGTCGTAGATCTCCCGCGACGCGAGGACCTCCTCGATGTGCCCGTCCGCCCAGTCCTTCACCGCCCGGACCACAGGCAGCAGGCTCACCCCGAGCGCGGTGAGCCCGTAGTCCACCCGCACCGGCACGGACGGCGTCACCGACCTGGTCACCAGCCCGTCCCGCTCCAGCGCCCGCAGCGTCTGCGTGAGCATCTTCTGGCTGACACCGGCGATCGTGCGCCCCAGGTCGCTGTAGCGCCGCGGGCCGTCCGCCAGGGCGTTCAGGACCAGAGTGACCCACTTGTCGGCGATCCGGTCGAGAAGGTGCCGGGCGGGGCACTCGGCGAGATAGGCGTCATAGGCGCGCCGCGCCTCCTCGCGCTGCTGCGCGGCGGTACGCGTGGCCATGGAGGCCCCTCCCGGTGCGGTACGCACTCCCGAGTACGTACTTCCCCACGGAGAGTAGCTCTCCCTAGGTTCGTGGCAACACCCCTTCCCGTGGAAAGGCGGCTGCCTTGCGCGCCCTCGTCATCGACTCGTTCGGCGGTCCTGAGGTTCTGCGGATCGCGGACGTACCCGCGCCCGCCTCCGTGGGCCCCGGTCAGGTCCGGATCCGCGTCGAGGCGGCGACGGTCAACCCCGTGGACCTGGCGACACGCTCCGGCGCGCTCGCGGCCGCCGGGCTCATGCCGGCGCGGCCGCGTACCGGCCTCGGCTGGGACGTGGCGGGCGTGGTCGAGGAGACGGGCCCCGGCGTCACCGAGCCGCGCACCGGCGACCGGGTCATCGGTCTGAACGACCGGCTGGACGTGCCGCTCGGCACCCAGGCCGAGCAGGTCGTCCTCGATGCCCTCGCCCTCGCCCCGGCCCCCGCGGGCGTCCCCGCCGCCGCGGCCGCCGCACTGCCGCTGAGCGGCCTCACCGCCCTCCAGGCGCTCGACGCGCTCGACCTGCCCCCGGGCGCGACGCTGCTGGTCACCGGAGCGGCGGGAGCGGTCGGAGGTTACGCCGTGCAGCTCGCCTTCGCACGCGGGCTGCGGGTCCTCGCGACCTCCCGGGAGAACGACGAGGCGCTCGTCCGCACCCTGGGGGCGGAGCTCTTCGTGCCGGACACGGCCGACCGCCTCGGCGAAGCGGTCCGCGCCCTGGTCCCGGGAGGCGTGGCGGGGGCCGTGGACGCGGCGGTCCTGGGTGCGGCCGCCCTTGACGCCGTACGCTCCGGCGGCGCCTTCGCGGCGCTCGTCGCGGGCGGCGCCCCGGTCCCGCTGCGGGGCACCCGGGTCCACCAGATCTGGATCCGCGCCGACGGCCGGGCCCTCGCCGGACTGGCCGCCCTCGCCGAGACCGGCACCCTGACACCGCGCGTCGCGGCCGCCCTCCCCCTCACTGCGGCGCGGGCCGCCCACGAGCGCCTCGCCGCGGGCGGCGTACGGGGCCGTCTGGTCCTGCTCCCGTAGAAGCCCCGAGGACCCGGCGGCCACCGCCGTCAGCGCACCCGGTCGACCCTGCGCTCGTCCCAGACAGGCTCCGGCGTCTCCCGGACGACACCGTCCGAGCCGAAGACCAGATACCGGTCGAAGCTCTTCGCGAACCAGCGGTCGTGCGTGACGGCCAGCACCGTGCCGTCGTACGACTCCAGGCCGTCCTGGAGCGCCTCGGCCGACTCCAGGTCCAGGTTGTCCGTCGGCTCGTCGAGCAGCAGAGCGGTCGTGCCCGAGAGCTCCAGGAGCAGGATCTGGAAGCGGGCCTGCTGGCCGCCGGAGAGCTTCTCGAAGGGCTGGTCGCCCTGCCCCTCCAGCTCGTACCGCCGCAGGACCGACATCGCCCCGCCCCGGTCCTTGGCGTGCTCCGACCAGAGGATGTCCACCAGGGAGCGGCCCAGGAGCTCCGGGTGGGCGTGGGTCTGCGCGAAGTGGCCCGGCACGACCCGCGCGCCCAGCTTCCACTCGCCCGTGTGGGCCACGGACGGGTCCCCGGCGAGGAGACGCAGGAAGTGTGACTTGCCCGACCCGTTCGAGCCGAGCACGGCGACCCGCTCGCCGTAGAAGATCTCCAGCGAGAACGGCTTCATCAGACCGGTCAGCTCAAGGTTCTCGCAGGTCACGGCACGTACACCGGTGCGGCCGCCGCGCAGCCGCATCCGGATGTCCTGCTCGCGCGGCGGCTCCGGCGGCGGGCCGGCCTCCTCGAACTTCTTCAGCCGGGTCTGCGCCGCCGCGTACCGGGACGCCATCTCGTGGCTGACCGCCGCCGCCTGCCGCAGGTTGATCACCAGCTTCTTCAGCTGCGCGTGCTTCTCCTCCCAGCGCCGCTTCAGCTCCTCGAAGCGGGCGAACCGCTCCCGCCGCGCTTCGTGGAAGGTCTCGAAGCCGCCGCCGTGCACCCAGACGTCCGACCCGGCCGGGCCCGGCTCGACCGCGATGATCTTCTGCGCGGCCCGCGCGAGCAGCTCCCGGTCGTGGGAGATGAAGAGCACGGTCTTACGGGTCTCCCGCAGCCGCTCCTCCAGCCACCGCTTGCCGGGGACGTCCAGATAGTTGTCCGGCTCGTCGAGGAGCAGCACCTCGTCGGTGCCGCGCAGCAGCGACTCCAGGACAAGGCGCTTCTGCTCGCCACCGCTGAGCGTACGGACCTCGCGGAACTGCGCCTTCTCGTACGGGACGCCGAGCGCCGCCATCGTGCACATGTCCCAGACGGTCTCGGCCTCGTACCCCTGGACCTCGGCCCAGTCGCTGAGCGCCTGCGCGTACGCCATCTGCGCGGCCTCGTCGTCGACCGTCATGATCAGGTGCTCGGCCGCGTCGACCGCCTTCGCCGCCTCGCGGATGCGCGGCTGGGCGACGGAGACGAGCAGGTCACGGACCGTGCGGTCGTCCCGTACCGATCCGACGAACTGCGGCATGACACCGAGCCCGCCGCTCACGGTGACCGAGCCGCCGTGCGGCTGGAGCTCACCGGCGATCATCCGGAGCAGTGTGGTCTTCCCGGCGCCGTTGGCCCCGACCAGGGCGACGACCGCGCCCTCCCCGACCCGGAAGGAGGCGTCCGCGAGCAGGACCCTCCCGTCGGGAAGGTAGTACTCCAGATGCGCGGCCTCGACGTGTCCCATGGGGGCATTGTCGCCGCCCGCACCGCTCAGGCCCAACCGGTTTAGGATGCGCGACATGAGCTTTGGGGGACCCCAGTGGCCGCAGGAGCCGCAGCAGCCGGGGCAGCAGCCGTTCGGACAGCAGCCGGCGCAGCAGCCAGGACAGCCGGGACAACAGCAGTACGGACAGCAGAACGAGCAGCAGCAGTACGGGAACCAGTTCGGGCTGGGGGTACCGCCCGGGCCGCAGGGCCCGGGGGGACAGCCGAACCCGTTCCCGGGTGCGGAGGCCGGCCACACACCCGACTGGGGTGCCCTCGCCGACGCCTCCGCGGCCGGCCGGCGCCGTAAGCGCTGGCTGGTGGTCGGCGGTGGCGTGCTCGCGGCCCTCGTGGTCGGCGCGATCGTCGCCACGGCGGTCGTGAACAGCAACAAGGACACGGGCACGGCCAAGAACGGCACGGTCACCCCGACCGGCTCGGCCGCCCCCAGTGGCTCCCCCACCCCCGGTCCGACGTTCTCCTCCGTCGCGCCGCCGCCCCCGCCCAATCCCAAGGACTACATCTCGGACGAGAAGAAGGACAAGGCGCCGCTGAGCGCCGAGGGCCTCTTCCCGGGCAAGAAGCTCACGATGAACGGCCGGGCCTACAAGAAGGGCGCGACCTCCTCGACGACCGACTGCGCGAGCGTCACCCAGGGCGGTCTGGGTGCCGTCCTGAAGAAGAACGGCTGCGACCGGGTGATCCGCGCCACGTACGAGAAGGACGGGGTGGCCATCACCGTCGGCGTGGCCGTGTTCCCGACCGAGGCCGCGGCGCTGAAGGCGAAGAACCAGGCCAGCGGCGGTGTCGCCCCGCTCGCCGGGGCGGGTGTGAAGGACTTCTGCCGTGCGACGGTCTGTCTGCGCCGGGCGAACTCGATCGGCCGGTACGCGTACTTCACCCAGGCCGGCTTCACCGACGGCAAGAAGGTGACCACCTCCGACAAGGCCGTCTTCCAGGCCAGCGACGACCTGGGCACCTTCGCCTTCAACCAGATCTACGCCCGCGGCAAGTCGCAGGCCTCCGCGGCGGCGGCGGGCGCCCCCCAGGAGTAGGCGGACACCGCAGGTGCGGACCGTGACACGTCGCCTCGTGCCGGTTCGGCCGAGCAGAAGCCGTCTCGGCGGACACCTCCGTCGAGACGGCCGAACCCCCGGGGCGCCGGATCAGCAGCAGCCGGCGCCCGGCAGAGTGCGCCTGTTCCTGGCCTCGCGGTTGCGCGCGGCCAGCAGCTCGTCGGCGGGGTAGCCGACCTCTTCCAGGGTGAGGCCGTGCGGCCGGACCACGTGCACGGCCGAGTCCCGTACGCCCGCCGCCAGGACCTTCGCGGGCCACTCCACCGGACGGTGCCCGTCGCCGACGAAGAGCAGCGCGCCGACGAGCGAGCGCACCATGTTGTGGCAGAAGGCGTCCGCCTTCACGGTCGCTTCCAGAACGCCCCCGGCCCGCCGCTCCCAGCGCAGCTCCTGGAGCGTACGGATGGTCGTCGCGCCCTCGCGCTTCTTGCAGTACGCGGCGAAGTCGTGCTCGCCGACGAGCCGCTCGGCGGCCGCGTTCATGGCGTCCATGTCGAGGGTCCAGTCGTGCCACAGGACGTGGCCGCGCAGCAGCGGGTCGACCCCGCCGGGGTTGTCGGTGACGCGGTAGGCGTAACGGCGCCAGATCGCGGAGAAGCGCGCGTTGAACCCCTCGGGGGCCTCGGTGAGCCGCCAGACCCGTACGTCGTGGGAGAGCCGCCCGGCGAGCCGCCTGAGCAGCTTGTCCTGGTGCTCGGCCCACAGCTCGACGGGCAGATCGACGTGCGCGACCTGACCGCGGGCGTGCACACCGGCGTCGGTACGGCCGGCGACGGTCAGCTCGTACGTCTCCTTGGAGCGGGTGACGGTCTTCAGGGCGTCCTCGATCTCACCCTGGACGGTCCGCTGTCCCTGGGCCTGCTTGGCCCATCCGGAGAAGTCCTTGCCGTCGTACGAAAGGTCGAGCCGTACCCGTACGAAGCCGTCCTGCACGTCGTCGCTCACGCGATCAATCCTCTCAACATCACGGGAACGGGCCCGTACCCCTAGGGGTACGGGCCCGCACACAAGATCGTCGGAACGCTTACGCGTCCTTCGACTCCTCGGCCGGGGCCTCAGCGGCGTCCTCGACCTTGGTGTCCTCGACCTTGGCGGCCTCGTCGGCCTCCTTGACGGCGCGCTTGGTGGCGGCCTCGGCCTCGGCGACGGTCGCCTTCTTGGCGATCTCGCCCTCGACCAGCTCGATCACAGCCATCGGGGCGTTGTCGCCACGACGGTTGCCGATCTTGGTGATACGGGTGTAGCCACCCGGGCGCTCGGAGTAGCGCGGGGCGATCTCGGTGAAGAGCGTGTGGACGACGCCCTTGTCCGTGATCGTCTGCAGCACCAGGCGACGGTTGTGGATGTCGCCCTTCTTCGCCTTGGTGATCAGGCGCTCGGCGACCGGACGCAGGCGGCGAGCCTTGGCCTCGGTCGTGGTGATGCGGCCGTGCTCGAAGAGGGACTTCGCCAGGTTGGCGAGCAGCAGACGCTCGTGAGCGGCGCTGCCACCGAGGCGGGCACCCTTGGCGGGACGCGGCATGGTGTTTCTCCTTGTGATCTGCACCGGCCGTATGAGGTACCGGTGTCAGTGTCCGAGCGGGCGGTCGCCCATCGGAGATCCGGGCTGCCCCCGTAGGGGGCGCCCGGAAGGGGCGCGGGGAACTGCGCGATCAAGCACAGCGCACCCGCACCCGAAGTACGGACCGGAACGGCCCGAGCTCTTAGTACTGCTCGGTCTCGACGAAGCCCGCGTCCGCGTCGTCGTCGGCGCCGAAGGCGTCCGCGGCGGCGGTCGGGTCGAATCCGGGCGGGCTGTCCTTGAGGGCCAGGCCCATGCCGGCCAGCTTCGCCTTGACCTCGTCGATCGACTTCGCACCGAAGTTGCGGATGTCGAGCAGGTCGGCCTCGGAGCGCGCCACGAGCTCACCCACGGAGTGGATGCCCTCACGCTTGAGGCAGTTGTACGAACGAACGGTGAGCTCGAGCTCCTCGATCGGCAGCGCCAGGTCGGCGGCGAGGGCGGCGTCCGTGGGGGACGGGCCCATGTCGATGCCCTCGGCGTCGATGTTGAGCTCGCGCGCCAGACCGAACAGCTCGACCAGCGTCTTACCGGCGGACGCCATGGCGTCGCGCGGCCGCATGGCCTGCTTGGTCTCGACGTCGACGATCAGCTTGTCGAAGTCGGTGCGCTGCTCGACACGGGTCGCCTCGACCTTGTACGTGACCTTGAGCACCGGCGAGTAGATGGAGTCGACCGGGATACGGCCGATCTCCTGGCCCACCTGCTTGTTCTGCACGGCGGAGACGTAGCCGCGACCGCGCTCGACGGTCAGCTCCATCTCCAGCTTGCCCTTGCCGTTCAGCGTGGCGAGCACCAGGTCGGGGTTGTGCACCTCGACACCGGCCGGCGGGGCGATGTCAGCAGCGGTGACCAGGCCGGGACCCTGCTTGCGCAGGTACATCACGACCGGCTCGTCGTGCTCCGAGGAGACGACCAGCTGCTTGATGTTCAGGATGAGGTCGGTGACGTCCTCCTTGACGCCCGGCACGGTGGTGAACTCGTGCAGGACACCGTCGATACGGATGGACGTGACCGCCGCACCCGGGATCGAGGAGAGGAGCGTACGGCGGAGGCTGTTGCCGAGCGTGTAGCCGAAGCCCGGCTCCAGGGGCTCGATGACGAACCGCGAGCGGAATTCGTCGACGACCTCTTCGGTCAGCGAGGGACGCTGAGCGATCAGCATGGTGTCTGTTCCTTCAGTCGTGGACGCCCACTATTTGACGCCCGACGGGTACTTCTCGTACTGCAAGGGTACGGGCGGCACGCCTCCGAAGAGCCGTACCGCCCATCCCTCAGAACAACCGTTGCCGGTCGTACGTCAGACGCAGAGCGTCAGACGCGACGACGCTTCGGCGGACGGCAGCCGTTGTGCGGCGTGGGGGTGACGTCCTGGATCGAACCGACCTCGAGGCCCGTGGCCTGGAGGGAACGGATCGCGGTCTCACGGCCGGAGCCGGGACCCTTGACGAAGACGTCGACCTTGCGCATGCCGTGCTCCTGCGCGCGGCGAGCGGCCGACTCGGCGGCCATCTGCGCGGCGAACGGGGTGGACTTGCGCGAGCCCTTGAAGCCGACGTGGCCGGCGGAGGCCCAGGAGATCACGTTGCCCGAGGGGTCCGTGATCGAGACGATCGTGTTGTTGAACGTGCTCTTGATGTGCGCGTGGCCGTGAGCGACGTTCTTCTTTTCCTTGCGGCGCACCTTCTTGGCAGCGCCCTGACGACCCTTGGGGGGCATCTATAACTCCTACGGGAGGTGGTCGGTCCTACAGCGAAGACCGCTTGGTCAAGCGTCCGCTGAGGACTACTTCTTGCCCGGCTTCTTCTTACCGGCGATCGCGCGACGCGGGCCCTTGCGGGTACGGGCGTTCGTGCTGGTGCGCTGACCGTGCACGGGCAGGCCACGACGGTGGCGGATGCCCTGGTAGCACTGGATCTCGATCTTGCGGCGGATGTCGCCCTGGATCTCGCGGCGGAGGTCACCCTCGGTCTGGAGGTTGGCGTCCACGTACTCGCGGATCTTGACCAGGTCCTCTTCGGCCAGGTCACGAACGCGGGTGTTGGGGTTCACGCCGGTGGAGGCGAGAATCTCCTTGGAACGGGTACGCCCGATACCGAAGACGTAGGTGAGTGCGATCTCCACACGCTTTTCGCGCGGGATGTCAACACCGGAAACGCGTGCCATTCAATGGCTCCTGTGTGTTCGGGGGTCTTCCGCAAAGCCGCTCCTGAGCCGCCGTATGAGGTACGAATCAGGTCCCCGGCCCCCGCCGGAGGTGCCGCCGACCCTTGCGGGCTGGGCGGGCTCTGCGTATGTACGAATTACTTGCGTCGCGCGAAGAACTGCGGGTGCAGGTCGGTCGGCGTGCGTCAGCCCTGGCGCTGCTTGTGGCGCAGGTTGTCGCAGATGACCATGACCCGGCCGTGACGGCGGATCACCTTGCACTTGTCGCAGATCTTCTTGACGCTCGGCTTGACCTTCATGGGATGTGAGGTTCTCCGGGTCAGTGCCACCACCCGCGGCGGAGCCGGGGTGCGGGCAAGATCTACTTGTACCGGTAGACGATCCGGCCACGCGTCAGGTCGTACGGAGAGAGCTCCACGACGACCCGGTCGTCCGGAAGGATTCGGATGTAGTGCATCCGCATCTTGCCGGAGATGTGCGCGAGGACCTTGTGACCGTTCTGGAGCTCCACCTTGAACATGGCGTTCGGGAGGGACTCGATCACGGTGCCCTCGATTTCGATGGCACCTTGCTTCTTGGCCACGCTTCGCCTTTCGAATCGGCTACCTTGATCGACTCTCGATCCGTGTGCGGGCACACGGGTACACGAGAGCCGACGCATCAGTCTACGTCAGGGCCCTGGAAAAGACGAATCCGGGAAGTTTGCCCACCGGAGAAGATCCTTACGCAAGCAGCCACGCCGCAGTACGGCCCGCCTACGCCAGGGGGTCCGGCGCCGCCACCACGCCCAGCTCGGCCAGCTTCGCCTTGCCGCCGTCGGGGGCCGTCAGGACCAGGGGGCCTTCCTCCGTCAGGGCCACCGAGTGCTCCCAGTGCGAGGACCAGGTGCCGTCCGTGGAGACGACCGTCCAGTCGTCCTCCAGGACCTCCGTGCGCGGCGTGCCGAGCGAGACCATCGGCTCGATCGCCAGGCAGAAGCCGGGCACCAGCTTCGGGCCCTTGCCGCGCTTGCGGGAGACGTAGTTCAGCAGGTGCGGGTCCATGTGCATCTCGGTGCCGATGCCGTGGCCGCCGTAGTCCTCGACGATGCCGTACTTGCCGCCGCCCGGCTTCGGCTGGCGGCGGATGTACGTCTCGATCGCCCGCGAGACGTCCACGAGCCGGTTGCCGTTCTTCATCGCGGCGATGCCGGCCCACATCGACTCCTCGGTGACCCGGGAGAGCTCGATCAGCTCCGGGGCGTGACCCGAGCCCACGAACGCCGTGTACGCCGCGTCGCCGTGCCAGCCGTCGACGATCGCGCCCGCGTCGATGGAGATGATGTCGCCGTCCTTGAGGACGGTCTTCTCGTCCGGGATGCCGTGGACGACGACCTCGTTCACCGAGGTGCAGATCGTCGCGGGGAACCCGCCGTACCCGAGGAAGTTCGACTTCGCCCCGTGGTCCGCGATCACCTTCCGCGCGACCTCGTCCAGGTCCTTCGTCGTGGCACCCGGCACGGCGGCCTCACGCGTGGCCGCGTGGATGGCGGCTACGACCAGCCCGGCCTCGCGCATCTTCGCGATCTGCTCGGGGGTCTTGATCTGCACCATCGTGACGGGGGCCTTCCTTGCGAGTACACGGGACAGAACAACGATACGGCCGCGGCGCCCCCGAGGGGCACCGCGGCCGTGTCGTACGAACCAGGGTTACTTCTTGAGCGCTGCCATCGCCCTCGCGGTGACCTCGTCCACCTTGCCGAGCGCCGAGATCGTCACGACCAGGTTCTGCGCCCGGTAGTAGTCGATGATCGGCTCGGTCTGCGTGTGGTAGACCTCCAGGCGCCGGCGGACGGTCTCCTCGGAGTCGTCGTCGCGCTGGTAGAGCTCGCCGCCACACACGTCGCACACGCCCTCGGCCTTCGGCGGGGTGTACGTGACGTGGAAGACGTGCGCGCTGTCGTTGCGGCAGATACGGCGACCCGCGATCCGCTTCACGACCTCGTCCTCGGGGACCTCCAGGTCCAGGACTGCGTCCAGCTGCATGTCCTCGGCCTTGAGCACCACATCGAGCGCCTCGGCCTGGGCCACGTTCCGCGGGAACCCGTCGAGCAGGAAGCCGTTGGCGGCGTCGGCCTGCTCCATGCGGTCCTTGGCCATCCCGATGGTCACCTCGTCGGGCACGAGGTCGCCGGCGTCCATGTACGCCTTGGCCTTCACGCCCAGCTCCGTGCCCTGCGAGATGTTGGCACGGAACAGGTCACCGGTGGAGATGTGCGGAATGTCCAGGTTCTTGGCAAGGAACGCAGCCTGCGTACCCTTGCCGGCCCCGGGCGGTCCGACGAGGACGATTCGCATCAGCGGAGGAACCCTTCGTAATTGCGCTGCTGGAGCTGGCTCTCGATCTGCTTCACGGTCTCCAGCCCCACACCCACGATGATGAGGATGCTCGTCCCACCGAAGGGGAAGTTGGCATTGGCACCGCCGAAGCCTGCCAACGCCATCGTCGGCACAAGAGCGATCAGACCCAGATACAGCGAGCCCGGCCAAGTGATCCGGTTGAGCACGTAGCTCAGATACTCGGCAGTAGGTCGACCAGCCCGGATACCCGGGATGAAGCCACCATACTTCTTCATGTTGTCCGCGACTTCCTCGGGGTTGAACGAGATCGCCACGTAGAAGAAGGCGAAGAACACGATCAGGAGGAAGTACGTAGCGATGTAGTAGGGGTGGTCACCCTTGACGAAGTGGGCTTCGATCCAGGTCTTCCACCCTGCGGTGGAGCTCGAGAACTGAGCGATCAAGGCCGGGATGTAGAGCAGCGACGAGGCGAAGATGACAGGAATCACACCTGCCTGGTTCACCTTGAGAGGGATATAAGTGGACGTTCCGCCGTAGGACCTGCGGCCGATCATCCGCTTCGCGTACTGCACCGGGATGCGACGCTGGGCCTGCTCGACGAAGACGACGAGGGCCACCATCACGAAGCCGATGAGGATGACGGTGCCGAACTCGATCCAGCCCTTGGCGAGCTTGCCGCTCTCCTTGATGGCCCACAGGGCGCCCGGGAAGCCGGCGGCGATCGAGATGAACATCAGGATCGACATGCCGTTGCCGATGCCGCGGTCGGTGATGAGCTCACCGAGCCACATGACGACGGCGGTACCGGCGGTCATCGTGATGACCATGGTGGCGGTCACGAAGATCGACTGGTCGGGGACGACCTGGTTGGCCACCGTGCAGCCGCTGAAGAGCGCGCCGGTGCGGGCCGTCGCGACGAGACCGGTGCCCTGGAGGATGGCGAGCGCGATCGTCAGATAACGCGTGTACTGCGTGATCTTGGCCGTGCCCGACTGCCCCTCCTTCTTGAGGGCCTCGAGGCGCGGAATCACGACGGTCAGCAGCTGCAGGATGATGCTCGCCGTGATGTACGGCATGATGCCGAGCGCGAAGATGGTGATCTGCAGCAGCGCTCCGCCACTGAACATGTTCACCAGGCCGAACAGGGAGTTGTTGCCCTGGCTCGCCTGGTCCACACACTGCTGTACGGCCTGGTAACTGACACCGGGCACGGGGATGTGTGCCCCGAGCCGGTACAGCACGATGATGCCGAGCGTGAAGAGCAGCTTCTTGCGCAGGTCGGGCGTCTTGAACGCCCGGGCGAACGCGGTGAGCACGGTGCCTCCTGCGACCCCCGCGCCATGCGCCAGAGGTGACGGTCTTGAGGTTCGACGAATAGATACCGGTCATGAAAACCGTGCGGGCATACCGCACGGAGCATAGACGTGCACGCCACCTTACCGGCGACCATGCCCCCCTAGGAACGACCAACCGGGGATGCCCCTTTTGGGAGGCATCCCCGGTCGGATGTTCAAGCCATCGAGTCGTCTCAGACGAGCTCGGTGACGGTGCCGCCGGCGGCGGCGATCTTCTCCTTGGCGGAGCCGGAGACGGCGTCGACCGTCACCTGCAGCGCCACGGAGACCTCGCCGGCGCCGAGCACCTTGACGAGCTGGTTCTTACGAACCGCACCCTTGGCGACCAGATCGGCCACCGTGACCTCGCCACCCTGCGGGTAGAGCGCGGCCAGCTTGTCCAGGTTCACGACCTGGTACTCGGTGCGGAACGGGTTCTTGAAGCCCTTGAGCTTCGGGAGACGCATGTGGAGGGGCATCTGCCCACCCTCGAAGCGCTCCGGAACCTGGTAACGGGCCTTGGTGCCCTTCGTACCACGACCGGCCGTCTTACCCTTCGACGCCTCACCACGACCCACACGGGTCTTGGCGGTCTTGGCGCCCGGGGCGGGACGGAGGTTGTGGACCTTCAGCGGGTTGTTCTCCGCCATGTCAGTCGACCTCCTCGACCGTCACGAGGTGGCGGACGGTGTGCACCATTCCGCGGAACTCGGGGCGGTCCTCCTTGACGACCACGTCGTTCAGGCGCTTGAGCCCGAGCGAACGCAGGGTGTCGCGGTGGTTCTGCTTGCTGCCGATGTACGACTTCGTCTGCGTGATCTTGAGGCGGGCCATTACGCACCCGCTCCCGCACGAGCACGAAGCAGAGCCGCGGGGGCGACGTCCTCGAGGGGCAGACCACGGCGAGCCGCGATCTCCTCGGGACGCTGCAGGCCCTTCAGGGCCTCCACGGTCGCGTGCACGATGTTGATCGCGTTGTCGGAGCCGAGCGACTTCGACAGGATGTCGTGAACGCCGGCGCACTCGAGCACGGCACGCACCGGGCCACCGGCGATAACACCGGTACCGGGGGAAGCCGGCTTGAGCAGGACGACGCCCGCGGCCTTCTCGCCCTGGATCGGGTGAGGGATGGTGCCCTGGATGCGCGGAACCTTGAAGAAGTTCTTCTTGGCTTCCTCGACACCCTTGGCGATGGCCGCGGGAACTTCCTTGGCCTTGCCGTAACCGACACCTACGGTGCCGTCACCGTCACCCACCACGACCAGCGCGGTGAAGGAGAAACGACGACCACCCTTGACAACCTTGGCGACGCGGTTGATCGCGACAACGCGCTCAACGTACGCGGTCTTCTCGGCGGCAGCGCCACCGTCGCGGCCCTTCCGGTCCCGCCGCTCGCCGCCACCGGCACCGCTTCCGCGGCGCTGGGGTCCAGCCATTGGATTTACCTCTCTCTGTTACGTCCGTTAGTCCCGGAACCGGGGCTTAGAACTTCAGCCCGGCTTCGCGGGCGGCGTCAGCCAGAGCGGCAATGCGCCCGGCGTACCTGTTGCCACCACGGTCGAACACGACAGCCTCGACACCCGCGGCCTTGGCGCGCTCGGCGACGAGCGCGCCGACCTGCTTGGCCTGCGACGACTTGTCACCCTCGCCACCGCGGATCGACGCGTCCAGGTTCGACGCGGACGCAAGGGTGTGACCCTTGAGGTCGTCGATGACCTGAGCGGTGATACCGCGGTTCGAACGCGTCACGACGAGGCGCGGACGCTCCGCCGTACCCGACACGTTCTTGCGGATGCGGATGTGACGGCGGGCCTTGGCCGCACGCTTGTAAGCGTCGCCCTTGGCGATCTTCACACCGTATGCCATGGCTTACTTACCAGCCTTTCCGACCTTGCGGCGGATGACCTCGCCGGCGTACTTGACGCCCTTGGCCTTGTACGGGTCGGGCTTCCGCAGCTTGCGGATGTTCGCCGCGACCTCGCCGACCTTCTGCTTGTCGATGCCCTCGACCGAGAACTTGGTCGGCGACTCGACCTTGAAGGAGATGCCCTCGGGCGCCTCCACCAGGATCGGGTGGCTGTAGCCGAGCTGGAACTCCAGGTTGGAGCCCTTCGCGGCAACGCGGTAACCGACACCGCTGATCTCGAGCGCCTTCACGTAACCCTGGGTCACACCGGTGATCATGTTGGCCACCAGCGTGCGGGACAGGCCGTGGAGGGCCTTGTTCTGACGCTCGTCGTTCGGACGGGTGACGTTGAGAACGCCGTCCTCGCCCTTAACGATCTCGATCGGCGCGGCAACGGTGTGGGTCAGGGTGCCCTTGGAACCCTTGACCGTGACCGAGCGACCCTCGATGGTGACGTCCACGCCGGCGGGAACCTGGATAGGCAGCTTGCCAATACGCGACATTAGCTATTCCTCCGTTCCCGACTACCAGACGTAGGCGAGGACTTCCCCACCTACGCCCTTCTTGCCTGCCTGCTGGCCGGTCAGGAGACCGTGGGACGTGGAGATGATCGCCACGCCCAGGCCGCCGAGAACCTTCGGCAGGTTGGTGGACTTCGCGTAAACCCGGAGGCCCGGCTTCGAGATCCGCTTGATGCCCGCGATGGAGCGCTCACGGTTCGGACCGAACTTGAGCTCGAGGACGAGGTTCTTGCCGACCTCGGCGTCCTCGACCTTCCAGCCCGTGATGAAGCCCTCCTGCTGGAGGATTTCCGCGATGTGAGACTTGATCTTGCTGTGCGGCATCGACACGGAGTCGTGGTACGCCGAGTTCGCGTTACGCAGACGCGTGAGCATGTCTGCGATGGGATCAGTCATGGTCATGAATTGGCCTTCGGCCTCTCTCGCCGGGGTTTCCTGTATGCGCCATCCCTCTCCCCACACAGGGGCGGGACGGGTGCGGCGCGGGGACCTACGGCGTAGTAAGTCGTACGGGCGGCGGACGCCCAACCCCACAAGCCTACGGCATGCGGGGGTGGGCCTCCGCCGACCCAGTGCTTACCGAGAGACTCCGGAATCCCTTAAGTGGGGGATTACCAGGAGCTCTTGGTCACGCCCGGCAGCTCGCCACGGTGAGCCATCTCACGAAGGCACACGCGGCACAGGCCGAACTTGCGGTACACGGAGTGGGGACGACCACAGCGCTGGCAGCGCGTGTAGCCGCGCACGCCGAACTTGGGCTTGCGGGCAGCCTTCGCGATGAGAGCCTTCTTCGCCATCTCGCTTACGCCTCCTTGAACGGGAAGCCGAGGTGACGGAGAAGGGCGCGGCCCTCAGCGTCGTTGGTCGCCGTGGTCACCACGGTGATGTCCATACCCCGGACACGGTCGATCTTGTCCTGGTCGATCTCGTGGAACATGACCTGCTCCGTGAGACCGAAGGTGTAGTTGCCACGCCCGTCGAACTGCTTGGGGGACAGACCACGGAAGTCGCGGATGCGCGGAAGCGCGAGCGACAGGGTGCGGTCCAGGAACTCCCACATGCGGTCGCCACGGAGGGTGACGTGCGCACCGATCGGCTGGCCCTCACGCAGCTTGAACTGCGCGATGGACTTGCGAGCCTTGGTGACGGCCGGCTTCTGACCGGTGATCGTGGTGAGGTCGCGGATGGCGCCCTCGATCAGCTTGGAGTCGCGGGCGGCGTCGCCCACACCCATGTTGACCACGACCTTGACGAGGCCGGGGATCTGCATGACGTTCTCGTAGGAGAACTCCTCACGCAGCTTGCCCGCGATCTCCTCGCGGTACTTCGTCTTGAGACGCGGAGTGGTGGTGGTAGCCATCAGATGTCCTCACCCGTCCGCTTGGCAACGCGGATCTTGTTGCCCTCGTCGTCGAAGCGGTAACCGACGCGCGTGACGACCTTCTTGCCGTCCTTCTCAACGACCAGCTGGACGTTGGAGACGTGGACCGGCGCCTCGGTCGTGACGATGCCACCGGCCTGCGACGGGCCGGCCTTGGTGTGCTTCTTGACCCGGTTGACACCCTCGACCAGAACACGGTTCTCGCGGGGGAAGGCCGTGATGACCTTGCCCTGCTTGCCCTTGTCCTTACCGGTGATGACCTGGACCAGGTCGCCCTTCTTGATCTTCATGCTTACAGCACCTCCGGCGCGAGCGAGATGATCTTCATGAACTTCTTCTCGCGCAGCTCACGGCCCACCGGGCCGAAGATACGGGTGCCGCGAGGGTCGCCGTCGTTCTTGAGAATGACAGCGGCGTTCTCGTCGAAGCGGATGTACGAGCCGTCCTGGCGGCGGCGCTCCTTGACGGTGCGAACGATGACCGCCTTGACGACGTCACCCTTCTTCACGTTGCCACCGGGGATCGCGTCCTTGACGGTGGCGACGATGACGTCACCGATGCCCGCGTAGCGGCGACCGGAACCACCGAGAACACGGATGCAAAGGATCTCCTTGGCACCAGTGTTGTCGGCGACACGCAGTCGCGACTCCTGCTGGATCACGTCTATCTCCTGATTGTCTGCCGGTTCCCGGCAGGGGCACCGAGGTGCCCCTGCCGAGCCTGGCGGAACGAACTCGAAGGGTTACCCCTTCAAGTGATTACTTGGCCTTCTCGAGGATCTCGATGACGCGCCAGTGCTTCGTCGACGACAGCTTCCGGGTCTCCATCAGGAGGACGCGGTCGCCGACGCCGGCAGCGTTCTGCTCGTCGTGAGCCTTGAGCTTGTTCGTACGGCGGATGACCTTGCCGTACAGCGCGTGCTTGACGCGGTCCTCGACGGCGACGACGACGGTCTTGTCCATCTTGTCGCTGACGACCAGGCCCTCACGGACCTTACGAGCGTTGCGCTCGGTCTTCTCAGTCACATTGCTCTCGCTCATCAGGCGTTCTCCACCGTCTCGATGCCCAGCTCGCGCTCACGCATCAGGGTGTAGATCCGGGCGATGTCCTTACGGACGGACTTGAGCCGACCGTGGTTCTCGAGCTGACCGGTCGCCGCCTGGAAGCGGAGGTTGAACAGCTCTTCCTTGGCCTCGCGGAGCTTGGCGACAAGCTCCTCGTTGCCCAGCTCGCGCAGCTCGGACGCCTTGGTACCGGCGGTCATCACAGCTCACCTGCTTCGCGCTTAACGATCTTGCACTTCATCGGCAGCTTGTGGGCCGCACGGGTCAGGGCCTCGCGCGCGATCTTCTCGTTCGGGTAGGACAGCTCGAACATCACCCGACCGGGCTTGACGTTCGCGATCCACCACTCCGGCGAACCCTTACCGGAACCCATGCGGGTCTCGGCAGGCTTCTTGGTCAGCGGGCGGTCCGGGTAGATGTTGATCCAGACCTTGCCGCCACGCTTGATGTGGCGGGTCATCGCGATACGAGCCGCCTCGATCTGGCGGTTGGTCACGTACGCCGGAGTGAGGGCCTGAATGCCGTACTCGCCGAACGCAACCTGCGTACCACCCTTGGACATACCGCTGCGCTTCGGGTGGTGCTGCTTGCGGTGCTTGACCCTACGGGGGATCAGCATTTCGGTCAGGCCTCCGTTCCGGTGCTCTCAGCAGCCGGAGCGGCGGCGGGAGCGTCGGCCTTGGGGGCCTCGGCAGCCTGAGCCTGCTGCGGCTTGCGACCGCGACCGCCACGCTCGCCACCGCGACCACCGCGGCCACCGGCCGGACGGTCACCGGCGCCACGGGCCGGGCGGTTACCCGCACGGGCCGCTGCGTTCTCGGCGCGGACCTCGGCGATGTTCTTGACATCGCCCTTGTAGATCCAGACCTTCACACCGATGCGGCCGAAGGTCGTCTTGGCCTCGAAGAAGCCGTAGTCGACGTTCGCGCGGAGCGTGTGCAGGGGCACACGGCCCTCGCGGTAGAACTCCGAGCGGGACATCTCGGCGCCGCCGAGGCGACCGCCGCACTGGATCTTGATGCCCTTGGCGCCGGCCTTCATCGTGCCCTGCATGCTCTTACGCATGGCGCGACGGAAGGAGACGCGGGAGGAGAGCTGCTCGGCAACGGCCTGAGCAACCAGCTGAGCGTCCATCTCGGGGTTCTTGACCTCGAGGATGTTCAGCTGGACCTGCTTGCCCGTGAGCTTCTCGAGGTCGCCGCGGATGCGGTCGGCCTCGGCGCCACGGCGGCCGATGACGATGCCGGGACGCGCGGTGTGGATGTCCACCCGCACGCGGTCACGGGTGCGCTCGATCTCAACCTTCGAGATGCCGGCGCGCTCCATGCCGGACGTCATCATCCGACGGATGGCGACGTCTTCCTTGACGTAGTCCTTGTACAGCTTGTCGGCGTACCAGCGGGACTTGAAGTCCGTGGTGATGCCGAGCCGGAACCCATGCGGGTTAACCTTCTGGCCCATTACCGGGTTCCTTCCTTGCTGCTGACGACCACGGTGATGTGGCTGGTCCGCTTACGGATCCGGTAGGCACGGCCCTGAGCACGCGGACGGAACCGCTTCAGGGTCGGGCCCTCATCCACGAACGCCTCGCTGATGTACAGCGAAGAGGCGTCACTGTGGTCGTAGTTGTGCGCGGCGTTGGCGATGGCGCTGTCAAGCACCTTGCCGACCGGCACGCTCGCGGCCTGCGGGGCGAAACGCAGGACCGCCTGAGCCTCCGTGGCATCCATGCCACGGATAAGGTCCACCACACGGCGGGCCTTCATGGGCGTAACGCGGATGTACCGCGCCTGGGCCCTGGCTTCCATGGTTGTCCTTCCAGTGTCTGTCATGGTCATTCCACCCCGCTACTAGCGGCGCTTCGACTTCCGGTCGTCCTTCACGTGACCCCGGAAGGTGCGCGTCGGCGAGAACTCGCCGAGCTTGTGGCCGACCATCGACTCGGTGACAAACACCGGAATGTGGGTCTTGCCGTTGTGCACCGCGATCGTGTGGCCGAGCATGGCCGGGATGATCATCGAGCGACGGGACCAGGTCTTGATGACGTTCTTGGTGCCGGCTTCGTTCTGGGCGTCCACCTTCTTTACGAGGTGGTCGTCGACGAAGGGCCCCTTCTTGAGACTGCGCGGCATCTAAACCCGCTCCTAGCGCTTCTTGTTCGTCTTGCGGCGGCGGACGATGTACTTGCTCGAAGCCTTCTTCGGCGAGCGAGTACGACCCTCCTTCTGACCCCACGGGGAGACCGGGTGGCGACCACCGGAGGTCTTGCCCTCACCACCACCGTGCGGGTGGTCGACCGGGTTCATCGCCACACCGCGAACGGTCGGGCGAACGCCCAGCCAGCGCTTGCGGCCGGCCTTACCCCAGTTGATGTTCGACTGCTCGGCGTTGCCGACCTCGCCAATGGTGGCGCGGCAGCGGGCATCGACCAGACGGATCTCACCGGAAGGCATACGAAGGTGGGCCATCGTGCCCTCCTTCGCCAGCAGCTGCACGGAGGCACCCGCGGAACGGGCGAACTTGGCGCCACCGCCGGGACGGAGCTCGATCGCGTGGATCGTGGTACCGACCGGGATGTTGCGGAGGGCCAGGTTGTTGCCGGGCTTGATGTCGGCCGTGGGGCCGTTCTCAACCCGGTCGCCCTGCGAGAGACCGCGCGGGGCAATGATGTAGCGCTTCTCGCCGTCCGCGTAGTGGAGCAGCGCGATGCGAGCGGTGCGGTTCGGGTCGTACTCGATGTGAGCGACCTTGGCCGGCACGCCGTCCTTGTCGTGACGACGGAAGTCGATCACGCGGTAGGCGCGCTTGTGGCCACCGCCCTGGTGACGGACGGTCACACGACCGGTGTTGTTACGGCCACCCTTGCTGTGCAGCGGGCGGACCAGCGACTTCTCCGGCGTGGACCGCGTGATCTCGACGAAGTCGGCTACGGAGGAGCCACGGCGGCCCGGCGTAGTCGGCTTGTACTTGCGGATTCCCATTTCTCAGTCCTCGTCCGATTCCGGACGACTCGACCGCCGTCAGGCGGTCGGGCCGCCGAAGATGTCGATACGGTTGCCCTCGGCAAGGGTCACGATGGCGCGCTTGGTGTTGGCGCGCTTGCCGAAACCGGTGCGGGTGCGCTTGCGCTTGCCCTGACGGTTGATCGTGTTGACCCCGGTGACCTTGACCGAGAAGACCGCCTCGACGGCCTGCTTGATCTGGGTCTTGTTGGCGCCGGGCGCAACGATGAACGTGTACTTGTTCTCGTCGAGCAGCGCGTAGCTCTTCTCGGAAACAACCGGCTTGACGAGGATGTCACGCGGGTCCGTGAAGGTCTTGCTGGTGATCGTGGCCTCGGACATCAGGCCTCGCTCCCTTCGTTGTCAGCGGCCTTGGGGCCAGACACGAAGGACTCGAGGGCGGCCTGGGTGAAGACCACGTCGTCGGATCGCATCACGTCGTACGTGTTCAGCTGGCCCGGCTCCAGGATGTGGACCTGGGGCAGGTTGCGGGCGGACAGCCACGCGGCCTCGTCGGAGCGCTCGGCGATCAGGAGCAGGTTCTTGCGCTCCGAGATCTTGCCGAACAGCGACTTCGCGGCCTTGGTGGAGATGCCACCCTCGACCACGCCGGAGACGACGTGGATGCGGGAGTGGGTCGCCCGGTCGGAGAGGGCACCGCGGAGGGCGGCGGCCTTCATCTTCTTCGGGGTCCGCTGCGAGTAGTCACGCGGCACGGGACCGTGCACGACGCCACCACCGGCGAACTGCGGGGCGCGGGTCGAACCCTGACGGGCGCGGCCGGTGCCCTTCTGGCGGTAAGGCTTCTTGCCACCACCACGGACCTCGCCACGCGTCTTGACCTTGTGCGTACCCTGACGGGCGGCGGCCAGCTGCGCGACGACGACCTGGTGGATCAGCGGGATGCTGACCTTGGCCTCGAAGATCTCGGCCGGGAGCTCGACGGTCCCGGTCTTGTCGCCGGAGGGCGACAGAATGTCAATGGTGCTCATATCCTCAGGCCCCCTTGGCCGCGGTGCGGACCAGGACGAGGCCGCCGTTCGGACCAGGAACCGCACCCTTGATCAGGAGCAGGCCCTTCTCCGCGTCAACGGCGTGAACGGTCAGGTTCTGGGTGGTCACGCGCTCGTTGCCCATGCGGCCGGCCATGCGCATGCCCTTGAAGACACGGCCCGGGGTGGCGCAGCCACCGATCGAACCGGGCTTACGGTGCACGCGGTGGGCACCGTGGGAGGCCTTGCCACCACGGAAGTTGTGGCGCTTCATGACACCGGCGAAGCCCTTGCCCTTGCTCTTACCGGTGACGTCGACCTTCACGCCGGCCTCGAAGAGCTCGGCGGTGATCTCCTGGCCGAGCGTGTACTCGGAGGCGTCAGCGGTGCGGAGCTCCACAAGGTGACGGCGCGGGGTGACGTCGGCCTTGGCGAAGTGGCCCTTGAGGGGCTTGTTCACCTTGCGCGGGTCGATCTCGCCGAAGGCGATCTGGACCGACTCGTAGCCGTCGATGTCGTTCGTACGCACCTGGGTCACGACATTGGGGCCGGCCTTGACGACGGTCACCGGGACGACCCGGTTGTTCTCGTCCCAGACCTGCGTCATGCCGAGCTTCTCGCCCAGGATGCCCTTGATGTTCTTAGCCATCTCGCGCGTCACCTCAGAGCTTGATCTCGATGTCGACGCCCGCCGGCAGGTCGAGACGCATCAGCGAGTCAACCGTCTTCGGCGTGGGGTCGAGGATGTCGATGAGGCGCTTGTGCGTGCGCATCTCGAAGTGCTCGCGCGAGTCCTTGTACTTGTGCGGCGACTTGATGACGCAGTACACGTTCTTCTCAGTGGGCAGCGGCACCGGGCCCGCGACCGACGCACCAGTGCGCGTCACCGTCTCGACGATCTTCTTCGCCGAGGAGTCGATGACCTCGTGGTCGTAGGCCTTGAGCCGGATGCGGATCTTCTGTCCCGCCATGGCTACTCAGTAGTCCTGTCTCGTAGTAACGCTCTGGACTCGGGGGCTCTCATGACTCCGCCTCCGACCCACGCGGTCGGGCGTGTCGCACTCCCTCTACGCAGAAATCCCGAAGGATTTCCCAACCAAGGGGGTGCGGTCACCATGACCGCGAGTCGGGGGCAGAACACCCACCGAGCGCCTGGTCGGTACCCCGCTGACACTTCCCGGAAGATTCCCGTACGTCCGCTCCTGAGAAGGGGCGACGAGTACTGTGGGACTCGCTTCCGGTCCTCCCGACGGGAGGCGTGCAGCATCGGCACTCAACCGAGCAACCCCGACAGTCTGCCATACGCGGGCATCCGGCCGCCAATCGGGGCGCAAGACTGTACCCCACGTCACGTGGGGGTACACGTAGGGGCACGGCCACGGTTCGATCGGCGGCTGCGAAGATCAACGCTTCGGGCACGCGGGTGGGGTACGGCCGCGCCCGATACGCGCGGCCGCGACGGTCCTGACGCCGGCGGTGCGCTGCACGGCTCCGGCGCCACGCCCGCGCGTGCGGTGGGGCGGCACGCCGCCCGGTACCGGCGAGTGGGACACCGTCCCTTGGGCAGTCGCCCGGTGTGCATACGAGCGACGAGATCTACCACCGAGTGCTGTGGGACTCGCGCCTCGACCCGGAACGGTTCGTCATGGGGATCGCCGAGCGTGGCGCCGGTCCGGCACGCGTCGCGCTGTCCGACTTCGTACCGGGCGGCGAGATCCCCTGGCACCGGGTGATCTTCTTCGAGGCCGACGGGGAGCTCGTCTGGGACCGGGCGACGGGTGTGGACCGGCTCGGCGACACGGTGCCGCCCGAGGAGGACGTACCGCCCGAGGAGGTCCTCGCCGTGCCCGCGACGAGCCGGACCGCCGTGGCCTGGATCCCGCCCCGGCGGCTCTGGCCCCCGATCCAGCACATCCGCCGCGTGCACGACCGCCAGATCCACCGCTGGCCTCCGCACGTCAACGTGCTCTTCGGCTTCGTACCGGAGTCCGAGTTCGACCGGGCCACCCAGCTCGTCGCCGCCGCGGCCCGCGCCTCGCATCCGTTCCGGGCGCAGCTGGAGGGCGTCCACTGGTTCGGCCACCGCGAGGACGCCACCGTCTGGCTCGACCCCTGCGCCGGCGGCGACCGGCCCTGGATCCGCCTGCGGGAGGCGCTGGAGGCCCGGTTCCCCCTGTGCGGCGGGCAGGCCAGGGGCTTCACCCCGCACCTCTCCCTCGGCCGCAGCCACGACCCCCACACCCTGGCCACCACCTCCCAGGCCCTGCTCGGCTCCACGACGGCCCGGGTCGCCGAGCTGGTCCTGCTCTCCCGCCGCGAGGACGGCCCGATGCGGGTGCGGGCGACGGTGAGCCTGGGGACGGGCGAGGTGCGGCGGCCCGAGGAGTCCGGCGCCGAGCGACCCGCGTGACAGCACGTGATTTTCGCCAACTGGCCTGATCATACGTTCAGTTGGTCGAACGCGACCGCACTCTGCCATCATCTGACCCAACGTCGGATCAGGCCCGGGCGGCGCCGTGCGCCGGTGCCCTGGCGCGGTCACCTTTCGGAGAATCCCATGGACATTGCGCTTGCCCAGTCGGTGGCTGCCGCGGTCGCGCAGGGCGCGCTGGGCGCGGTCGGAGCAGGGGCTCTGGACAGCCTGCTCGGCGTGATCCGGCACCGGTTCCGCCGCGACGACGAGGCGCTGACCGCCCTCGACGCGGCCGGGACGGAGACCGCACCTCTGGTCGAGGCCCTGGCGCGCTACATCGAGAGCGATCCGGCCTTCGCCGAGGACCTGCGCGACTGGCTCAAGGAGTACGAGGACGGCGGTCCGGCCGCCCCGACGAACCAGCTCCGGCACAGCAACCAGATCTCCGGCACGGTGCACGGGAACGTGATCCAGGGCCAGAACATCCGGGGCCGCTTCAGCTTCCGCGGCCTGCGCGGCGGAAAGTGACCGATCGAGAAGTGAGCGACCGTTCCGTGGACGGGCCGCCTCCGTCCGAACAGACCGGCAACGAGATCTCCGGCGGATCGCACGTCGGGGGCAACGCCTTCCAGGCCAGGAACATCCACTTCGGCGGCCGCTCGGTGGGGCTCACCCTCGTGGCCCTCGCCCTCGTGGGAGCGGTGGTGACGCTCGTCCTGACCGGCACGGGAGGTTCAGGGCCCGATCAGCTGGCCGCGGCGCCCGCGTCCACCACGGCGGGGGCGGCCCCGACCTCTTCCCCGACGCCGAGCACACCCACGACGGCGCCCACGTCCACAGCGGTGAGCCCGTCCCCCTCCAGCCCGTCGAGGACGGAGGAACCGGCCGCCGGACCGAGCGCCGCCGCCCCTAAGGCCACCAGCACACGCATGGCCCCGACGGGCAGCACGCCGTACTCGGGCGGCGACATCTACTGCGGGGAGTGGAGGGGCTCGGGCCAGTCGCCCAACCTGCGGCTCCGGGCCTGTGTCCAGGTCGTCCCCGCCGAGTCGCGGGCGATGTTCGGTGTGATCGTGGAGAACGTCGGTAAGAGCCAGGTGACCGCCGATGTGCACGTCATGTACACGGCCGGCGCCGTGGGCGAGTGCCCGCTGGGGAGCTCTCAGGACGGCATCCGGATCGACCCCGGGGGCACCTGGTTCAGCGACCTGGGACGTTGCTCCGTGCCGGGCCTGAACCGCAAGGACTTCCAGGGGACCGCCTCGGCGGTCGAGGACCCCGACGGAACGGTCGCCGTGTCCCTCGGGACGGCGAGGCACTCGGCCCATCCCTATCTCGAGAACGGCCGGCTGACCTGCCGCTACGAGAACAGGACGTACGCCAGCTGCGCTCCATGGGCGTACAAGCCGGAGTAGTGGTCCCCCCTGATCCCCTCGTGAGGGATCAGGGGCTCCCTCAGGCCTCACGGACCCCGCAGGCCTCACAGCCCGTGCGGACACCCCATGGGCTCCCGTGCGCGAAGTCCGTACACCCGTGCAGCAACCCACGTCGCCGAAAACCCGTCTAGCCAGACGCGGATTCGGCCCCGGCCAGGCCGTCCGTCGTTTCAGGGGTGGTCAGGGACCGGTGCGGTACGGGGGAAGCAGCAGTGGACGACATATCCAGGCCCGGGGTGTTCGGCACGCCCGGACGCCGGGGGGTTCTCGCGACCGCCGCCGCCCTCGGCGCCACCGCGCTCGCCGGGTGTTCCGTGCCCGCCCCGCGCCGTACCGGGCCCACCGCCGACCCCGCGCCCGGGGTGCCGATCGCCAGTACGCGACGCGCGCAGCTCATGCAGTTCGCCGCGCACCCGGACGACGACCTGTACTTCATGAACCCCGACACCCAGCGCATGCTCGACGCCGGTGTTCCCCTCGTCTCCGTCTACGTCACCGCCGGCGAGCACACGGGCGTGAACCGGATCAAGGGCATGCCCGAGACCGAGCCGGACCGGGCCGCCTACTCCTCCGCCCGCCACCAGGGCCTGCGCCAGACGTACGCGACGCTGCTCGGGCTCGACAGGTTCACCCCCTGGCAGAAGGGCGTCGCCACCCTCCACGGCGGGCGCAGCGCCGAGATCAACACGCTCGTGCACGGCGGACGCCGCGTGGAGCTGATCTTCCTCAACCTGCCCATGCACGCCCCCCGCCGCTACATGGCCCTGCCCGCCCTCTGGCACGACCGCGCGCTCGAAGTCCGTACGCACCTCTCCGCCGGCTCCCCCGTCGAGCGGTCCGACCCGTACGACCACGACCAGCTGATCGACGTCCTCGTCGGCCTCCTGGACCGCTACCGGCCGACCGTCGTACAGACCCTCGACCCCGACCCGGACATCCAGGTCAGCAGCGAGGCCACCCGTAGGCGGGACAGCGAGCAGCCCGGCTACTCCGACCACGGCGACCACACCGCCGCCGCCTGCTTCACCTGGGCCGCGCTGATCCGCTGGGTCGCCGAGGCGCAGAAGGGTCCGGGGGCGATACCGGCGTTCGTCGCGACCGCGTTCCGCGGCTACTACAACCGCCACTGGCCCAAGAACCTCCCGCCCCAGGTTCTCGAGGAGAAGGCAGGCCACCTCGTCCCGTACGGCGGTGACCCGTCCTGGGAGTGCGGCAACCCGGCCGGCTGCGGCGACTACAGCGTCGGCGGCGACCGGCCCCTCACCAACCCCAAGGGGTGGGTCAGGTCCACCCACCACCGCTGGCCGGGCACCGGCCCGGCCGTCGTCGCGCGCCCCGACGGGCGGCTCGACGCCTTCGGGGTGCTCGGACTGCGGGCCGTCCGCTGGCGGGAGACGGAGAAGGACTCGGGTCTCTGGGGCGAGCCGGAGGACCTCGGCGGCGGTCCGCTCGCGCCCGCGCTCGGCTCGGCCACGCTCCCCGACGGCCGGACCCTGCTCTTCGGCGTGCGGTTCGCCGCGTTCGGCGGCCACGGCGCCCCCAACAAGCGGGAGGTCGTCCTCCTGGAGCAGCGCTCCCCCGGCGGTCCGTTCCTCGCCTGGCGGGGACTCGGCAATCCGGAGCGGACCGACGACCGGGGCCGCCGGCTCGGCGTGCCGGTGGCCGTGTCCGCCCGTGACGGCCGGGTCCATCTCTTCGTACGGAACGCGGACAAGGGCGTGTCGACGCGGGTACGGGGCACGAACGGGACCTGGTCCCCGTGGCGGGCCCTGACCGGTACAGAGGAGGTCCAGGACGGCCTGGACGCCGTGGTCGACGCGACCGGACGCGTCCACGTCCTCGCCGCGGCCCGGGAGTCCGTCCTGCACTGGATCGACGGCGCGCCCGCGACCCCGCTCCCGGGCGCGGGCGACCCGGTCGCCGCCGTTCCGGCCCGGGGCTCCGACGGGGTGGAGGTGTACTACCGCAGGCCTGCGGCGAAGCAGCTGCTGTCGTCGGGGCGGGGCAACGCGTCCTTCGACGGATACGGCTCCGTGGCCGCGGCGGCCGGGACCGGCGGAACCGTTCTTCTCGGCCGGGACCTGCGCGGCCGGATCCAGCTGCGCCGGGGCGGCCGGCTCTGGACCCGTACGCAGGGAACGGCGGCCGTCCAGTCGGCGGCCCTGCGGCTGCTCCCGGGCGGCCCGGTCGCGGTCGGCCTGGGCGCGGACGCCCACCCGTGGGTCTGGCGGCCGACGGAGCGGTCCGTGCTCGCCGAGAGCGAGTAGGAAAGCGGGACCGCACCGAAGAAGACCGGGGAAAGAACAGGGACGAACAGAGAAAAGGGCCCCCGCCCCGCCGCGAACGGCGGGCCGGGGGCCCTCTCGTGACGCTCCGTCAGGAGCGGCACAGGTCACGCGATCGACAATTACTTGTTGATCTTGACGACCTGGCCGGCGCCCACGGTCCGGCCACCCTCACGGATGGCGAACTTCAGGCCCTCCTCCATGGCGACGGGCTGGATCAGCTCGACGGTCATGGCGGTGTTGTCGCCCGGCATGACCATCTCGGTGCCCTCGGGGAGGGTCACGACGCCGGTCACGTCCGTGGTACGGAAGTAGAACTGCGGGCGGTAGTTGTTGAAGAACGGGGTGTGACGGCCACCCTCGTCCTTCGACAGGATGTAGGCCTGGGCCTCGAACTCGGTGTGCGGCGTGACCGAACCGGGCTTGATGATGACCTGGCCGCGCTCGACATCCTCGCGCTTGATGCCACGGAGGAGCAGACCGACGTTCTCACCGGCCTGGCCCTCGTCGAGCAGCTTGCGGAACATCTCGATGCCGGTGACCGTGGTGGTGACCTTCTCGGTCTTGATACCGACGATGTCGACGGTCTCGTTGACCTTGAGGACACCACGCTCGATACGACCGGTGACGACGGTGCCACGACCGGTGATCGTGAAGACGTCCTCGATCGGCATCAGGAACGGCTTGTCGACGTCACGCTCGGGCTGCGGGATCGCCTCGTCGACGGCGGCCATCAGGTTCAGGACCGACTGGCCCCACTCCTTGTCGCCCTCGAGCGCCTTGAGCGCCGAGACCTTGACGACCGGCAGGTCGTCGCCCGGGAACTCGTACTCGGAGAGGAGCTCACGGACCTCGAGCTCGACGAGCTCCAGGATCTCCTCGTCGTCCACCATGTCGGCCTTGTTCAGGGCGACGACGATGTACGGAACGCCGACCTGGCGGGCCAGGAGCACGTGCTCCTTGGTCTGCGGCATCGGGCCGTCGGTGGCGGCGACCACGAGGATGGCGCCGTCCATCTGCGCCGCACCCGTGATCATGTTCTTGATGTAGTCCGCGTGACCGGGGCAGTCGACGTGGGCGTAGTGACGCGACTCGGTCTGGTACTCGACGTGCGCGATGGAGATGGTGATACCGCGCTGGCGCTCCTCAGGAGCCTTGTCGATCTGGTCGAAGGCCGAGGCCTCGTTCAGGTCCGGGTACGCGTCGTGCAGCACCTTGGTAATGGCGGCCGTGAGGGTCGTCTTACCGTGGTCAATGTGACCGATGGTGCCGATGTTGACGTGCGGCTTAGTCCGCTCGAACTTCGCCTTCGCCACTGGGGTCCTCCTGGAGTGGTTCTGAACGCCTTGCTTCATCGGCGCCAGGTGATCTTTGCTGGGATGCCAGGCGCCGGGACCCGATCCTCGGGTTTCGGGGGCTGAGCCCCGGCGACTGGTGTCAAGCCTAAAGCGTGAACTTGGGAGAGTTACTCGCCCTTGGCCTTCGCGATGATCTCCTCGGCGACGTTCCGGGGAACCTCGGCGTAGGAGTCGAACTGCATCGAGTAGCTTGCGCGACCCGAGGTCTTGCTGCGGAGGTCTCCGACGTAGCCGAACATCTCCGAGAGGGGCACGAGGCCCTTCACGACGCGAGCGCCGCTGCGCTCCTCCATGGCCTGGATCTGACCACGGCGGGAGTTGATGTCGCCGATGACCTCACCCATGTAGTCCTCGGGCGTGACGACCTCAACGGCCATCATGGGCTCAAGGATGACGGGGGAAGCCTTGCGCGCGGCCTCCTTGAAGGCCTGCGAACCGGCGATCTTGAAGGCGAGCTCGGAGGAGTCGACCTCGTGGTAGGCACCGTCGAGAAGGATGACGCGGACGCCAGTCATCTCGTAGCCGGCCAGGATGCCGAACTGCATGGCCTCCTGCGCACCGGCGTCGACCGAAGGGATGTACTCCTTCGGGATGCGGCCACCGGTGACCTTGTTCACGAACTCGTACGAGGCGTCGCCGCCCTCGATGGGCTCGATCGCGATCTGCACCTTGGCGAACTGACCGGTACCACCGGTCTGCTTCTTGTGGGTGAAGTCCACGCGCTCGACGGCCTTGCGGATCGTCTCGCGGTACGCGACCTGCGGCTTGCCGACGTTCGCCTCGACCTTGAACTCGCGACGCATACGGTCGACGAGGATGTCGAGGTGAAGCTCGCCCATACCACCGATGATGGTCTGGCCGGTCTCCTCGTCCGAGTGGACCTGGAAGGAGGGGTCCTCCTCCGCGAGACGCTGGATGGCGACACCCAGCTTCTCCTGGTCACCCTTGGACTTGGGCTCGATCGCGACCTGAATGACCGGCGCCGGGAAGTCCATGGACTCCAGGATGACCGGGTTCTTCTCGTCGCACAGCGTCTCACCGGTGGTGGTCTGCTTCAGGCCCATGACGGCGACGATGTCGCCGGCGCCCACCGAGTCGATCTCCTCACGCTTGTTCGCGTGCATGCGGTAGATCTTGCCGATGCGCTCCTTCTTGCCCTTGACGGAGTTCAGCACCGAGGTGCCGGCCTCCAGGCGACCGGAGTAGATCCGGACGAAGGTGAGCTTACCGAGGTGCGGGTCGCTCGCGATCTTGAAGGCGAGCGCGGAGAGCGGCTCGTCCTCGGAAGGCTTGCGCTTCACGACGACCTCGGCGTCCTTGACGTCGTGGCCCTCGATGGCCTCGACGTCCAGGGGGGAGGGGAGGTAGCGGACGACCGCGTCGAGCAGGGGCTGAACACCCTTGTTCTTGAACGCGGTGCCACAGAAGACGGGGGTGATCGTCTTCTCGCCGCCACCCTTGCCGGAGGCGATGGTGATACGACGGATCGCGGCGTACAGCTGCTCCTCGGTGGGCTCCTGACCCTCGAGGAAGAGCTCCATGATCTCTTCGTCGTTCTCGGCGACGGTCTCGACCAGCTTGCCGCGCCACTCTTCAGCGGCCTCGGTGTGCGTGGCCGGGATGTCGACGACGTCGTACATCTCGCCCTTGGTCGCTTCCGCGGACCAGACCAGGGCCTTCATGCGGACGAGGTCCACAACACCCTGGAAGTCCATCTCGGAACCGATGGGGAGCTGCATGACGATCGGGACGGCGCCGAGGCGGTCCACGATCATGTCGACACAGCGGTGGAACTCGGCACCGGTGCGGTCGAGCTTGTTCACGAAGCAGATGCGGGGCACGCCGTAACGGTCGGCCTGACGCCACACCGTCTCCGACTGCGGCTCCACACCGGCAACGCCGTCGAACACCGTCACGGCGCCGTCGAGGACGCGGAGCGAACGCTCCACCTCGACGGTGAAGTCGACGTGACCCGGGGTGTCGATGATGTTGATGGTGTGGTCGACGTCCTCGAGCGGCCAGTGGCAGGTCGTCGCGGCGGACGTGATCGTGATGCCGCGCTCCTGCTCCTGCTCCATCCAGTCCATCGTGGCAGCGCCGTCGTGGACTTCACCGATCTTGTACGAAACACCGGTGTAGAACAGGATTCGCTCGGTGGTGGTCGTCTTGCCCGCGTCGATGTGGGCCATGATGCCGATGTTGCGCACCTTGGCCAGGTCAAGCGAAGTGGTAGCCATATCGGCTCAGTCTTCTCTCGGTCTCGATGTGGGTGCGACTACCAGCGGTAGTGCGCGAAGGCCTTGTTGGACTCGGCCATCTTGTGCGTGTCCTCGCGCTTCTTGACCGAAGCACCGAGGCCGTTGGAGGCGTCGAGGAGCTCGTTCATGAGGCGCTCGGTCATGGTCTTCTCGCGACGGGCGCGGGAGTAACCCACGAGCCAGCGCAGAGCCAGGGTGGAGGCGCGACCGGGCTTGACCTCGATCGGCACCTGGTAGGTGGCGCCACCGACACGGCGGGACTTGACCTCGAGGGACGGCTTCACGTTCTCGAGGGCGCGCTTCAGCGTGATGACCGGGTCGTTGCCGGTCTTCTCGCGGAGGCCTTCCATGGCGCCGTAGACGATGCGCTCGGCGGTGGAACGCTTGCCGTCCAGCAGGATCTTGTTGATCAGCGAGGTGACAAGAGGAGAGCTGTAGACCGGGTCGATGATGACCGGGCGCTTCGGGGCGGGGCCCTTACGAGGCATTCTTACTTCTCCTTCTTGGCGCCGTAGCGGCTGCGAGCCTGCTTACGGTTCTTGACGCCCTGCGTGTCGAGGGAACCGCGGATGATCTTGTAACGAACACCCGGCAGGTCCTTCACACGGCCACCACGCACGAGCACGATGGAGTGCTCCTGCAGGTTGTGACCCTCACCCGGGATGTAGGCCGTGACCTCGATGCCCGAGGTCAGACGCACACGCGCGACCTTACGGAGGGCCGAGTTCGGCTTCTTCGGGGTGGTCGTGAACACACGCGTGCAGACGCCGCGACGCTGAGGGGAACCCTCGAGTGCGGGCGTCTTGTTCTTCTCGACCTTGTCCTGCCGGCCCTTCCGGACCAGCTGCTGGATCGTAGGCACTACTTCTCCGGTTTCTGTGTGCCGTCGTAAAACTAACCTGGAACACTGTCCGACCCACGCGGTCGGGTGTGTCGAATACTGCGGACCTCCGCCGAGGGCGGAAAAAGCGCAGATTGCGGTGGCCGTTGACGAACTCGCCATGCGGTTGAGGACACGCACACGAGCCCAGGCACACCCCAGGCACAAGGTCTGAGCGTACCTATCGCATGGACTCCGGTCAAAACAAATGCCCACGCGTACGAGGGTCCGGCGGACACGGGAGAACGAATCCCGGAACCGTCGGTGCGCCGGCCGTGACGGAGAGCCTGTGGGCCCGCCGGGATCTTCCCCCCGACGGGCGTCACGAAGAGCCTGTGGACCCGGCGGAGCCTCCCTCCGGCGGACGCCACGGGGAGTCTGCCGCCCCGACGGACTCCCCCTCCCGGCGGTGCTGCGGCGCGGGCGTGAGCTCCGGTCGCGCGGGGCTCACTCCCGGCTGGCGCGGCGCGGCTCGCCGGGGGTTCGCGGCTCGACCTCCTCCTCGCCGGGCTCCAGGAACTGGTTGACGACCTTGACGAACACGCCCATCCGCTCGTCGGGTACGCCGAGCCAGCGGGCGAAGTCCTCCATGGTGGGCTGCCAGTCGCCGGGCGGCAGCAGGTCCGCCGCCAGGGGCAGCTCGTCGGGCGTGACCCGACCCGACCTGATCAGCATGTCCCGGACGGAGACCCCGAGCAGGGGGGCGATCCTGCGCATGGTCTCCAGGTCGGGCATGCTCTGCCGCTGCAGCAGCCGGGTCACGGCAGCCCGGTGCACGCCGGCCTCGTCCGCGATCCGGGACTTTCCTCCACCGCGCGGACTGTCGATGTCGTAGCCGCGCGCTCTCATCAGGCCTTCCACCCAGCCTGCGAACTCGTCGAGCCCTTGAGTGCTCATGTACCGCTCCCTAACTCCCCACCCTCCGGGGACCACACTCTAGCGTGCTTGCGCGCAAAGAATTACGTGCTTTTGAGCGCGCAATCGTGTCGAATCGGTGAAGGAGGCTCCATAAACTTGTTGCGCGCCCGCACGCAACATGTCACTCTCTCACTCGCCGTCGCACTCGTCGGCCTCATGAGTCCCAGGAGTCGCACCGGCCCCAGGGGTTCGGTGGCCCGGACCGTGGAGAAGAACCTTGCTCCTGCCCGACTCGTCCTCATGGCAGGCCGCCGCCGCGTGCGTCGGCCTCTCCCCGTCCGTCGTCTTCGCCCGCCGCGCCCAGCAGGCGGCTCCGGCGCTGCGCGCCTGCGCCGCCTGTCTCGTCCGCCGCGAGTGCGAGGCGGCGGTGGCCCCGGCGGAGAGCTTCTTCGACGGCGTCTGCGCGGGCCGTCTCTGGCGCAACGGCCGCCCCGTACCCGAGTCGCGTACGGCCCAGGTCATGGGACCGATCACCGCCGGAGGCGTCCGTGGCTGAGCCCGCCGTCGAACGGATCCTCACCGACATCGCCCTGTGGACCGCCTCCCTCGCCCGGCAGTTCCCCGAGCTCGCCGAGGAGCTCGCGCCCGGACGCCGCTCCCCCACCGGCGCCGCGCCCACCGCCCCGCACCCCGGCCGTGACGAGCTCATCCGCGAGGAGCGCCGCGAGGCGCTGCTGCTCCGACAGCGGCACGGACTGGTGGTCCCGGGCCACGGCGCCGCGCCGATCCGGCTGCACGTGTCCGACGCGATCCGCGACATCACGGACGGCGTGGTGGAGCTGGAGGAGGCCGTACGCACCCGGCTCGGCCTCTCCCGTCCCGGCCGCGCCACGGTCGTGGAGCGGCTGCGGCGGACCACCGCACTGCTCGACGAGATCGCGGGCCACCCCGACCTGGCCCGGCACGTGCGCGACGAGCTGCGCCGGATGGCACGGCGCTGCGCGCGCACGCTCGGGGACACGGAGACGGTCGTCCGGGTCTCCGGCCGCTGCCCGTGGTGCGACTCGGTATCGCTGCGGGTGTTCCCGGACCGGCGGGCGGTGCTCTGCGTGAACCCCGCGTGCGTCTGCACGGACGAGGTGTGCGGGTGCCAGGACGATCCGGCGTACCGGCACCTCTGGCCGGAGGAGCGGTGGGGCGAGCTGGCCGACGCGTCGGGCGCCCGTATGCAAGAGATCGAAGCGGCGATGGATACCACCGCGGGCACCGCAGCCACCGCGGCGAGCACACCCGATTCCGAGGAAACCGAGGAGAGCCCGTGCTGAAGTCCCTGCCCCTGCCGGCCCTGATCCCCGGCCCGCTGGCCGCCGAGGAGGCCGGGGTCGCCCCGGCGACGATCCGTAAGTGGGTCCAGCTGGGCCACCTGCGGGCGGCCGGCAAGGCGGGCAGGGCCCAACTGTTCCGCCTTGAGGACGTCTTCGCCGCGGAACGGATCGCCCGCCGCCGTCCTCGTACCGCATAGCCCGTAGCCCGTAAGCACCGCATGACGAAGCGCCCCGTGTCTCATGGAGAGACACGGGGCGCTTCGTCATGCGCCGGGGTTGACCCCTACAGTCCGGTGCAGCGTCGGACAGCCGGATACGCGCACACGGAACCCAGGGGGTACGGGGTCATGAGCTGGTACGTGCTGGTGGAGGCCAACGATTCGTACAGCGACAGCAGATGGGAACTGGTGGCGAAGATCCCCGTCGAAGGCGACAGGGAAGCGGCCATCGCCCGGGCCGAGGAGATGAGCCGGACCTATATGCGCGACGCCTTCCCTGATCAGCAGGGCCGCCTCGTGTTCCGTACATCCCCGACGAGCTGGCTCGTGGAGCAGTCCCGCTTGATGCAGCTCGAGCGCTCCGGCGCCCCGGAGACGATCACCGAGCACATGCGCGTCTGCGTCGCCGAGCTCGTGATGGCGAAGGAGCCGGCCCCCCTCGATCCCCCCAGGAAGGGCCGGCTGCGGAGGTAGCCGCCGCCTGTGGCCCGTTCGAGCCGGTGAGGTGCCTCGGCAGCCGTCACCGGCTCTCCCGGCCGGGAGATCCCAGCAGATCGACGAACTAGTTGCGTGCGCGCACGCTCTCTGTCACAGTTGGGGCAGCGGCGGAGCTGTGCCCGCGAGACGGGCCGCAGCTCCGCCGTTCGCCGTCCGGGAGCGCTCCGCGCCCCCGCCCCCTTCCCCGCGTCGAGCGCCCCGGACGGCCCCGGACGGCCCACGCACCGCCCACGCACCGCCCCCGTCCCGCCTCCCCTTCCACCGAGGAGAACCGTCATGACCACTCCCCCGAGTGCGTTCCCGGACGTCGAGAAGCTGGTCGTCGACGTCCTCAAGGCCGACCCGGCCCTGGCCGGCGTCACGGTCGCCGTTCAGGCGCCGGCCGGCTTCGACGGCACGCAGAGCGCCGTCCTGGTGAACCGCCGCGGCGGCGCCTGGATCGGCGACCTGCACGTCGACAAGCCGCTGATCGAGTTCGAGGTGTACGGGCCGACCAAGAACGCGGCCCACATCCTCGCCAACGCGGCCCGGCGCGCGCTGCTCGCCACGATGGGCAAGCAGATCGGCGTCAACCTCGTCCACGACGTGGAGGAGATGGACGGGCCGCGCTGGCTGCCCGACTACCTCTACCGGGGCGCCAACCGCTACCTCTGCGTGATCCAGCTCTCCCTGAGCGTCTTCTGAGCCCTCCCGGCTCCCTGACGGACGCTCACCCCACAGACCAGGCCTCGCCATCCGGCGGGGCCTTTGCCGTACCCGGGCCCGATGCCCGGGAACGGTGCGCTCCCTCAACCCAAGGAGAAACCCCACCATGGCAGGAAACAACTCGGCCGAGATCCGCGTCGCAGGCACCGGCAAGCTCTACGTGGCCGACGCCGGCACCTCCGCCCCGGCCACCTTCGGCACCGACTCCGCGGCCGACTGGTCCGGCGCGGGCTGGAAGGACCTGGGCTTCACGTCCGGCGACGGCGTCACCTTCTCGAAGAAGGACAAGCTGGAGGCCATCGACTCGTGGCAGTCGGTCTCCCCGATCCACTACATCTACTCGGCCCGTGACCTCTCGCTGAAGTTCTCGCTGCTCCAGTTCAACGAGGACACCTTCCCGTTCTTCATGGGCGGCGACGCGGTCAAGGCCGAGCCGACCCCGGCGGTCGACACCTACCGCTACGAGATCGCCGAGCGTCCGTTCGCCGACGTCCGCGCCCTCGGCCTGGAGTTCACCGACGTCAAGGCCGGCGGCACGACCGCGGTCCGGTACCGCTTCATCATCCCGCGCGGCCAGGTCACCGCGACCGACGACATCAAGCTGGCCCGCAAGGCCGCGGCCCAGCTCGGCATCACCTTCTCGGCGATGTCGAAGGGCGACGGCAAGCCGCTGGCGACCTTCCTCATGAAGGACAGCCAGTACTCCGCGACCGTCTGATCCTTCCCCACCCGGGGCGGGACGGCCGACCGCCGTCCCGCCCCACCCCTCTCCTCTTCACTCACTCGAACAAGGAGTACGCATCACCATGGCCCGTTTCGACGTCAACGCCGCCCGCGCCCAGCGCCTGGAGGCCCACGGCCGCACCTGGTCCTTCGAGCTGGACGGCGAGTCCTTCACCCTGCCCACCGAGCTCTCCCGCGCGACCGCCAAGGGACTGCGCAAGCTCGACGACAACGACGTGGACGGCCTGCTCGCGCTCCTGATGGGTGAGAAGCAGTTCGCTCAGTTCGAGCAGCACGACATCACCATGCAGGACATCGCCGCCATCCTGGAGGCCTACGGCAAGGAGACCGGGCTCGGCCTGGGGGAAGACTGAGCCTCGTCGAGTTCGTCGAAGAACACGCCGAGGCCCTTGAGGCGGATCTCCTCCGCTACTACGGTGCCGATCTCCTCGACTGGCACCGGGGGGAGTTCTCCAGCCGGCGCCTGATGATCCTGATCAAGAACCTGCCGCAGGACAGCGCCGTGCAGCGCGAGATCCACGGCGAGGCGGCGGAGTGGTCGATCTCCGACCATCTCCTCGCGGCCACGGTGGACCATCTGGCCGTCGCCAACTGGATGTTCCAGTGCGTCAACTCCAGCGAGGACGACGACACGCCCGAACCGCCGAAGCCCGTGCCGCGTCCAGGCGTCAAGGACGAGACCGGCGAGGATCCGGAGGAGGGCTCCACGGAGGAGGGCGCTGAGGCGATCTCCCCCGGAGCCCTCGCCCGGTTCTTCGGCTGAGCCGCATCCTCACGGCCCCCGGAGCCCGTTCCCGTCAGGGAGCGGGCTCCGGGGGCGCTTCCTGTGCTCGCTCGGCGACCAGTTCCTCCTCCAGAGCCCTGGCCCGCTCCGACAGCCGACGCTGCTTGCGCGCGCCCGCGTCCGGTTCGCCGGCCTCGGGGCCGCGACGCTCGGTGCCCGAGCCGGACTGACCAGGCACACCGGCGAGCGGCGGCACGATCGGGCGACCACCCTTGCCGCGGACGACCTTCCGTACGGACTGGGCGTTCCTGCGGGTGCGGCTCTCCTGCGCGGTCAGCAGGACGTCGGGATCGGTGACGGGCTCCTCGGCGCGGGGGCGAGAGACCTCCTCGTCCTGCTGCGGGGAAGCCGCGGTGGCGTGCTGGGGCTCGTCCGACGGAAGCTCGTACTCCGGCCTTCGGTCGAGGAGTTCGCGCTCCTTGCGCATCCGATCCTCGGCCTGGACGACTGCGGTGGGAGGCGTGAGGAGCCGCGCGAACGGCAGAGGAATGACGCGGGCACCGTCGCCTTCGCCGGCGTCCACGCGCCGCTGGGGACGGCGGACTCCACGCGCGTCACCCTGGCCCTGGGCGTAGGCGTCGGCCACACGCTTCTCGTACTCGCGTCGTATGCGCGGGAGTTCCTCCGACATCGCCTCGGCCCAGCCGGCGGTGAAGGCTGAGGCTTCACGCCGGTCGACCTCGGCACGCGGTATCACGAGGAGGTCCTCGGGCGCGTATCCGTACACGTGGACCAGTTCGGAGAGCCGTGCGAAGAGATGAGGCAGATCCGGGTGGGATTCGAGCCAGTCGACGGCTCGCTCCCGCCGGTCAGCACCCGGCTCCGTGTCCATGCGTCAGCACTCCAAACCCCCTGGGGTCCCCACGCGCCCCTCGCGTCCCCCGCCCCCCGACTGTGTCAGGTCCGGGGAACGCGCCATCCAGAGTACCCCGGTCGAACAGACGCTCCGATCCGGGACCAACCCTCCCCAGGAGCCCGCAGGAAGACATACCGTCAGGCGTTTCGCGCTCGACAAACACCGAACAAGTGTTCCACAATCTGTTCGCACAGTAGTTCGAACATGTGGTGCCCCCGCCTCACTCCGCGGCGCCGCCACGCACGCACGGGCAAGCAACGGAAGGCAGGCGTCCATGACTGAGCAGGCCGAGGCATCGCGACCGCACATCCCGCTTCAGGACCGCCTCCGCCAGCTCCTCGACGGACCCGCCGCCCTCGACAAGAGAGCGTTGCTCGGCACGCTGTACGCCGAGGTCAACCGCCGCGAGGCCGTCGCCTACGCGGCGGGCTGGAACGACGCCCTCTCGACGGTGCGGCGCGGCTCCCGCCGGGACGAAGACGCCTAGCCGCCAGCTGCCCCACCTACGCACGAGCCCCTGCCGAAGTTCCTTGCGGCAGGGGCTTTTCGGCGATTGGCCGTCACCGGCCGGAAGCGGAGCAACCGATGGGAAAAACGATCGACGATGTCGCCAGTGACATCGAAGGCCTCAGGAAGGCACTCCTCGAGTCCAACGTGCCCGTCAAGGTGCAGTATCAGGGCGATTACGCGTCGAAGGACAAGAAGAAGCAGGAGCCGGAGCCGGTGGACTCCATGGTCTCTGCGCTCAAGAAGGCTCTCACCGAGGGGCAGCCGAAGCTCGTCACGGACGCCATGCTGCCGTTCGACTTCGTCGGCCGGTTCAACGAGATGCACCAGGAGCTCAAGAAGGAGCTGTCCACCGAGCTCTGGGAGGCCGCCGGTTTCGACACGATCGGCGCCGCTGTGGAGAAGGTCCACGAGGGCAACAAGGATGCGTGGAGGTACTGGGTGGCCGCCCTCTCCAGCCTCCTCGTCCCCGCGATCCTCGCTGGGATCGGCCTGGTGCTGCTGACCAGGTTCACCGCCATCCAGCAGGGCTTTCAGGCCTGGTTCTTCAACCTCTTCAAGGGGCTGACCGGCAAGCAGGACCACATCTGGGCCAAGAACGCCAACGGTGACGGCTGGGGGTTCCAGCCCAAGGACGAGGTCCAGAAGCGCGCGAACCCGACCGCCACCGCCATCGCCGACATTCCCCCGGACGCGATCCGCGCCCTCCGCGAGCAGCTCGAAAAGATCAACCCCGAACTGCTCAAGTTCAACAACCGCGCCCCTTCGTTCATCAGGGAGTTCCGCAAGCTGCCGAGCGAGAGCAAGGCCAAGAAGGCGGCGGAGGCGATCAAGAAGATCGCCGACGCCGTCACGGGCGTCGACCACTCAAGGCTGCAGCCCGTCGCCGAGGGCGTGAACAAGATCAACAACGCCATGCGGAACGCCGACCCCCGCAAGGTCACGAAGGTCGCCAAGGCCACCGAGAAGCTCAAGACCGCCATGGTCGGCTTCGACGCGACCAAGCTTCCCAAGTCGACCGACCTGGGGGCCGCGGCCACCAAGATGAGCGACCTCGCCCAGGCGACCGGCACCCTGCGCACGAAGATGCAGGAGTTCGCGAGGACGGTCCAGAGCCTCGACCAGGTCATCGGCGCGGCGACCGGCTGACCCCACCCCACCAAGAAAGGAGGTAACCCATGTCTCTCGTCAGATCCCTGAAGACCGCGTCGACCGCCCTCGGTAACCTCAAGACCCAGGCATCCGGTACCAGCGGCTCGATCAAGAAGGTCGGTGACGCCGGCAGGTCGGCTTCCGGGCAGCTCAAGACCCTCAAGACCAACGCCCAGGGCTCCACCACCCAGCTCAAGAACCTCAAGACGGCCTCGGACCAAGCCGAGAAGTCCATGGCGAACGCCGGCCGGACCGCCGAGACCGCCGGCAAGAAGCTGGGCAAGTACGAGTCCGGCGCCGGCAAGGCCGCCAAGGGCCAGGACAAGCTCAACCGGTCCATGAAGGGCAACATCCTCGCCCGTCTGATCGAGCTGTTCATGCCGCTTATCGAGAAGATCGTCGAGATGGCGATGCGCTCGAAGACCATGCAGACGATCATGAAGAAGGCCTTCAGTGCCATCAAGACCGTGATCAGCTCGGTCATGAAGGCCATCGGCCCGATCATGAAGACGGCCGGTCAGCTGATCAAGACGGTGTGGAACGGCATCAAGAAGGCCATCTCCACCGTCGTCAAGGCCGTCGCGACCGTCATCAAGACCTACGTGAAGATCTGGAAGACGGTCATCACCACGGTCATGAAGGCGATCAAGACGGTCATCAGCACCGTCTGGAACGGCATCAAGGCCGTCATCACCCCGGTGGTGAACTGGATCAAGACCGCGATCCCGAAGGCCTTCAGCGCCGTCAAGGACAAGATGTCGTCCATCTGGAACGGCCTCAAGGACATCGCGTCCCGGGCGTTCGAGGGCATCAAGAGCGGCGTCAAGGGCCCGATCAACGCGGTCATCGGCCTGATCAACAGCATGATCAGAGCCGTCAACGGGGTCAAGGTCAGCGTCCCCGGCTGGGTGCCGATCGTCGGCGGCAAGACCTTCGGCGTCAACATCCCGACCATCCCCATGCTCGCCACCGGCGGTGTCGTCATGCCCCGCACCGGCGGCGTCCCGGCGATCCTCGCCGAGGCCGGCGAGGCCGAGGCCGTCCTCCCGCTCTCCAAGCTGGACCGACTGCTCGCCCTCACCGCCCGCCGCGCCCGCATGGCGGCGAACCCCCAGGGCGCCGGCGGCGCGGGTGCCGGGCTGCACATCGAGCACTACCACGCGGCCCGTGGCAGTGACCCGCAGTCGACGGCGGACGCGCTGATGTACCTGGCGAAGGCGCGCGGATGAGTGCCGCGGTCGTCGCCATGCCGCGGTTCGGGGCGGTCACTCCGGTGATGACCTCGCTGCGGCGGGGTGCCGAGGGAGCCGGCGGCACCCTCAAGCGGCTCAAGGAGGACGTCCAGCGGGCGGCCGGCAACGTCTCCAGGTTCGCGGGTGAGGCGCGTACCGCCGGCTCCTCCGTCCGTACGCTCGGAACCGGCGCCTCCGGTGCCGCGACCTCCGTCGGCCGGATCCAGCGGTCCAAGGCGGCCACCGGCATCCAGAAGTTCGGCGCCGCGGCCGCCAGGGCGAGGACCGCCGCCGGCAGGCTCGGTCCCGCCGTCGGCGGCATCCTCGCCATCCTGGCGCCGCTGGTCCCGATCACCGACGTCATCGGCAAGCTGATGGAGACCTACGGCACGGTCATGACGATCGCCTCGATCGCCATGACCGGCATCAACGTCGCCATGAGGGCCAACCCGCTCGGCTTCGTCGTCGGCATCATCGTGCCCATCGCCGCGTACCTCATCGAGCTCGCGGTGAACTCCGAGACCGGCCAGAAGATCATCAGGCAGGTCTTCCAGCAGGCCCTCAAGGGCTTCCAGGCGGTCTGGAAGTTCCTCCAGCCGATCATGAAGGTGCTCGGCCAGGCGGTCGGGACCTACTTCAAGGCGTATCTGACCCTGTTCAAGACCGCCCTGAAGCTCATCGGTTCCGGTATCAGCGGGATCACCAAGGTCCGGACCGCCGTCTCCTCGGCGTCCAACGCTCTGCGCGGGATCGCCTCCCGCACCATGGGCGCGATCAAGGACGCCGTCAAGCCCGTCCTGTCCTTCATCACCGACAAGATCCCCGGCTTCTTCCGCACCGTCAAGGACGCGGTGAGCAAGGCTCTGCGCGGCATCGGCGACCTCATCAAGGGGGCTCTGAGCGCCGTCATCGGCGTCGTCAAGGGGCCGATCAACGGACTCATCGCCTTCGCCAACTGGATCATCGACGGGCTCAACGAGCTCAGCTTCGAGATCCCCCTCACCGGCAAGAAGTTCGGCGTCGAGCTCGACAAGATCCCGATGCTCGCCGAGGGCGGCATCGTCATGCCCGGCACGGCGGACGACTACCGCATCGACTCGCTCTCCCAGTTGGAGAACCGCCGCGTCCCGGCCATCACCGAGCCGCCCCGACCGCCGCACCGCGTACGGGACTTCTACGAGCAGCCCGGCGCCGGGCCCCGGTCGACCGCCGAGGACCTGCTCTTCCTCGCAGCCTCCCACCGCTGACCACCCAGCGCCGACCGTCCATCTGACAGCCTCTCAGAAGTGAGGTGACGGCCCCCATGGCCGAGACCACAACCGCATACGCCACCGGAAACGGCTACACCGCCGACGTCGCGCCCGGCTCGCTGATCACCCAGGACGGGCAGATCCAGTGGGCCGGGCTTCTCATCGGCCCCGGCACCCCGTTCGCCGTCGACCGCTCCGGGCTCACCGGCTGGGAGGACCTGCCCGAGTACGACTCCTCCGACGCCGAACGCCCCACCTCGCACGGCGCCTGGCCGGGCTCCCGGTACGCCAAGCCGCGCAAGGTCGGCGGCACGATCGTGCTGATGCCGGAGTACAGCGCGGCGCCCGAGGCCATTCGCGCCCTGCGCCAGGCACTCGCCCTGCTCGACGAGGAGCGCTGGCTGACCGTACAGCTGCATGGAGAGCGGCTCGCCGTGCGGGCCCGCATCGCCCAGCGCGTGGTCCCCGCCGACCAGGGCTTCGCCACCCAGGGCACGTCCAAGATGTCCATCCAGTGGCTGGCGGCCGACCCGCGGCGCTACGTCGTCAACGAGCAGGTCGCCGGCACCACGGCCCCGCAGCCCGAGTCCGGCCTCACCTGGCCGCTGACCTGGCCGCTCGACTGGGGTCAGGCGACGAGCACCGGCGACGCCATCGCCGAGAACACCGGCTCCGCCGCCACCCACCCGGTGATCACCTTCCGCGGCCCGTGCTCCATGCCGACCGTCACCGAGCGGGTCAGCAAGCGCCGGCTGCGGTACGCGATCGACCTGGCCTCCGGCGACGAACTGGTCGTCGACACCGCCAACGGCACGGTCATGCTCAACAACTCCGCCTCCCGCCGCCACACCGCCATGGCGGACTCCAGCCCGGAGGAGCTGTTCCTGCTCGAACCGGGCCGTACGGAGCTGTCGTTCCGGCCCGACGAGGCAACCCCGGAGGCACTCATGACGGTCCGCTGGCGCAGCGCCGAGTGGTGACCGAGGCCCCCTTCCGCTCCTGACGGATCCGCTCCTCCCAACGAAGAGGTGAACCCATGACCGTACGGGCCGCCTGGCTCCAGTCCCTCGGCCAGACCCGAGAGGACACCCGCCTCACCCTCGCCGCCCTGCTCACCCCCAGTGGACAGAGCCCCGAGGAGACCCCCCTCCGTTCCCGGCCGGGCGTCGTACCGGGCGGCCTGCTCCTGACCGGCTCGGGCCCCATGCAGTGCACGATCGGCACGGGCCGGGCGATCGTGCAGGGCAACGACACCGCCCAGGGTGCCTACCTGGTCGCCGTCACGACCCCGACGAACCTCACCGTCACCGACGGCGATCCGCAGTACGACCGGATCGACCTGGTCGAACTGGCCGTCGTCGACGACCTCTACGACCGTACGGGCGAAACCGAGGCCGTCGTACGGCTCGTCAAGGGCACCCCGCACGCCACCCCCGTGACGCCGGCGAGCGGCAAGGGCAGCACCATCCCGCTGTACACGATCCGCGTGCCGAAGGGCACCTCCGCCGGCACCGGCGGCATCGCCTGGACCACCACCGGAGTCGCCCAGCTGCACTGGCCGGTGGTGGCGCTCGGCGGCATCCTGCCGACCAGCGGTTTCAAGGGCGCGTACGTCGGCCAGTACCGGGACGCGGCCGGAATGCTCCAGCGCTGGGACGGCACGACCTGGGTCTCGTACCCCAAGGCGATGGGCGGGATCGCCCCCGGCTCCCTGGTCTCGAACGGCAGCTACACCGGCCAGTACCGGGACAACAACGGGATCCTGCAGCGCTGGGACGGCGCGGCCTGGCAGTACGTGGAAGGCAGGTCGTCCCTGCTCTTCAGCGCCTCGCAGACCCTGTCGGCCCAGCAGCAGAGCGTCGCGCCCAACACCTGGACCGTGATCACCCTGCCCACCGTCGACGCAGACGACGCCGCCGGCTGGAACGGGAGCGACACCTTCGTCGTGCCGCGCACGGGCTGGTGGCGGATCGCCGCGCACGCCGTCTGGCAGAACGACGCCCAGACCGGCGCCCGGGGCGCCCGCGTCCTGGTCAACGGGGCCGGTGTGCAGCGCATGACCTGGCTGACCCCCGCGGCCAACAGCGCCATCACCGTCGGCGGCCAGGGGCTGATCAGACTCACCGCCGGCAACACGCTCCAGCTGGCCGGCTACCAGAGCCACACTGCGGCGGTCAAAACGCTCGGCGGCTCCGGCTACGCCTGCACCCTGACCGCCGAGTGGATCAAGTCCTGACCCTCGGCGGTCCACGCCCTGCCCCCTCATCGTCCACCGACCATTCGAACGGAGAACCCCATGAACCTGCGCAGCAGCTGGGTCGCCGAGACCGGCCAGACCCGCGAGGACACCCGGCTCACCCAGATCGGCGCCACCAACCCGCTCAACCCCGTCCAGGTCCGCTCCGGCATCCTGCCCGGCTCCTACGACGGCAAGTACCGACTGTCCGGCTTCTGGATGAACAACGCCTCCGCCATGTCGGCTACGGTCTCCGAGGGTCGGGCCGTCATCCAGGGCGACATCTCCCAGGGCGCCTACCCGGTGACGCTGCCGGCCTCCGAGGTCGTCACCTTCGCCCCGGGAAACGCCCAGTACAACCGGGTCGACCTCGTCGTCCTGAAGATCTACGACAAGCTGTACGAGGGCACCAGCAACGAGGCCGTCATCGAGATCCTCCAGGGTGTTCCGGAGCAGTCCCCGAAGGCCCCGCCGGTTCCGGCGCGCAGCCTGCCGTTGTACGAGGTGACCGTCCCGGCCGGCGCCAGCGCGGGCAACGGCGGCATCCCGTGGGCCACCGCCCTCAAGGACCTGCGCACGACCGTCTCCTCCGTCGGCGGCATTCTCCCGGTCGAGGGTCCGATCCAGCCGGGCGCCTACCCCGGCCAGTACCAGGACACCCCGGACGCCCAGCTGCAGCGCTGGGATGGCGGCAAGTGGGTGGCATACCCGCAGGCCGTCGGCGGCGTCGTCCCAAACTCCGTCAGCGCCTCCACCCAGGGCACGTACACCGGCCAGTACCGGGACGGTGCGGGCGGTCGCCTCGAGCGCTGGACCGGCTCGGCGTGGGCCCCGGCCTTCCCGGGTCCGTACTTCAACGACACGGTGGACGACGGCTACACCACCTCGACGGCCTGGGTGGACACGCTGACCAACCGGACCGGTTCGCTGTCCCTCACCTTCGTCGCCCCGGCCTCACGGCAGGCCATCCTCACCTTCGGCTCGCGGATCCAGCTGGTCGGCACGGGTTCCGGTGTCGGCTTCATGAGCGTGAAGGTCATGCAGGGCACGACCGTCCACCGCGACAACGGCGACGGGTGGGGGGTGGTCTGCCAGTCCCCCGGCAACATCTCGGCCTCCACCACCCAGCGTCTGCACACCCTGACGGCGGGCGCCACCTACACGGTCACCGCCTACTACCGGACCACCAACACCGCGCTGCAGGCCTGGTTCAACAACACGTTCCTCCACGTCGTTCCGCAGCACTGAGCCACGCTCGTCCACCGGCTGCCCGAACGATCCTTCCCCCAGGAGATCCCATGCCCGTACGCTCCGGCTGGCTGCTGCCCGACGGCCAGACCCGCCAGAACACCCGTATCACCAACATCGGCGCCACCACGCCCGTCAACCCGCTCGGCGTCCGGTCCGGCATCCTGCCCGGAACGTACAACGGCGACTTTCGCGTCGGCGGCCTGTGGCTGAGCCAGGCCGGCCCGATGACGGCCACCGTCTACCACGGCAAGGCCGTCATCCAGGGCGGCAACTCCGACGGCGCCTACCCCGTCGCCCTCGACCAGGACATGACCATCACCTTCGGCGACGGCGACCCGCTCAACCCACGCATCGACCTCGTCGTCCTGCGCGTGCACGACAACGACGCCGACCTCCAGGGCAGGTACGAAGCCGTCGTCGAGATCGTGAAGGGCGAACCGAAGGCCGCTCCGGTACCGCCCGACGCCCCGGCCCGCTCGCTGGCGCTGTTCACCGTACGGGTGCAGGCCGGGGCCTCCGCGGGCACCGGCGGCATCACCTGGGGCACTCCGGGCACCGTCACCGACAAGCGCACCACGACCGTCGCGGCCGGCGGCATCCTGCCCACCTACAACAACGCCACGGTGAAAGGCTCCTACCCGGGCCAGTACCAGGACAACGACGATTCGCACTACCTCCAGCGCTGGAGCGGCTCCACCTGGATCGCCTACCCCAAGGAGATCGGCGGCATCGCCCCCAGCGGCACGTTGTCCACCGGCAGCTACCCGGGCCAGTTCCGGGAGACCGGCGGGGTGCTCCAGCGCTGGAACGGCACCGCCTGGGTGAACTACCAGCCGCCGGTCGAGGTGGAGACCCTCAACAGCGGCGTCACGATGCTGCCCGGCTGGTCTCTGGTGTCCTTCAACGCGCGCCGCACCCGCGGCATCGTCACCCTGCTCCTGTCCGTCACCCGCAACGGCGCCACGATCACCGCCAACAGCGCCGGCAACATCGACGACGAGCAGCTGTGCACCCTGCCCGCGGGCTGGCGGCCGGCGTTCGACATGGAGGTCTCCGCCTGCGACGGCTTCGCCAACGGCGGCGCCAACATCTGGACCAGCGGGCAGGTCAACCTGCGGACCTGGTCCCCCACCGGCGTGCTCATGGCCGGCCGCAACGTGCGTGTTTCCGCCACCTACGTCCTCTGAAGGGAGCCCGATGAGCCTCGACACGCCCTACCGGGCGATCTTCTGCGATCTGCTCACCGACCAGACGCTGGACATCCTGCCTCTGCGGGACGTCTCCTTCGACGACTACATCGGCAAGGCCGGCTCCCTCTCCGGAACCATCCCCATCCCCAACCAGGACATCGCCGAGCGGGTCAAGCAGGTCCGGGAAGGCCGCACCGCGGTCTATCTGGAGCGCGGCGGGGATCTGTGGTGGGGCGGCATCATCTGGACCACCACCCTGCAGTCCAGCGGCCGCGGGGTGCTGACCCTCGGCATCCAGGCCGCCACGTTCGACTCGTACGCGGGCCGCAGGCGCATCCGCACGGACATCACGTACGACACCCCGACCTATCAGCTGGAGATCGCGCGCCGACTCTGGAGGGAGCTCGACCTCCAGACCTACCCCGGCCTCCCCCCGGAGCAGGACCCCAAGCGCCTCGGGATCACGTACGGGGACGAGCCGGCCAAGATCAAGCGGACCGTCTCCTGGCGGAAAGGCGACGAGACCGTCTACCTGGACGCGCTCAACCAGATCGCCGGCATGCAGGACGGCTTCGAGCACCAGATCCTGGTCTACCGCGACCCGATCTCCGGGCAGCGGGTCCGTCAGCTCCGGCTCGGCGAACCCAAGATCATCAATGGCGCCACCGACCTGCTCTTCGACCGGCCCGGCGTCATCCTGTCGTACTCCTTCCCGTACGACGCGACCCGCGGCGGCACCACCGCCGTCGCCCGTGGCGCGTCGGTGAACTCCAACGCGGCCGCCGAGTCGCGGCCGCTGTACGGCAAGGAGCAGTACGACACCTCGCTGCTCGTCGACGGCTGGCCGCTGATCGACCTGTCCACGGACCACAACGAGATCACCGACGACCTCACCCTGGAGTCGCTGGCCGCCGCGGAACTCGCCCAGGCCCGCGGTGCCGTGGTCATCCCGGCGATCACCATCCACCTCGGTGGGATGGTCCCGCCGGCCCTCATCGGGCGTACCGCCCGTATCCGGATCCACGACGAGTGGTTCGCGCGGGGCCTGGACGCCCGTTACCGCATCATCGGCGTCAAGGTCACTCCCCCGGAGCGCGGCCGTCCCGACACCGCCGAGCTCTACCTTGAGGAGGCCTGATGCCCCAGCTGCCCGAGGACATCATCGACCGGCTCAACCAGATGGAACGCCGGCTGAAGACCCTGTCGACGGCCGTCAACACCCGTCCTCCGGTCAACGAGTTCCGCCCGGCCGCGCAGTCCGGCAGCGTCACCGTCACGCGGCCGCTGTTCCGGATCTTCGACGGCTACAACCACGAGATCTTCGCGGACGACATCCTGACCGGGGGTCTCGCCCGGCCCTGGCTGCAGCTGATGCCACCGCTGCCGACCGATCCGGCCAAGTGGCCCTCCACCACCGCCGCCGCCTTCACGACCATCGCCAGGTCCTCCAACCCCATCTGGCAGCCGAAGTTGCGGCTCGCGGTCAACACGGCGGCGTCGTCGGGCGCCACCGGCCAGGTGCGGGTGCTCGTCGACAACGTCCAGTTCGGTCCCACGGTCACCGCGGGCACCACCTACGACCACCTCGGCCTGCTGCCCGGCGACATGAAGACCAGGTTCGGCCAGACCATGACCATCGAGATCCAGGCCATGGCCAGCGGCGGCACGGTCTACGCCCAGCCCGTCCTCATCCACGGCGCCCAGACCTGATCCGTCCCCCGAGCAGTACGAGGAGCACCCCATGAACATCGACCCCACCCAGCCGTGGGGCGTGGCCATCGACTACGCCGGCCGCGCCGTCGTCACCGAGAACGGCCATACCCTCAACATCCGTGTCCACGACAACAACCTCGGCTACACCCTGGAGATCGACCCGGTCACCGGGCAGTACCCGTCGGTGTACGTCACCGCCGAGCTCACCGAGAAAGGCACGGACGACACCGCCCTGCGCGGCTCCGGCCTGATCATCGTCCACGCCAAGGACGGGCTCCCCGTCGTCCCCGACCCGACCGCCGCCCAGCAGGCCGTCGCCGCGGCCCTCGCCGACTTCGAGAACCGCCGGGCCGCTTACGCCGCGCTCTGCGCGACCTGGGCGCCGGCCCCGGCCCCGTAAGAGCTAGCCCCGGCCCCGCAGCGCCGGCCCCGGCCCCGCAGCCGGTCCCAGCCCCGCAGAGCCGGCCCAGGCTCCGTGAGGCCAAGAGACTCCGCCCCACCCGTACGCCCGCCGCCGTGCGGGCTTTTTTCATGCCCCCGCAAGCCTGGAGGTCACCCATGGCCACTCCCCTCTCCGCGGACCGGCTCGTCGCCGCGCTCCGCGCCGAAGGCGTCAAGGTCGTCGAGCACGACGGCTGGCGCACCCACCACCGCAACCGGGCGGGAGCCTGGGGACCGGTGGTCGGCGTGATGATCCACCACACCGTCTCCAGCGGCACGGCCTCGTCCGTCGAGCTCTGCTACAACGGCTACACCGGCCTGCCGGGCCCGCTCTGCCACGGCGTCATCGCCAAGGACGGCACGGTGCATCTCGTCGCCAACGGCCGCGCCAACCACGCCGGCGGCGGCGATCCCTCGGTCCTCCAGGCCGTGATCACCGAGACGTACGGGGCCCGGCCGCCGGCCCCCCGCGAGCACCAGGGCAGCGCCGGCGCCGTCGACGGCAACTCCCGCTTCTACGGCTTCGAGTGCATCAACCTCGGCAACGGCAACGACCCCTGGCCGGCCGCCCAGCTCGACGCCATCGAGCGGACCTCCGCCGCGCTCTGCCGGGCCCACGGCTGGGGCGCCAAGTCCGTCATCGGACACCTGGAGTGGTCGGACTGGAAGAGCGACCCGCGCGGCTTCGCGATGCCGGGCATGCGCGACCGGGTGCAGAAGCGGCTCGCCGCGGCCCCGGTGAAGCAGCCCCCGGCCCCGCAGAAGCCGGCCGCCCCGCGCTACCAGCCCTTCCCCGGCACGTCGTTCTTCAAGAACAACCCCAGCTCGCCGATCGTCACCGCGATGGGCCGCCGGCTGGTCGCCGAGGGCTGCTCCGCGTACACCGTCGGCCCGTCCCCCCGCTGGGGCGAGGCGGACCGGCGCAGCTACGCCAAGTGGCAGCGCAAGCTCGGCTTCAGCGGCTCCGACGCCGACGGCTGGCCGGGCGCCATGTCCTGGAACGCGCTCAAGATCCCGTACACGAAGTAGTCCCGCCCCCCTCGAAGCGGTCCCGCCCCCGAAGCGGTCCCGCCCCCTCACGTAAGGAGCCCCCATGTCCGACGAGGCCAAGCGGACGGCCCGTACCGTCCTCCAGACCGCCGTCGCCCTCGCCGTCGTCCTGCCCGCGATCGTCGACGCCTCCGGCCTCCCCGCGACCCTCCCCTGGGTCGCCGGAGCGCTCGCCGCCGCCGGCGCCCTGACCCGGGTGATGGCGGTACCGGCCGTGCAGAACCTGCTGCCCTCCTGGCTGCGCACCTCCCCGGGAGCGGCCGATGACCGAGTCTGAGCAGCACGACCCGGTCACCGTCGCCATCGAGCTGGAGCGGATGCGCGGCACGCTGGAGGCCGGGTTCGCCCGCGTCGACGGCTCCCTCGCCCTGCTCGTCCAGCGCAGCGACCAGACCGACAAACAGCTCGCCGACATGGAGACCCGGCTCGACGCCCTGGAGCGCGCCCGCTGGCCCCTGGCCAGCATCGCCGCGCTGACGGCGAGCGCCGGCCTGATGCTCGCGGTCTGGGAGCTGGCCGGCCGGTAGTACCCACAACGCCGCAGGGCGGCCACCCCCGACGAAAGGGGGTGACCGCCCTGCGGTACTTCAGGCGACTCGCTTACTGGTTGTACGGACCGTAGTCGTAGTCCTCCAGCGGAACGGCCTGGCCGGAGCCCGTGCCGAACGGCGAGTAGTCGATGTCGTCGTAGCCGACGGCCGAGTACATCGCGGCCTTGGCCTCCTCGGTCGGCTCGACCCGGATGTTGCGGTAGCGGGACAGACCCGTACCGGCCGGGATGAGCTTACCGATGATGACGTTCTCCTTGAGGCCGATGAGGCTGTCGGACTTGGCGTTGATCGCCGCATCCGTCAGGACTCGGGTCGTCTCCTGGAAGGAGGCGGCCGACAGCCAGGACTCCGTCGCCAGCGAGGCCTTGGTGATACCCATCAGCTGCGGACGGCCGGAGGCGGGGTGACCGCCCTCGGTGACCACACGACGGTTCTCGGTCTCGAACTTCGAGCGCTCGACGAGCTCGCCCGGCAGCAGCTCCGCGTCGCCGGACTCGATGATCGTCACGCGGCGCAGCATCTGCCGGATGATGATCTCGATGTGCTTGTCGTGGATCGACACACCCTGCGAGTTGTAGACCTTCTGGACTTCGCCGACCAGGTGGACCTGGACCGCGCGCTGACCGAGGATCCGCAGCACGTCGTGCGGGTTGGTGGCACCCACGGTGAGCTTCTGGCCCACCTCGACGTGGTCGCCCTCGCCCACCAGCAGACGAGCACGCTTCGAGATCGGGAACGCCGTCTCGTCGCTGCCGTCGTCCGGGGTGACGACGATCTTCTTGGTCTTCTCGGTCTCCTCGATACGGACGCGGCCGGCCGCCTCCGAGATCGGGGCGACACCCTTGGGCTGACGAGCCTCGAAGAGCTCGACGACACGGGGCAGACCCTGGGTGATGTCGTCACCGGCCACACCACCGGTGTGGAAGGTACGCATCGTCAGCTGGGTACCGGGCTCACCGATGGACTGGGCCGCGATGATGCCGACGGCCTCACCGATGTCGACCAGCTTGCCGGTGGCCAGCGAACGGCCGTAGCAGAAGGCACAGGTACCGACGGCGGACTCACAGGTCAGGACCGAGCGGGTCTTGACCTCCTCCACGCCGGCGCCCACGAGGGCGTCGATGAGCACGTCACCCAGGTCGACGTTGGCCGGCGCGATGACCTTGCCGTCCACGACGACGTCCTCGGCGAGCATCCGCGCGTACACGGAGGTCTCGACGTCGTCCGTCTTCCGCAGGATGCCGTCGGCACCCTTCTCGGCGATCTTCAGCTTCAGACCGCGCTCGGTGCCACAGTCCTCCTCGCGGATGATCACGTCCTGCGAGACGTCCACCAGACGACGGGTCAGGTAACCCGAGTCGGCGGTACGCAGGGCGGTGTCGGCGAGACCCTTACGGGCACCGTGCGTCGAGATGAAGTACTCGAGGACGGTGAGGCCCTCACGGAAGGACGCCTTGATGGGACGCGGGATCGTCTCGTTCTTGGCGTTCGACACCAGACCACGCATACCGGCGATCTGACGCATCTGCATCATGTTTCCTCGGGCACCCGAGTCAACCATCATGAAGATGGGGTTCGTCTTGGGGAAGTTCTCGTTCATGGCCTCGGCAACCTCGTTGGTCGCCTTGGTCCAGATCGCGATGAGCTCCTGAGTGCGCTCTTCCTTGGTGATGAGACCGCGCTCGTACTGCTTCTGGACCTTCTCGTCCTGCTCCTCGTAGCCCTTGACGATGGCCTTCTTGGCCTCGGGCACGACGACGTCGGAGATGGCCACGGTGACGCCGGAACGGGTCGCCCAGTAGAAGCCCGCCGCCTTCAGGTTGTCGAGCGTCGCCGCCACGATGACCTTGGGGTAGCGCTCGGCGAGGTCGTTGACGATCTCGGAGAGCTGCTTCTTGCCGACCGAGTAGTCGACGAAGGGGTAGTCCTCGGGCAGCAGCTCGTTGAAGAGCGCGCGGCCCAGCGACGTACGCAGGCGGAACGAGTCACCCTGCTGCCACTCCGGCTCGCCCTCCTCGGCGACCGGGGGAACCCAGCCGCGCGGCGGAACGGTGCCGATCGGGAAGCGGATGTCGACCGAGGACTGCAGCGCGAGCTCGCCGGCGTCGAAGGCCATGGTGGCCTCCGCGGTGGAGCCGAACGCGCGGCCCTCGCCCTTGGTGTCACGCAGCTCACCGTCGGTGGTCAGGAAGAACAGACCGAGGACCATGTCCTGGGTCGGCATCGTGACCGGACGGCCGTCGGCCGGCTTGAGGATGTTGTTCGAGGACAGCATCAGGATGCGGGCCTCGGCCTGCGCCTCCGCGGAGAGCGGCAGGTGGACGGCCATCTGGTCACCGTCGAAGTCCGCGTTGAACGCGGTGCAGACGAGCGGGTGGATCTGGATGGCCTTGCCCTCGACCAGCTGCGGCTCGAAGGCCTGGATGCCGAGGCGGTGCAGCGTGGGCGCACGGTTCAGCAGAACCGGGTGCTCGGCGATGACCTCTTCGAGGACGTCGTACACGACCGTGCGGCCGCGCTCGACCATCCGCTTGGCGCTCTTGATGTTCTGCGCGTGGTTCAGGTCGACCAGGCGCTTCATCACGAACGGCTTGAAGAGCTCCAGCGCCATGGCCTTCGGCAGACCACACTGGTGCAGCTTCAGCTGCGGACCGACGACGATGACGGAACGCGCGGAGTAGTCCACACGCTTACCGAGCAGGTTCTGACGGAATCGACCCTGCTTGCCCTTCAGCATGTCGCTGAGGGACTTCAGCGGACGGTTGCCGGGGCCCGTGACCGGGCGACCACGACGGCCGTTGTCGAAGAGGGCGTCGACCGCCTCCTGGAGCATCCGCTTCTCGTTGTTCACGATGATCTCGGGGGCACCGAGGTCGAGCAGACGCTTCAGACGGTTGTTGCGGTTGATCACACGGCGGTACAGGTCGTTCAGGTCGGAGGTCGCGAAGCGGCCACCGTCCAGCTGCACCATCGGACGCAGGTCCGGCGGGATCACCGGCACGCAGTCGAGAACCATGCCCTTGGGGCTGTTCGCGGTCTGCAGGAACGCGGAGACGACCTTGAGGCGCTTGAGCGCACGGGTCTTCTTCTGGCCCTTGCCGGTACGGATGATCTCGCGGAGGCGCTCGGCCTCCTCCTCGAGGTCGAAGGACTCCAGGCGCTTCTGCAGCGCCGCGGCACCCATCGAACCGTCGAAGTACGTGCCGAAGCGGTCACGCAGCTCGCGGTAGAGGAGCTCGTCGCCCTCCAGGTCCTGGACCTTGAGGTTCTTGAAGCGGGACCAGACCTCGTCGAGACGGTCGATCTCGCGCTGCGCACGGTCGCGCAGCTGCTTCATCTCACGCTCGGCGCCCTCGCGCACCTTGCGGCGCACGTCGGCCTTGGCACCCTCGGCCTCGAGCTCGGCCAGGTCGGTCTCGAGCTTCTTGGCGCGGGCCTCCAGGTCGGAGTCGCGACGGTTCTCGATCTGCTGACGCTCGACGGAGACGTGCGCCTCCAGCGAGGGCAGGTCACGCGTACGACGCTCGTCGTCCACGAACGTGATCATGTACGCGGCGAAGTAGATGACCTTCTCGAGGTCCTTCGGCGCGAGGTCCAGCAGGTATCCGAGGCGCGACGGGACGCCCTTGAAGTACCAGATGTGGGTGACGGGGGCGGCGAGCTCGATGTGGCCCATCCGCTCACGACGCACCTTGGCGCGGGTGACCTCGACGCCACACCGCTCACAGATGATGCCCTTGAAGCGGACACGCTTGTACTTGCCGCAGTAGCACTCCCAGTCCCGGGTCGGACCGAAGATCTTCTCGCAGAAGAGTCCGTCCTTCTCGGGCTTGAGCGTGCGGTAGTTGATGGTCTCGGGCTTCTTGACCTCGCCGTGGCTCCACTGACGGATGTCGTCAGCGGTGGCCAGACCGATCCGGAGCTCATCGAAGAAGTTGACGTCGAGCACTATGCGTCAATCCCTCTCAGGGTTGTAAGTCTTGGGGTCTGAAACGGGGGTCCTGGGGCCGGCCGGGGACTCAGCGGAATTCACCGAGTCCCCGTACCGGACTCCCGTCAGACCTCTTCGACGCTGCTCGGCTCGCGCCGGGACAGGTCGATACCGAGCTCCTCCGCTGCGCGGAAGACGTCCTCGTCGGTGTCGCGCATCTCGATGGACATGCCGTCCGAGGACAGCACCTCCACGTTGAGGCACAGGGACTGCATCTCCTTGATGAGCACCTTGAAGGACTCGGGGATGCCGGGCTCAGGGATGTTCTCGCCCTTGACGATGGCCTCGTAGACCTTCACGCGGCCGGTCACGTCGTCGGACTTGATCGTCAGCAGCTCCTGGAGGGCGTAAGCGGCGCCGTACGCCTCCAGCGCCCACACCTCCATCTCACCGAAGCGCTGGCCACCGAACTGGGCCTTACCACCCAGCGGCTGCTGGGTGATCATCGAGTACGGACCGGTCGACCGGGCGTGCAGCTTGTCGTCGACCAGGTGGTGGAGCTTGAGGATGTACATGTACCCGACCGAGATCGGGTCCGGGAACGGCTCGCCGGAGCGGCCGTCGAACAGACGCGCCTTGCCGGAGGGGAGCACCATGCGCTCGCCGTCGCGGTTCGGGATCGTGTGCTGGAGCAGACCCGCGAGCTCGTCCTCACGCGCACCGTCGAAGACGGGGGTGGCGACGTTGGTGCCCGGGGCGACCTGGTCGGCACCGATGGCCTGCAGGCGCTTCGCCCAGTCGTCCGCGAGGCCGGAGACGTCCCAGCCGCGGCTGGCGAGCCAGCCGAGGTGGATCTCCAGGACCTGTCCCGGGTTCATTCGGGACGGGACACCCAGCGGGTTGAGGATGATGTCGACCGGGGTGCCGTCCTCGAGGAAGGGCATGTCCTCGATCGGAAGGATCTTGGAGATGACACCCTTGTTGCCGTGACGGCCGGCGAGCTTGTCACCATCGGTGATCTTGCGCTTCTGGGCGACGTAGACGCGGACCAGCTGGTTCACGCCCGGGGGAAGCTCGTCGCCCTCCTCGCGGTCGAAGACGCGGACGCCGATGACCTTGCCGGTCTCGCCGTGCGGCACCTTCAGCGAGGTGTCACGGACCTCACGCGCCTTCTCGCCGAAGATCGCGCGGAGCAGACGCTCCTCCGGGGTCAGCTCGGTCTCACCCTTGGGCGTGACCTTGCCGACGAGGATGTCGCCGGCGACGACCTCGGCACCGATACGGATGATGCCGCGCTCGTCGAGGTCGGCGAGGACCTCCTCGGAGACGTTCGGGATGTCCCGGGTGATCTCCTCCGGGCCGAGCTTGGTGTCACGGGCGTCGACCTCGTGCTCCTCGATGTGGATCGAGGAGAGGACGTCGTCCTGCACGAGGCGCTGCGACAGGATGATCGCGTCCTCGTAGTTGTGACCCTCCCACGGCATGAACGCCACGAGCAGGTTCTTGCCGAGCGCCATCTCACCGTTCTCGGTGGCCGGACCGTCGGCGAGGACCTGGCCCTCGATGACCCGGTCGCCCTCGGAGACGACGACCTTCTGGTTGACCGAGGTGCCCTGGTTCGAGCGGGAGAACTTGGCCATCCGGTACGTGGTGTACGTGCCGTCGTCGTTGGCGACGGTGATGTAGTCGGCCGAGACCTCCTGGACGACACCGTCCTTGTCGGCCTTCGGCACGTCACCGGCGTCGGTGGCACAGCGGTACTCCATGCCGGTACCGACGAGCGGGGCCTCGGACTTAATCAGCGGCACCGCCTGACGCATCATGTTCGCGCCCATGAGGGCACGGTTGGCGTCGTCGTGCTCGAGGAAGGGGATCATGGCCGTCGCGACCGACACCATCTGGCGCGGCGAGACGTCCATGTAGTCGACCTCGGTCGGCGGGACGTAGTCGACCTCGCCACCACGGCGGCGGACCAGAACGCGCGGCTCGGTGAAGCGGAGCTCGTCGTTCAGGGTCGCGTTCGCCTGGGCGATGACGAAGCGGTCCTCCTCGTCGGCGGTGATGTAGTCGACCTCGTCGGTGACCTGACCGTCGACGACCTTGCGGTACGGCGTCTCGATGAAGCCGAACGCGTTGACGCGGCCGTACGAGGCGAGCGAACCGATCAGACCGATGTTCGGGCCTTCGGGGGTCTCGATCGGGCACATACGTCCGTAGTGGGACGGGTGCACGTCTCGGACCTCGAAGCCGGCCCGCTCACGGGACAGACCACCAGGGCCCAGCGCCGAGAGACGACGCTTGTGCGTCAGACCCGACAGCGGGTTGTTCTGGTCCATGAACTGCGACAGCTGGCTGGTGCCGAAGAACTCCTTGATGGAGGCGACGACCGGCCGGATGTTGATCAGGGTCTGCGGCGTGATCGCCTCGACGTCCTGCGTGGTCATGCGCTCACGCACGACGCGCTCCATACGAGCCAGACCCGTACGGACCTGGTTCTGGATGAGCTCGCCGACGTTACGCAGACGACGGTTGCCGAAGTGGTCGATGTCGTCGGTCTCGACGACGATGTCCCGGCCCGACTCGCCGATCGTCTCGGTCTCGCCCGCGTGGAGCTTCACGAGGTACTTGATCGTGGCGATGATGTCGTCGGTGGTCAGGACACCGGCGTCCAGCGGCTCGTCCGCGCCGAGCTTCTTGTTCACCTTGTAGCGGCCGACCTTCGCGAGGTCGTAGCGCTTCGGGTTGAAGTAGAGGTTCTCGAGCAGCGTCTGAGCGGCCTCACGGGTCGGCGGCTCGCCCGGACGGAGCTTGCGGTAGATGTCGAGCAGCGCGTCGTCCTGGCCCTGGGTGTGGTCCTTCTCCAGGGTGGCGCGCATGGACTCGTACTCGCCGAACTCCTGCAGGATCTGCTCGGTGGTCCAGCCGAGCGCCTTCAGGAGGACGGTCACGGACTGCTTGCGCTTGCGGTCGATGCGGACACCGACCATGTCGCGCTTGTCGATCTCCATCTCCAGCCAGGCACCCCGGGACGGGATGATCTTGGCCGAGAAGATGTCCTTGTCGGACGTCTTGTCGATCGAGGAGTCGAAGTAGACGCCCGGCGAACGCACAAGCTGCGAAACCACGACACGCTCGGTGCCGTTGATGACGAAGGTGCCCTTGTTCGTCATGAGCGGGAAGTCGCCCATGAAGACCGTCTGGGACTTGATCTCGCCGGTCTCGTTGTTGGTGAACTCGGCCGTGACGAAGAGCGGGGCGCCGTACGTGAAGTCACGGTCCTTGCACTCGTCGATCGAGTTCTTCGGGGGCTCGAAGCGGTGGTCGCGGAAGGTCAGCGACATCGACCCGGAGAAGTCCTCGATCGGAGAGATCTCCTCGAAGATCTCTTCCAGACCCGACTTCCTGGGGACGTCCTGTCCCGACTCGAGAGCTGCCTCGACGCGAGCCTTCCAGGCGGCGTTGCCGAGCAGCCAGTCAAAACTCTCGGTCTGCAGCGCGAGGAGGTTCGGAACCTCGAGGGGCTCCTTGATCTTTGCAAAGGAGATGCGCAGCGGGGCGGTGCTGGCGCCGTTGTTCGTATTGGTCGAGGCGTTGCGCGAGGCGGCCAAGAGGGGGTCCTTCCGAGGGCTCGGACTCACTACGCGCGTACCGGTCCCCAGCGATGCAGAGGGACAGACGATTCCCGATATGGCCAAAAGTCCAGGTCAGGTCAGGTCTGCCGACAATGCTCTCGCGAGGGTATGCCCCAGGTGACGGGCAGGGGGCAGCTAACAGGCAGCGCAAAGGGTCAGTGTAGCCACTTGGCCCACTGATGTCCAGGGCGAGTAATTCGCAACCCTCGTTGTTCTCAACTCCGCGGTACCTCGCGCCGTGCGGCGCACCTCGATACTGCCCGTTCCGCCGTCGATCCATGCCTCGGATACGGATCGTTGTGACGACGCGTCCTGAGAATTGCGCGCTGCGTGCGGTTCGTCAAGGCCCCCGGTCAGCGGGGGCGCACGGCGAAGATCACCATACTCCGCCAGGGGCGGCTCTCACACCCGGCGCCACGCCCGTCCCGGGGTACGCCGAAGGGCGACCACCCGGATGGGTGATCGCCCTTCGAAGGCGCCTGAGAGGCGCCTGAGCGAGTCAGGAGACTCGCAGGGTCTTACTTGACCGTGACGGAGGCGCCGGCGGCCTTGAGGGACTCGGCAGCCTTCTCCGCGGCCTCCTTGGCGACCTTCTCGAGGACCGGCTTCGGGGTGCCGTCGACGAGGTCCTTGGCCTCCTTCAGGCCCAGGGAGGTGAGCTCACGCACGACCTTGATGACCTGGATCTTCTTGTCGCCCGCACCCTCGAGGATGACGTCGAACTCGTCCTGCTCGGCCTCGGCCTCGGCCGGGGCGGCAACGCCCGCGGGGGCGGCGGCGACGGCCGCGGCGGCGGTGACGTCGAACTTCTCCTCGAAGGCCTTCACGAACTCGGAGAGCTCGATGAGGGTCATCTCTTCGAACTGCGCGAGCAGGTCGTCCTGGGACAGCTTCGCCATGATGGCGTCCTTCCACTAATTCGGCAGGTGCCGGATGTACATGTAGGCGGGCGTACGTTCGGCCCGCTGCGACCGTCGCCCTAGCGGGCGGCGATCATTGCGCGAGCCGAGTTACTCGGCACCGCCCTGCTCGGCGAGCTTGACGCGAAGCGCCTCCGCGGTGCGGACGAACTTCGACGGCAGCGCCTGCAGGAGCGAGGCAGTCTGGGACTGCTTGCCCTTGAACGCGCCGGCCAGCTTGCTGAGCAGAACCTCGCGGGACTCGAGGTCCGCAAGCTTCTTGAACTCGTCGGCGGACAGCGCCTTGCCATCAAGGACACCGCCCTTGATGACGAGGTTCGGGTTGTCCTTGGCGAAGTCACGCAGAGCCTTCGCCGACTCCACCGGGTCACCGGTGACGAAGGCGGCCGCGGTCGAACCAGCGAGCTGGTCGTCGAGCGACGCGATCCCGGCCTGGTTGGCCGCAATCTTGGTCAGCGTGTTCTTCACCACGGCGTACTGGGCGTTCTCACCGAGCGAACGACGCAGCGTCTTGAGCTGCGCCACGGTGAGCCCCGTGTACGAGGTCAGCACGACGGCGTTCGAGCTGCGGAACTTGTCCTCCAGCTCGGCTACCGCGGCAGCCTTGTCGGGCCTTGCCATAGAGCGTCGGCCTCCTTCCGGGTGATGAGGACCGCTCAGAAGGGGCTGAACAAAGAGAAACGCCCCGGCGCAGGCGCACGGGGCTCAGCTCGACCGGATCGGAACGAACCGGGAACTCTTCCACGAACACCTGCGCGGGCCGTTCGCATCTCAGCGAACCTTCGGCCACCGGACCCTCTTGCGAGAGCACGGCAACGACCAGCGGTCTTTGGCTTCTGTGGAAGAGTACGCGACGTTCGCGGCGGGGAGCAAATCCGCCCGTACGGCTCAGCTCCCGCCGAGCCCGGCGAGCGCCTCCGCCAGGTCGTAGGTGTCCTTGGCCGGCGGGGCCTCGACGGCGGCCTTCGGGCCGTAGTCGGTGTAGTCGGCCTTCATGTGCATCGTGCCCACCCCCGTCTCCATGCCGATGACCATGCGGACCGGGTAGCCGGCCGCGTCGACCCAGACCTCGGTGTCGTAGCCCTTCAGACCGACCTTCTCGACATTGGCGACGAGCTTCTCGCGCTCCTCCTTCGAGAGCAGCGCGGACTTCTCCTTGTTGGAGTCCAGCATCTGCTCGAAGCTGAGCGTGCCCTTGTAGTGCTGGGCCTGGACACCGTTGACCTTCTCGGCGCCGAGGTGCTTGAGGTTCGGGGACTCCAGGAGCAGGGCGAGCTGCTGGGCCGGGTCCTGGTTCAGGCTGTTCTCCAGGCCGCCGGTCAGCTCCTTCTGGGCCTGCCCGCCCTTGAGGTCCAGCTTCATCCAGCGCTTGCCGTCCAGCTCGACGGACTTCTCGGCGCCCATGTCCACGTACATGACGTCGTCGACCATGATCATGCGCATCCGCTCGGGGGCGTCCGGGTCGCCCGCCGTCATCATGGAGCCCTTCATGGTGATGTCCATGGCCCCGGGGTTCCACCCCTGGACGCCGGTCAGCTCCATGGTGCCGCCGCCGTCCACGGCCTCCGGCATCGTCATGGTCATCCGGACCTTCGCGGACTTGGCGGCCGACGTCTTCTCGTACGCGGCCCGGATCACCTTCGTGACGGCCGCGTGCGTCTGGATCTGCGGCTCGGCCGTCGCCCTCGCCGGGGCGTCAGCGGCCTTCCCGGCCCCTTCGCCGTCCTGACAGCCCGCGACACCGGCGATGACGGCCACGGCCGTCAGCGCGACGCCCGCGCGCTTCCATGCGGTGATGCCCACGAGTCCCCACCCCTTGTGTTCCGTCCGTCGTCCGACTGAACGGTAACCCAGGGCTCCGCAGGCCTCGTACGAAGAAAGCCGGCCCCCGGCCCCTCCGAAGAGGGGCCGGGGGCCGGCTGACCACTCAGTGAGCCGTGTGGGCTCAGACCGCGGCCGGGTCCTCCTCGACGAGGAGGTTGCGGGTGCGGTTGGAGTCCAGCGGGATGCCGGGGCCCATCGTCGTCGTCAGGGTCGCCTTCTTGATGTAGCGGCCCTTGGCGGCGGACGGCTTCAGACGGAGGATCTCCTCCAGAGCCGCGGCGTAGTTCTCGACCAGCTTCGTCTCGTCGAAGGAGACCTTGCCGATGATGAAGTGCAGGTTCGAGTGCTTGTCGACGCGGAACTCGATCTTGCCGCCCTTGATGTCGTTGACAGCCTTCGCGACATCGGGGGTGACGGTGCCGGTCTTCGGGTTCGGCATCAGACCACGCGGGCCGAGGACGCGGCCGAGGCGGCCGACCTTGCCCATGAGGTCCGGGGTGGCCACAACGGCGTCGAACTCGTTCAGGCGCTGGCCCTTGGAGATCTCGTCGATGAGCTCGTCGGAGCCGACGATGTCGGCGCCAGCGGCGATCGCGGCCTCGGCACGGTCACCGGTCGCGAAGACCAGGACCCGGGCGGTCTTACCGGTGCCGTGCGGGAGGTTCACGGTGCCACGGACCATCTGGTCGGCCTTGCGCGGGTCGACGCCCAGGCGGAAGGCGACCTCGACGGTGCCGTCGAACTTGGTGGCGGCGGTGTCCTTGGCCAGACGGACGGCCTCGAGGGGGGCGTAGTTACGCTCCCGGTCGATCTTGGCGTCCGCGGCGCGGAGTGCCTTGCTGCGCTTCACTGCTTCTCCTGTTGGTTCAGGTGTGTGGAGTCGTGGTGCGGGCCGGCGCTGGCCCTACCACTGAGGTCACAAGGGGGCTGATCAGCCCTCGACCGTGATGCCCATGGAACGGGCGGTGCCGGCGATGATCTTCGACGCGGCGTCCAGGTCGTTGGCGTTCAGGTCGGGGAGCTTGACCGTGGCGATCTCGCGGACCTGGGCGGCCGTGAGCTTCGCGACCTTGGTCTTGTGCGGCTCGCCGGAGCCCTTGTCCACACCCGCGGCCTTGAGGATCAGCTTGGCGGCCGGCGGAGTCTTGGTGATGAAGGTGAAGGAACGGTCCTCGTAGACCGTGATCTCCACCGGCACGACCATGCCACGCTGCGACTCGGTCGCGGCGTTGTAGGCCTTGCAGAACTCCATGATGTTGACGCCGTGCTGGCCCAGCGCGGGACCGACCGGCGGGGCCGGGTTGGCCGCGCCGGCGTTGATCTGGAGCTTGATAAGCCCCGTGACCTTCTTCTTCTTGGGAGGCATTGCTCTCTCCGGGTCCTAGTGAGAGTGTTCAGCCGCCATCCGGTCATCCGGATGGAGGCATACCGCACAACGATAACGGGTATAGACGTGCGGCTAAAAACCGAGCAGGTCAGAGCGGCTGTGAGAGCCACTCTGACCTGGGTCGGAAACCGGTGAACCCTGCGACCTGTGAGGGTCCGGGAGGGTCAGTTCTTCTGGATCTGGTCGAAGCTGAGCTCGACCGGAGTCTCGCGGCCGAAGATCTCGACGAGGCCCTTGACCTTCTTCGAGTCGGCGTTGATCTCGTTGATCGTGGCCTGGAGGGTGGCGAAGGGGCCGTCGGTGACGGTGACCGAGTCGCCGACCTCGAAGTCCAGGACCTGGACCTCGACCTTGCGGGCCGGAGCCGGCTTGCCCTCGGCCTCGGCGGCCTCGCGGGCGGCCTTCTCCTCGGCCTCGGGGGCGAGCATCTTGACGATCTCGTCCAGGGTCAGCGGGTACGGGTCGTAGGCGTTGCCCACGAAGCCGGTGACGCCGGGGGTGTTGCGGACGACGCCCCAGGACTCGTTCGTCAGATCCATGCGGACGAGCACGTAGCCGGGCAGCTTGTTCTGCCGGACGTTCTTGCGCTCGCCGTTCTTGATCTGGACGATCTCTTCCTCGGGCACCTCGGCCTGGTAGATGAACTCCTCGACGTTCAGCGAGACGGCACGCTGCTCGAGGTTGGCCTTCACGCGCTTCTCGTAGCCCGCGTAGGTGTGGATCACGTACCACTCGCCGGGCAGACCGCGGAGCTCGTCACGGAGGGCCTGGACCGGGTCGACGGGAGCGGCGGGCTCCTCCTCGGCCTCCTCGGCCTCTTCCAGCTCGGCCTCGACGTCGGTGTCCTCGTCGGACTCGTCCTCGCCGGCCTCGTCGTCGCCGGACTCGACGTCGGTGTCGTCCTCGACGTCCTCGTCCGACTCCTCGGAGTCGTCCTCGACGGTGAGGGCGGCCTCTTCGGCAGCCTCGCCCGCAGCGGCGTCAGCAGCCTCAGCCTGGTCCTCGTCGGCCGCCTCGAGGATGTCGAGCTCGTCCTCGGAAACAGACTCGTTCAGGTTCGGGTCAGACACGGTGGCTGCTTCTTCCTGGATACAGATGGGGTGGAACAAGAAGTCAGCCGAAGACGTACTTGACTGCTTCCTGGAAGCCATAGTCAATCACGGTCACAAGGCCGATCATGATGACAACGAAGACAATCACTACCGTGGTGTACGTCGTCAGCTGGCTGCGAGTGGGCCAGACGACCTTGCGAAGCTCCGCGACGATCTGGCGGTAGAAGAGCGCGAGGCGGCCCAGGGGGCCCTTCTTGCCGCGCTTGCCGCCCTTGCGGGCCTTCTTCTTCGAGTCCGGAGCCTCGTCCTCGGCATCAGGCATGTCGATGGAGCCCACGGCGTCCGTCACGCTTCTCACCTGATCCCGGGTCATGGCAGTGCCGTGCCGGGTGGATCCGCACGGCGGTGCATCGAAGTACGTACATGCGCACACATCCTGGCGGTGTGTGTAGCAGGGCCGGAGGGACTTGAACCCCCAACCGCCGGTTTTGGAGACCGGTGCTCTACCAATTGAGCTACGACCCTTTGTGGCTCCCCCAACCTACCGCATCGTGAGATGTGGTCGGTGAGGGCCAACGAGCAGTGAGTGTACGTGTTCATGAGCGTCGCGTCGAACAGAAAGCACGTCGGAGCCCCCGCGGACCCTCGTACGACCGAGAATGACCGGTCCTGTCCGCACCCTGAAACCTGTGTGCCGGACGGAAAGGCGGTCTGGGAGCATGGCCGTATGAGCGCTGCTACCCCTCCGACCGAGCGCCGGGTCTCCGCCCGCGTCGGTGCGATCTCCGAGTCCGCGACCCTCGCCGTCGACGCCAAGGCCAAGGCCCTCAAGGCCGCCGGGCGCCCGGTGATCGGGTTCGGCGCGGGTGAGCCCGACTTCCCGACGCCGGACTACATCGTCGAAGCCGCCGTCGAGGCGTGCAAGAACCCGAAGTACCACCGCTACACGCCGGCCGGCGGTCTGCCGGAGCTGAAGGCCGCGATCGCCGCCAAGACCCTGCGGGACTCCGGCTACGAGGTCGACGCCTCCCAGGTCCTGGTGACCAACGGCGGCAAGCAGGCCATCTACGAGGCGTTCGCCGCGATCCTCGACCCGGGCGACGAGGTCATCGTCCCGGCCCCGTACTGGACGACGTACCCGGAGTCGATCCGGCTCGCGGGCGGTGTCCCGGTCGACGTCGTCGCCGACGAGACCACCGGCTACCGCGTCTCGGTGGAGCAGCTGGAGGCGGCGCGCACGGAGAAGACCAAGGTCGTCCTCTTCGTCTCCCCCTCCAACCCGACCGGCGCCGTCTACAGCGAGGCCGAGACCGAGGCGATCGGCCGCTGGGCCGTCGAGCACGGTCTGTGGGTGCTGACGGACGAGATCTACGAGCACCTCGTGTACGGCGACGCGTCCGCCGTCTCCCTGCCGTCGGTCATGCCCGAGCTGCGCGACAAGTGCATCGTCGTCAACGGTGTCGCCAAGACGTACGCGATGACCGGCTGGCGCGTGGGGTGGATCATCGGCCCGAAGGACGTCGTGAAGGCCGCGACGAACCTGCAGTCGCACGCCACGTCCAACGTGAGCAACGTGGCGCAGGCCGCCGCGCTCGCCGCCGTCTCGGGCAACCTGGACGCGGTCGAGGAGATGGGGCGCGCCTTCGACCGGCGCCGCCAGACCATCGTGCGGATGCTCAACGAGATCGAGGGCGTGCTCTGCCCGACCCCGGAGGGCGCGTTCTACGTGTACCCGTCGGTGAAGGCGCTGCTCGGCAAGGAGATCCGCGGCAAGCGCCCGCAGAACTCGGTGGAGCTGGCGGCCCTGATCCTGGACGAGGCCGAGGTCGCGGTCGTCCCGGGCGAGGCCTTCGGCACGCCGGGCTACCTGCGGCTCTCGTACGCGCTGGGCGACGAGGACCTGGTGGAGGGCGTGTCCCGGATCCAGAAGCTGCTGGCGGAGGCGCGCGACTAGTCCCGCGTTCCCGCTCGGGCCCCTGGTTCTCCGGAACCGGGGGCCCGTTTTTACGTTCTAGCAAGGTCCCGATCGGGGAAAGGGGCTGTGTTCGGCCATTCGGGTGCGGCAAGATCCTTCAATGGAGCACGTTTCCGAGCACGTTTCCGAACAGGTCTTCCGCGACATCAGCCTGCTGCCCAAGGCGCATCTGCATCTGCACTTCACCGGTTCGATGCGGCCCACGACGCTCATCGAGCTGGCGGACAAGTACGGCGTCCATCTCCCGGAGGCGCTGAGCAGCGGCACACCACCCAAGCTGCGGGCCACCGACGAGCGCGGCTGGTTCCGCTTCCAGCGGCTGTACGACATCGCCCGGTCCTGCCTGCGAGAGCCCGAGGACATCCAGCGCCTGGTCCGCGAGGCGGCCCAGGAGGACGTGCGGGACGGCTCGGGATGGCTGGAGATCCAGGTCGACCCCACCTCGTACGCACCGCTGCTCGGCGGTCTGATCCCGGCGATGGAGATCATCCTCGACGCGGTCGACTCGGCCGCGCGCGAGACGGGCCTCGGGATGCGGGTCCTGGTGGCGGCGAACCGGATGAAGCACCCGCTGGAGGCCCGCACGCTCGCGCGGCTCGCGGTGCGCTACGCGGACCGGGGCGTGGTCGGCTTCGGGCTCTCCAACGACGAGCGCCGGGGCATGGCCCGCGACTTCGACCGCGCGTTCGCCATCGCCCGCGAGGGCGGTCTGCTCGCGGCTCCGCACGGCGGTGAGCTGACGGGGCCCTCGTCGGTACGGGACTGTCTGGACGACCTCCGGGCGGCGCGGATCGGCCACGGGGTGCGGGCGGCGGAGGACTCCCGGGTCCTGCGCAAGCTCGCCGAGAGGGGCGTGACCTGCGAGGTCTGCCCGGCGTCGAACGTGGCGCTGGGGGTTTACGAGAAGCACGAGGACGTCCCGCTGCGCACGCTCTTCGAGGCGGGCGTCCCGATGGCCCTGGGCGCGGACGACCCGCTGCTCTTCGGGTCGCGGCTCGCGGCCCAGTACGAGATCGCCCGCCGTCACCACGGCTTCACGGACGCGGAACTGGCGTCCCTGGCCCGTCAGTCGATCCACGGCTCGGCGGCGCCGGAGGACGTCAGGCGGAAGCTGCTCGCGGGCGTCGACGACTGGCTGGCCGCCCCGGCGGCGTGAAGCGGTGCAGGGGCGGGTGGGCCTGGAAGCCGATGTCGATCTCGGGCCGGTCCCATCGGTGGTCGGGCTCCAGGTAGGGGGTGAGCGAGGCGACGAGGGCGTCGTGCCCCTGCCGTGCGCGCTTCTCCAGCGGCCCGAAGCCGGCCGCCGTCCCGACCGCCGTGGCAGCGGCGGCGAAGACGTCCCGGCCGCCGAAGAGGAAGAGCGTGTGGGCGTGCGCCTCGGGCCGGAGCCATTCCGTCGCGCGCCGGTGGCGCCGCTCCCACTCCGCGTGCCAGGCGGCCGCGTGGGCGGCGGTGCGCTCCTCGCTCGTACGGACGGTCAGCGGGCGGCCGTCCCGGAGGCGGCCCCTGAGCCGTGGCCACGCGGAGGGACGCAGGCCTGCCGAGGGGTGGGCGAGGACGAGGTCGACCGGCACCCCGGGGGAGAAGGTGCGCGGAAGGCTCTCGCGCAGCGGCACGTGGACGATCGTGTGCCGGGAGAAGGCCGCGAAGGAGAACAGGGCGGCGAGCCGGGACAGCCCGTCGTGGTCTCCGAGGAGATAGCCCCAGCGGTCACCGAGCGGGTCGTTGAGCGTGGTGTGCCGCAGCGGGTGCCAGGGCTGTACGACCCGGTGCTCCAACGGGCCGGTACGGGGCCTGAATTCACGGACTCGTAGACGCATGGGCGTCAGCGTGACCCGGCGGGACCCCGCGCGGCAACGTCATTGCGGTGCGGCGATCCCGGCCAGCAGGGTGCGGGCGAGGGAGCTCGCGAAGGTGTCGAGGTCCTGCGGAGGCTCCTTGCCGACCTTCGCGTCGTAGGCGAACGCCCGCTGCGAGCACGCGCCCAGCAGCAGGGACGCCGCCGCGAACGTGTCGACGCCGGGGCCGACCCGCCCCGCCTCCTGCTCGGCGCGCAGATACGCGTCGAGGCTCTCCAGCGGCCGGTGCGGTCCGGTGCCGAGCCGCAGCATCGCCGCGTCGTGACGGGCCTTGAGCCGGGTCTCGGCGTACAGGGACGCGCCGATCGGGAAGCTCTCCGCGTAGAAGAGGGTGGCGCGGCGGGCGATCTCGGTGAGGTTCTCCTCCACCGATCGCCGCCCCGGTTCGGCGGCCAGCGATTCGAGCAGCGGCGCCAGCTTGGGGAGCCGTTCGGACAGGACGGCGACGAAGAGCTCCTCCTTGCCCGCGAAGTACTTGTAGAGCGCCGCCTCCGAGCAGCCGGCTCCCCGCGCGATCTCCTTGGTCGTCGTACGGGCGAGGCCCACGGTGGTCCACAGCTCGTGCGCCGCGTCGAGGATCCGTTCCCGCGTGGGCTTCTGCTCCATGGGTTCTCCAACCGGCTTGACGGAGGGGTGAGTACACACTCACTCTAGGGGTGAGTGAACACTTACCCACCCCTAGGAGGGTGCGACATGAAGCTCACCGTCTTCGGCGCGACCGGCGGAATCGGCCAGGAGATCGTCCGCCAGGCACTGGCCGGCGGCCACGACGTGACGGCCGTCGTCCGCGATCCGGCACGGTTCACGGTCACCGGCGAACGCCTGGAGGTCCACCGCGCGGACCTCACCGACCCGGACACGCTGCGCGGCGCGGTCGCCGGCAAGGACGCCGTGCTCTCCGGCCTCGGTGCCCGCGGCCGCGCGGACGCGGGGATCGCCGCGAAGCTGACCCGCTCGGTCCTCGCCGCGATGGACGCCGAGGGCGTCCGGCGCCTGCTGGTGGTCAGCGCCGCCCCGCTCGGCCCCACCCCGGACGGGCAGTCCGTCCTCGACAGGGCCGTGCTCGGGATCGTCAACGCGGTCCTGAAGGACATCTACGACGACCTGCGCGTGATGGAGCGCGACCTGGCGTCGAGCGCCACGGACTGGACCTCCGTACGCCCGCCCAAGCTCACGAACGCCCCGGTCAGCGGTCGCTACCGCACGGTCGTCGGCGGGAACCCGCGCCGCGGTCGCTCCCTCTCCCGGGCCGACGTCGCCCACGCCATGCTGGCGATGGTCGACGACCCGGCGACGGTGAAGCAGGGCGTCGGGGTCGCCTACTGACCGGCGCCGGGACAGTCGTCGCCGCGCTTCTCAACCGGGCGGTACGTGGTCGTCCGCGGGCCGACCGCCGACGCGCCACCCGGCCACTCCAGGACCGCGGTCCGCTCCGAGGTCAGGGTCATGAAGCCCGCCAGCGGAAGGTCGTTCACCCAGTCGACGATCGTCTGCGTCCGCCCGTCGCCCTCGCCGTCGGCCCGCCACAGACGGCCCGCGAAGACCGCGTAGCGCGTCTCGCACTCCTTGGTCATGTCGTACGGGTACCGGACGCCCCGTTCCGGGCGCTCGGGGCCGAGGGTGGCGGCGGGGGCGTCCCGGTACCGCCGCTCCGGCTCCTGGCCCAGGCACTCCGGCGCGGGTCCGGCCAGCGGGCGGAAGCGGAGCGCGGGCAGGGCGGCGGGGGTCTCCGTCTCGAAGACGGCCTTGTCGGGCTCGGAGCGGGAGCGGACGCCGTCCGTCCACCTCATGAAGCCGCGCATACGGTCGACCGCCCACCGCACCGTGACCGACGAGCCGCCGTCGGTCCGCTCCCAGACCCGGCCGCCGAAGACGGCGTAGCGGAGGTCGCAGACGGCGGAGAGGTCGTAGCGGTAGCGGACGTTCTCGACCGGCCTCCCGGGCCCGGTGTCCAGGGGGTCGTGGGGTCCGGACGGGGGCTGGGGCGCGTACTTCCCCTGGTACGGGTAGGTGGGGGTGACCGGCCCGGCGGTCGGGCCCGAGGGCGGGGCCGGTCGGTCCTTCCCGCTCACGCCGAGGACGGAGCCACCGGCGACCACGAGCGTGGCCGCCCCCGCCGCGAGCGATCGCCGTACGTGCCGGATGCGCCGCCCGCGTGCCACGACGGCCGTGACGGGCGCGGACTCCCGTACCGGATCATCGGCGAGATCGCGCAGGCCGCGTCGCAGCCTCACGAAGTCCTCGGAGTCGTCCATCACGCACCCCTTCCCGCGTATCCGGCGAGCGCGCCCCCGGCGCGCAGCCGTGCCAGGGCCCTGTTGGTCCGGCTCTTGACCGTCCCGGGCGAGCAGCCGAGCAGCTCGGCCGTCTGTTCGACGGACAGGTCCTCGTAGAAGCGGAGCACCACGACCGCGCGCTGGGCGCGGGGCAGCGCGGCGAGCGCGCGGGCCAGTTCGAGGCGGGCGTCGGCGCCCCCGGCCATGTCGTGGTGGTCGGGCGAGGGCGCGCCGTCGTGCGCGGGGCGCACGATCTCGGTGTGCCAGCGGCGGCGGCGCCAGGTCGCGTAGAGGTTGACGACGACCTTGCGGGCGTACGCCTGGGGCGAGTCCCAGCCGGCCGAGCCGCCCCAGCGCAGATAGACCTTGACCAGCGCGGCCTGGACGAGGTCCTCGGCGGCGTGCGGGTCACCGGTCAGGAGCCGGGCGGTGCGCAGGAGTGAGGCGTACGCCGACTCCGCGAACGCGGCGAACTCCGGTGGGCCCGTCCCCTCCACGGCTCCCCCTCGACGAGCGTGCGGCCCCGCTTCCCGGGAGCCTGTCACCCACTCGACAACCTGGGGAACCCGGAGGGTTCCACGGACATGCTCAGATGCTGACGCCCACGGTGACGGGCTCGTTGACGAGCGTGATCCCGAAGGCGTCCCGCACGCCGACGACGACCTCGCGGGCGAGTGCGAGGAGGTCCTCGGTGGTGGCCTCGCCACGGTTGGTGAGGGCGAGGGTGTGCTTGGTGGAGATACGCGCGGGACCGGAGCCGTAGCCCTTGGTGAAACCGGCCTTGTCGATGAGCCAGGCCGCCGAGGTCTTCACGGCGCCGTCCGCGCCGGCGGGGAACGCCGGCGGGGTCACGTCGGCGCCGAGCCGCTCGGCGACACGGGCGAGGAAGGTCTCGTACTCCGCCGCGCCGAGGATCGGGTTGGTGAAGAAGGAGCCGGCCGACCAGGTGTCGTGGTCGTCGGGATCCAGGACCATGCCCTTCCCGGCCCGCAGCCTCAGGACGGTCTCCCGGGCCTGCGCGAGCGGGACACGGTCACCGGCCTCGACGCCGAGGGCGCGGGCGGTCTCGGCGTACTTGATCGGCGCGGAGAGCCCCGCCGCGTCCTCCAGCTCGAAGCGGACGCGCAGCACGATGTAGCGATCCGGGTCGGCCTTGAAGCGGCTGTGGCGGTAGGAGAAGTCACATGCGGCGTTGGAGAGGGTGACGGTCTCGTCGGCCCGGCGGTCGTAGGCGACGACCTCGGTGATGGTCGCGGAGACCTCCTGGCCGTACGCGCCGACGTTCTGGATCGGGGTCGCGCCGGCCGATCCGGGGATCCCGGCGAGACACTCGATCCCGGCGAGTCCGGCCTCGACGGTCCGCGCCACGGCGTCCGTCCAGACCTCACCGGCGGCGAGCTCGAGCGTGGTCCCGTCGAGCGCGAAGCCCTTGGTCGCGATCCGCAGGGCGGTCCCGTCGAACCCCTTGTCACCGATGACCAGATTGGACCCACCGCCGACGACGAGCAGCGGTGTCCCGGCGGCATCCGCCTCGCGGACGACGGCGATCACCTCGTCATCGGTACCGGCCGTGACAAGCCGCCCGGCGGGGCCGCCGAGCCGGAAGGTGGTGAGGGGAGCGAGGGGAGCGTCGTGGAGTTCCTGCACGCGCTCAAGAGTACGGGCTCCCCCCGTCCGCCCCGGGCCACGCCCCGACCCCGGGAGAACGGGGACGCCGCCACCCCCGTGCCCAAGGAGGCCGGGCAGCCGCTCCCAGCGGCCACCCGTCCCCACGCGTTCAGCGATCAGCGATCAGCGATCAGCGATCGTGACGCTACGCAAGCCTGACCACGGCCCGCGACACACCCAGGACCTTCTGCCCCGCCGACTTCGCGAGCAGGTCCACCCGGACCAGACCGTCGTCCAGCTTCGCCGCCACCTTGGCGTCGACCTCGATCACCGCGCCCTCGTCGTCGTTGGGCACGACCACCGGCTTGGTGAAGCGCACGCCGTACTCGACGACAGCGGCCGGGTCACCGACCCAGTCCGTCACGACGCGGATCGCCTCGGCCATGGTGAACATGCCGTGCGCGATGACGTCCGGCAGGCCGACCTCGCGGGCGAACTTCTCGTTCCAGTGGATCGGGTTGAAGTCCCCGGAGGCGCCCGCGTACTGCACCAGCGTGGCGCGCGTCACGGGGAAGGACTGCGCCGGCAGCTCCGTGCCGACCTCGACCTCGTCGTAAGCGATCTTCGCTGCCATGACTCAGGCCTCCTCGGGCGCGCGCGAGACGAGCTTGGTCCAGGCGGTCACGACGTGCTCGCCGGTCTCGTCGTGGACCTCACCGCGGATGTCCAGGATGTCGTTGCCGGCCATCGTCTTGATCGCCTCGATGGTCGAGGTGACCGAGAGCCGGTCACCCGCCCGCACCGGCCGGGTGTACGCGAACTTCTGGTCGCCGTGCACGACGCGGCTGTAGTCCAGGCCCAGCTGCGGGTCCTCGACGACCTGGCCGGCCGCCTTGAACGTGATCGCGAACACAAAGGTCGGCGGGGCGATCACATCGGGGTGGCCGAGCGCCTTCGCGGCTTCCTGATCGGCATAGGCGGGATTCGCGTCGCCGATCGCCTCGGCGAACTCGCGGATCTTCTCGCGTCCGACCTCGTAGGGCGCGGTGGGCGGATAGGTCCGGCCCACGAAGGACTGGTCGAGCGCCATGGACTCGATACCTCCTGGATTTGTTGCCGACAAACGACACGAGGCCGCCCCCTGAGCGGGGACGGCCTCGTGTACGAGCCTGATTAACGCGTCTCGCGGTGTGCAGTGTGCGAGTTGCAGCGAGGGCAGTGCTTCTTCATCTCAAGACGGTCCGGGTTGTTACGCCGGTTCTTCTTGGTGATGTAGTTCCGCTCCTTGCACTCCACGCAGGCCAGCGTGATCTTCGGGCGGACGTCGGTGGCAGCCACGTGAGTGCTCCTTGACGGACGGATGGACGGATGAACGCATAAAAGAGTAGCCGATCGAAGGACCGACCCCACAATCGGCTACCGTGTGTAGCGGTGACCGGACTTGAACCGGTGACACAGCGATTATGAGCCGCTTGCTCTACCGACTGAGCTACACCGCTTTGATGATCCGGATCCCGCCCGAAGGCGGGTTCCCTCTCACCAGAGCCCCAATACGGAATCGAACCGTAGACCTTCTCCTTACCATGGAGACGCTCTACCGACTGAGCTATTGGGGCGAGCGATGAAGACATTACACGGTCCTCCGCCGATCGCCCAAATCCGTTTCGCGGCCCCCTCGGGCGGGCACGCGCGCGCACCCGTCACCCCCGTCCCGTGCGCCACTCGTATGCCACAGGTACGCCACACGTGGCCTCATCAGTACGACTATTGCGCTCCTCCTCGAAGGGCGGCCTGACCGCCCCTAGGCTCGGCCCCACGCTGCGTGATCTTGATCTTGAGCTTGAACTTGAGGAGCCTTGAGGAGCCCGATGTCAGCCGACAGCAAGCAGCCCCAGCCGCCCGACGACCGGTCCGCTGCCACCGCCGACTCCACCTCGCTCCTGCTCTCCAACGCCCGCCTCACCGACGGCCGGACGGTGGACGTCCGGCTCGTCGGCGGCCGGATCGAGGCCGTCGGAACGGCGGGCAGCCTCACGGCCGTCGGCGCCCGCGTCGATCTCGCCGGCTATCTGCTGCTCCCCGCCCCCGCCGAGCCGCACGCCCATGCCGACACCGCCCTCAGCGCCGACACCCCGGGCCCCGTCTCGTACGCCCCCGAGGAGGTGCAGCGGCGGGCCACCGAGGCCGCGCTGCTCCAGCTCGGCCACGGCGCCACCGCGCAGCGCGCGCACGTCAGGATCGGCGACGTCCACGGCCTCGGCCCGCTCGAAGCCGTGCTCCAGGCCCGGCGTTCGCTGCGCGGCCTGGTGGACCTGACCACGGTCGCGGTGCCCCGGCTGCTCACCGGCGTGGCGGGCGCGGACGGGCTCGCGATGCTGCGGGACGCGGTGAAGATGGGCGCGAGCGTGGTGGGCGGCTGCCCGGACCTGGACCCCGACCCGACCGGGTACGTGGAGGCGGTCCTGGAGGTGGCGGCCGAGCAGGGCTGTCCGGTGGACCTGCACACGGACGCGGACGACCCGGCGCGGCTCGCCCGGTTCGCCGCCATGGCGGGCGGGCTGCGGCCCGGTGTGACGATCGGCCCGTGCGCGGGGCTCGCGCGGCTCCCCTCGGACGCGGCGCGACGGGCCGCGGACCAGCTGGCGGCGGCCGGCGTGACGGTGGTCTGCCTGCCGCAGGGCGGCTGCGAGGCGACGGAGCAGCGCGGCGCCGCACCGGTCCGGCTGCTGCGCGCCGCGGGGGTACGGCTCGCGGCCGGCAGCGGGGCGCTGCGGGACGTGGCCAACCCGGTGGGGCGCGGGGACCCGCTGGAGGCCGCGTATCTGCTGGCGTCGCTCGGCGGGCTGCCGGCGGAGGAGGCGTACGGGGCGGTGAGCGCGGCGGCGCGTACGGCGATGGGGCTGACCGAGGTACGGGTCGAGGCCGGGTTCCCCGCCGAACTGCTCGCCGTGCGCGGCGAACGCCTCTCGGGCGTGCTGTCCCTCGCGTACAGCCGGATCGTCGTGCACCGGGGGCGGGTGGTGGCCCGGACGAGCGCGGTCCGCGAGTACTGCGACTCGGCGGCGGCGCTCGATCTGCCGCGCCAGGCCCGGCCGGAACGCCCCGATCCGGGAAGCCCTCCGGCCGGTCCCGTCGTACGGTCGTGAGTATGCGCATTGTCATCGCTGGAGGACATGGTCAGATCGCCCTGCGTCTGGAGCGCCTGCTCTCGGCGGCGGGGCACGAGCCGGTGGGGCTCATCCGCAGACCGGAACAGGCCGACGACCTGCGTGCGGCGGGCGCGGAACCGATCGTCCTGGACCTGGAGTCGGCCACGGTGGACGAGGTCGCCGCGGCCCTGCGGGGCGCCGACGCGGCCGTCTTCGCGGCCGGCGCGGGCCCGGGCAGCGGCGCGGACCGCAAGGACTCGGTGGATCGCGCGGCGGCGGTCCTCTTCGCCGACGCGGCGGAACGGGCGGGCGTACGCCGGTTCATCGTCGTCTCCTCGATGGGCGCGGACTCCGCCCACCGGGGCGACGAGGTCTTCGACGCCTACCTCCGCGCCAAGGGCGCGGCCGACGACGCCGTACGCGCCCGTACGGCCCTGGACTGGACGATCCTGCGCCCCGGCATGCTCACGAACGACGCGGGCAAGGGCCTGGTCCGTCTGGAGGCCTCGACGGGCCGCGGCCCGATCCCCCGCGACGACGTGGCGGCGGTCCTGGCCGAACTCCTGGAGACCCCGGGCACGGCGGGCCTGACCCTGGAGCTGATCAGCGGCTCGACGCCGGTGACGGTGGCGGTGAAGGCGGTGGCGGGCGAGTAGCCCCACCCGCGGAACGAAGAAGGTCCCCGGTGCGAACACCGGGGACCTTCTCTATCGCGTGGCGGCGCCAGGATTCGAACCTGGGTAGGCTAAGCCGACGGATTTACAGTCCGCTCCCATTGGCCACTCGGGCACACCGCCATGGGATGTCGCTGCTCGGAGCCGCTTTTCGGCGGTGCTCCGTGGCAACGACGTAAACGATACCTGATCCCCCGGGGTGCTTCGCCACCGGATTGATCAGCGGTCCGGGCACGATCGGATGACTAGGCTTGGCGCCGTACGCCACGCAACCGCATCGCATCCGAGCAAGGAGCCACACGTCATGGCCGACTCCAGTTTCGACATCGTCTCCAAGGTCGAGCGGCAGGAGGTCGACAACGCCCTCAACCAGGCCGCGAAGGAGATCTCGCAGCGCTACGACTTCAAGGGCACCGACGCCTCGATCTCCTGGTCGGGCGAGAAGATCCTGATGCAGGCGAACGGCGAGGAGCGCGTGAAGGCGATCCTCGACATCTTCGAGACCAAGCTGATCAAGCGCGGGATCTCGCTCAAGTCGCTGGACGCGGGTGAGCCGCAGCTGTCCGGCAAGGAGTACAAGATCTTCGCCACGATCGAGGAGGGCATCTCCCAGGAGAACGCCAAGAAGGTCGCGAAGGCCATCCGCGACGAGGGCCCCAAGGGCGTCAAGGCGCAGGTGCAGGGTGACGAGCTGCGGGTCAGCTCGAAGAGCCGGGACGACCTTCAGGCCGTGCAGGCGCTGCTCAAGGGCAAGGACTTCGACTTCGCGATCCAGTTCGTGAACTACCGCTAGTCACCAGCTGCGCGTCCGAAAACCGCCAGCTCCGGGCGGGCGGGCCTCGCACACTGGACGACAGGTGAGCGCGAGGAAAGGAACCGTCATGACGGTCTACGCATACGTCGAGGGGCCCCTGGGCCCGATGCTGCTCGTCGGGCGGGGCGCCGGTCACGGTGGACGGACCGAGCTGGTCTCGCTGTCGCTGCCCGGGCAGAAGGGCGGTGCCGCCGTCGAGGACGGCTGGCGGCACGCGCCCGAGGCCTTCGAGGAGATCGCCGGGCAGCTCGACGAGTACTTCGCGGGGCGCCGGGAGCGGTTCGAGATCCCGTTCGCCCAGAGCGGTACGGACTTCCAGCGGCGCGTCTGGCGCGCCCTGGAGGAGATCCCCTACGGCGCCACCCTCTCGTACGGGGACATCGCCCGGACGGTCGGGTCCTCCGGGGCCGGGGTGCGGGCCGTCGGCACCGCGATCGGACGCAACCCGCTGCTCGTGGTGCGGCCCTGTCACCGCGTCATCGGCGCGGACGGCAGTCTGCGCGGGTACGCGGCCGGCCTGGAGCGCAAGGAGCGGCTGCTCGGCCTGGAGCGGGCCGTGTGATGGACGCGCTGTTTCCGCGTGAGCGGGCGGAGATCGCCCCCGGCGCCGTGCATGTCCCCGGGTGGCTCTCCCCCGGTCGGCAGCGGGAGTTGGTGGTCGCCTGCCGGGAGTGGGGGCGCGGGCCCGTCCCGTACCGGCACACCGTGTTGCCGGGCGGCGGGGTGATGTCGGTGCGGTCGCTCTGCCTCGGCCGACGCTGGGTTCCGTACCGGTATCTCGACACGGTCGAGGTCGAACTGCCCGGATGGTTGGGCAAGTTGGGACGTGACGCCGTGGCCGAGGCCTATGGGGACGACGGCGGCTTCGCGCCGGACACCGCCCTGGTGAACTTCTACGACGCGGGCGCCGGCGCGAAGATGGGGCTGCACCAGGACAAGGAGGAGCGGTCCGGGGCGCCGGTGGTGTCGCTGAGCCTCGGCGACCGTTGCGTGTTCCGGTTCGGGAACACCGAAACCCGGGGGAAGCCTTACACGGACGTGGAGTTGGCGTCCGGTGACCTCTTCGTCTTCGGCGGGCCCTCGCGCTTCGCGTACCACGGCGTGCCCAAGGTGCTTCCGGACACCGCCGATCCGGAGCTCGGACTGACGGGCCGCCTGAACATCACCCTGCGCGAGACGGGGCTCTAGCGCGAGCGCGAGTGGCCGAAGAGGATCCGGTACGCGATCAGCAGCACCAGCGCGCCGCCGACGGCCGAGAGCCAGGTGGCCGTGTCGTAGAAGCCGGTGGTGATCGGGCGGTCCAGGAACGTGGACGAGAGCCAGCCGCCGACGAAGGCGCCGGCGATGCCGATGACGGTCGTGCCGATGAGCCCGCCCGGGTCGCGGCCCGGGAGCAGGACCTTGGCTATGACGCCCGCGATGAGGCCCAGGACGATCCAGCTGATGACGTTCATGCCTGGGAGGACGCCTGGGCGCCGGGTGCGGTTGCGGTCGCGGTCGCGGGGCCCCGTAGTGTGCCGTGCATGACACAGGGCCTGCGCCGCTCCCTCGGGGTGTTCGACGCCGTCGTCATCGGGCTCGGCTCGATGGTCGGCGCCGGGATCTTCGTCGCGCTCGGCCCGGCGGCCGAGGCGGCCGGAGCCGGGCTGCTCCCCGCGCTCGGGATCGCGGCGATCGTCGCGTACTGCAACGCCATGGCCTCGGCCCGGCTCGCCGCGCTGTACCCCGCGTCCGGTGGCACCTATGTGTACGGTCGCGAACGTCTCGGGCCGTTCTGGGGGTACATGGCGGGCTGGGCGTTCGTCGTCGGCAAGACGGCCTCGTGCGCGGCGATGGCGCTGACGGTCGGGGCGTACGTGTGGCCGGAGCACGCGCACGCGGTGGCGGTCGCCGCCGTGGTGGCGCTGACGGCCGTGAACTACGGCGGTGTGCAGAAGTCCGCCCTGCTGACCCGGGTGGTCGTGGCGCTGGTCCTGGCCGTTCTGGCGGCCGTCGTCGTCGCCTCGCTGAGCGCGGACGCCGTCGACTTCGGACGGCTCGCGCTCGACGCGGAGGTGACGGCGAGCGGGGTGCTCCAGGCGGCGGGGCTGCTGTTCTTCGCCTTCGCGGGGTACGCGCGGATCGCCACGCTCGGCGAGGAGGTACGCGATCCGGCCCGGACCATCCCCCGGGCCGTGCCGCTCGCCCTCGGGATCGCGCTGGCCGTCTACGCGGCGGTGGCGGTGAGCGTCCTGGCCGTCCTCGGGCCGCAGGCCCTCGCGGCCTCCCCCGCCCCGCTGGTGGACACGGCCCGGGCGGCCGGCGCCGGATGGCTGGTGCCCGTCGTCACGGTCGGCGCGGCCGTCGCGGCCCTCGGCTCGCTGCTCTCGCTGATCCTCGGGGTCTCCCGTACGACCCTGGCGATGGCCCGGGACGGCCATCTGCCGTCCGGGCTGGCCGCCGTGCACCCGCGCTTCCGGGTGCCGCACCGGGCGGAGCTCGCGGTGGGCGCGGTGGTGGCCGTGGTGGCGGCCACGGCGGACGTGCGGGGCGCGATCGGCTTCTCGTCCTTCGGCGTACTCGCCTACTACGGCATCGCCAACGCCTCGGCGTGGACGCTGGGACCCTCGCAGGGACGCGCGAACCGGGTGCTCGCGGCGACCGGCCTGGCCGGCTGCGGTGCGCTGGCGTTCGCGCTGCCCCCCGGGTCCGTCCTGGCCGGCGTCGGGGTCCTCGCGGTGGGCACGGTCGCGTACGCGGTCAGCCGGGGGCGGCACACCGGCACGTGAGGGGCGCGATCCCCCCGTGGGACGCCGGAGGTCACCAGAGCCGGCCGAAGGCCAGCCACACCCCGAGCCAGAGCAGGAGGCCCCCGCCGGTCAGGAGCAGCGCCACCTTGCGGATCACCGTGGCGGGCCGGGCCTCGTGGGCGACCCTGCCGGGCCGGCGCGGGTCGTAGACGACGGTGACGGTGGACGCACCGGAACCGCCGGCGTACGGGCGCGGGATGCCGGCGGAGTCGTTGAAGTAGTACCGGGGACGCGCGTCGCCGGTCCCGACCGGCTCGGCGTCCGTGGTCACGCCGTGCCGGGCGAGACGGGTCCGGCGGAGCACCTCCTCGACGGCGAGGAGGAACACGGACAGCCCGACGAAGAGCGGGAGGAGCCCGGTGGTCACGCCGAGGTCGCGCGTACCGGGGGAGTCGTCGGCCCAGATGCCGTAGCCGGCGTAGGCGATGGCGATGACCGCGACGACCGCGATCCGGTACCAGCGCGTGCCGTGGGCGGTGGGACGGGTGACGAGCGCGCTGCCGACCGGGTCGCGCCGCTCGGGCAGCGCGTCGTTGAGCGTGGCGGCGAAGGAGGCGGACGCGGCCTCGGCGACCTCGTCGACCCGATGGACCTCACCGTCGGTGAGCACGATCTCCAGGCCGGACCGCCCGGGAGCTCCGCCGACGCGGGCTTCGGCGACGCGGGCCTCCGCGACGGCCGCGAGGGGGATGACGGTCAGCCCCTCGGTCCGCGCGCCGGTGCGCGAGAGGGTGAGTGCGCCGGTGCCGAGGGTGAGGGACACCCGGCGGCCTTCGAGTCTGTGTATCGAACCCATGCGCATGATCATGACGGGCACGGGCGGCGGAGGCCACGCCGGGAGGGGCGGCCTAGCGGACCGTGTAGCCGCCGTACGCCTGCTCCGTACGGACGATCTCCTTGCCCAGCGGCAGCAGCGATACCGGGATCAGCTTGAAGTTCGCGATGCCCAGCGGGATGCCGATGATCGTGATGCACAGGACGATGCCCGTGGCGATGTGCCCCAGCGCGAGCCACCAGCCCGCGAGGATCAGCCACAGCACGTTGCCCACGCAGGACGGGGCACCCGCGTCGTGGCGGTCCACGACCGTGTAGCCGAAGGGCCAGAGGGCGTAGATCCCGATCCGGAACGCGGCGAGTCCGAAGGGGATACCGATGATCGTGATGCACAGCAGGACGCCGGCCACCATGTAGCCGAGGAACATCCAGAAGCCGCACAGGATCAGCCAGATGACGTTCAGGATTGTGTTCACGGGCGGCGACCTGCCATCTGTTCGAGTCGGGCGATGCGCTCCGCCATCGGCGGATGCGTCGAGAACATTTTCGAAACGCCTTTGCCCCCTCCGAAGGGGTTCGCAATCATCATGTGGCTGGCGGTCTCGATCCGCGGCTCGGGCGGCAGCGGCAGCTGCTTCGTGCCGGCGTCGAGCTTGCGCAGCGCACTGGCCAGTGCCAGCGGGTCGCCCGTGAGCTGGGCGCCCGAGGCGTCCGCCTGGTACTCCCGGGAGCGGCTGATGGAGAGCTGGATGAGGGAGGCTGCGACCGGGCCCAGGATCATGACCAGGAGCATGCCGAGCAGGCCGGGTCCGTCGTCGTCGCTGGAGCGGCCGACCGGGATCAGCCAGGCGAAGTTGACCAGGAACATGATCACGGAGGCCAGCGCACCGGCGACCGAGGAGATCAGGATGTCCCGGTTGTAGACATGGCTCAACTCGTGGCCGATGACTCCGCGCAGCTCGCGCTCGTCGAGGATCGCGAGGATGCCCTCGGTGCAGCAGACGGCCGCGTTCCGCGGGTTCCGGCCGGTGGCGAACGCGTTGGGCGCCTGGGTGGGCGAGATGTAGAGCCGGGGCATCGGCTGGCGCGCCTGGGTGGAGAGCTCGCGCACCATCCGGTAGAGCTCGGGGGCCTCGAACTCGCTCACCGGGCGGGCGCGCATGGCCCGCAGGGCCAGCTTGTCGCTGTTCCAGTAGGCGTACGCGTTGGTGCCGAGCGCCACGACGACCGCGACGATCAGACCTGTACGTCCGAAGAAGCTGCCGATGACGATGATGAGGGCCGAGAGCCCTCCGAGGAGTACGGCGGTCCTCAGCCCGTTGTGCCGGCGGTGCACGGTACGCCCTCCAAGTGGTGCGGCAGGGGAACCCTTTGCTCGGTGGTGGTCCATTTCCAGTGGACCCTCCCGTACTGGTCAACGCCAGGCGGGAGGCGCGGGTTCCCCTGTCCCCACAGGGGGCGGGCTGGGCCGTCCGGGTGATCCGTACGGTGATCCCTCGGCGATCCGTACGGGTGATCAGCGCGGCATGGGGAGGAGGCCGGCCTCCGCCATGGCGTCGCCGACGGGCTCGACCTCGCTGGTGCAGTGGGCGCAGCGGGTGGCGATGGCCGGGATCTCGGAGTAGCAGCGGGGGCAGTCGCGCTTCTCGGACTTCGCGTCGGCCTCCTCCTTGGCGAACCTCTCCTGGACCTTCGTCATGGGGACGACGATGAAGAAGTAGAGCACCGCGGCGGTGATCACGAAGGCTATGGCGGCGGCGATGGCCAGGCCGTACGGGAAGATCGTCTTGCCGACGGTGAACCTGGCCTCGCTGAAGTCGCCGACCGAGCCGGTGGCGAGACCGATGAGCGGGGTGATGAACGCCTTGCTGAAGCCGGTCACGACGGCCGTGAACGCCGAGCCGACGGCCAGACCGATGGCCATCGAGACGACGTTGCCGCGCAGTATGAAGTCCTTGAAACCGGTCAGCACGGGTGAAGCTCCTTGGTGCGTTTCTCTGTGGGGGTGGGGTGGGGGGTCAGAAGAGCGTGGTGGCGGCGAAGCGCAGGGCGAACTGCGGGTAGCCCGACAGGACGACGCCCACGACGGCGGCCAGCGCGATCGCCAGGGTGATCGGGGCGGGCACGCGCGCGTGGGCACGCTCCCCCACGGGCTCGCCCACGGATTCTCCCACCGGCTCGCGGAAGAGCAGCGCGGTCCACCGCAGGTAGTAGTAGAGGCCGATCACGACGTTGACGCCCATGACCACGGCCAGCCAGCCGAGGCCGGCGTCGACCGCCGCCGAGAAGACGGTGACCTTGGCGAAGAGCCCGATGATGCCCGGGGGCAGTCCGGCCAGGTTGAGCAGGAAGAAGCCCATGGTGAGCGCGAGGAGCGGACTGGCCGCGTACAGGCCTCGGTAGTCGGCGATCCGGTTCTCCGGGCGCGTACGCGCGACCAGGGCGGCGACCGCGAAGGCGCCGAGGTTCACGACGGCGTACATCAGGGCGTACGCGACGGTGGCGCCGATCTGGTCGTCGCTGGAGTACGCGGCGGCGGCGATCGGGACCAGGAGGTAGCCGGCCTGGGCGACGGAGGACCAGGCGAGCAGCCGGACCGCGCTCCACGCGCGCGTGGAGACCTGCCGCATGGCGCCCACGTTGCCGATGGTCATGGTCAGCGCGGCGAGCACCGCCAGCGCCGGGCCCCAGACGTCCGCGTACGAGGGGAAGGCGACGACCGTGACCAGGATGAGGCCGGTGAAGCCGACGGCCTTGCCGACGACCGAGAGGTAGCCGGCGACGGGCAGCGGGGCGCCGACGTACGTGTCGGGGACCCAGAAGTGGAAGGGGACGGCAGCCGTCTTGAAGGCGAAGCCGACCAGAGTGAGGGCGACGCCCGCCTGGGCGAGGGTCTGCAACTGACCGGGGACGTCGTCGAGGCGCTGGGCGACCTCGGTGAGATGGAGCGTGCCGGTCGCCCCGTACACGAAGCTGACGCCCAGCAGGGTGACGGCGGTCGCGGTGACCGAGGAGAGGAAGAACTTCAGCGCCGCCTCGCTGGACCGCCGGTCGCCGCGGCGCAGGCCGACGAGCGCGAAGGCGGGCAGCGAGGCCACTTCGAGGGCGACGACGAGGGTCGCCAGGTCGCGGGAGGCGGGCAGCAGGGCCGCGCCGGCGGCGGAGGAGAGCAGCAGGAACCAGTACTCCCCCGGCGGGAGCTTGTCGCGCGTGTCGGCGAGGGAGAGCAGGGCGGTGAGGAGCGCGCCGCCGAACACCAGGACCTGGATGACCAGGGTGAAGCGGTCGGCGGTGTAGCTGCACGCGGCGGTCGCGGCCGGTTCGGTGGTGAGGCAGAAGGTCGAGCGGTCGCCGCCGCGCAGCGGGATCAGCAGCGCCAGGGAGGCGACGAGTCCGCCGATCGCGGTCCAGCCGAGGAGCTGCTTGTGCCGTTCGGGCACGAAGAGGTCCGCGACGAGCACGGCCAGGGCGACCACGGCGGTGAGGGTGGGCGGCGCGATCGCGAGCCAGTCGACGGACTGGACGAGGGTCGTGGGGGTCACGAGTTTCCTCCCGCGAGGAGCTGCTGCACGGCCGGGTCGGTGAGGCCGAGGAGAACCGCGGGCCACAGTCCGGCGAGGACGGTGAGGGCGACGAGCGGGGTCCACGCGGCGAACTCGTAGCCCTGGACGTCGGCGATCGTGCCCTCCCCGCTCGGGCGGGGGCCGCCCATGCAGACCCGGCGGACGACGACGAGGAGGTACGCGGCCGTGAGGAGGGTGCCGAAGGCGCCGATCGCCATGAAGGTGAGGAAGGCGGGGCGGCTGAGGCCCTCGGCCGGCTCGAAGGCGGCGAACAGGGCCAGCATCTCGCCCCAGAAGCCGGCCAGGCCGGGCAGCCCCAGGGAGGCGACGGCGGCGAAGGCGAGCAGTCCGCCGAGGCGCGGGGCGCGGCCGTAGAGGGCGGCGCCGGTGGCGCCGGCGAGGGTGTCGAGGTCTGCGGTGCCGTACCGGTCCTTCAGCGCGCCGACGAGGAAGAACAGCAGGCCGGTGATGAGGCCGTGGGCGATGTTGGCGAAGAGGGCGCCGTTGACGCCGGTGGGGGTCATGGTCGCGATGCCCAGGAGCACGAAGCCCATGTGGCCGACGGAGGAGTACGCGATCAGGCGCTTGAGGTCGCCGTTGGTGCCGGGGCGCGTCAGGGCGAGGCAGGCGAGCGATCCGTAGATGATGCCGACGACGGCGAAGGCGGCGAGGTAGGGGGCGAAGGTCCGCATGCCGTCGGGGGTGATCGGCAGGAGGATCCGGACGAACCCGTACGTACCCATCTTCAGCAGGACGCCGGCGAGGAGGACCGAGCCGACCGTGGGGGCGGCGGTGTGGGCGTCCGGGAGCCAGCTGTGCAGCGGCCACATCGGGGTTTTCACCGCGAGCCCGATCCCGATCGCGAGAACGGCGATGACCTGCACGGATGTGGTCAGTCCACGGCCGTTGTCAGAGGCGAGTGCCACCATGTCGAACGTGCCCGCCTTCAGTCCCACGAGGAGCAGGCCGAGCAGCATGACGACGGAGCCGAGCAGCGTGTAGAGGATGAACTTCCAGGCGGCGGCCTGCCTTCCGGCACCGCCCCAGCGGGCGATGAGGAAGTACATCGGGATGAGGACCATCTCGAAGGCCAGGAAGAACAGGATCAGGTCGAGGACGGCGAAGGTCGCGAGGGTGCCGGACTCGAGGACGAGGAGCAGTGCCACGAAGCCCTTGGGGGAAGGGCCGCCGGTGGGCATCTTGAAGTAGCTGTAGAGCGCGCAGAGAAAGGTCAGGAGCGCGGTCATGACCAGGAGGGGGAGGGAAATGCCGTCGACACCGAGGTGGATGCGCACGTCGAGCGCGGGGATCCACGTGATGTCCGTGCTCGCCTGGATCCTCGACGGGTTGTCGTGGTCGAAGCCCAGCGTGAGGACGATGGCGGCGGCGAGGACGACGCCGGTGACGATCACGCCGTGGCGCAGCACGGCCTGGTCCGGGGACTTCCCCTTCAACCCGGGCGGGGCGGGGAGGAGAGCGGCGACGGCGCCGACGAGCGGGCCGGCGACGATCGACGCGAGAAGGAACTGCATCACGGATTCGCTGATATCGATCACGTCTCACGCTCCCGCGACGGCGACGAGTACGGCGGCGATCGCCAGGACGACGGAGCCGGCGAGCAGGGCGCTCAGATAGGTCTGCACGTTGCCGGTCTGGGCGCGGCGGACGAGCCAGCCGAGCCACTGGGTGCCGGTGCCCGCACCGCGTACGTACGTGTCGACGACCTCGCGGTCCAGGAAGCGGACCAGGGAGGCGGCGGCCAGGACGGGGCGGACGAACACGGCGGCGTAGAGGGCGTCCACGTGGAAGCCGGTGGCCGCGTGACGGTGCAGGGGGCCGAGCAGGGCACGCCCGGGGTCGGTCGGGTCCTCGGCGGGGTGCGGCAGGTGCAGGGCCTCCGCCTCGACCTGGCCGGCCTCGGCGTCGGGGTGGGCGACGTGCGCGGCGACGGCTGCCTCCCCGGCGGGGGCCTTCGAGGCGAGGGTGCGCCAGACGGCGTAGGTGACGGCCGCGCCGATCACGGCGATGCCGGTGCCGAGGACGGCGGTGGTGACGGTCGGGGTGAGGGCGTTCCCGTCGAACCAGTCGTCGAGGTACGTGACGCTCAGACCGAAGCCGAGGGAGGGGACGGCGAGCACCCAGAGGACGGCGGTCATGGCGATCGGCTGACGGCCGTGGTCGGGGGCTTGTGCGCCCCTGCCCCGGAAGGTCAGCAGCCAGAGCCGGGTCGCGTAGGCCGCGGTGAGGAGGGCGGCCAGCAGGCCCGCGACGAGGACGGTCCAGCCGGCCCCGGCGGGGGCGACGGTCCGGTCGCCGAGGGCGGTGTGCTCGGCGGCCACGAGGACGGCTTCCTTGGAGAAGAAGCCGGCGAACGGCGGCAGGGCGGCGAGCGCGAGGAGGGCGACGGTCATCGTCCAGTACGCGTCGGGGACCCGCTTCGTCAGGCCGCTCATCCGGGACATGGCCGAGAGCGAGTTCGTACCGGCGGCGTGGATGATCGCGCCGGCGGCGAGGAACAGGAGGGCCTTGAACGCACCGTGGGAGATGAGGTGGAAGACGGCGGCCCCGCGGTCGGCGACGGCCAGGGCGCCGGCCATGTAGCCGAGCTGACCGATCGTCGAGTAGGCGAGTACGCGCTTGATGTCGTCCTGGGCGAGCGCGGCGAGCCCCGAGCCGACCATCGTGACGGCGGCCATCACGGCGAGCACCGTCAGCGCGGCCGCGGACGCGGCGAAGACGGGCAGCAGGCGGGCCACGAAGTAGATACCGGCGGCGACCATCGTCGCCGCGTGGATCAGCGCGGAGACGGGGGTGGGACCGGCCATCGCGTCGGGGAGCCAGGTGTGCAGCGGGAACTGCGCGGACTTGCCCGCCACGCCGGCCAGGAGCAGCAGCGCGACGAGGGTGGGGTGGTCGAGTTCACCGGCCGCGACGGCGCCGAGGATCCCGTCGATCCGGAACGTGCCCGCGTCCGTGGCGAGCGCGAAGAGGCCGATCAGGAAGGGGACGTCGCCGAGCTTGGTGACCAGGAAGGCCTTGAGGGAGGCGGACCGCGCCTCGGGGGTCTCCCAGTAGTGCCCGACGAGGAAGTACGAGCAGATGCCCATGATCTCCCAGCCGACCAGGAGCACCATCAGGTCGCCGGAGTAGACGACGAGCAGCATCGCGGCGGTGAAGAGGGAGACGAGCGCGGCGTACGAGGGGTAGCGCGGGTCGTCGCGCAGATAGCCGGTCGAGTAGATCTGCACGCAGGTGGCGACCACGCCGACGAGGACGGCGGCGAGGGCGGCGAAGCCGTCGATGTACAGGGCCAGGTCGACGGGGACCGAGCCGGTGGGGGTGAGCTGGGTGGCGGCCTCGATCGTCTTCCCGCCGCCCTGCCGGACGGCGACCACGACGGCCAGGACGGCCGCGGCGAGCGCCGGCAGCACGGCGAGAGGGCGGACGAAGCCGGGCGCGGTGCGGCCGAGGAGCAGGCCGGCGACGGCGCCGAGGAAGGGAAGGAGGGGGACGAGGACGGCGAGGGTCGTGGTGGTCACGCGGTGGCCTCGGCCTTCTCGTCGGTCCCGGCGGTCCGGGGCTCGGCGTCGTCGGTCCCGGCCCCGTGGGGCTCGGCGTTGTCGCGCAGGCGGTCGACGTCCGAGGTGCCGCGGTTGCGGTAGACCATCAGGACGATCGCGAGACCGATGCCGATCTCGGCGGCGGCGATGGCGATGGTGAAGAGGGTCAGCGCCTGGCCGGCGTGCAGGGCGTCGCGGAGCCAGACGTCGAAGGCGACCAGGTTGAGGTTGACGGCGTTGAGCATCAGCTCGACGGACATCAGGACCAGGATCGCGTTGCGGCGGGCGAGGACGCCGTACAGGCCGACGCAGAAGAGCAGGGCGGCGAGGACGGCGGGGTAGGCGAGATGCATCAGTCCCGGGCCTCCTTGGCGTGCTTGCGGGACAGGACGATCGCGCCGACCAGCGCGGCGAGCAGCAGGACGGAGAGCGCCTCGAAGGGCAGCACCCAGTGCCGGAAGAGGATTTCGCCGGACACCTTGGTGGAGCCCTGGGCCGGTCCGTCGAGTTCGATCCAGGTCGTACGGAAGGCGTCGACGACCACCCAGACGAGCGCCGCGGCCGCGGCGAGCGCGACCGCGAGGGCGACCGGGCGGTTGCCCGAGTCGGCGTCCGGGGAGCGGCCGATGGGGGCCTTGGTGAGCATGAGCCCGAAGAGAAGGAGGACGACGACGGAGCCGACGTAGATCAGCACCTGGACCCAGGCGATGAACTCCGCGGTGAGCAGGAGGTACTCGACGGCGAGTCCGCCGAGCGCCACGACCAGCCAGAGCGCGGCGTGCACGAGCTGGCGGGTGGTGACGGTGACGACGGCCGCGCCGAGTGTCACGAGACCGACGAGGAGGAAGGCGATCTCGACGCCGGAGGGCGAGAGGAAGCCGGGGGTGGCGGCGAGACCGGTGGCGGCGAAGGTCACTGCTGGTCCCCCTCGGCCTGGGCGGCCTGGGCGGCCGCTGCCGCGGCGGCGGCCTTCTCGACGGCCTTGCGGGCCGCCCCGATCTCCTTCGGCTCCTCGGCGCCCGGGTCGAGCGCGGGCGGTTCGGGAACCGTCCACATCCACTCGCGGAGCTTGTCGCGCTCATGGGTGAGTTCGTGGATGTCCGTCTCGGCGTACTCGAACTCGGGCGACCAGAAGAGCGCGTCGAAGGGGCAGACCTCGATGCAGATACCGCAGTACATGCAGAGGGCGAAGTCGATGGCGAAGCGGTCGAGCACGTTACGGCTGCGCTCGCGGCCGCCGGGGGTGGCGGCCGGCACCGTCTCCTTGTGGGAGTCGATGTAGATGCACCAGTCGGGGCACTCGCGGGCGCAGAGCATGCAGACGGTGCAGTTCTCCTCGAAGAGCCCGATGACACCGCGGGTGCGGGGCGGGAGTTCGGGCTGCTTGTCCGGGTACTGCGCGGTGTGCGCGCGCTTCGTCATCGTGCGGAGGGTGACGGCGAGGCCCTTGGCCAGGCCGGATCCAGGGAACGGGCGGGTCATTACTGGATCGCCACCTTCACGATGCCGGTGAGCGCGATCTGCGCGAGGGCGAGCGGGACGAGGGTGGTCCAGGCGAGCTTCTGGAGCTGGTCCTCGCGGAGGCGGGGGTAGCTCACGCGGAGCCAGATGACGACGAACGCGAGGATCGCGGTCTTGAGCAGGGTCCAGACCCAGCCGAGGCCGTCGGCGCCGAAGGGCCCGTGCCAGCCGCCGAGGAAGAGGACGGTGGTGAGACCGCAGAGGACGACGATGCCGGCGTACTCGGCGAGCAGGAAGAGCGCGAAGCGGAGGCCGGTGTACTCGGTGTACGCGCCGAAGATGATCTCGGAGTCGGCGACCGGCATGTCGAACGGCGGGCGCTGGAGCTCGGCGAGGCCGGCGACGAAGAAGACGATCGCGCCGACGATCTGCCAGGGCAGCCACCACCACTCGAAGGCGTCGAGGATGCCGGGGAGGGAGACGGTGCCGGCGGCCATCGCGACGGAGGCGGCGGCGAGCAGCATCGGGAGCTCGTAGGCAAGCAGCTGGGCGGCGGTACGCAGACCACCGAGCAGCGAGAACTTGTTCGCGGAGGCCCAGCCGGCCATGAGGCTGCCGAGGACGCCGACGCCCATGACGGCGAGGACGAAGAAGATGCCGGCGTCGACGATCTCGCCGACGGCGCCTTCACCGGGGCCGATGGGGATGGCGACGAGCACCAGGAGGTACGGGAGGAGGGCGACGGCGGGGGCGAGCTGGAAGACGCGGCGGTCGGCGTTGGCCGGGACCACGTCCTCCTTCTGCGCGAACTTGACCCCGTCGGCGACGAGCTGGGCCCACCCGTGGAACCCACCGGCGTACATGGGCCCGAGACGGCCCTGCATATGGGCCATGACCTTGTGCTCGGTCTGCCCGATGACGAGGGGCAGCACGAGGAACACGGCGAAGACGACGAGCAGCCGCAGGGCGACGTCGAGTGCGTCGTTCACGCGGATTCGCCTCCGTCGGGGGTGGTGGGGTCGGGGTCACTGGTACCAGGGGTGCGCCGGGCCCGGCTGCCGTCGCCGGCCGCCGTGTCGTCGTCCGCGGGAGCGGCTTCGGGGGCGGGCGCGGCCTCGGGGGCGGGCCTGGATTCGGGGGCGGGCGCGGCCTCGGGCGCGGGCGCGGCCTCGGGCGCGGGTCCGGCCTCGGGGGCGGGCCCCGCCTCGGGCGCAGGTCCGGCCTCGGGCGCAGGTCCGGCCTCGGGCGCGGGTCCGGCCTCGGGCGCGGGTCCGCTCTCTGGCGCGGGTCCGGCTTCGGGCGCAGGTCCGGCCTCCGGCGCAGGCCCGCTCTCTGGCGCGGGTCCGCTATCGGGCGCGGGGGTCTTGGGCGTTTCGGTGTCGAAGGCCGGGCGGGCGTGGTGCCAGGGGGCGTCCGCGCTACGGGGGCGGGGCTGGGCCGCCGCACCTTCGGCCGTCTGGCTCGCCGAGCCCTCCGACGCGCTGCGGCTGCGACGCGGCGGGCGCCCGGGGCTCGTGGTTTCCGGAGCCTGGGCCGCCGCGCCTTCGGCCGCCTGACTCGCCGAGCCCTCCGACGCACTGCGGCTGCGACGCGGCGGGCGCGCGGGCGCCTCCACCTCACCCGCCGGGCCGGCCGCCTGCGTCGCGGAGCCCTCCGCCGTCGTGCGCGTACGGCGCGGCGGCCGGTCGCCCGCGGCCGTGGCACGGGCGGGGCGGGCCGGGGCGGGCGGGAGCTGGCCCTTCATGGGGCCCCAGTCGTTGGGGTCGGGTACGCCCGGGGGCAGCATCTGGCGGCGCTTCGGGCCACCGTGCTCCGACTCCCCCGGCTCCTTCGCCCCCGGCCACGCCTTCACGACCCGCGCCGCGAGCACGAAGTCCTTCCGTAGCGGGAACCCCTCGAAGTTCTCCGGCAGAAGCAGCGGCACGAGGTTCGGGTGGTCCGTGAACTCGACGCCGAACATCTCGTGCGTCTCGCGCTCGTGCCACTCCGCGCCCGCGTAGACCGCGATCGCCGAGGCCAGCACCGGCGACGCGTGCGGAACCGTCGTCCGTACGAGCAGCCGGCGCACCGCGCCGCCCTCCAGCGCCACCACGTGCGCGCACACCTGGAAGCCGGCGCCCGGCTCGTCCACCGCGCTCAGCCAGTCGAAATACGTGCAGCCCAGCTTGTCCCGCGCGATCTCCAGCGCGGCGATCCACGAGCCGACCGGCACGTCCACCGTCAGCAGGTCGTACGCCCGTTCCGCCCTCGCCTCCTCGCCGAAGACCTCGGTCACGGCGTCCGGGAGGGAGTCGTACGCGTTCGCGTTCACTTGTCATCACCGCCCGGCTTCGGCGGCGTCACCAGACCGCTCGTCAGCTGGCCGACCGACGGGCCCGAGTAGCGCGCCGCCAGCGACTCCCGGGCGATCTTCTCCTGAAGCTTGAGGATCCCCTGCAGCAGCGCCTCCGGGCGCGGCGGGCAGCCCGGCACGTAGACGTCGACGGGGATGATCTGGTCGACGCCCTTCGTCACCGAGTACGAGTCCCAGTACGGCCCGCCGCAGTTCGAGCAGGCCCCGAACGAGATGACGTACTTGGGCTCCGGCATCTGCTCGTACAGCCGCTTCACCGCCGGCGCCATCTTGTCCGTGACCGTGCCGGAGACGATCATCAGGTCGGCCTGGCGCGGGCCCGGCGCGAAGGGGATCACGCCGAGCCGGATGAAGTCGTGGCGGGCCATCGACGCGGCGATGAACTCGATCGCGCAGCAGGCGAGGCCGAAGTTGAAGACCCAGAGGCTGTAGCGGCGGCCCCAGTTCAGGACCACCTTCATCGGCTCGGGGGCCAGCCGCGCGAGCGGGCCGAGCTTGGGAGCCGGCAGCGGGGTCGGGGTCACGTCCATGTCAGGACGCCCTTCTTGTACGCGTAGAGCAGTCCCACGGCCAGGAAGCCGAGGAAGATGAACATCTCGACCAGCGTCGTCCCGCCGTAGCCGGGCGCGGCGAACACGGTCGCCCACGGGAAGAGGAAGATCGAGTCGACGGCGAAGATCACGTAGAGGAAGGCGTACACGTAGTAGCGGACCTGGGTGTGTGCCCAGCCCTCACCCACCGGGTCGACACCGCACTCGTACGTCAGCAGCTTCTCCGGCGTCGGTACGACCGGCCGCAGCAGCCGGCCCGCGCCGAACGCGACGGCCACGAAGAGCACGCCGACGACGGCGAGCACTCCGATGACGGAGTACGACTGGAAGTAGTCCGCCGCGAGTCCGTGTCCCGCCCGTACGGTCGGATCCGGCACGTCCACCCCTCGCTCCCTGCCCGTTTCGACGACTTGTCTGTACGCACGGGAGTCTAGGCCCTGCTAAAGACGCTGTAAGCGGTCGTGTCACAGAGCGAGCAGTGGGGATATCCCTACTCTCCTTCACCGACGTACCCCATGGCGTGCCGAGCCCCCTGACCGGCACGCTTGGCCCATGAGCGTCGACACCGAGACCCCGCTGCCGCCCGCGCGCTTCGCCTACGGCCGGCACACCTGGAAGGAGATCTCCTTCCTCCTCACCAATCTGCCCGCCGCCCTGGTCGGCTTCGTGTACGTGGTGGTGGCGGCCGCCGTCGGCGTGGGCCTGGCCGTCACGGTGATCGGCCTGCCGCTTCTCGCCCTCGGTCTCGCCGGGGCGCGCGGCCTGGGGCGGACCGAGCGGGCGAGGGCCCGGGCGCTGCTCGGCGTACGGGTCGACGAGCCCAGCCCGCTCCCCCGCCGGCACGGCTTCTTCCCCTGGCTGTGGACGGCACTGAAGGACCCGGTGGCCTGGCGGACGATGCTGTACGGCTTCATCCGGCTGCCCTGGGGCATCGTCACCTTCGTCGTCACGCTCGTCTCGCTGATCGTGCTCTGGCCCCTGCTGCCGTTCGTGGCACGCGGTCTCGCGACCGCCGACCGGGCCATGGTCCGCGGTCTCCTGTCGCCCTCGGACGAGCTGGAGCGGCGGATCGCGGAGCTGGAGTCGGACCGGGGCGTGGTCGTGGACACCGCCGCCGCCGATCTGCGCCGGATCGAACGCGATCTGCACGACGGCGCGCAGGCCCGGCTCGTCGCGCTGGCGATGGGGCTCGGTCTGGCGAAGGAGAAGCTCCTCGAGGACCCGGAGGCGGCGGCCGCGATGGTCGACGAGGCCCACGGCGAGGTGAAGCTCGCGCTCCAGGAGCTCCGTGATCTGGCCCGGGGCATCCACCCGGCGGTCCTGACCGACCGCGGCCTGGACGCCGCGCTCTCGTCGATCGCCGCGCGCTGCACGGTCCCGGTGAAGGTGACGGTCGACCTGACCGAGCGACCGGCCGAGGCGATCGAGGGCATCGCGTACTTCACCGTGTCCGAGCTGCTCCAGAACGTGTCCAAGCACGCCCGGGCACGTTCCGCCTCCGTGGAGGTGTGGCGGCGGGACGACCGTCTGCTGCTCCAGGTACGGGACGACGGGCAGGGCGGCGCCCGGCTGGACGGCGGCACGGGGATGGCGGGGCTCGCGGAGCGCCTGGGGGCGGTCGACGGACTCTTCGTCCTGGAATCCCCGGCGGGCGGTCCGACGACGGTCACGGCGGAACTGCCGTGGCGCGCCCGCCCGACAACCGCGTAGCCCCGGCGGGGACATGGACCGGACGACCGCGTGGCCCCGGCAGGGGCTTGGAGGACCGGACGACCGCGTGGCCCCGGCGGGGCCGTAGCCACGACGACCGCGTGCACCGGCAGGGGCGTAAGGCGCACGACCGCGCAGCCCCCAGGCAGGGGCGTAGCCCGGACGACCGCATCGGCCTACGGGCGCGTTGCCCCGCCGGGCGCAAAAAGCCGGCGGGCGCGCAGACCGGCAGCGCACGGACGCGCCGGGCGCGCAGACCCGGCGGAGCACAGACGCGCCGGGCGCATGGACCTGACGAGCGCCTCGACCGTGCGTCGCGGGCCCGCCCACAGCCCTATGCGCCTTCGGGCCGCCCCCCAAGGTAGGGAAATCCCCCCTCCATACACGCCCACCTCCCTCATGGTCCGGCGCGCGCCCGCGCGGAAACCTTGAGTCGTACTCCTCCACCCCTTCCCCCGAGCAGAAACGGACACCAGCGATGGCATCCCACCGCCTCCCCGCCGCGATCCGCGCGCCGTTCGAGGCCCGCACCTGGCGCGAGTTCGGCTATCTGGTGCTCGGGCTGCCGCTGAGCTGCGTCTACTTCGCCCTCTCCATCGCCCTGGTCTCGGCCGGCGCGGGGCTCCTCGTCACCTTCCTCGGCATCCCCGTCCTCGCGGGCGCCCTCGCCATGTGCCGCGGCTTCGGCGCCGTGGAGCGGGCCCGGGCGCGCGGGCTGCTCGGCCTGGAGGTCGCGCCGCCCGAGCCCGCCCGGGGCCGTACCGGCGGGGCGATGTCGTGGATGGGGGCGACGCTGAAGAGCGGCGCGTCCTGGCGCCACCTCCTCTACGCGCTCCTGCACATGCCGTGGGCGATCTTCGCCTTCACGGTCTCGGTGGCCTTCTGGATGTACGGCTGGGCCCTCTTCACCTACCCGCTGTGGCAGTGGGTCTTCCCGATGTACGCCGGCCAGGACGGCATCCAGCTGTACGGCGACCGGACGCACGCCTTCTATCTGGACTCCCCCTTCGAGATCGCCGTCACCAGCGCCGTCGGCCTGCTCTTCGTGCTCGCCGGGCCGTGGATCATCCGGTCGCTCGCCGCTGTGGACCGGCTGATGGTCTCCGGGCTGCTCGGCCCCTCGCGGCTGGCGACGCGCGTCACGGAGCTGGAGACCGACCGGGGTGTGGTCGTGGACACCGCCGCCGCCGATCTGCGGCGGATCGAGCGCGATCTGCACGACGGCGCGCAGGCCCGGCTCGTCGCCCTCGCCATGGATCTGGGTCTGGCGAAGGAGAAGCTGTCCGAGGACCCGAAGGCGGCGGCGCGGATGGTCGAGGAGGCGCACGGCGAGGTGAAGACCGCGCTCCAGGAGCTGCGCGACCTGGCGCGGGGCATCCACCCGGCGGTCCTGACCGACCGCGGTCTGGACGCGGCGCTCTCGGCGGTCGCCGCGCGGTGCACCGTGCCGGTGTCCGTCGAGGTGGACCTCCCCGCCCGGCCCGTGCCGGCGATGGAGGGCATCGCGTACTTCACCGTGTCCGAGCTGCTCCAGAACGTGTCCAAGCACTCCGGGGCCCGGCGCGCATGGGTCGACGTGTGGCGGTCGGGCGACCGGCTGCTGCTCCAGGTACGGGACGACGGGCGGGGCGGCGCGGACACGACCGCGGGCCGGGGCCTTGCCGGGCTCACGGAGCGGCTGGACGCGGTCGACGGGATCCTGGCCGTGGACTCGCCGGCGGGCGGCCCGACGACGATCACGGCGGAACTCCCCTGGCGCGCGTAGTCCGGCCGGAGCCCGGGCCGCGTCGACCGCGGCCCCCGGGCCCGCCGCGCCGCCCGGGCCCCGGGCGCACCCCCCGGCCCCGCACAGAGATCAAGCCACCCGTGACCGCGCCATGACCACGAGATGACACGCCCCTGACACCCCTGAACCCGACTCCGCCCCTTCGCGTCCCTCTTACTGCGATGCTGGGACGCATCGAACACCGGAACATGGGGGCTGCAAGTCGTGGAAGACGTGGCGGACAGGGTGCGCGTGGTCATCGCCGAGGATTCAGTGCTGCTGCGAGAGGGCCTGACCCGGCTGCTGACGGACCGGGGGCACGAGGTCGTCGCCGGGGTGGGCGACGGAGAGGCCCTGGTCAAGACCGTCGCCGGGCTCGCCGGCGAGGGCGAGCTGCCCGATGTGGTCGTGGCCGACGTACGGATGCCCCCGACCCACACGGACGAGGGCGTACGGGCTGCGGTGCGGCTGCGCAAGGAGTACCCCGGGGTCGGGGTCCTGGTCCTTTCGCAGTATGTGGAGGAGCAGTACGCCACAGAACTCCTGGCCGGATCCAGCCGGGGCGTGGGCTATCTCCTGAAGGACCGGGTCGCCGAGGTCCGCGAGTTCGTGGACGCCGTCGTCCGGGTGGCCCGGGGCGGTACGGCGCTGGATCCGGAGGTCGTCCAGCAGCTGCTGGGCCGCAGCCGTAAGCAGGACGTCCTGGCGAACCTGACCCCGCGCGAGCGCGAGGTCCTGGGCCTGATGGCCGAGGGGCGGACGAACTCCGCGATCGCGAAGCAGCTGGTCGTGAGCGACGGCGCGGTGGAGAAGCACATCAGCAACATCTTCCTGAAGCTGGGCCTGTCCCCGAGTGAAGGCGATCATCGTCGGGTACTCGCGGTGTTGACCTATCTGAATTCCTGACGAGCTGACACCCTGTCAGATATCGGGGTTCGGGACCTACGACCGAAGAACGAGCGGAACGCGACTTTCCGGAAAGCTCTGGGGGGCGACAGAACGTGACGATTCATGGCAAACAGGCATCTCAAAACGAGGTCCAGGATGCGAGAAGTCCCGGGGAGGGACACCTCACCGTCGTAGGGTGGGCCACGGGGACGGCCGGTTCGCCGACCGCCCCGCGAGCCTTCTCCCGCCTTTGGCGGAGAGACCCTTGCCGCGAGGGAGGTCCAGTTCAGTGACCAGCCAGGTCAGTAGCGAGGCCGGCGAGGCCCTGGTCGGGGAGCAGCGCAGCGCCGCCCCGACGGCGCCCCGCCACGGCGACGAGAAGGAAGTCCGCCGGCTCGATCGGGTGATCATCCGGTTCGCGGGTGATTCCGGTGACGGTATGCAGCTCACGGGTGACAGGTTCACCTCGGAGACGGCGTCGTT